>CAZOQC010000001.1:0-65525 GCA_964581865.1 uncultured Spirosoma sp.
AGCCATAACGAGCCAAAGCACAAATATTAACAGACTTACTCACTCAGCAATAAGTACCATCTTCATAGTTTTAAGATGGAGAAATACTTCCTCTACCATATTTAGCGAAAAACCTGCTATTTCGAATGGTTTGTTAACAGCATGCTTATCTGAATGAGCGAATTTGCTATCTCTCAGACGTTTAATACTATTACATAATTTGCTGTTTGTTATTTCATTTAAATAGCTGTTATTAAGCATGTGTATATCTTTGAACGTAGTTTTAGTGTGCAGAATTTTTGTGTTCAAGCGATACAGGGAGGCAACATGGTGGTTTCGTCTTCTATCATCCGTTTCTAGAAGCTTACAATACTCCATTACAAAACAATATTGTAACGTAGATCGATAAAGAGAAAAGGTGTGGTTATTCACGAGTGAAAGTTCAACCATTGACTCTCTTGGAACTGACAATATTTTTATTTCTGATATGGCTACATTGCATAGATGCAAAGACCAGTATACAGGATTGATAAAATTAGAAATTTGCTCTTCTGTGATCATTGTTGTGATGTGATAGAACACAACAAAGCCCTCACTGTTAAGTCTGGTAGGTCTAACAGCGAGGGCTCTATTATTAACATTTTCTGATTCTCTCAAACCGTTACCGTTTTGCCCGGTACGGCAATGGGATAAAAACCGTCTTTGTCGGGCAGAACCTTGGGCATAGCATCCCAGGCCAGTTTTTCGGGGAACAGATCAATCTGCGAGTTTAGCGCTTCGTCCCATTTGACAACCTTACCCGAGTACGTCGCCATACGGCCCATGATGGCCGTCATGGTGCTTTTCGCCACCCGTTCCGCGTCGGCAAATTTGTAATCGCCTTTGGCAATGGCCGCGAAGAGTTCGTCGTGCTCGATCTGATACGGATTACCATCCGCTTTGGCGTCGTGCGTATAGATAGGCTGGCCGTTGTAACCCATCAGGGCACTGGTCCGCTTCTCCATTCCTTCAACCTTACCTTTCGTGCCCAGAAACAGTTCGTCGACCCGGCTAAAAGTACCTTCGTAGTGTCGGCACTGGCTATTGATGGTTGTGCCATCGGCGTAAACAAAGTCTACGATATGATGGTCGAAAATTTCGCCGTCATCTTTGCCGTTCCGAACCTGCCGGCCACCCGTCCCCTGACAAGACACGGGATAGCTGTTTTTGACCCAGTTCGCTACGTCGATGTTATGGACGTGCTGCTCGTTGATGTGATCACCGCACAGCCAGTTGAAGTAGTACCAGTTGCGCATCTGATAATCCATTTCGGTCTGTTGGGGCTGGCGTGGCTTATGCCAGACCCCCCCGCTGATCCAGTACACCTGGCCACCCACAATATCGCCAAGGGCTCCGTCCTGAATCCGCTTGATCATCTCGCGGTAGCTGGGCTGGTAGCGCCGTTGCAGACCCACGACGACATTGAGCTTTTTCTTTTTGGCTTCTTCCGCAGCCGCCAGCACCCGCCGGATACCCGGCGCGTCGGTAGCAACCGGTTTCTCCATAAAAATGTGCTTGCCCTGCCGAACGGCTTCCTCAAAATGGCTGGGACGAAAGCCCGGTGGCGTTGCCAGAATAACGACATCCGCCAGCGCAATTGCCTGCTTGTACGCGTCGAAACCGACAAACTTATGATCCTCAGGCACGTCGACCTTCGCCGATCCGTCGGCGGCTTTAGCGCCACGTCCGGTCAGGGCCTTGTAGGACTCATCGAGCCGGTCGCGGAAGGCGTCGGCCATCGCCACAATTTTTACATTCTGCTTTGTGCTCAGTGCCTGCTGGGCAGCGCCCGTACCGCGTCCGCCACAGCCGATCAGCGCGACTTTGATAACGTCGTTCGCGGAGGTGTGGTAGCCACTGGCAAACGCCACGCCTGGCAGACTGCTTAGCAACGTTCCCCCGGCCAGCAGCCCCGACGCTTTCAGGAAACTACGACGGCCGGTCGAATCCGTCAGATTTAAAAGAGGACTCGTGTCAATTGAATGCTTCATGGTAACCGAAACAGTTGAGAAGTTTGGGAATACAGACGAAAGGAAGAGTACCGGCCGGATATACTAACTAGCTGAGCATGAATGCGAAATGGTTGAAGCAGGGCGGCTGGTATCAGGCTGAACACTGTATGCGTGCATACTACTTTTGTCACCAACTGGAGACTTATAAATTGTTAATAGTCAACTGATTACAGACTTAGCCTGAAAAATAATTTTATGAAATGCCAAGAAAAAATAATATAAAACTTATGCTTATCCGTATGTTTACCTAACAAGAACCATTTACACCTGATGTTGACCATTTACTAACGGATTATGCAAAAAACCACTACCTACGCGCTTTACCTGACCTGTTTTTTAAGCTTGCTAAGTCTGGCCGCCATGGCTCAGACACGTGTGTCAGGTCGGATTACTGATGAATCGAAACGAGAGCCATTGGCCGGAATCAGTATTGCCGTTGTTGGAAAAGTTGTCGGTACGATTACCGATCAGAAAGGGCAGTTTTCGCTATCGGTCAATACCCCACCCCCCTTTACGCTGGCCATAACGGGCGTTGGCTTTCAGACCCAGACGATCGTTGTCAACGGTAACCGCACGGATGTCGACATTGCCCTGAAAGAGCAGGTTATGCTAGGGCAGGAGGTAGTCGTTTCGGCATCGCGTGTCGAAGAAAACGTGCTGAAATCGCCGGTTGCGGTGGAGAAAATGGACATTCGCGCCATTCGCGAAACGCCATCGGCCAACTTCTACGATGGATTGGCGAACCTGAAAGGCGTCGATGCGGCTACGCAGGGCGTGTTGTTCAAATCGCTCAATATGCGTGGCTTCGGCGCAACGGGTAACCCACGTACGGTGCAGCTCATCGACGGCATGGACAACTCGGCACCGGGCCTGAACTTTCCAGTCGACAACATCACCGGTATTCCTGAGCAGGACGTGGAAAGTGTCGAGATTTTGCCCGGTGCAGCTTCGGCTTTATACGGCCCAAACGCCATTCAGGGGCTGATTTTGCTGAACAGCAAAAGCCCGTTTCTGTATCAGGGGCTGAGTGCCAACGTGAAAACCGGCGTGATGAACGCCAGCAACCGGACAACACCGTCGACGGGTTTTTACGACGCTTCGGTGCGCTACGCCAAAGCTTTCAACAACAAGCTGGCGTTCAAAGTCAATCTGTCGTACATCAAGGCGCAGGACTGGCAGGCCACTAATTATACCAACCTGAACGCTGTCAACGGCAATTTCGGGGCGGCTGATCCGAACCGGGGCGCGGGAACGGCACTCAATTACGATGGTGTAAACGTGTACGGCGACGAAGCGCAGGCGAATATGCTGTCGGTTGGTCAATCGCTGGTGACGGCTGGGCGAATTCCGGCGGGAGCACTGGCGTTGATACCCAATGTCAACGTCAGCCGGACGGGTTATGCCGAAGCCAATCTGGTCGATTACAACACGAAGAGTCTGAAGCTGAACGGAGCCGTGCATTATCAGCTGTCGGAAGGGCTGGAGCTGATCGGGCAGGCTAATTATGGTTTTGCAACGACGGTCTACACGGGTAACGGCCGGTATGCGCTACGGGATTTCAGTCTGGCGCAGGCCAAGATCGAACTGCGGGGTACCAACCTGACCCTGCGGGCCTATACCACTCAGGAACGGTCGGGTAAATCGTACACAGCGGGACTGGCCAGTATCCAGATGAACCGGGCCTGGAAATCGGATCAGGACTGGTTCGGTCAGTATGTGGGTGCCTACGCAAGCGCGCGCGGTGCGGGGCAAGCCGACGACGCGGCTCAGCTAACCGCCCGTGGTGTAGCCGATCAGGGTCGGCCGCTACCCGGTACGGATGCCTATAACACCCTGTATGAGCAAGTACGTAATACGCCAATTTCACAGAACGGCGGTGCTTTCGTAGACAAGTCGAACCTGTACCATGCCGAGGGACTGTACAACTTCAGAAACATAATCCGGTTTGCCGAAGTGCTGGCGGGGGCCAACTACCGGATGTATCAGCTTCGCTCCGACGGTACGCTGTTTGCCGATAAGGTCGATGGCCGTACGGGCACCATTCCTATCCATGAGTTTGGCGGGTTCGCGCAGGCCAGTAAGTCGTTATTTAGCGAACATCTGAAACTGACGGCATCGGTTCGGTACGACAAAAACCAGAATTTTAAGGGCCAGTTTACCCCCCGTGTATCGGCCGTAGCTACATTTGGCGAGCATAATTTCCGGCTGTCGTACCAGACTGGTTTCCGCATCCCGACCACGCAGAACCAGTATATCGACCTTGTCACCCCATTGGCGCGGCTGATCGGTGGCTTGCCGGAAGCGTATAACCGCTACGGGCTGGAAGGCAATGCGTATTCACGTACCGACGTAGCCAACTTCGGCGCGGCCGTTCAGGGTAGTCTGGCAAATCCCGATACGCGCACACAGGCGATTGCACTCATCACGGCGCAGGTTACCAATCAGGTCACAACCGCTGTAAACGCGGCTGTTGCGGCCGGGCAAGTACCGGCGGCTGCGGCTGCGGCTCTTATCAGTCAGCGGGTGGCGGCTGCGTTGCCGGGTGCTCTGCAAGCCAACACCGCAACGGTAGTGCAAGGGCTGGCTGTCAACAACAACCTGGGTAGTCTGCAACCCTACCAGCGCAAAGAGTTTAAGCCGGAGCGCGTAGCCAGCTATGAAGTTGGCTATCGGGGTGTCGTCAACCGGCGGCTGTTTGTCGATGCCTACTACTACTACAGTGTGTACAAAAATTTCATTGGTAACGTCGTGCTGATTCAGCCAACCGCATCGCTGGCACCGGGCTTGTTGCCCGTAGCTTCGGGCGTATTGAGTGGCAGTACACGGAATGTGTATTCGATGCCAGCTAACAGCAGCGAGAAAATTACGACATCGGGCTGGGCCGTCGGGCTGAATTACCAGTTGAACAAGGGATACGGTTTATCGGGTAATATCGCCAACAACACGCTGAATAACTTTACTCCTTCAGCCGAGTTGCAGACGTCCGGCTTCAACACCCCTAAGTACCGGTGGAATGTCGGGTTCAGCAAGCGCAGTCTGGTAAACTCGAACATCGGTTTCGCCGTGACGTTCAAACATCAGGACCAGTTTATCTGGGAAGGCTTCGCCGTGCCGTCGGAAGCGGGGGTGCCTTTGTACGACAACGCCATCGTACCGGCGATCAGTAACTTCGATGCGCAGGTCAACTACAAAGTATCGAGCCTGAAATCGATTGTGAAAGTCGGGGCTACGAACCTGTTCGGAAAACCGTACTTTCAGGCATACGGCAGTTCGTACGTCGGTACGACTTATTACATCGGCCTGACATTCGACCAATTGCTGAATTAATCATCCGCTGATTAGCTAATCGTTCGGGAAGTCCGGCCTGCATGATAGCGGGCCGGACTTTTATATGGGTAGTGGCAAAACGGGGTTCGGAACGTTTAAACCGAACTTTTAGCCCTGATCCGACCTTACACGCATGGGCCACCGCCGGCTTCCCTGTCAATTCGTACTCCCTTGTCGAACGCTGCATCGACTGGCTCGTCTGGTCAACCGACTGCTCCGGTACCCACTAATTTACCCCGCCGACTCAATCTGCTTCAGGGTACAGCTCTGAACATGATCGATATGGTCGGTATCGGGCCGTTTGTGGTGCTGCCATTGGTTATCAAAACGCTGGGTGGCGGGTTGTTTCTGTGGGCCTGGGTGCTGGGTGCCGTCGTCTCACTGATCGATGCCTTTGTCTGGGCGGAACTGGGCGCGGCTTTTCCGCAGGCAGGGGGCAGCTACAACTTTCTGAAAATTTCCTACGGTGAACAGCGCTGGGGACGGCTGTTGTCGTTTCTGTACGTCTGGCAGACGCTGATTCAGGCTCCGCTGGTACTGGCGTCGGGAGCCATTGGCTTTGCGCAATACGTGTCGTACCTGACTCCGCTCGATGAGTGGCAGCGCAAAGCGATTTCGGGCGGTATCGTCCTCCTGATTATCGTGCTGCTGTACCGCAAAATCGACTCGATTGGCACCATCGGTGTGATTATGTGGGGGGCCGTGCTACTGACACTCGGCTGGATCATCGTCGGGGGGTTGACTAATGTTCAGATTCCGCTGTCGCAGACGCTGTCGTCGGTGAGTTCAGTAAGCGGAGGTGTACTGGCCGTGGGTCTGGGGCAGGCTACCGTCAAGACGATTTATTGCTATCTCGGCTATTATAACGTCTGCCATCTGGGCGGAGAAATCCAGAAGCCGACGCGCAACATACCCGCCAGTATGTTTATCTCCGTCGTTGGTATTGCGGTGTTGTACTTACTGATGAACCTGAGTGTCGTCAGCGTGGTGCCGTGGCAACATGCGCAGCATAGTCAGTTCATTGTCAGTACGTTTATCGAAACGTTGTACGGCCCCGGTGTGGCCAGGGTCGCTACGTTGCTGGTGCTGGTCGTGGCGTTTTCGTCGCTGTTTGCGGTGCTGCTCGGTTACTCACGCGTGCCATATGCCGCTGCCGTCGATGGGCAGTTTTTGCGCGTATTCGCCAAACTGCACCCGACACGCCAATTTCCGTACGTGTCGTTGCTGTTTCTTGGCGGACTTGGCTTTGTATTCAGTCTGCTATTCCGGCTTAGCGACGTAATCGACGGGATTCTGGCGATGCGTATTCTGGTGCAGTTCGTCGGGCAGGCTATTGGTTTGCTGCTGCTGCACCGCCGTCGGGCGGCCGATACATTTCCTTTTCGCATGCCGTTGTACCCCCTCCCGGTGGTGCTGGCTATCGGCGTATGGCTGCTGATTTTCGCGTCGACAAAACCAACGTTTATGCTCTCCGGCCTGGTTGTAATGGCATTGGGTGTTGTCGCGTTCCTACTGTTCAATCGCTACCGGCGGCAGTGGCCGTTTTTAAAGAGCGAAAGAGCGAAAGAGTGAAAGAGCGAATACCATCCGGCACCATCGCTCTTTCACTCTTTCACTCTTTCACTCTTTATCAATAGCGCATCAAACAGAATTTCGGCTGGGTGCTGCGCCTTGCGGGCCGTACCGTCTTTGATCTGATGGCGGCACGACGTTCCCGGTGCGGCAATGATAACATCGTCCGGTTGTTGCCGGACGGTTGGAAACAGCACCAGCTCGCCAATCTTCATCGATACGTCGTAATGCTCAGCTTCGTAGCCAAACGACCCCGCCATGCCGCAGCAACCCGACGGAATTAGCTGAACCGTATAATTCTTCGGCAACGACAGGGCTTTCTTACCCGGCACCAGCGACGATACCGCCTTCTGCTGGCAGTGACCGTGTAATTTTATCAACCGTGTTTCCTGCGTAAACTGCTCCGGGCGAATCCGTTTAGCGTCGAGTTCGCGGGCGATAAATTCCTCAAAGGTCAGCGCGTTTTTCGATAAGGCTTTGGCATCATCAACCAGCGATTCATCGACCAGATCAGGATATTCGTCGCGGAAGGTCAGAATCGCTGACGGTTCCAGCCCGACGAGGGGCGTATCGGTGGTAATGACGCCACGCAGGCTGCGGACGTTGTGATCGGCCATCCGTTTCGCCATCTTCAACATCCCTTTCGACAGGGCGGCCCGTCCGCTTTCGCCGTGTTCGGGGATAATGACCGTGTAGCCCAGCCGCTCGAATAACTGCACCGCTTTCTGACCCACCGGTACATCGTTGAAATTGGTAAATTCGTCGCAGAACAGATAAACGGTTTTCTGTACATCACCCTTTACTGCTGACCGGCGCGACGTGAACCACTTTTTCAACGTCGTTTTGTCGAGTAGCGGCATTGTCCGGTCGGGGTGGAAGCCAAGCGTTCGGTTCGCGATCCGGCGCAGGGCAGGGGTTCCGAGCACACCATTGTACGCCCAGGGTACCAGCGATGCCAGTCCCGACAGTCGTCCGAAGTTGGCGATCATGCGCGACCGCAGCGGTACGCCGTTGGCATCGTAATAATGCTGCAAAAACTCGGCTTTCAGCTTGGCAACGTCCACGTTCGACGGGCATTCCGATTTACAGCCCTTACACGACAGACACAGGTCGTAGACTTCCTTGATCTCCTTGTTGTCGAAACGATTGTCTTTATCGGAGCGCGTCAGCATTTCGCGCAGGATATTGGCCCGCGCCCGCGTTGTGTCTTTCTCGTTGCGCGTCGCCATGTAACTCGGGCACATCGTCCCGCCCGACAGTTCCGTTTTCCGGCAGTCGCCCGAGCCGTTGCATTGCTCGGCGTGCTGGAGAATCGTCTGGTTTTCGTAGCGGAAATACGTCTGGAAATCGGGCGTCTGCTGACCGGCTTCGTAGCGCAGAAACGTATCCATCGGGGGCGTCTCCACGATCTTGCCGGGGTTGAAAATGCCGTCGGGATCCCACGTATGTTTGATCTGCCGCATCAGCTCGTAATTGTGCTGACCAACCATCTGCGGAATAAACTCACCCCGCAATCGCCCGTCGCCGTGTTCGCCCGACAGCGACCCGTCGTATTTCTTAACCAGCGTCGCGATCTGTTCGGCAATCAGCCGGTACTGCCGGTGCCCTTCAACGGTTTTCAGGTTAATGATCGGTCGCAGGTGCAGTTCGCCCGACCCGGCGTGGGCGTAGTGAACGGCCGACATTTGATTCTCGCTCAGAATGTCGTTGAAGTCACGGATAAAATCAGGTAAATCCTGCACGTCGACGGCTGTATCTTCGATAACGGCCACGGCTTTCGCATCGCCGGGCAGGTTGCCCAGCAAACCCAGACCCGCCTTGCGCAGCGTCCAGATTTTCCTGGTATCCTCCCCATACAGCACCGGATAATGGTACCCCATCATCGCCGTCTGCATCTCAGCAATCATCTTGTCGGCCAGTACCTGAATTTCCTCCCGCGTATCGCGCGACAGATCGACGACGAGGATAATAGGAAAAGTATCGCTGGCTGTTTTCTGGACGAAAAAGCTGTTCTTCCGCTGTTCCGGATTCTCGTCGGCTCGGGCCAGAATAATGTCGTCGATCAGCTCGACCGCGTATGGCTGGTATTTCAGTGCCACCAGCGTCGCCCGCAGTGCTTCGTCAATCGACCGGCAGTGGACGCATACCAGACCGCCTTCCTTCGGCGGTAGCGGAACCAGATTGAGCTTGATCTCCGTCAGAAAACAAAGTGTACCCTCTGAGCCAGCGATGAATTTCGCCAGATTGAAATCATCCCCGTCGGGGGTGTAGGGTGCCATATCGAGCAGCGCGTCGAGCGCGTACCCCGTATTGCGCCGTTCGATCGTTTGCTTCGGAAAGTTGCGCCGGATTTCCGCCTGATTAGCCGAATCCGAGAGTATCGCATTCGTTGTCAGCAGAATCTGGTCGGCCAGCGAAGCCGTGCCATTTTTTCGGTTGGCCACATCGAGCTGTTGCGCCAGATCGGCCGACGATGTTGCCCCAAATTCGAATTCACTACCATCGGCCAGCAGTGCTTTCACGGATAGCGTATGTTCACGGGTAGCCCGGTAAACGACGGAATTGGAGCCGCAGGAATTGTTGCCCACCATCCCCCCGATCATGGCCCGGTTGGCGGTCGACGTTTCCGGTCCGAAATACAGACCATACGGTTTCAGGGCCTGATTCAGTTCATCACGGATTACGCCCGGCTGCACCCGTACCCAGCGCTCATCCGGGTTGATTTCCAGAATTTTCGTGAAATGCTTGGATACGTCGACCACGATACCGCTACCGACGACCTGTCCGGCCAGCGATGTACCGGCAGTTCGTGGAATGATCGGCACTTTATGCTGTCGGGCAAATGTGAGCAGTGTTTTGAGATCATTGATCGTGGTGGGCACCGCTACAGCCATCGGCATTTCCCGATAAGCTGATGCGTCGGTCGCGTACAGGGTTCGCTGTGTCGTATCGTCAAACAGGTCTCCATCTAGCTGAGCGGCCAGCGACTGAAAAAAAGCAGCATTCATACGGGCAAGTTAACCGGCCTGCGTTACGGGACCGGTACAGTTTATACAAAAATAGCCTTTAAACGCACAATTTCCCGATAGAAAATGGGGATGATGAGTAAATAACGAACAGCAATCGTTGCGGTAAAGGTCCAGATATAGTTGACTGATTGTCAATTAATTATTTGAATAAGTATAGTTTCCGGCTCGTCATTTCGCTTGGAATAGTGAAATTAAGCCCATCGCTATAATACAATTTTAACCCTCATTGTGCAAATTTTGATATTATAGCTTTGTATTATTAGGAGTAATTCTATTAGTTTTGCCAACTGGTCTTGGCATGATTTTCTTTAATCTGTAATAAATACATAAGGCTGTCGAATGAATTAGACCAACATAGCTAGTATAAATTCGTCAGTATATAATGTAGGGTTGCGGAAGAGAGTGAGTGTACCGGCCAATTAATATAACCACCCTCCAAGTCTTATTCATTAAATTTTACAAAACCTATGATGGACAAATCCTACTTAGTAGGTCGCGCCGACAGTATTCGGCGTAAGCAACCCGGCCATGTCCTGACCCGACTGGGTATGCTGGTTGTTTTGTTGTGTGCGCTGCTGAGCACACAGACTGTATTCGCGCAGGGTACGACAATCTCTGGTAAAGTAACGGACGGTACCGGCGCTGGCCTGCCGGGCGTTACGGTACAGATTAAAGGTACCACGAAAGGAACGACGACCGATGGAAACGGTACCTACCAACTGGCCAACGTGCCGGGTGGTTCTACGCTGGTATTCAGCTCGATCGGTTACACGACGCAGGAAGTAGCTGCTGGTTCGCGGGCTTCGATCGACGCCAGTCTGGTTGAAGACAACAAAACGCTGAACGAAGTTGTCGTCGTTGGTTACGGTACGCAGAAAGTAAAAGACGCGACCGGTAGCGTATCGACGTTGAGTACGAAAGATTTCAACAAAGGGGTTATCGCATCACCGGAACAACTGCTGCAGGGCCGCGTGGCTGGTGTGCAGATTACACCGTCGAGCGGTGAGCCGGGTGCTGGTATCAACGTGCAGATTCGGGGAGCAACCTCGCTGCGTGCTGGTAACAACCCGCTTT
Organism: uncultured Spirosoma sp.; assembly: GCA_964581865.1. GTDB lineage: Bacteria > Bacteroidota > Bacteroidia > Cytophagales > Spirosomataceae > Spirosoma. The sequence continues at coordinate 11,033 of CAZOQC010000001.1, forward strand.
ACGTTGTCGATGGTGTTCCTCTCGATGGTGGTGATTTCAGCAGTGGTGGTGTTGACGTTGGTGCGGGTGGCACCTCGACGCCACGTAACCCACTGGCGTTTCTGAACCCCAACGACATTGAAAATATCTCAGTGCTGAAAGATGCGTCGGCAGCGGCTATCTACGGTGCGCGGGGTGCTAACGGCGTTATCCTGATTACGACCCGCAAGGGTAAAGTTGGCCAGTCGCAGTTGAACCTGTCCGTATCGACAGCTATTGCCAGTCCGCTGAAACGGTACAATCTGTTGAACGCAACTGACTTTATTGCTGGTGTCACTCGTGCTGGTGGCAATGCCTCAGATGCTGCGGTTAACGCTGGTGGTAGCACTGACTGGCAGGACGTTTTGTTCCGCACGTCGGTAGCGCAGATTTATAATGCCAGTTTCGGCGGTGGTACGGAGACTACCCGGTACAATTTCTCGCTGGGTTATCAGGATCAGCAGGGTACAATTCGTAACACAGGTCAGAAGCGTGTGACGGGTCGTATCAATGCCTCACACGACCTGTTTAACCACAAAGTAACGCTGGCCGTCAATGCAACTACTGCGAACATCCAGGATCAGTATACGCTGAACAATAACAACGCTGGTTACAATGGTAACATTATCGGCGCGGCTATTTCGGCTAACCCAACGTACCCTGTACGGAATGCTGATGGTACCTATTATCAGCTGGCTGGTGGTGGTTTCCGGAACCCGGCGGCTATCCTGGAATATTACAAGGATAACGGTATCACGAACCGTTCGCTGGCTAATGCCAGTGCTACCTGGCAAGTATTACCCAGTCTGTCGCTGAAAGCTAACTTCGGTGTTGACAACTCGGCGCAAACACGTAGCACATCGATTGACTCGCGCCTGAACGCTCAGTTGACCGGTACGATCATTTCCGGTCTGTCAACGGCCAATATTTTTGCTGATCCTAATACGGGGCTGGGCGGATACGCTAACGTGAATAACATAAACCGTTTGTCGAAACTGCTTGAATACACAGCCAACTACAACGGTACGGTAGGACCCGGCACGTTGGAAGCTCTGTTGGGCTTCTCCTATCAGACGTTTGGTACACGTACCAATTATCTGGTGGCTGGTAACTTCCCCTATAACGAATCGCAGATCAGCTACCTTGACAACATTGGTGCTGCCAATGCCACGGGAGCAACGTCATTTGGTGCCGGTTCGTCGCGTAGCCAGAATGATTTGCAGTCGTACTTCGGCCGGTTGAACTATAACTTCCTGGAAAAATACCTGGTAACGGTTACGGTTCGGGCCGACGGTTCGTCGCGCTTTGGGGTAAACAACAAATACGGTGTGTTCCCATCGATTGCCGGTGCATGGCGTCTGTCGCAGGAAAGTTTCATTCCTAAGAACATCTTCAATGACCTGAAACTGCGCGCCAACTACGGTATCACGGGTAACCAGGATTTTGCCGGTGGTGCGTCGAAGATCATTTTCACGCAGAACTCGAACGGTACACTGACGCAGAACAACAACCCGAACCCCGACCTGAAATGGGAGCAAAACGCAACCGCCGGTGTTGGTGTTGACTTCTCGATCCTGAAAGGCCGTCTGGGTGGTTCGATCGACTACTATCACCGTGAAGCAACCAACACGCTGTTTCAGGTTTTCTACGCACAACCAGCTCCGGTACAGTACAAGTTCGTAAACCTGCCAGGGGCTATTGTCAGCACAGGTGTTGAGCTGTCGCTGAACTTCCAGGCGGTACAAACGCAGAAGTTTACCTGGGAAATACAGGGCAACTTCACGACGCTGAAAAACGAAGTGAAGAACATTGGTACGACGGTTACGGTCGGTGCTATCGATGGTCAGGGTCTGTCAGGTGCTTACGCTCAGCTGGTAACAAACGGGTATCCTCCGTTTGCGTTCTTCACGCCGACGTTCACCGGTTACGACGCCAATGGCTACTCAACTTATGCTGACGGTGGTGCTTCGGCCTATCAGGGCAGCCCTTTCCCAAAGGCTCGCCTTGGTTTGACTAACAACTTTACGTATGGTCGCCTGAACGCCAGTTTGTTCTTCGACGGTCAGGTTGGTGGCTACATCTACAACAACACGGCTAACGCGCTGTTCCTGAAAGGTTCGCTGAAGAACGGTCGTAACGTTGATTACGCAGCGGCCAATTCGGCTGAAAATGGGCTGAACCCTGGCTCGGTATCGTCGCGCTTCCTTGAGAAGAGTGACTTCCTGCGTCTGACGAACCTGAACATCGGCTATACGTTCAACCTGCCACAGGGCAGCTTCGCTAAATCGCTGAACGTATCGCTGACAGGCCAGAACCTGTTTATCCTGACACCGTACTCGGGTCTGAACCCGAACGTAAACACGGTGAAGGTGCTGAACAACGTACCATCGCTGGGTATTGATTACACGCCGTATCCGACTCCACGCACCTTCACGCTGGGTCTGAACGTAGGATTCTAACCAAAGAATCTGGAGTAGACTTTCCTGATACGTCAGAAACCGGCGGTCAGGAAAGTTTAATCCGAACCAACAAATACAAACGGGTTTCGTACACGTTTATTAATAAAACACAAAATGAACTTCTCAAAATATCAAACAGTCGGTATACTGGGCGCTGCTCTCGCGATGAGCACTGTCAGCTGTACCAATCTGGACGACAAAGTTTTCGGGCAATTCTCGTCGACAAGTGCCGACAATGGGTCTGTCACACTGGAGCCACAAGCTACATTGCAGGGTGCGTATGCGATCCTGAACAACATCGCAACAAACCAGGGTGGCACGTACGCGATGGAAGAGCATCCATCGGATGAAATGATGGGCCCAACGCGGGGTACGGACTGGGACGATTTCGGTACCTGGCGGAAACTGCACCAGCACACCTGGGATGCGTCGCACGCCCGGATTCTGGAAGCGTGGAACGACCTGAACACCGGTGCATTCCGGGCAACGCAGGCGTTGTCGGTAGCGGGTTCGAGTACACAGCGGGCTGCTGAAGCACGCTATCTGCGCGGTTTCTTTACCTCATATCTGGTCGACCTGTTTGGCCGTGTACCTGTTCGGCAGGTAAGCGACGCAGCCGATGCCAACCCACGGGTATTGAGTCGGGTAGAGGCAACCAACGCTGTCATTGGTGATCTGCGCTATGCGTTCAACAATCTGGCCGCAAGCTCGACGCCAAGTGTAGCGACAAAAGAAGCTGCCGCGACGATGTTGGCGAAGATGTATCTCAACAGAGCCGTGTACACGAATACGACCAGCCCAGCCGGTCCGTACACGTTCGCTAAGTCTGATATGGACTCGGCTGTTTACTTCTCTAATCAGGTGATTTCGTCGAGCCGGGGTTTCGCCCTTACGTCGAAGGGTAAGTACTTCGATAACTTCCACTGGGAGAATGATGCACGGTCGAAAGAACTGATCTTCACTATTGCCAATACGACGGCTAACCAGCCTGGTAACGTTCGGAACCGGTATTACATGACGATGCACTATAATCAGTACGTCAACGCATGGAACGGGTTTACGACATTGGCCGACTTCTATAATTCGTTTGAAAAGTCGGATGAGCGTTTGAGTTCGCAGCCATCTGACCTGACATCGAAAACGGGTTTGAACGCCGGATTCCTGGTTGGTCAGCAATACGTAGTAAAACCGAACACGACGACCGCCGTTGCTGCTGTTGACCGGAGTGGTAACCCGCTGGTGTTTACGCCAACGGTCAATCTGGGCTTCGCCAACGAAGTACAGGGTATCCGGGTTATCAAGTATCTGCCACAGCCGGGTGCCGTTGATGCACCGGCTAACGATTACGTATTCCTGCGTTACGCTGACGTTCTCCTGATGAAAGCCGAAGCGATCCTGCGTGGTGGTACGGATTCACAGGGTCAGACGGCTTTGGCTATCGTAAACAACCTGCGCACGACCCGGGGTGCATCGAGCCTGAGCACGCTCGACCTGACCAGCATGCTGGCTGAGCGTGGTCGTGAAATGTATTGGGAAGGCTGGCGCCGGAGCGATCAGATCCGTTTTGGTACGTTCCTGGCCCCTGTTGATCAGCGGTCGTCAACGTCGCCTGCAACGGCGGTTCTGTTCCCGTTCCCACAACAGGCGATCGACAGTAACCCGAACCTGGCTCCGCAAAACCCAGGGTACTTATAATAGCTGGCAACCAGCTTACGTTACCGAACAGCAGCCTGTCCGCAGGCTGCTGTTTATAGTTTAAAGACCTGCCCAATTAAAATTGGCTAAACGCCTGTCGGATGGTGATGTATCGTGTCTGTCCGCTGTTGATTACTTGATGAAAATCTGGCTCGCGGTACCCTTTCTTCTTTGTTTATACGCCTGTAATCAGTCGACTCCACTATTCACGCGAACTGACCCGGCTACGACGGGGGTGCAGTTCACCAATCAGCTTCAGGAAACCGAAACCGAGAATATTCTGGCCTTCGAGTACTTCTACAATGGGGCAGGTGTGGCGGCTGGCGACCTGAACAACGACGGCCGTGTCGATCTGTACTTTACGGGTAATCAGGTCGGCAACAAGCTATTTTTAAATAAGGGCGAGGCCCGCTTCGACGACATCACTGCCAGGGCGGGTGTGGCTGGCCGGGCGGGGGGCTGGAAAACCGGCGTCACGCTGGCGGATGTCAACGCCGATGGCTGGCTGGATATTTACGTGAGTTATTCTGGTTTACGCCCTGACTCGCTGCGTCGAAATCAACTGTTCATCAATAACAAAAACCTGACGTTCACCGACCGGGCAGCTGAGTACGGGCTGGCTGATTCGGGCTATTCGGTGCAGGCTAATTTCTTCGATTACGACCTCGATGGTGATCTCGACTGCTTTCTGATCAATCATAACCTGAAAAATTACGAGCGCAAGGAAGCTGCCGTCATGCGGGCCGAACGCGACTATAACGCGGGCGATAAGCTGTTTCAGAATAGGACTGTCGAGCGGCAGAACGGTGGCGCGACAACAGGGCCGCTGTTTCTGGATGTATCGGAGCAGGCCGGGATTAAAGGGAATCCGCTGGGGTTTGGGCTGGGCGTGTCCGTCTCCGACGTCAACGGGGATGGCTATCCGGATGTGTACGTGTCCAACGATTTTGTGGAGGATGATTACCTGTACATCAACCAGAAAAACGGTACGTTTCGCGACGAACTGCGCACCCGGATCGACCACACGTCCTACTCGGCAATGGGTATGGATATGGCCGACGTCAACAACGACGGCCGATCCGATATTATGACGCTGGATATGCTGCCGGCGAGTAACGCCCGGCAAAAGCTGCTGCCCTGGCCCGACAACTGGAACGTGTATCAGGCGCAGCTGAAAAATGGATTCTGGCACCAGAACATGCGCAATATGCTTCAGATTCAGCAAACTGATGGGCAGTTCGCGGAAGTTGGTCAGCTGGCGGGTGTATCGGCAACCGATTGGAGCTGGGGCGTATTACTGGCCGATTTTGACCTGGACGGCTACAAGGATATTTTCGTCAGCAACGGTATTCTGCGCGATTTTACCAATGCAGATTTCGTAAAATTTTCTGACCAGACGCCGGGGGCCAGCGTGCTGGAACAGATCAGGCAGATGCCGACGACGCAGACAAAGAACTATATCTTTCGCAACAACCGGAATCTGACGTTTACGAATGAGCAGAAGGCGTGGGGCTTCGATGAACCGACAACGTCGAACGGCTGTGCCTATGCTGACCTCGACAACGATGGCGACCTCGACCTCATCACGAACAACTTAAACGAGCCGGCCCGTGTCTACCTGAATCAGGAGCGCGACACCCAATCAACGCCTTATCTAGCCGTTAAGCTGGTCGGTACCAGCCTTAACCCGTTTGGTATTGGCGCAACGGTAACCGTTGCCGTCGATGGTAAAGCGCAACGGCAGGAGAAGTACCCCACGCGGGGCTATGAATCATGCAGTCACGGGGATTTGCTGTTCGGGTTGGGCAATGACCCGAAACAGATCAGTATAACGGTGCGGTGGCCGGATGGGCGTGGTCAAACGGTGAGCAATGTCAAGCCAAATCAGGTTGTGTCACTCAAGTACGATAAAGCGACGGCCAATGGGTCTACGACTCGAACGATGGCTGAAACACTCTTTTCGCCAACTGCCGGCCCGGCTTATGTACACAAGGTTGATTCGACCAGTAACTTCGATCGGCAGGTGCTATTGCCGATGCAGTATTCCGCGTCCGGGCCGCGTATGGCGGTCGGGGCAATCAGCGGACAGAAGCTGGTCTTTGTCGCGGGAAACGCCCAGCAGCCGGGGCAGCTATTTAGCCAGCGGGCTGATGGAACATTTCTGCCGGAACAATTAACGGATGTAGATAAGGCCACTACGAACGACGCCCTCTTCGCCGACTTCAATGGGGATGGTCAGGCCGATCTATACCTGGCCAACGGGGGGTACGGGGTAGCCGACGCCAATCGGCGGCAGGATCAGCTTTGGCTCTGGACGCCCGCCGGTTTCGTAGCCCAGCCGTTACCCGTCGAATCGCTGAACGGTAGCTGCGTAAAAGCACTCGACGTCGACCGCGACGGTGATCTGGATATATTCGTTGGGGGTGGAATCAGGCCGTTTCGCTTCCCAGCCGACGATGAAAGTACCTTACTCATCAACGATGGAAAAGCCCATTTCACCACGCAGTCGCTGGGGCGGTTGGGTATGTTGACCGATGCCGCCGTTCTGGATGTCAATAACGATACATTTCCTGATCTGGTGCTTGTGGGCGAATGGATGCCGATCACCGTGCTACTCAACCAGAAAGGTAAGCTGAGCGCCGACCGCAAGAAGACGTACGACGAGCTGGCGGGCTGGTGGAACCGTGTCGAACCGGCCGATCTGGACGGGGATGGTGATCTCGATCTGGTGGCTGGCAATCTGGGCCTGAACACACCCGTTCGGGCAGGCGTCGATCAACCCGCCCGGCTGACCTACGACGACTTCGATCAGAACGGCACACTCGACTTTTTTATGAGCTACCTGATCGATGGAAAGCGTTACCCGGCCTACTCCCGCGACGAAATCTGCGAGCAGGTGCCATCGTTACGAAAAAAGTTTACCAACTACCAGAGTTTTGCCGACGCGACAATTGAAACCTGCTTCGATGAACAGCAACTGAAGCAGGCCAAAAGCCGGGAGATCAATGAATTACAGACGATGGTGCTGGAAAACAAGGATGGAGCACTGATACCACATCCGTTGCCAACGATTGCTCAGTCGGCACCCGTTTATGGTATTCTGGCCGATGATTTCGATCACAACGGGACCACTGATTTGCTGCTGATGGGCAATAATTCCCGGATGCGGTTACGCATTGGCAAAGTCGACGCGAACCATGGGCTGGTGCTGAGCAACGACCGAAACTGGCAGTTCAGCGAAGTACCGAACGACAAAACGGGCCTGTTCGTCCGGGGCGATGTCCGCGACGTCAAGCGGGTCGGGAACACGGTGCTGATCGGCGTGTGTAACGGTCGCATACAGGCCGGGCAACTCAACGAGACAAAGACAAGTAGTAAACGATAAGTACACATACAGTCAGCGGTTGCCGTAGCCGCGTTTTCAGGAAAAAAATGAGTCGTAACCATAGTCAATCCCTACTCGGTCCGGTCGTTGGTTTCGCGCTGATAGCACTGGGCATCAGTAGCTGTTCGGGACCGAAAAAAGACACGCTGTTCGAGCGAATGGACAACAAAGCCATTGGCGTCACCTTCGAGAACACCGTTAAAAACCGGGAGGACTTCAACATCTTTAATTACCGTAATTTCTACAACGGCGGTGGTGTGGCCGTTGGCGATATAAACGGCGATAGCCTGCCCGACATTTATTTCACGGCCAACATGGGGCCGAATAAGCTGTACCTGAACAGGGGAAACTGGCAGTTCGAGGATATTACTGACAAGGCGGGTGTCGATGGCAGGGGCAAATGGGGAACCGGCGTCGTCATGGTCGACGTCAACCATGACGGGAAGCTGGATATTTTCGTCAGCAACGCCGGGTATCAGAAGGGCGTCGGGCAGGAAAAGGATTTGTACATCAACAATGGCGACCTGACGTTTACCGAGTCGGCGAAGCAGTATGGCCTGAACGAAAACGGCTACACGACACAGACCGCTTTCTTCGACTATGACCTCGACGGCGACCTGGACTGCTACATTCTGAACAACAGCTTTATTCCGGTCAATTCGGTCAACTATGAAAGCAGCCGTACCCTGCGGGCGGAGGACTGGCCGGTAAAAGATTTTTTGAAGGGTGGGGGCGACCGGCTGATGCGTAATGACAACGGTGTGTACCACGACGTCAGCAAAGACGCCAACATTTACAGCAGCCTGATCGGCTTCGGCCTGGGTGTGACTATTGTCGACGTCAACAACGATCAGTACCCCGACATCTACGTTTCCAACGACTTTTTCGAGAAAGATTATCTGTACGTCAATCAGCGCAATGGTACGTTTAAGGAAGAGATCGAGTCGCGCATGAAGCATTTGAGTATCGCGTCGATGGGTGCCGATATGGCCGACATCAACAACGACGGGCATCCCGAGATTTTTACGACCGAGATGCTCCCCCGCGACGAGAAACGACTCAAAACCACAACCTCGTTCGAGAGCCATTATCTGGCTAATCTGAAGCGCGAGAAAGGATTTTACAACCAGCTGCAGCAGAACTGTTTGCAGCTGAACAATCAGGACGGGACGTTCAGCGAGATTGCCTGTTATGCCAACGTGGCCGCCAGTGACTGGAGCTGGGGGGCGCTGATGTTCGACGCCGACAATGACGGTTACAACGATATTTTCGTGTGCAACGGTATTTACCACGACGTTATCGATCAGGACTTTATCGACTTCTTCGCCAACGATATGGCGCAGCGGATGGCCCTGTCGGGGGAGAAGCAACGGTTCGATGAGATCGTGAAAAATATGCCGTCGAATCCCATCCCGAATAACTTTTTCCACAACCGGAAGAACCTCAAATTCGACGAGCGGGGCGACGACTTCGGGCTGGCCGACCCGTCGTTTTCCAACGGTGCCGCCTACGCCGACCTTGATAACGACGGTGATCTCGATCTGGTGGTCAACAATGTGAATCAGCCGTGTTTTGTGTACCAGAACCACGCTGAGCGCAATGCCGCCAACAGCTTTATTCGCGTCAAACTGACCGGAGCCGGGCAGAATACGTATGCCATCGGGTCGACTATCGAACTGTTTGGCGGAGGGCAGATTTTCAGCCGGTACGTCGCCCCGTCGCGCGGATTTCAGTCGGGCGCGGAGTACACACAAACGATTGGGTTGGGTCAGCTAACCAAACTGGATTCGATTCGGATTACGTGGTACGACAAACGCGTCAGCGTTATCAAAAACGTAGCCGCTAAGAGAACGTACACGTATTCAGTGGCCGATGGGGTACTCGCGCCCGCAAAAGCGACCGGTGCGACGCCTGTTCCCACGCCCGCCTTGCTGGCTGCATCGCCCATTCAGCTCGACAAGCACGTTGAAGATGACTACGAAGACTTTTTCAACGAGCGAAATATCCCGATGAAATTGTCGTCGGAAGGCCCCAAAGCGGCTATTGGTGACGTCAATGGCGACGGCCGGGCCGATATATACGTTTGCGGAGCTAAAGGGCAGGGGGGGCAACTTTATCTGCAAACCGGCGCAGGGTTTATCCAAACAGAGCAGGCGTTTTTCTCACGGTTTAGCGGCTTCGAAGACACGGCTGCACAGTTTTTCGACGCGGATGGCGACGGTGACCTCGACCTGTATGTGGGCAGTGGCGGCAACGAACCCGCGACCGACCCCCGCGACCGGCTCGACCGGCTGTACGTTAATGATGGCAAAGGCGGTTTTACGTTCAACGGTCGCGCCCTGCCCCCCAACGACATGAACACGGCGGTTGTGCTGCCCTACGACTACGACAACGATGGGAAGATGGACCTGTTTGTAGGTAGCCGCAGTTACCCGCTGCAATACGGTGTCAGCCCGCAGAGTTTCCTGTATCACAACGTCGGTAATGGCGAGTTTGACGACGTAACGCAACGTGTAGCGCCCGATCTGCTGGAAGTCGGTATGGTGCGCGACGCGGCCTGGGCGGACCTGACCGGCGACGGTCGTAAGGAACTCGTCGTCGTGGGCGACTGGATGGCTCCGCAGGTGCTGCGCTTCGACGGGGGCAGACTGCACAAAACCACGACCGGACTGGAAAATGTCAACGGGTTTTGGGGTAGCGTTGGCGTAATGGACATCGACGGCGATAACCGGTCCGATCTGGTGCTGGGCAATATCGGCGAAAACTTTTCGCTTAAAGCCTCGGAGCAGGCTCCGCTCAAACTGTGGGTCAGCGATTTCGACAAGAACGGCATCCTCGACAAGATCATGACCAAAACCGTCGATGGGCGCGACATGCCTATTTTTCTGAAACGCGAAATGGCCGATCAGTTTCCATTCCTGAAAACCAAGATTCTGAAACACCATGACTACGCGACCAAGTCAATTCAGGATTTGTTCGCGCCCGACGTGCTGGCGAAAGCGCAGGTTAAAACGGTAAACTACCGGAAGTCGGTAGTGGCGCTGAACGGGGGCAACGGCCAATTCACCTTGGCCCAGCTACCAGCGGTTGTGCAACTGTCGTGCGTCAACGCCATCGCCTGCGAGGACGTCAATGCGGATGGGCGCAAAGACGTGATTCTGGGGGGCAACTTCACCCATTTTCTGCCCCAGCTGGGTATGATCGATGCCTGCCGGGGTATTGTGCTGGCCAACGAAGGAAGTGGCCGGTTCCGGGTGCTGTCGACCGAAAAAAGCGGGTATGTCATCAACGGTGAAGTCAAACAGATCAGCCCGATTACGATCAACGGTCGCCGGTACCTGATCAATCTGGTCAACAACGACCGTCCGAAACTCTTTGCGCTACAACGGTGATGGAGGAGACTATAACGTTGAGAAATAGAAACGCCCTCCGGCGGAGTACCTTCCGGCCGCGCCCGACCGCCCACCTACGGAATATCCCACCCCAACCGAATCGTCGGACCGCCCTCCCCGTAAGGGAGGGGCTTACCGTACGAGAAAGGCAAAGCCCCTCCCTTACGGGGAGGGCGGTCCGACGATTCGGTTGGGGTGGGGTGTTTGGTGGGGTTTATTTCATCCTCCTGCTCACATACCTGACCGCCTGCCGGAGCAACGAACCGACCGAACCTGCTCTTTTTCAGACGCTTGACTCGACCAAAACCGGTATTGGCTTCGTCAATCAATTGCGTGAAACGGATAGCCTGTCCATTCTCGATTACCTGTACTTCTACAATGGGGCGGGCGTTGCGGCTGGCGATCTGAACGGCGACGGCTTGTCTGATTTGTACTTCGTATCAAGTCAGGGCTCCAATAAGTTGTACCTCAACAAAGGCGGTATGGCGTTCCGCGACGTAACAGCGAAAGCGGCAGTCGCCGGCAAAGCCGACTGGCAGACGGGCGTAACGATGGCCGACGTCAACGGTGATGGTCGGCTCGATATTTACGTTAGTGCGGTAAGCAAGTTCAAGGGGTTGACGGGTACCAACGAGCTGTATATCAACAACGGTCCCGGCCCCGATGGCGTACCTACTTTCACCGAACAGGCCGTTGCTTACGGGCTAAACTTCGCGGGCTTCTCGACGCAGGCTGCGTTCTTCGACTATGACCACGACGGCGACCTCGATTGCTTTTTGCTCAACCACGCCGTACACACCTCGCGCAGTTACGACAACGTATCGGCCCGCTCCGTGCGGGTTCCTGAAGCGGGCGATTACCTGTTCAAAAACCAGCTGGTCGAAACGGGTAAGCCGACGTTCACCGACGTCAGCGAACAGGCGGGCATTTTCGGCGCGGCAATGGGGTACGGATTAGGTATCGCCGTGGCCGATCTGAACAACGACGGCTGGGAGGATATGTACGTCTCCAACGATTTTCACGAGGACGATTACTATTACATCAACGATCAGCACGGGCATTTCCGCGAGAGCGTCCGGCAGGCGTTTGGGCACACGAGCCGCTTCTCGATGGGCAACGATGCCGCCGATGTCAACAACGACGGCTATCCTGATATCGTGACGCTGGACATGTACCCGGCCGATGAGGTGGTCGAAAAATCGTCGCAGGGTGAAGATGCCCTCGATGTGTACCGGTACAAACTGTCGTACGGCTACATGGATCAGTACAGCCGCAACTGCCTGCAAATGAACCTGTCCGGCAAAAAATTTATGGATGTCGGCTTGCTGGCGGGGGTAGCCGCGACCGACTGGAGCTGGTCACCGTTGCTGGCCGATTACGACAACGACGGGCAAAAAGACCTGTTCATCGCGAACGGCATTGTCCGGCGACCCAACAATCTCGACTACGTCAAGTACGTGTCGAGTGATTCGGTGCAGAACCGGATGAACACGTCGGCGGGAACGTTCAACGACAACGATCTGGCGCACATGCCGAGCGGCAAAGTGCACAATTACCTGTTTCGCGGTGGCCGTAATCTACAATTCACCGACAAATCGCTGACGTGGGGCTTCGAAACACCGACGTTCTCCTGCGGGGCCACCTACGCCGATCTCGACAATGATGGTGATCTGGATCTGGTTACGAATAATATCGCCGACCCGGCCAGTATCTATCAGAATCAGGCCCGAACGCTGTTTCCGGCCAATCAGTACCTGAAAATCAGGCTGGCGGGTCAGATGCCCAACACGTTCGGCGTGGGCGCGAAGGTCATTCTCTATAGCCGCGATACCGTGCAGACGCAGCACCTCATGCCGACCCGGGGCTTTGAATCGGCCGTAGAACCGGTGCTGACGTTCGGCGTAGGTACGCGCAAAACGCTGGATTCGGTCGCCGTGATCTGGCCGAATCAGCAGGTCGAGGTGCGCCGTAATGTGGCCGCTAATCAAACGCTGATCCTAAAACAGAGCGACGCCCGGCCACTGCTTTTTCCGTTTCCGAAACCGCCCACTGCTCCGCTCTTTGCCGCTGTCGCCGACACAACGTTGCTGCCGTATCGCCATCGGGAAAATGTCGATTACTATGACTTCACCCGTGAATCACTGATGCCGTTCAAAGTGTCGACGGAGGGGCCGAAGCTGGCAACCGCCGATGTCAACGGTGATGGGCTGATCGATGTGTACATTGGTGGGGCGCGTCGGCAGGCGGGTTCACTGATGCTGCAAACGCTCGATGGTCGCTTTGTTAGTTCGGCACAACCGGCGTTTCAGGCCGACGCCGACGCCGAAGATACCGGCGCTACGTTTTTCGATGCCGATGGGGATGGCGACGCCGACCTGTACGTCGTGACGGGGGGGAACGAGTTCTACGGGCAAGCCCCCGAACTGGCTGATCGGCTGTACATCAACGACGGCAAGGGATCGTTCGCCCGTCGGCCGGATGCCCTGCCGCCCATGTTCAGCAACAAAAGCTGCGCCCGCCCGGCCGATGTTGATCACGACGGCGACCTCGATCTGTTTGTCGGTGGTCGGGTGATTGGTTTTGCGTACGGGAAAACGCCCGATTCATACCTGCTCATCAACGACGGTAAGGGGCGGTTCAGCGATCAGACCAAAACGGTGGCCCCGGCGCTCAAACAGGCCGGTATGGTAACCGATGCCGTCTGGGCCGATATTGATAACGACAAAGACCTCGATCTGATCGTTGCGGGCGACTGGATGCCGGTACGCGTATTCGGGAACGAAGCTGGCAAACTGGCTGAGGTAGAAAACGCCTTCAACGGTACGCCCATGAATGGTTTCTGGCAGTGCCTGGCGGCCGCCGATTTCGACCACGACGGCGACATTGACCTGATGGCCGGAAACTTGGGCCTAAACACGCGCCTGCGCAAAGGAGCCGATGTAAAACTACACCTGTGGGTAAAAGACCTCGATAACAACAAAACCAACGACCCCATTCTGGCCTATAACGTGCTCGACCACTGGTACCCCACCGCTACCAAAGATGAACTGGGTAAGCAGGTGCCCGGCATCATCAACCGTCGGTATACCAACTACGCTGATTTTGCCGGACAGCCTGTTGAGCAACTGTTTGCGCAGGGAGAACTGGCCGATGCCGAAGAGCGGGATGTAAATCAGCTGGCGTCGGTGTACCTAGAAAATCAATACGGTAAGTTCGTCGTGCATCCGCTACCGATGCAGGCGCAGGTATCGAAGCTGTTTACCCTGCTCCCGCTCGACATCGATCACGATGGCGACCTCGATCTCGTGGGGGGCGGCAACTTCTACGGGGCCAACATGTACCAGGGCCGATACGATGCCAGCTATGGGCTGGTGTTGCGCAATGACGGTAAGGTATCGGGTAGCTCTCCGCAGTTTACCAGCCTGTCGCCAGTCGATACCGGCCTGTTGCTGCTAGGCGAAGTGCGGGATATGACACCGGTGCCGACAAAGTCAGGAACCCTGTTGATCGTGGCCCGGAACAACGCACCGGTGCAGCTCATCCGAACGAAGGCTACCAAAACGCAGTAGTACCGAATCGGTATTATGTCTACGAATTGTCCGGTATTTTCCGTTAATTTTGTAAGATGGAATAGCCGGTTGCCACACGACAGCTGGTTAATTAATTGTCCTGCCGCATGAAATCTTTTGTTTATTGGATAAGCTTCTCCGTGCTGCTTGCTGTGTTGGCGGGCTGCAAAAAAGAAGCGACTCCCGCTGAGTACAACGCTAAAGCTGCTGACCCGGAACGATATAACTCGGCCCTCAATAAGCTGACGGAGGTAGTGATTCACGATATTTTTTCGCCCCCCGTTGCCAGTCGTATCTATGCGTATGCCAACCTGGCCGGGTATGAAGCGTTGACGCCATTTGATCCCAGCTACCAATCGCTGGGCGGGAAGCTGAAGCGGTTTCAGGCGGGACCCCAGCCGGAAGCCGGGCAGGCGTATTGCTTCCCGCTGGCGAGTACCCATGCGTTTATGACAGTGGCCCGCGCCCTGACGTTCAGCGTCGACTTTTACGACGAATTCGAGAAAACGCTTTACGAGCAGTATAAGCAGGATGGGGTACCCGACGATGTGTACGACCGGTCGATGGCCTACGGCGAAGCGGTTGCCAAACACGTGCTGGATTATGCGGCCAAAGACAACTACAAGCAGACGCGTGGTTTCAAGCATACCGTGACCAACGCCGAAGGGACCTGGGTACCGACGCCCCCCGCCTATATGGACGCTGCCGAACCGCAGTGGAACAAGCTGCGCTGCTGGGTAATGGACACGTGCGTGCAGTTTATGCCGCCCCGGCCCTTTCCGTACAACATGGCTGAGGGGAGCAAGTACAGGCAGGAAGTTGACGAAGTGTACCGTACCGGCAAAAACCTGAGCAAGGAGCAGGAAGCCATCGCGTATTTCTGGGATGACAATGCATTTGTGATGAACGTAGCCGGACACGTTATGTATGCGTCGAAGAAAATGACCCCCGGCGGGCACTGGATGGCGATTGCGCAGACGGTTGGCCGGCAGAAAAAATTGGCCATGATGCCGATGGTGGAAGCCTACGCGCTGACCGCCTTCGCCCTAACGGATGGATTTATTTCCTGCTGGGATGAAAAGTACCGCAGCAATACCGTTCGTCCCGAAACGGTTATCAATAAAGTGATTGATCCAAAATGGACGCCCTTCCTGCAAACGCCCCCCTTTCCCGAATACCCCAGCGGGCACAGCGTTATCTCGACGGCCGCAGCGACGGTGTTAACCAATCTAATTGGCGACAACATTGCCTTTACCGACTCAACCGAGTACAAGTACGGGCATGGCGTCCGCTCGTTCAAATCCTTTCTGGATGCCGCCAATGAAGCATCGGTCAGTCGGTTGTATGGTGGTATTCACTACCGGTCGGCACTGGTCAACGGGCAGAAGGAAGGCGGGGAAGTTGGTAAGTGGATCATTCAGAAAGCGGCTACCCGGCGCAAAACCGTAGCGACGCGTTAGGTTTAACCAGGCTTTAATGTAATTGGCCTCCGAAAGGGTCACCTTGGTTGTCGACCTCAACTCGACAACGTATGAAAAATTACAATTGGTTAGGCTGCATCGGCATACTGCTCGCTGCACAACCGCTATTGGCGCAGCAGACGTACTTTAACGTGCCCTCATCTGATGTTGTCGATAAGAAAAAGTTTGCCGTTCAGCAGCAGTTCAATATCGAGTCGTCCTATCACTCCGCCACAACGATAAATTACGGGTTAGGCAACGAGTTTGAAGTGGGTGCCAACCTGTATAATCTGATCTACGATCCCGATCAGCGGCAGCTGTCCCGCAATGATTCCAGTACGAAGATGCCCTACGGACCGCTGGTGCTGGCTAACGCGCAAAAATCGTTCGATTTAAACGACCATCTGGAAATCGGCGTCGGTACCCAAATGGGCTTCAACCTGTCGCCCAACCACCGGACCCGCTTCGTGGCGTATGGCTACGGGCAACTGGCTGGTTCGTTCAGGAAAAAGCAGTACAAATGGTCGCTGGGCGGTTATGTGGGCAATCAGCCGTATCTGGGCGAAGGGCGGGCGTACGGCTTCCAGGGTGGCTTCGACGCAGGTATCTACAAAAAACTGCACGTACTGGGCGACTGGATTTCGGGACAGCACGTACAGGGGCAACTTGTGCTGGGTATCGAATACTACCTGACGAAATACCTGCCTGTTGCCCTCGGCTGGCAGCGAACCAATGTCGACGGTAGTCAGTCATTCGTTGTCCAATTCACGTACGCGCCAAACTAGCCGATCAGCACATCGGTAGCACCCATCATGTACACCAGTCTGATACAATTGGTCGGTATGCCAGTTGTTTTAGATGTACAAATGGAATTATTTTGATAACTAATTTATCTATAACCACATGAAGAACGCAATACTGCTGGCTGGTTTCCTGTATGGGCTGGCTTTGCCCGTACGGTCGCAGACTACGCCACCCGACTGGTTAATTGTGGGTCAGAACATCAACCCGGCCAATTACTACGGTATCACGGTGGCAAATGGTATGGTCGGGCTGGTATCGTCGCCGGAGCCGATGAAGGTAAAAGACGTCGTGCTCAATGGCGCATTCGATACGTACGGTCGGGGGCGGGTGTCGAATATTCTGAAGGTGTTCAACTTTGCCAATATGAATCTCGACGTCGACGGTACGCGGGTTGGTCCGAAAGACATCAGTAACTACCGGCAAACGCTTGACATGAAGCAGGCGGCTCTGACGACAACCTTCGATTACAAGGATAAAGTAAGCGTTCGCCAAACGATGATGGCCCTGCGTCACCTGCCGTTCTCTGAGCTGACGATGATGGAAATTACGGCCAAAAAGGATTGCGAAATCATGCCGGCCAGCGTCATCGAAACGCCTGATAACTTACGCGAGGTCAAGAACCTGTATTCCGAGATCGACCGCTCACACGTAACGATTCGCCTGCTGACATCGGTTGCAAAAAGCCCGACCGGACGCCATACCGTGGCCGCATCGACCAGCTTTATCTTCAGCGAGCCACACGGGCAGGAGCCTGACGTGATCCACGAAGACTGGGACTATAACATGCACCTGGCGAAATTTAAGAAGCGGCTGAAAGCAGGAGAGACGTATCGGTTCAGCGTCGTTGGTTCGGTATCATCGACCGCCCACACCGCCGACCCGCTCAATGAAGCCGAACGACTGACCCTGTTTGCCGCCCTTGAGCGCACGGAACGGCTACTGACCCGTCACCGCACCGAGTGGGATAAACTCTGGCAAAGTGATATCATCATCGACGGTGACCCTGACGCCCAGCGGGCGGTGCGCTCGGCTATTTATCATCTGTATTCGTTTTCCCGCGCGGGTACGGCCTATAGCCTTTCACCAATGGGCCTGTCGGGGCTGGGCTACAACGGGCACGTATTCTGGGATACTGAACTCTGGATGTACCCACCCCTGCTGACGCTGAAACCTGAACTGGCAAAATCACTGCTTGAATACCGGTTTGAACGGATGAGCATGGCCCGGCAAAATGCGTTCAGCCACGGGTATAAAGGGGTCATGTTTCCGTGGGAATCCGATTCCGACGGACAGGAAGCAACACCCGTCTGGGCACTGACGGGGCCGTTTCAGCACCATATTACCGGCTGTGTTGGCTGGGCCTTCTGGAAGTATTACCAGGTAACGGGCGACAAAGAATGGCTTCGTACGCGCGGTTATCCGATGCTGAAGGAAGTGGCCGAATTCTGGGCGAGCCGCGTCGAGCGGGAGGGGGCGGGTAATTACCACATCAACAACGTAATCGGGGCCAACGAGTGGCAGGAAAACATCGACGATAATGCCTTCACCAACGCGATGGCAAAGACGTCGCTCAACTATGCCATACAAGCCGCTCAGACGCTGGGCCTGACCCCCGACCCCGACTGGAAGCTGGTGGCAGACAACATCCCGATTCTGAAATTCCCCGATGGCGTAACCAAAGAAAATCGCACCTACGACGGTGTGCAGATCAAGCAGGCCGACGTAAATCTGCTGGCCTATCCGCTGCACGTCGTGAGTGATGAATCGGCCATTCGGCGCGACCTGGATTACTATGGTCCACGGTATTCGCCCGAAGGCCCCGCAATGGGCTGGTCGGTCCTATCGACGCTGAATGCCCGACTGGGGAACACCGATAAAGCCTACGAGTGGTTTCAACGCAGCTACAAACCGAACGAGGTACCGCCATTCGGTGCGATGGCCGAAACGGCGGGCGGCACAAATCCATACTTCGCCACTGGTGCGGGTGGGATGCTGCAATCGGTGATGAATGGCTTCGGCGGACTGGAAATTACGGACAACGGGATTATTCAGCAGAAAGCGCGGTTGCCGAAGCAGTGGAAGTCACTGACCATAAAAGGGTATGGGCCGCAACTGAAAACGGTACAGGTAAAATAAGAAGAAGCGGCCGGAGTTCAGCTCCGGCCGCTTCTGTTAATACGAGTTAGTTAGGTTAGGTAGGGGGTAACTACCATTGTGCCATCGGCAACTGTGCTGACTGCAATTCGAGATTAACCTCTTTGGCCTGACTTGCCATACGATTCAAGGCAATGTAAATCGTCTTGACCGCACTCTCGACCCGCTTCCAGCCTTCTTCACTGCGAAGATCGATGCTGATCATGGTGCGATCGTTCTGCGCCATAATTGTCAGGTAATTCATGGCACCTAAGATAACGGCCGAGATGGCCTGTGTGTCGGCTCCCTGTACAAACGACAGTTGCTCAACCAGCCGGGTCATTTCTTCATCCTGTGCGCGGGCAGTCGTTTCAGCAATCGAATCATTTTCAATGACGCTGGCTTTCAATACTTCGCGAGCAGCCTTGAAGGTGCGGAAATACCGATATGTCTGAATAACCTGCCGGTACCAGATACGGGCAACATCCGAGTCATGCAGCGGACGAATCTGATCCAGCACAGCCGGGTTGAACACAGGGAAGAGTTTACCCATCTTCACGTAGTATTCCATCAGGCCTTCCATGCCACCGAAGTATCGGTAAATCAGGACTTTGCTGACATTAGCTTTCTCAGCCACCCGGTTCACGCCTACGCCCTCCAGACCCCGTTCAGCAATTACTTCTTCAAGAGCTTCAACGATACGTTGGGTCGTCTTTGCGCGATTCCGCCTGACCTTCTCGTCCTTCTCCATACAACGAATATGAATTAAAATTCAGAACCTTATATTAGTCTGACGTGATTCTCAAAACGCGGTCACATCAGGTTGTTTACTGTCCTTTACAACTAATATGGTTTTTAGTCATTCCGGCAGAATAAGTCTACTACTCAAACGAATTTAAAATGTTTACCTATACATGCATTTTGAAAACAGTAAGATAAATTTTCAGCGCTAACAGAATGTCATGATTTAATTACAATAAGGTACATCGCTGCGCAACGCAGTTGTTTACAGCCCTTTATATGGCTGGTCAGGTGTCTGTCGATACAGTGATTTCTGCTGCCTGTTTACACTATTCCAAGAGAACAGAATTACTTAACGGTTTGCTTTATTGGCTGTCAGCCGCGCCGTTTCTACCAACAATCCGTAGTTGACACTAGAGATGTGTACGAACTGGTAGATCAAAAAAAAGGCCACTAAGTTTTCACTTAGCGGCCTTTGCTGTTGCCCGAGAAGGATTCGAACCTCCACAAACAGAACCAAAATCTGTCGTCCTACCCTTAGACGATCGGGCAATTGCGAGTGCAAATGTAAGGTGCTTTGCAGGGCAAAAGCAAGTAGGCCTTGTAAAAAAATAGCCAGAAAGGCTAAAACGAAGCCTTTCTGGCTGACAATCAGCAATGAAAAAAATAATCAGATTGCCCGTGCGGGTACTGTTGGCGCAATCTTTTTAATTAAGCCCTGTAATACTTTGCCGGGTCCGCATTCGATAAATTCCGTAGCACCGTCGGCAACCATGCGTTCTACTGACTGCGTCCAGCGTACCGGGGCCGTCAGCTGGGCAATCAAGTTCGCTTTGATCTCGGCCGGGTCGGTGTGGGGTTTAGCATCGACGTTCTGGTAAACCGGACAGCGGGGTGTCTGAAACGTCATGTTGGTTACAGCCTCGGCAAACTCAGCCCGGGCAGGCTCCATAAATGGCGAGTGAAATGCACCACCTACGGATAGCGTCAGTACGCGCCGGGCACCAGCCGCAGTCAATTGTTCGCCCGCCAGCCGGATACCCTCCATGCTGCCTGAAATCACGACCTGACCGGGACAGTTGTAGTTGGCCGGAATGATGATCTCATCCGTGATGCCCGCGCAGATCCGTTCGATCACATCATCGGCCAGGTTAGTCACGGCGGCCATACCCGACGGGGCCAGTTCGCAGGCCCGCTGCATCGCCGTGGCCCGAATCGACGCCAGGCGGAGTCCGTCGGCAAATGACAATGCTCCGGCCGCAGTCAGTGCCGATAGTTCGCCCAGCGAATGACCGGCCACCATCGACGCGTCGAACCGATCGGGCGCGAATGCGTCGTTGGTCAGGGCCAGGGCCACACTATGCAGGAAGATAGCGGGTTGGGTGTATATGGTTTGTTTGAGTTCGTCTTCAGTGCCCTCGAACATAATCTGGGTAAGGTTGTACCCCAGAATGTCGTTGGCCTGATCGAATAGTTGTCTGACGGCGGGCGAGGCTTCGTACAGATCGCGGCCCATGCCGGGCGACTGTGATCCCTGACCCGGAAAAATGTAAGCGTTCATAGCTAAAAGTAAAGCTGGCGGTTGTTGGCTGAGCACGTTATGCGGCTACCAATTGTTATCACAAAGGAACGGGCCTTTTCGAGCTTAGTCAAGAATTGGCCCCAACAGGATACCCGCTTCGTATGAAGCCGTGCTGATTGGAAGCAAACAGGTATCCGCGCTAACCGGGCGGGAACCACTTGCCCAGCTTACCCAAACAATCCTGATGAACAGCCCGTTGGTCAACTGTTTTCGCTGTATGTACAAGGTACGTAGACAAGGTCTAAATACACGGTGAAAAGGGCCCCCAAAGTTGTTTGCATAAGCTTTGTGAACTAGCTTTGAAGCGCCGTAAACAGCGGCTTTTGTCTTTATTTTCCCACTACAATTTCGTGTCGTTTTTTATATGGTTTGGATAACGCAGGCACTGTCCAGCTCCCTCGGCCGCAAAGTAATCATGTCGTTGACGGGGCTTTTTTTGAGTTCGTTCCTGATCGTCCACATGGCAGGTAATCTGCAATTGTTCAAGGCCGACGGCGGGCGGGCGTTCAATGAGTACACGTACTTCATGACGCATAACCCACTCATTTTAACCGTATCGTATCTGTTGTACACCTCGATACTGGTACACGCACTGATGGCGTTCATTCTGACCCGCCATAACCGCGATTCCCGCCCGGTGCAGTATGCGTACTCGAAACCAGAAGCAAACAGTGACTGGTCATCGCGCAACATGGGTATTCTGGGTACGATTCTGTTACTCTTTATCATCATCCACATGCGGACGTTCTGGTACGAGATGCACTTTGGTTCGGTCCCAATGGCTGAATACGATGGCAAAGAGTACAAGGATCTCTATGCCGTGGTGAAAGTTGCGTTTGGGGAGTGGTGGTACGTACTGCTGTACGTCGTGTGTATGGTGGCCCTTGGGTATCACCTGGCGCACGGATTTCAGAGTGGTTTTCAGTCGCTTGGTATCCGGCACAAAAAATACACGCCAGCTATTGAGCTTGTCGGTCGCTATTTTTTCGCGGTCATCATTCCGCTGGCTTTCGCTGCCATGCCGGTCTATGTGTTTCTACAGGTTCACGGGATTATTTAATGAGCGAATGAGCGAATGCGTGAATGAGCACACATCATTCACGCATTCGCTCATGCTCTAATTCACAATTGAATTATGAAACTCGAATCTAAAATTCCTGCGGGGCCGTTGCCCGAAAAATGGGCGCGGCAGAAGTTTGGTCTGAAGCTGGTTAACCCGGCTAACAAACGTAAATACGATATTATCGTTGTTGGAACCGGGCTGGCAGGCGCGTCGGCGGCAGCTTCACTGGCTGAACTGGGCTACAACGTAAAGGCATTCTGTTTTCAGGACAGTCCCCGTCGCGCACACTCGATTGCCGCACAGGGAGGAATCAATGCCGCTAAAAATTACCAGAACGACGGCGACAGCGTATTCCGGCTGTTTTACGATACAATCAAAGGGGGCGATTACCGGGCTCGTGAGGGAAATGTACACCGCCTGGCCGAAGTAAGTGTCAACATTATCGATCAGTGCGTGGCGCAGGGCGTACCGTTTGCCCGTGAGTACGGCGGTCTGCTGGCGAACCGCTCGTTTGGTGGTGCGCAGGTATCCCGCACATTCTACGCTCGTGGTCAGACTGGTCAGCAATTGCTGCTGGGGGCGTATTCAGCCCTGAGTCGGCAGGTGGCCAATGGTAAAGTGAAGCTGTATACCCGTACCGAAATGCTTGACCTCGTCGTAGAGGGCGGCAAGGCACGGGGTATCGTAACGCGGAACCTGATTACGGGTAAAATCGAATCGCACTCGGCGCATGCTGTACTGCTTTGTACGGGTGGTTATGGCAACGTGTTTTACCTGTCGACCAACGCGATGGGGTCAAACGTAACGGCGGCATGGCGGGCGCACAAAAAGGGAGCGCTTATGGCCAACCCCTGTTTTACGCAGATTCACCCAACCTGTATTCCGGTATCGGGTCATTACCAGTCGAAACTGACGCTGATGTCAGAATCGCTGCGGAACGACGGTCGGGTATGGGTACCCAAAACGCAGGAGGATTCCATGCGGATTCGGGACGGAAAAATCAAGCCAACCGATCTGGCCGAAGAGGCCCGCGACTACTTCCTGGAGCGTCGTTATCCGTCGTTTGGTAACCTCGTACCCCGTGACGTAGCCTCGCGCAACGCCAAGTATGTGTGCGATGAAGGTCGTGGCGTCAGCAAAACAGGTCTGGCCGTATATCTCGACTTTGCGGACGCGATCAAACGCGACGGGAAGAAAACGATCGAAGCCAAATACGGCAACCTTTTCGAGATGTATGAGAAAATCACCGGCGAGAATCCCTACGAGTTGCCGATGATGATCTATCCCGCCGTACACTATACGATGGGTGGCCTGTGGGTCGATTACAATCTGATGACGACAGTTCCGGGCTGCTATGCGCTGGGCGAAGCCAACTTCTCCGATCACGGAGCGAATCGGCTGGGTGCTTCAGCCCTGATGCAGGGACTAGCCGACGGGTATTTCGTAATTCCGTATACGGTTGGCGATTATCTGGCGACAATCGGTCCGGCCGACAAGATTGCGGTCGATTCACCCGCTTTCAAAGAAGCTGAGCAGAAAGTACACGATATGGTGCAACAACTGCTGTCGATCAAAGGCGACCGCCCGGTTGATGATTTCCACCGTGATCTGGGTCACATCATGTGGGAATACTGTGGCATGTCGCGTAGTGCGGAAGGACTGAAAACGGCCAAGCAGAAGATTCAGCAGTTGAAGAAAGACTTCTGGACAAACGTAAAAGTGCTGGGCGATTCAGAAGAAATCAATCAGGCACTGGAGCAGGCATCGCGTGTGGCTGACTTCATCGAACTGGGTGAACTGATGGTCGACGATGCACTGAATCGAGAAGAGTCGTGTGGTGGTCACTTCCGCGAGGAGCATCAGACGGAAGACGGTGAAGCCCTGCGCGATGATGCCAACTTTGCCTACATAGCAGCTTGGGAGTTTCAGGGTGAAAACCAGCCCGAATTGCTCAACAAGGAAGTGCTGGAGTTCGAAAACGTGAAGCTGACGCAGCGGAGCTATAAATAGTAAGTTCGTGGTTTGTAGTTGGTGGTTCGTAGTTAAGCCACCAACTACAAACTACAAACCACAAACCACGAACTATAATGAAAATTACACTAAAAGTCTGGAGACAGAAAAATAACAATACAGCCGGCAAGCTGGTCGAATATCAACTGGACAACGTATCGGAAGATATGTCATTTCTGGAAATGTTCGACGTACTGAACGACTCACTGACCCGCAAAGGGGAGGAGCCGGTGGCTTTTGACCACGACTGCCGTGAGGGTATCTGTGGCATGTGCTCTATGTACATAAACGGCCGGGCACATGGTCCGCAGACAGGCGCAACAACCTGTCAGCTGCATATGCGCTCGTTCAGCGATGGCGATACCATTGTGGTCGAGCCCTGGCGGGCGCGCGCTTTCCCCGTCATCAAAGACCTGATGGTCGACCGGTCTGCGTTCGACCGGGTCATTCAGTCGGGTGGTTACGTATCGGTCAATACTGGATCGGCGCGTGATGCCAACGAAATCCTGATTCCGCGTACAATTGCTGACGAAGCAATGGATGCAGCCGCCTGTATTGGTTGCGGAGCCTGTGTAGCGGCCTGTAAGAACGCATCGGCTATGCTGTTTGTGTCGGCTAAAGTGTCGCAGCTGGCTATTCTGCCGCAAGGTAAGGCTGAGCACGTCGAACGGGCTGAGCGCATGGTTGCCCAGATGGATTCAGAAGGTTTCGGGGCCTGTTCGTTTACGGGAGCCTGTTCCGTCGAATGCCCGAAATCGATTTCACTCGATCACATCGCGCGTCTGAACCGCGAATATCTGGGTGCTAAACTGACGTCGGACAACGTTCAGTAAACCCAATAAATCCTGATTATAAAAGCCTGATCTGCTGGTAGCGGATCAGGCTTTTTTTGTGCAAAAATGTAGCGACGCGAAGGCTGAGTCGCCGGACCGTTCGCGTCGTTGCATGAACTCATAGAATCATTTTTTAGGTTAGTCTAAAAAATAAATTAGGAAAAATACTTTTCGCGTTTGATTATCACCGTATTTCGCTGTTGGATAACGAATAAGACAGGCACGGCTTGCTGACCAGAACGAACATACGGCGACATACGGCGCAGGGGCTGATGCTACTGTGGGGGCTGATTACCCTCAACAGTATGATCTTCATCCACGCACACCGGTTGCCAGATGGGCGCATCGTTATTCACACCCACCCGTATAAACTGACGGGTAAGCAAGGGCCGATTTCTAATAATCCGCACACGTCTTTCGAGCTGTTCTGGCTGGACATGTGTACCAACGCGCCGTTCGTTCCCGGTACAGAGCCGGTAGTAAACGGTCCCGTTTTCTGGACTATTCCCGTTGCAGAAACAGTCTTTACTTATCTGCTTCAAACCGTTGAGCAGCGTGTCGTCCTGGCGTGTCTGCGCGGTCCCCCGCTTTCATAACTCAGTCTTTCCTGCTGTAACGATCAGTAGCCGGTTTATACCGGTCTAGCTGCGTTGTCCTTCCCCTGACGGCTTCGTCCGTACTGTGGCCAATACATACTCAGGTGAGATGGTTGGCTCAGGCTCCTGGTTACTGTCTTCATTATCCAGCCAGTCGATCGACTGGCCCTATCGCCTTGTTTTATCATGCGGGTTCCGCTTTTACTGTTCATTTTTCTAGTTGTTACTACGTCACTTTTTGCCCAGTCAGCCAGCCCCTCAACGATCGATGGGACGATAACAGCCGGTGGACAACCGCTGCCGGGCGCAACAGTAACACTCCTGAATACCCGGTTCGGAACGGCTACTGACTCAACGGGATCATTTCGATTGGCTGACGTTGCATCGGGGACGTACCAGCTCAGTGTATCACTCGTTGGCTACGACTCGTACCGGAAAACTGTACGGCTAACCAGTGGTCAGCCGTTGCAGCTATCGATTTCGCTGCGGGAGTCGGCCAATAATTTAAACGAGGTGGTCGTCACGGGTGCGCGGGCCACCGAACTGCGGAAAAGCCCGGTAGCAATTGCCGTCATTACGCGGAAAGAGATGAATTTCAACGCGAATACCAACGCGGTTGATGCGGTGCTGAAAGGCGTACCGGGGCTGAGTGCCGTAACGACCGGCCCCAATGTCTCAAAGCCATTTATCCGGGGGCTGGGCTATAATCGGGTGCTAACGCTCTACAACGGTGTCCGGCAGGAAGGGCAACAGTGGGGCGATGAGCACGGTATCGAAATCGATCAGTACGGCATCGAGCGGGCGGAAGTGATCAAAGGGCCCGCTAGTCTGATCTACGGGTCTGATGCGGTGGCCGGGGTTATCAATTTCATTCCGTACATACCACGTGGGGCGGAGGGTAAAGTGAACGGCGACGTGGTTGGCGAATACCACACCAACAATGGGATGATTGGCACATCGGCGGGAGTGTCGTACACGAAAAATGGGTGGAAAGCCGCCTTTCGTGCATCGAACAAACAGGCGACGGCCTACTCCAATTCCGTCGATGGGCGGGTCTACGGTACAGCGTACCGCGAACAGAATCTGTCGGCCATGACCGGCGCGGAAAAGCGCTGGGGCTCGTCGTTTCTCTATGCTACGTTATACAACAATTTGCAGGAAATTCCCGACGGCAGCCGCGACTCGCTGACGCGCCGGTTTACCCGGCAGGTACTGGAAAGCGACGAGGATAACATCAAACAGCGGCCCCTCGTGCCCGACAGCGACCTGCGTACCTACCGCATCAACCCCCTGCATCAGCACATTCAGCATTATCGGATCTTCACGCGAAACCGGTTTATTATCGGTAAAAGCGACCTGTCGGTACTGGCTGGTTTTCAGCAAAGCGTTCGTCGTGAATACAACCACCCCACCGTGCCCGAACAGCCAGGTCTGTACGTTCGGCTCAACACGGTTAATTATGAGGTGAAATACAACCTGCCGATCTGGAAGGGGTTTGAACCGACGCTGGGTGTAAACGGGATGTATCAGACCAATAAAAATCGAAACGGTACCGATTTCCCCATTCCCGACTATGCCCTGCTGGACATTGGTTCGTTTCTGTTCATCAAAAAAACGATTGGGGCCGTCGATATCAGTGGGGGCATTCGGTACGACACGCGCTCCGTCGACTGGGCCAATCAATACGTAGAAAATAACCCGGCAACGGGCTTCGACCGGCTGACATATACTCCCGCCAGTGCGGCATCAGTGCCTCAGTTTGCCGCGTACCATCGTTCGTTCACCGGTATGTCGGGTAGCCTGGGCGCGACCTACAACATTTCCGAACGGTTGTTGGTAAAAGCCAACGTATCGCGCGGATATCGGGCACCAAACATCACCGAAATTGGCTCCAATGGACTCGATCCCGGTGCGCGGATCGTTTATCTGGGCAACCGTAATTTCCAGCCGGAATTCAGCCTGCAAACCGACATTGGTTTTATCGGCTACCTGAATGACATGGACATCAGCGTCGAGCTGTTCAACAACGTTATCGAGAATTATATCTATCAGGCTCGTTTGTACGATGATGCCGGACAGCCGGTTGTGATCGTGCCGGGCAACTTTACGTATCAGTATCAGCAGTCGAAGGCGCAGCTGTACGGGGCGGAATTTAGTCTGAATCTACACCCCCGCACAAGTCGGTGGCTGACGGTCAACAACAGTCTGGCCTTAATCCGTGGCCTGAACCGCAACCCACAGTTGATCGAACTGGAAGGCGATGCGGCACGATACCTGCCGTTTATTCCACCATTGCACGGTCGTTCGGAGATCCGGGCAACCTTCGGGCGGGAAAAAGCCCGGCTGACAGGGTTGTATGCGCGGGCAGAACTGGATTATTACGGCGCACAGAACCGGTTCTACGGTGTCGATAATACAGAGACGGCAACGCCCGGTTATGCGCTGGTCAACGCGGGTTTTGGCGGCACGATCAATAACCGCCAAAACCGACCTATTTGCCAGCTCTTTATTCAGGTCGATAACCTGTTCAACGTTGCGTATCAGTCGCATTTGAACCGGCTCAAATATTTTGAGTATTACACAGCCTCCCCGACGGGTCGGTTTGGTATGTACAATATGGGTCGAAACGCGAGCGTCAAGGTAATTGTGCCGTTCTAGCCGACTAGCGCATCGTGATCTGGCGCTGGGGCAGGGTTTCGCGGATACCGGGGGTGCTGATACGGAAGCTGCGTTCCTGGGTGTGCTTGCCATCAGTGACGGTAAACGTATACAGACCATCGCCCATCTGACTCATGTCGAAGCACTGCCGCCCTTTATCCATTCCGCGCGACACATAGTTGTCGTACATTTCCTTGTTACTCGCGTCGCGCAGGGTGATGTGCAGCGGCTTGGCCTGATCGTACCGTTCGAAGCTTAGCCAGATTTTAGTCTTATCACTGTTCGGAAACATACCGATCTGAAACGTAGGCTGTTCGTAGTAATCGGCTTTCTGGGCAAACGTAAGCGACGAAACGGTAAGATTTGCAGTCAGGACAAGGGCAGACAGGATTGACGTAAGGCGCGTTTTCATGCTATTTTCGAGGTTTCCGATCCGAATCGTTTCGAATCTGACCAAGAGATGAGCCGCACCGGAGCTGGGTTGCACTGACTAGACAAACGGTTGATTTCGGTGATAAGTGGCCGTCGGGGCAGTATACTAAAAGCAAAAAGGACGTCGTTCTGCGCGACGTCCTTTTCCGGATTCCCGGTTATCTTTTCACTGACAAAGTATGTTTATCATCCCGTCGGGATGACAAAAACATGTTTACTTCATCAGTTTATTCAGCTTGCCCGATGCCTGCATGGTGTTCATCTTCTTCATCATCTTCCGCATCTCATCGAACTGCTTCAGCAGGTTATTCACCTGCGTGATGCTGGTACCGCTACCGGCGGCAATACGCTTTTTGCGGCTACCGTCGATGAGTTCGGGGCGACTACGCTCTTTGGGCGTCATCGAACTGATAATCGCTTCGATGGGTTTGAACGAGTCGTTGTCGATGTCGAGGTCCTTGATCATCTTGCCCATACCTGGAATCATACCGAGCAGGTCTTTGACGTTACCCATCTTCTTGATCTGCTGCAGCTGCGACAGAAAGTCATCGAAGTCGAACTGATTCTTCCGCATCTTGGCATTGATGCGTTTGGCTTCGTCTTCGTCAAAAGCCTGCTGCGCCCGCTCAACCAGCGAAATCACGTCGCCCATACCCAGAATCCGGCTGGCCATCCGGTCGGGGTAGAACACGTCGAGGGCTTCCATTTTCTCGCCCGTACTGATAAACTTGATCGGCTTGTTGACGACTGTCTTGATCGACAGGGCGGCCCCACCGCGCGAATCACCGTCGAGTTTGGTCAGTACAACGCCGTCGAAGTTAAGCCGGTCGTTGAACGTCTTTGCCGTATTGACAGCATCCTGACCGGTCATCGAATCGACCACAAACAGCGTTTCGGCTGGGTTGATGGCCATTTTTACCGCTTCAATTTCCTGCATCATCGCTTCGTCGACGGCCAGGCGTCCGGCCGTATCGACGATCACGATTTTCTTGCCGGTCTTGCGGGCATGGTCGATTCCGTTCCGCGCAATACTGACCGCATTTTTGTTGTCTGGCTCCGCGTACACCTCAACGCCCACCTGCTCACCCAGCACTTTCAACTGATCGATAGCCGCTGGCCGGTAAATGTCGTCGGCAATGAGTAATACACCACGACCCTGTTTTTTCAGGTAAGCCGCCAGTTTACCCGAAAACGTCGTTTTTCCCGATCCCTGCAAGCCGGCAATCAGAATGACCGCCGGGTCGCCTTTCGTGTTGATCGGCTGCGCGTCGCCACCCATCAATTCGGTCAGCTCTTCCTGCACGATCTTGACAAACAGCTGGCCCGGCTCTACCGAGATAAGCACTTTCCGGTCGAGGGCTTTCTCGCGGATCCGGTCGGTGATGTCTTTGGCAACTTTATAGTTAACGTCGGCATCGGTCAGCGCCCGGCGTACTTCCTTAACCGTCGCGGCCACGTTGATCTCGGTAATGCGGCCTTGCCCTTTGAGGGTCTTGAAGGCTTTATTGAGTTTATCCTGAAGGTTCTCGAACATAGTCTATAGCAAACAGCAGGACAAAGATAGTAGTTTCTGCCCGGCAACCGGCACGCTGACGTACAGGGGTAACCGGTAAGTCAGCGCCAGCGTGCTGACAATAAACAGCCGTTGTAACCCTTTGTTGACATACTGGCCCAATGTTGACCGGGTTTGGGCAATATGATCGTATGTACAGCGTTGATTCAGAACAATTGGCCATTATATTTGCTGAACGCCGTATATTAATTGGTCAACTTGGTTGATTACTTTACAAAATTTGGCACATTATAAAATCTTTAATGTGGCATAAGCTAGGATGGATTATACTATTTTTATATGTTTGTTCTCCCGGTGTCAACGTTGCTGACTGACCGCTTAACCGATCATCTACAGGAACATGAAAACGAATCGTAAAAAAGGCGTGGTGCTGACAGCGCTTCTCCTGGTAGCAATGACCTTACCGGCGGTGTCGGGTAGTATCGATAAGCAGGTGCCGGTGAATCGAACGATCAGCCTGACGAAGGCCGAGATGCCGGGTAAAAACACGATGCTCGCCCGTAACAGCACGGCAAAAGCAGAAGCCGCTGCAACGACGACGGCACCCGCAAAAACGCATGACAAAAAAGCGGTCGGTCGCTGCTGGAGCCGCCTGATGGGGATGTTTCGCGAAATCAACATAGCGCACCGCAACCGGACGAAATAGCTGGCTTAAGGGTTGTATTTCACAGCCTACTTTGTCATCCCGACGACAGGAGGGATCTTCGCTAAAAGCAAACAAAACCGCCTGTTACCGAAGATCCCTCCTGTCGTCGGGATGACAAAGTAGGTCATAAAACACAATCCTAAATAACCCCTTAGACAGGCAAAAGGCACTGCAATCCTGGTGATTGCAGTGCCTTTTGCCTGTCTAAGTGTACTCTACCGTTGGCCCGGCATTGTTTTTTGCAGGTCCGCCCGCTGATCGTCGCGAAGGGTGGGGTACTTGATGCCAAGCTGATCGAGGTACGTCTTGTACTTTGATGGATCGTAGTAAAACGTTTCCAGCTTCGGTTTGTACTCGGTCATAATTTTCTGGTTCAGATAAACCGCCGGGTACTCTTTGGGCGAAATCAGCGGGGTGTATTTCTGCTCTTTCGTCTGCTCATCTTTGTAATATGCCCAGGCCTGTTTGATGATTTCCGGCTTCATCAGCATGTCGATCAGCGTCATCGCTTCGGCTTTGGCACCCACTACGATACCCTTGTGAGCAATGGGCGTCGCCATCGAAATGGCGTTGCTCCAATGGTGGCCCGGCAGACCCGGAATGTTCGACGGGTAACACAGTACCACCGTTGGCAAGGACCACGAAATATCGGCGATGTCGTCGGACCCACCCGTCAGCGGAACGAACGTCTGCCCACCCATCATCATTGTTGGCTGCGTATTGGCGGGAAGGTCGATGCTGTCGAGCTTCATCGCCAGCCCTTCCACTTTGGGGGCCTGCAATTCTTTCTGCGTCGCTTTCGCCAGTGCCTGATCGTCGGCCGACCAGGTGGGCAGGCCAACTTTCTTGATGTTCATGTACATCGTTTCAGCGATGGGCTTGTTGAAGTGCCCCGGCCAGGCCGATCCCAGAATCTCGTACGTCATCTTGGTGTCGGTCATCATCGCGGCCCCTTCAGCGATCTTTTTCCCTGTCTCAAACAGCTTGGTGATTTTGGGATAGCTGCGTTCACGGAAGTAGTACCAGGCCGACGCTTTCGACGGCACGACGTTTGGCTGATCGCCCCCGTCGGAAATAACATAGTGCGACCGCTGGGTCAGTTCGAGGTGTTCGCGCCGGAAGTTCCAGCCGACATTCATCAGTTCGACGGCATCGAGCGCACTGCGTCCGCGCCAGGGGGCACCCGCTGCGTGAGCCGCTGACCCTTCAAAATTGAACTTTACCGACACCAGTCCGTTGTTGCCCGCATCGCCGTAGCCGACTTTCAGGTTGTTGCCAACGTGGGTAAAAATGCAGGCATCGACGTCTTTGAAATAGCCATCGCGCACGTAAAACGCCTTCGCACCAACGAGTTCTTCGGCGACACCCGGCCACAGCATCAGCGTACCCGGTATCTTCTCGCGCTCCATGAGTTTCTTGACCGACAGAGCCGCCACGATGTTGAGCGCCTGTCCGGAGTTGTGCCCTTCGCCGTGGCCCGGTGCGCCCTCGACAATCGGATCTTTATAGGCCACCCCCGGCTTCTGACTGGCCTTCGGAATACAGTCGATGTCGGATCCGATGGCGATAACGGGTTTGCCGCTGCCCCAGGTCGCAATCCAGGCAGTCGGCATCCCGGCGACGCCTTTCTGCACCGTGAAGCCTTCTTTCTCGAGCAGACTGGTCAGGTAGGTAAACGTTTCCTGCTCCTGAAAACCCAGTTCCGAGAAGCTGAACAGCATGTCGTTGATCTGTTGCGCCTGATCCTTCCGCGCGTCGACAGCGGCCATGGCTTCGGCTTTTAGCTTCTCAATCCGGGCGTCGGGCTTCGCTGCCTTTTTCGATTGCCCAAACAGGAGGGTAGGGGCAAGCAGCATGGTAATCAGTAGAGTCGTGTATTTCATAGGGGAAGCAGGTTGTAAAGGAGTTAATAAAAACTGTACCCGGCCGGGCCAGACCCATCAATCGCCGGTAGGCGTTGTCGTTACTTGCGGTAATCCAGTGGCGGTTTTCGCTCACCGGCGAGTGATTTGTAGGTAAACGTTTCCCCGCCCCGCGCTTTGTCGAGTTCGGCTTTCGCTTTGGCGATCAACTCGGGGTGCTGAAACAGGTCGATGGCCGTTATCGCCAGTGTTTTGGCCGCTACAATCATCCCTTTGAACCCGATCGACATACCATCGCAGGCGACGGCCTGCCAGCTATGCGCCGGTACGCCGGGTACCCACGTCGCTGTCGATAATCCGGCGGTGGGTACGACCCAGCTGACATCGCCCACGTCGGTCGACGCGGGTGTAATGCCGCCCAGTGCGTAGGTGCGTACATCGCCCGCACTACTCACCGGTGGCAGCGTCTGACTCACCAGCGACTGCCGGAGTTTATCGGCGAAAGCCACTTCGGCGGGCGTCAGCGATACACCCCCCACCTGTTGCAGGCTGGTTTGCATCGTTTTCGCCAGCGTCTCGTTGGGTAGCAGGTTATAGAGT
Source organism: uncultured Spirosoma sp. (assembly GCA_964581865.1). Classification (GTDB taxonomy): domain Bacteria; phylum Bacteroidota; class Bacteroidia; order Cytophagales; family Spirosomataceae; genus Spirosoma. Next base: position 44,544 of record CAZOQC010000001.1, read on the forward strand.
CCGGCCATGACTTCGTGCGTCATGCTGGTTTCGGTGCCGAGGGCCGCTGCCTGTGCTGTTTTCATAATCCGCGTCCAGACTTCTTCCAGGCCTTTGGCGGTCGGGTGTCGAACGGTGTATTCTACTTCGGCATAGTCCGGGACGATATTGGACGTTAGCCCACCTTGCTTGATGACGTAGTGAATCCGGGTTTCGGGCGTAACGTGTTCGCGCATCAGGTTCACCATATAATCCATAGCTTCCACCGCATCGAGGGCCGAACGCCCTTTTTCGGGGGCTGCGGCTGCGTGTGCGGCCTGCCCGCTGAACCGGAAAAGACCCACCCGATACGCCAGCGACGAGGCCGGGCTGGCGCTGTTATGGTCGCCGGGGTGCCAGTGCAAAACAGCGTCGACGGACTTGAACAGGCCGGCCTGTACCAGATAGGTTTTGCCGCCCCCGGCCCCTTCTTCGGCAGGGGTGCCGATGAGCTGAATCGTGCCGGGCCGTCCTGTCTGCTTGAGCCAGTCTTTCGTGGCAATAGCGGCAGCTACCGATCCCACACCAAACAGATTATGCCCGCAACCGTGCCCGTACGCATTGGGGACCAGCGGCTTACGGGTCGGCAGAGAATCCTGCGACAGACCGGGTAGCGCGTCCATCTCGGCCAGTAGGCTAATGACCGGCGCACCCTGCCCATACGTTGCCACGAAAGCCGTCGGGATGCCTGCTACACCCTGCGTGATCGTGAAACCATGTTGTTGTAATTCGTTTTGCAGCAGGCGGGTCGTTTTTTCTTCCAGATACCCCGGTTCGGCCAGTTTCCAGATCTGTCCGGCCAGCGCAGCATAGTGCGGATACTGGCCATCCAAGTTCGTGATGACTGTTTTTCCCGGCTGGGCCAGCAGCGATGAAGTCAGTAGAAGAGCAACTATCAGGTATGTACATTTACCCATTAGCAAAGCCAAATTTTATGTAGATGATTGTGACAATTAATGCATAAATATACGGTCAGTATCGAGAAGATACAGGTTTTATTATGATGAAATAAGATGGATACGGAATTAGTGTCGTTTCAGGAGGGGTACGCTGACAGTTAGCTGGTACGAGTGAGACGTCGCTATGTTAGTCACTCCGTCCAGCACGGCGTGGGGCATCGCCCGTGCCTCCACGTAAACAGGCTGGTTTTTCCCGACAACGAAGCTGGTCCCTATGCCAAGCAGGTAGCCAATGCCGATATTGGTTCGATTCAGAATCTCGATGGGGATAGTCATACCAAAATCGCTGGTCACATAACTGGCTGATGGTCTGGTCGATAGGGTTGGGCCAGCGCCCGCTTTGACGTACCAGCGCGTCCACTTGTCGATGAAAACGTATCGACCCGTGATGGGCAGCGATATGTACGATTCGTTAAACGAGTACAGTCGGGAGGCCTGTTTCGTAGGTTCCAGGGGGTCGGTAAGGGGAACAGTCCGACTACCTGAATACCAGCTGGCTGATAGTTCGATGCTGGCCGACAACCGCTTGCGGGGGGCAATCGTGAAAAAACCGCCAATGGCAGCGGTATAAGTCGGACTATAGTTGCCGCTGGGGTCGTAGTACGTCGCGTTCAACTGCCCCGACCGGCCATACACCCAATTGTTGCGGGCCAGACCAACCGATAGGCCCAGCTCGTAGCGCAGCCGTTTTTTAGCAGCGGGCCGGATACTTGCCTGACCGGGTCTGACGCAGGCATTGTAGGTGCTGACAATTCGCTCCAGATCGGCATTCAGGGCGCGAAACGATTGTGAATTCAGTAACCGGGTGAAAGCTGGGTCTGAACACTCGTTTAGGTTGTTAGTCAGCGTCAGCAGGGTGAGGGTGCCGCGCAGTGGAACAAACGTATTGTTGGGCAGGCGAAGTGCGTGTGTCAGGCGATCCTCCGGGCTGAACAGCCGATACAGACCCACGTAGCCGCTAATCTGCTCGTACATGAAATACGTCGAATCTCGGCCGTTCTCCGTCAGGCGCACCGACCGGCGGACGGTGTTGTCGGCGACGTAACTGATGATCTGATTGGGCGTAAACGACTGGGGCGTGGCATTGCCGTTTTGCCGGAATAAAATCAGGTGATTGCCCTGTTCTCGCAACTCGCCCCTGAGCGTGTCGCTGGCCGTTGATACAACATAACCGGGTGTGAAAAAAAGTTGGGCAAAACTTCGGCTGGTCAGCAGAATAAAGAACAGCAGGACGACGGTGCGTCCAATAGTGAAGGAGGACATACAGTTGCGGTGGTTAACAACCGGCAAGCTATCACGACTATTCTATACATCAATAAATCGACATGGGTAGACCGCAATTTTAATAACTAATGGCGGTCGGGTAAGCCTGCTGCTCAATTGCGCTGGCTTTAGTCCGGGGTTGACAAGGTTTTGATTACTTTTGCCGGATAATTTTGTATCGTTTTCAATCGCTTATACCCAAGTCCAATGGAGAAAATTAAAGTAGCTAATCCGGTAGTCGAACTGGATGGCGACGAAATGACCCGGATTATCTGGAAGTTTATCAAAGACAAACTGATCCTGCCGTACGTCGACGTTGATATTAAATATTATGACCTCGGTATCGAGTACCGCGACGAAACCAACGATCAGGTGACGGTCGATGCCGCTAACGCGATCCGCGAGTATGGCGTGGGTATCAAGTGCGCCACCATCACGCCCGATGAAGATCGCGTGAAAGAATTTAGTCTGAAGCAGATGTGGAAGTCGCCCAACGGCACGATCCGCAATATTCTCGACGGTACGGTATTCCGCGAGCCAATCGTCATGAGCAACGTACCCCGCCTGGTTACCAACTGGACGGCCCCGATCATCATCGGTCGGCATGCCTTCGGCGATCAGTACCGCGCTACCGATTTCGTCGTGCCCGGTCCCGGTAAGCTGACGATGAAATTTGAAGGCGAAGATGGTACCGTGATGGATTTCGACGTCTATCAGTTCAAAGGTGCCGGTGTAGCGATGGGGATGTACAACGTCGAGGAGTCGATCCGTGGATTTGCGCGGGCCTGCTTCAACGTGGCGATGGACAAAGGCTGGCCGCTGTACCTCTCGACCAAAAACACGATCCTGAAAAAATACGACGGTCGGTTCAAGGACATCTTCCAGGAGATCTACGAAGCCGAATACAAAGGCAAAGTACAGTACGAACACCGCCTGATCGACGACATGGTCGCGTCGGCGCTGAAATGGGAAGGTAACTTCGTCTGGGCCTGCAAAAACTACGACGGCGACGTACAGTCGGATACCGTTGCGCAGGGTTTCGGTTCGCTGGGGCTGATGACCTCGGTACTGGTTACACCCGATGGCAAAACGATGGAAGCCGAAGCGGCCCACGGTACCGTTACGCGTCACTACCGCGAATACCAGAAAGGCAACAAAACGAGCACCAACCCGATTGCGTCGATCTACGCCTGGACGCGTGGTCTGGCGTTCCGGGGTAAACTCGACAACAACCAGCCCCTGATCGATTTCGCCAATGCCCTCGAAGCAGTTTGCGTTGAGACGGTGGAAAGCGGTAAAATGACGAAAGATCTGGCCCTGTCGGCGTACCCAGCCGGTACGAAGCTGGTGGCGGGTGAGCACTACCTCAACACCGAGGATTTCCTCGACGCGCTCGATCAGAACCTGCAAACCAAACTGGCGTAAGCGGGTTTGGGTCGACTGAAAAGCGGGTTGGTTTCAGCAGAAGCCGGCCCGCTTTTTCGTGTGTAAATCGCTACCTTCGTTTTTCACTGCTACAGGCTATGCAAGTTCAGATAGACATCGGGTTCAACCAATTGGTGCAGATTGTTAAAGCCCTGCCGCCAATGCAATTGAAACAGTTGCGGGTCGCTATCGACGAAGAGATATACCCAGAACGCTTACAGACGAATCCGGAAACGTTGTTGTTAGCGGGGCCGGTTGCCACGGAAAACGATCTGCAATTTATTGATGAGAAACGCCAGCATCTAGATCAGTGATAGTAACCTGCGTATTGCTCAACTGAATATCATCACGTCTGGAATCTCCAACCCCTTACCTTTTAACTGTTCCTATGAAACAAATTCTTTCCCTGCTGATGGTTGGCCTGCTACTTTCCATTGGCACGTATGCTAAACCGCCTAAGAAAACCATGAAAAATGCCGTTGTGCAACACGTCGTGCTGTTCAAATTCAAGCCCGAAACGACGCCCGAAAAGCTACAGGAAATTCTGACGGCGTTTGAAGCCCTGCCGTCGAAGATCAAAGAGATCAAAGGATTTCAGTGGGGTACCAATAACAGCCCCGAAACCCACGCCCACGGCCTGACCCATGCCTTTATCCTGACCTTTGATTCCGAGAAAGACCGCGACGCTTACCTGCCGCATCCGGCTCACAAAGAATTCGGTACTATCGTTGGCCCTTGGCTGGCTGATCTGACGGTTGTCGATTTTACGAATCAGGCGAAGTAACGATATAACGGCAAAAAGGGCCCCGTGTGGTCAGTACGCGTACTGACCACACGGGGCCCTTTTTTATGCTGAGCGTCAGTAAGTACCTGATTAAGGTAGAGCCGAACAGGCGATATCAGGTAAAACAGACAGCATCAAAGTCCCTTCTTCTATGGTAGAGGAACTATTAATACAAATATTCTTTGCTACAGTGCTATTTTTAGATCGTGTCGTTTTTACACTATATATTTGTTCGCGTAACATAACCAACCTCTTTTCAGGCTATCATGCACAGCTATACCAACGGGCATCGGGTACTGGTTGCGTTAGATTGTATCATATTCGGCTTTGATGGTAAAGCGCTTAAACTCCTGTTAATCAGGCGAAACTTTGAGCCGGAGTTTGGCAAGTGGTCGTTGATGGGTGGCTTTCTCGAAGAAAACGAGGATTTGCAGTTGGCGGCTTCCCGCGTCCTGTTTACGCTGACCGGTCTGCACAACAACTACCTGGAGCAGCTTCAGACCTTCGGTGCCGTTGATCGGGACCCCATCGAGCGGACGATCTCGGTGGTGTACTACGCGCTGGTTACTATCGAGGATCAGGACCCGACTACGCTGGAAGCGCACAACGCATCGTGGATCGATCTGGCCGATAAGCCCGACCTGATTTTCGACCACGATCAGATGGTGGAAACGGCCCTGCGGCAACTGCGCTACAAAGCAGCCATGTACCCCATCGGCTTTGAGCTGCTGCCCGAAAAGTTTACGGTGCCGCAACTGCACAAACTCTACGAAGCGATCTATAATGTACAGCTCGACCGGCGGAATTTCAGTCGGAAGGTGATTGCCACCGACCTGCTGCGCGGCACGGGTGAGAAAGACGAAACCTCATCGACAAAGAAGGGGCAGTTATACGCGCTCGATACCGAAAAATACCAGTCGTATCTGAACGGGAATGCGGCATTCATGCCCGAACTGGCGGAACTGACCACGCCCTAGCGATTATCACAGCCTTTACGCCTAAACCAAACCCATGAAACGACTTATCACCACGTTCGCGTTGTTGGCAGCGGGCTACGGCGTACAGGCGCATGTGACCATGAAAGGTTACCCGATTGTCCGCCTGATGTATACGGCCGCAGGTAATCAGCTGGTCATCAAAATGTTATCGTCTGACAAAGCGCGGGTCGACGTAGGAAAGACGGCCGTCCGGGTCAAGCAGCAAACCGACTATCCGTGGAAAGGGGGCGTCCGAATGACGATCAGCCCCAAAAAAGTGGCTACGTTCGCCGTGAAAATCCGGATTCCGGGCTGGGTGCGCAACGAAGTGATGCCCGGTCGGCTCTACAGCTACGCCAACGAAAAATCCGTCCAGGCTACCCTGACACTGCCCGAAGCGGCTACCCTGCGCGTGACCTACCAGCCGGATCTGCTCAATGGTGGCAACGTCATTACCGGTACCGTCCCGACCAAAACCGGTCAGTCGGCCATGCTGAAAGCCAATCCGTACTACGCCTGGTCGAATCGGGGCGTGGGTGCGATGAACGTGTGGTTGCCTGGCCCGCAATAGTGGAGTCGAATCCGCACGTAGCCGCTGGTTATGCAGTCGCCAACAACTCGGGTATACAAATGAAAGAGTCCATATTTATTGGCATCAGCGCAGATCAGGGCTATTCTCTGTACAGTAATTTCTCAAAAGGTTAGTAATGCAAATGGGGGTGGGGCACTGCTCCACCTGCTCTTTAACCAATACTAAATGCATCAGTTCATGAATAACCCTTACGTCATTGGGGTGGATTTCGGCACCGATTCGGTGCGCGCCCTGATTGTCGACACCCAGACGGGGCAGGCCGTCGGGACGCACGTACACGAGTATGCCCGCTGGAAGCAGGGGCTGTACTGCGATCCCGCGACGTCGCAGTTCCGGCAGCACCCCCTCGACTACCTCGACGGCATTGAAGCAACCATCAACGGCGCACTGGCACAGGCCCCGCCGGAGGTACGCAGTCAGGTCGTCGGTATTTCTGTCGACACCACTGGCTCGACGCCCGGCCCGGTTGATGAAACCGGTCTGCCGCTGGCCCTGCGCCCCGATTTTGCGGAGAATCCCAACGGGATGTTTATCCTTTGGAAAGACCACACGGCCAACGCCGAAGCCGAAGAAATCAATACTCTGGCCCACCACTGGGATACGGATTACACCAAATACGTCGGCGGTATTTACTCGTCGGAATGGTTCTGGGCCAAGATGTTGCGGACCATCCGCGTCGATGAAGCGGTGCGCGAACACGCGTTCTCGTGGATCGAGCACTGCGACTGGATATCGGCCGTGCTGACGGGCAACACCAACCCGCTGACGCTGAAACGGTCGCGCTGCGCGGCTGGTCACAAAGCCCTCTGGCACGCCGAGTTCGATGGTCTGCCTTCCGACGAATTCCTGACCAAACTCGATCCCCTGATGACGGGTCAGCGCGACCGGCTGTTTCACGATACTTACACGTCCGATCAGGCAATGGGTACGCTCTCGCCGGAGTGGGCCGGGAAACTGGGCCTATCGACCGACGTCGTGGTGGGCGTGGGTGCCTTCGATGCGCACATGGGCGCGATCGGGGCCGAAATCGAACCCTACGCGTTTGTTCGCATCATCGGTACGTCGACCTGCGACATTCTGATGGCCCCGAACGAAGAAATTGGGCACCGCCTGATTCGCGGTATCTGCGGACAGGTCGATGGGTCGGTGGCACCGGGGATGCTGGGGCTGGAAGCCGGTCAGTCGGCCTTTGGCGATGTCTACGCGTGGTTTGCTAGGCTGATCACCAAGCCCGTTCGCGAGATTCTGGGCGATGAAGCCGCCGATATAATGGCCGCCAAACTCATCCCGCACCTGACCCAACAGGCCGAGCAACTGCCCGTCACGCCAACCGATCTGATCGCCCTCGACTGGATCAACGGGCGTCGTACACCCGACGCCAACCACACGCTCAAATCAGCCATCATGGGTCTGAACCTGGGTACCGATGCGCCCCGCGTATTCAAGGCGCTGGTGGAAGCCACGGCCTTCGGGTCGCGCAGTATCGTCGACCGCTTTATCGAAGAGGGCGTACCGATCAAAAAAGTAATCGCCATCGGTGGCGTCGCCAAGAAGTCGCCTTTTGTGATGCAGACGCTGGCCGATGTACTGAACAAGCCCATTCAGGTAGCGCAGGCCGATCAGGCGTGTGCGCTGGGGGCGGCTATGTGTGCGGCTGTCGCGGCTGGCGTCCACCCCACGATGGAAGCCGCCCAACAAGCGATGGGGTCCGGCTTCGACGCCGAATACCACCCCCGCCCGGAGTTGGTACCGGTCTACGAAACGCTCTACCAGAAATACCGGAAACTGGGGGCGTTTGTGGAGGGGGAACTGGCAATAACACCCCACCCCCGACCCCTCCCCGTTAGGGAGGGGAGCAAAAGCAGTGTCACAAGTAGCAATTGATTTTAAATTTAAAAATACTCCGCGTCTGCTCCCCTCCCTAACGGGGAGGGGCTGGGGTCTACTAACAATGCCTGATCTAAATCAATACGAAGTCTGGTTCATCACCGGCAGTCAGCACCTCTACGGCGACGAAACGCTCCGGCAGGTGGCCGACCACTCGACCAAAATTGCGCAGTTTCTCAACGACAGCGCAGCCGTTCCTGTCAGAGTCGTGTTCAAACCGACCGTCACCCGACCCGACGAGATTTACGCCATCTGTCAGGAGGCCAACGTCGCGCCGAACTGCGTGGGTGTCATCACCTGGATGCATACGTTCTCACCCGCCAAAATGTGGATTCGGGGGCTGACGGTATTGCAAAAACCACTGCTGCATCTGCACACGCAGTTTAACCGCGACATCCCCTGGGCCGACATCGACATGGACTTTATGAACCTCAATCAGTCGGCGCACGGCGACCGGGAGTTTGGGTTTATGGTCTCGCGGATGCGGATGAACCGCAAGGTGGTCGTCGGCTACTGGCAGGACGAAACTGTACTCAAGCAGGTCGGTGCCTGGACCCGCGTAGCCGTTGGCGGTCACGCGCTGAAAACGCTGAAAGTGGCCCGCTTCGGCGACAATATGCGGCAGGTGGCCGTGACCGAAGGCGACAAAGTAGCCGCCGAAATGACATTCGGCATGTCGGTCAATACCTACGGCATCGGTGATCTGGTCGCGGTTATCAACAAAATGGCTGACGCCGATGTGGATAAACTCGTGCAGGAATACGCCGACACCTATACGCTGATGGACTCGCTGGTAAAAGGCGGGGCGCAGCACGAATCCCTGCGCGACGCAGCACGGATCGAACTGGGTCTGCGCGCTTTCCTGACCGACGGCGGTTTTGGCGCGTTCACCGATACGTTTGAAGACCTGCATGGCATGAAGCAGTTGCCCGGCATCGCGTCCCAGCGGCTGATGGCCGACGGCTACGGTTTCGCCGGTGAGGGCGACTGGAAAACGGCCGCGATGGTTCGCACGATGAAGGTGATGGCGGCTGGCCTGCCCGGCGGCAACTCGTTCATGGAGGACTACACTTACCACTTCGACCCCGCCAATCCACTCGTGCTTGGTTCACACATGCTGGAAATATGTCCGAGCATCGCGGCTGGTAAACCGACCTGCGAGATTCATCCGCTGGGCATTGGTGGCAAGGAAGACCCCGTCCGGCTTGTGTTCAATGCGGGTGCTGGTTCGGCGATCAACGTGTCGCTGGTCGATATGGGCAACCGCTTCCGGCTGCTAGTCAACGAGGTCGAAGCGGTGGAGGTAGCGCAGGCATTGCCCAAACTCCCCGTTGCCCGCGCCCTCTGGAAACCCCTGCCCGACATGGCGACCGGCTGTGCGGCCTGGATTTACGCGGGCGGGGCGCACCACACCGTCTACAGCCAGAACCTGACGACCGAACACATCGAAGACTTCGCCGAGCTGTTCGGGGTCGAACTCATCGTCATCGACTCAGCCACCACCCTCCGCCAGTTAAAAAACGAGCTTCGCTGGAGCGAGGTGGCGTATAAATAAAGAGCGGTTATAAGGAGTGAAATAGCGAAAGAATGAAAGAGCGAGAGGTTGCTAACGCCAACCTGATAGCTTGCATTCCGGTAGTTTTCGCTCTTTCGCTCTCTCACTCTTTCGCTCTTTAAAAATGAAAAAACTACTTACCGCCTTACTTCTTGCCCCACTATTGCCCGCGCTGGCGCAGAACAAGGCGACGATCAATGCTGAGGGAGCCAGCGTAACCATCGACCGGAACATCTACGGCCATTTTGCCGAACACCTCGGCCGCTGTATCTATGGCGGCTTTTACGTAGGCGACAACAACAAGACCATCCCCAACAAAAATGGGGTGCGGCTCGATGTGGTCGATGCGCTGAAGAAGATGAAAATCCCGAATCTGCGGTGGCCGGGCGGCTGCTTTGCCGATACCTACCACTGGAAAGACGGTATCGGTCCGAAAAGCAAACGTCCGAAGATGGTTAATACGTGGTGGGGGGGCGTTACGGAAGATAATAGCTTCGGTACGCACGACTTCCTGAACATGTGCGAACTGCTGGGCACCGAGCCGTACCTGGCCGGCAACGTCGGGAGCGGCACCGTGCAGGATCTGAGCGAATGGGTGCAGTACGTCAACTTCCCGAGCAACAGCCCGATGTCGAACCTGCGGCAGCAGAACGGGCGAGACAAACCCTGGAACGTAAAATTCTGGGGCGTGGGCAACGAAGCGTGGGGCTGCGGGGGCAACATGAAACCCGACTACTACGCCAACATCTACCGGCAGTACAGCACGTTTATGAACGGGCAGGTGGGCAAAGAAAAAATCTTCCGCATCGCATCCGGGGCCAGTTCCGACGACTTTAACTGGACCGAAACACTGATGAAAAACATCCCGATCACTATGGTCGAGGGTGTGGCTATGCACCACTATTCGGTGTTTGGCTGGGGCGAAAATGCGAAAGGGTCGGCCACCGAATTCACCGAAACTGACTACGCCCATACCATGAACGAAGCCCTGAAAATGGACGAGTTCGTGCAGAAGCATTCGGCCATTATGGATAAGTACGACCCGAAGAAAAAGGTCGCGCTGGTGGTCGATGAGTGGGGGGCGTGGTACAATGTCGAGCCGAACACGAATCCGGGTTTTCTCTTCCAGCAGAATACCATGCGCGACGCCGTGCTGGCGGGCGCTACGCTCAACATCTTCCACAAACATGCCGAGCGGGTCCGGATGGCCAATCTGGCGCAGGCCATCAACGTTTTGCAGGCCGTAATCCTGACCGATGGCCCGAAGATGCTGCTGACACCGACCTATCATGTACTGGAAATGTACAACGTGCATCAGGACGCGACGATGCTGCCCGTCGACATAAAAGCCGATGAGTACAAAGTGGGTGAGTACAAACTCCCCGCCGTATCGGTGTCTGCCTCGCGCGACAAAGCGGGCAAGACGCACGTATCGCTGGTGAACATCGACGCGGGTAAGCCCCAAACGATTACGGTGAATCTGAAAGGGATCAGCGCGAAAAGCGTGTCGGGGCGTATCCTGACGTCGGCTAAAGTGCAGGATTACAACACCTTCGCCCAGCCCAACAAAGTGAAACCCGCCACCTTCACCGGTGCCAAACTCACCGGCGACGAACTAACCGTTACGCTGCCCCCGGTGTCGGTGGTGGTATTGGAACTATAAAGAGTAGTTATAAAGAGTGAAAGAGCGAAAGAATGAAAGAGCGAAAGGTTGCTGACGCCGACCTGACAACTTGCATTCCGGTAGTTTTCGCTCTTTCGCTCATTCACTCTTTCGCTCTTTAATCATGTACACATCCCTACAAGCCGAATGCTACGAGGCTAATATGCAGCTACCCCAACTGGGTCTGGTGCTGTTTACGTTCGGAAACGTCAGTGCCGTCGACCGCGACAAGGCCGTGTTTGCCATCAAACCCAGCGGAGTGCCGTATGCGCTGCTCAAACCCGAGGATATCGTCATCTGCGACTACGACGCGAAAATTGTTGCTGGCACGATGCGCCCGTCGTCGGATACGAAAACGCACGCGCTGCTCTACAAAACCTGGGACGACATCGGCGGCATCACCCACACGCACAGCACCTACGCCGTCGCCTGGGCGCAGGCCGGGATGGACATCCCCATCTTCGGCACGACCCACGCCGATCATACGCATCAGGATATTCCCTGCGCACCGGCACTGACCGACGAGATGATTCAGGGCGACTACGAGCACGAAACCGGCAACCAGATTTTCGACGTGTTTCGGGAAAAAGGCCTGTCGCACCACGAAGTCGAGATGGTGCTGCTGCAAAACCACGGCCCGTTTACGTGGGGCAAAACCGCCGAAAAATCGGTCTACAACGCGGCTGTGCTGGAAGAGGTCGCCCGGATGGCGTACATGACGCTGGCCATCAACCCCGACACCCCGCGCATCAAAGACACGCTTCGGCTGAAGCATTACGAGCGCAAACACGGCAAAGACGCCTACTACGGACAGGGCGGTCCGTCGTACGGCTGCTGACTGTCTCAAACAGCAGGATGCTGTTCGCCTGTGCATATACCAAACAGCATCCTGCTGTTTGAGACAACTTCTTCCTACCCTTAACTTCCATGAAACTCGGACTCGAAACCATTGACTACGTAATTTTTGGGGTCTACTTCGTCATTGTGGCCTCTTACGGCTACTGGGTGTACCGCAACAAAGGCAAGCAGACCGCCGACAGTAAAGACTTTTTTCTGGCTGAAGGGTCGCTGACGTGGTGGGCCATCGGCGCGTCGATTATCGCGTCGAACATCTCGGCCGAGCAGTTTATCGGTATGTCGGGGCAGGCGTTTCAGCTGGGGCTGGCTATTTCGGTCTACGAACTGGTCGGGGGATTGTCGCTGGTGATTATTGCGGTGTATTTCCTGCCGATGTACATCCGCAACAAGATTTACACCATGCCGCAGTTTCTGGAAATGCGGTACGACAAGCGGCTGGCCACGATCATGGCCGTGTTCTGGCTGTTCCTCTACATTCTCGTCAACCTCACCTCGATTATCTATCTGGGTGCGCTGAGTCTGGAGAAAATGACCGGTTTCGACTTCATGGCCTGCGCCATCTTCCTGACCATTTTCGCCGTACTCATTACGCTGGGCGGCATGAAAGTAATCGGCTACACCGACGTCATTCAGGTCGTCTGTCTGGTGGTTGGTGGGCTGGCAACGACCTATCTGGCGCTCAATCTGCTGTCGGATAAGGTGGGTACGGGGGCTGGTCTGTTTGAAGGGCTGAGTCTGCTGAGCGAAAAAGCCGATCACCACATGCACATGATCTTTGCCAAAGGTGAGTACTTCGTACACGACGGGCGTGGGGGCAAGATCGACGCGTACAATCAGCTGCCGGGTTTGTGGATGTTTATCATCGGCGGGCAGTGGATCGTGAATTTCAACTACTTCGGCTGTAATCAGTACATGATTCAGCGGGCGCTCGGTGCCGACCTGAAAACGGCTCGCAATGGGGTGCTGTTTGCGGCTTTCCTGAAAATTATGATGCCGTTTATCGTGGTGTTGCCGGGGCTGGCGGCTTACGTGCTGTTTCAGGAAAATGCCGACGCGGCCATTGTACAGGGTATCACCGACAACAACATCGTAAAGCCCGACAACGCCTACCCGGTATTGCTCAATATCCTGCCGACGGGTTTGAAAGGCCTGTCGTTTGCTGCGCTGACGGCGGCTATTGTGGCATCGCTGGCGGGGAAAGCCAATAGTATTTCGACGATCTACATGCTCGATATTCACCAGAAGTTTTTCAATCCTAACATGAGCGAAAAACAGACGGTGTGGCTGGGTCGGGTAGCCATCGTCGTGTCGTTCATCATTGCACTGGCGATCAGTCCGTTTCTGAAAAACTTCGGGCAGGGCTTCGAATACATTCAGGAGTATACGGGCTTCATCTCACCGGGCATTCTGTGCATCTTCCTGCTGGGTATGTTCTGGAAACGGGCAACAGCCAGTGGTGCGCTGGTCGCGGCTCTGCTGAGCATTCCGCTGTCGACGTTCTTCAAGTACGACTACCCTGAGATTCCATTCCTGAACCGGATGGGTATCGTCTTCTGGATCTGCGTTGCCGTACACGTTACGATTAGCCTTATCAGCTCGAAAGGGCAGGAGAGCCCCAAAGCCTTTGCCGTCGATAGCAGCTGGTTTCGTACCAGTTCGTCGTTCCGGCTAGGGGCGGTGGCGGTGTGCGCGCTGCTGGCGACGGTCTATATTTTCTTCTGGTAAGAAAATCAGCTACTACAATAACGAAGGCCCCCGTTCTGACCAGAGAGTTAGTCAGAACGGGGGCCTTCGCTTGTATACCTTACGCTATGGTTATTCTGATGCGGATGTCGCCGATCAGTTTTTGTCATCCCGGCGGCCCGGTCCTAGCGTCGGGATGACAAAAAAGTTGTTTGTGAGTAGTCTTACTTTACCAGTTCCGCCGGGGTAGTGCCTTCCAGCAGCCCTTTGCGCCGGAGGATGGCGTCGGTGAATTTCATGTCCTGCTCGCTGTTGAAAATTGAATAGGGCAGGTAGAGAAACTGCGCTTTGGCCAGTCCTTTGGTTACGATTTTGGCGATCCAGCTTGCCTTGACGTTACGGGTAGCTTCGGCATTGTCGAGGTACAGGATATACGCGTCGGTATCTTTATTGACGCTGCTGATCTGATCCCACTTCAGAATACCGCCTTCTTTGGCGTTGATGCGCATTAGAATCTGTCGGCTGTCGATTTCGTACACGTATTTCTGAAACAGCGCCTTGCTCTGCTCCATCTGCGCGATGCCCGTAATCTGCACGGCCCAGAACAGGACGTAAATTACGGTTAACAGAAAAATAACGATGGCCGGCCAATAGTGATTAAAGGTACCGGTAGCAAACAGAACGATGTTCAGCACGATCAGCGTGAGTGGAATCAGCCCCCACTTCCAGTTGTCGCGCAGCCACTGCTTGAGCGCAAGGTTGATATACGTTTTCTGGTCTAAGGCGTATTTTTTGGTTTTAACAATCATACCTGTAGTCAATAAAGCACAAAGATACGTAACCGACGTCGGTTGCAAAGTTGTCGGGTTGCAGAGTTGACTAGTTATAGCGTTGTAAAGTTGGCTGGCGCGTTAGCCCATCCGGCGGTTAGCTGCCGGTGCGCCGGAGCGACGCGGTAGCAACTTTACAACGCTACAACTAGCCAACTTTATAACTTTACGACTTTACAACTCTACAAAGAATGGAAACTGCCCAGCCTACGCTGATTCTGACCGCCGAACAGATTCGCCAGAAAATCCGGCGGATTGCCTTTCAGATTTACGAAAATAATTTTGAGGAATCGGCCGTATTGCTGGCCGGTATCGCGGGCGAAGGGTTCGTACTGGCCGAGGCACTGGCGCATGTACTTCGGGAGATCGCGCCATTCAGTGTCGATCTGCTACGGGTAACCCTCGACAAAACGCAGCTTAGTCAACCCGCCGTGCAGACCGACCGGCCCGCCGATACATTCACGGATAAAGTAATCATCCTGATCGACGACGTGCTGTACACGGGCCGGACGCTGGCGTTTAGTCTGCAACCGTTTTTGCAGGTGCCAGTGCATAAACTACAGGTTGCCGTGCTGATCGACCGGAATCACCCGCGCTATCCTGTCGCGGCTGATTACAAAGGATACGAACTCAGCACAACGCTCACCGAGCACGTCGACGTGGTGCTCAGCGATGATAGTCGGACGGGTGTGTACCTGCGGTAACGAGAAGAAAGCGGAAAGACGGGAGAAAAAAGACTGGTTTGCGCCAGCATCTTTCTTCTCCCGTCTTTTCGCTTTCTTCTCGTTACCCTTTCGTCGTCCGGATCAGGCTGATACCGGCGAAGAAAAATACCCCGCCCAGGATCAGGTAAACAAATGACGACTGCGCGACCCCGCCTTTGGTGAAATCGATGCCGCCGTAAATCAGGCCGACCAGACCGGCCAAGGTCAGAATAAGGCCAAGTATACTTTTGGGAGTCATTGCGTGCGATCAGTTAGTGAATGATGATTACCTGACTCACAACTAATTTTGCGCCATACTGTCCCTGAAAACTTAGTAAGCAGTTGGTCGTTTACTCCAGAAGCACCATAATATCCTCCCGTGTCAGCGACTTTATGAAGTTCTCTTCGGTCGTGATCAGGCTACCCGCGAGTTGCTTTTTAGCCTGTTGAAGCGCCAGTATTTTCTCTTCGACCGTGTTCTTGGCGATGAATTTATAGGTGAACACCGTTTTCTGCTGACCGATCCGGTGCGCCCGGTCAACGGCCTGCGCTTCGATGGCGGGGTTCCACCAGGGGTCGAGGATAAATACGTAGTCGGCAGCGGTCAGGTTATGGCCCAGCCCGCCCGCCTTGAGCGAAATCAGAAACAGCTTCACCGAATCGTCGGTCTGGAACAGTTCGACCTGACTCCGCCGGTCGGTAGTCGACCCGTCGAGATAGGCGTACTTGATGCCCTTCTCTTTCAGATACTGCCTGACCACGTTGAGGTGCTTGATGAACTGGCTAAATACCAGCACCTTATGGTTCTCGGTCATGGCACTTTCCAGCCGCATCAGCACGTCCGACAGTTTTCCCGAATCGCCTTCGTACTCGTCGTTGACCATGCGCGGGTGGTTAGCGATCTGCCGTAGCTTGGTCAGGCCCTGTAGCACCACCATCTGCGAGCGGGCCATACCTTCTTCCTCGATCCGTTCCAGAATCAGATTGCGGTAGTACGATTTGGCTTCCTCATACTGCTCGGCCTGCGCGTCGGTCATGTCGCAGAACAGCACACTCTCGACTTTTTCGGGCAGGTCGGTCGCTACCTGCGCTTTGTTCCGGCGCAGCAGGAAAGGCTTTATCAGTGTGTACAACCGGCTGGTTTTGGCTTCGTCGTGCCGCTTTTCGATGGGAATCTGAAACTCATTCCGGAAAAACGTCTGACTGCCCAGCAGGCCGGGATTGATAAATGTCATCTGCGCCCACAGATCCATCGTGCTGTTTTCCAGCGGGGTACCCGTCAGAATCAGCCGGTGCGCTGCGTCGAGGTGCATAACCGCCTTCGTGATGTGCGACGACGGATTTTTGATGGCCTGCGACTCGTCGAGAATGACATAGTGAAAGCGGTAGTCGCTCAGCAGGTCGATGTCGATCCGGACGATACCGTACGATGTCAGAATCAGATCGTACCCGTCGAAGAGGGCCGTATTTTTTTCGCGGTACGTACCCGTGTACACCATCACCCGCAGGTCCGGGGTAAACTTACGGGCTTCGAGTTCCCAGTTATAGATCAGCGATGTGGGCATCACCAGCATCGACGGCTGAGTGGCGCCCGCTTCTTTCTGCCCCTGCAGCAGTGCCAGCGTCATCACGGTTTTGCCCAGGCCCATGTCGTCGGCCAGGCACCCGCCGAAGCGATATTGCCGCAGGAAACTCATCCAGTTGTAACCCGCCTGCTGATAGGGGCGCAGCGTGCCATTGAAACCGCGCGGCAGTGGAAATGACTCGATCTCCTGAAAGTCGCGCAGGCGTTCGAGCTTGCGGCTCATCACGGCGGTCGCCACGTTGTCGCGCTCCAGTTCCTGCACCAGCGCCAGGTGGTGTTTGCGCAGCATCAGCCGGTCGGTCATCAGCCCATCGATGCCGTCGGGGTGTTCCAGAAAACCAAACAGTTCCGAGAAACGTGTAAACCACGCTTCGGGGATCACCGCAATTTCGCCGTTGGGCAGCGTGAATTCCTGCTTCTTGTCGAGGATTAACGAACGCAGTTTGATGAACGGAATCTCGAATTCGCCGAAGCGCACGTTGGCGTAAATATCGAACCAGTCGCGTCCTTCTTCGATGGATACGTCGATGCTCGAGTAGCCGAGGAAATAGCGTTTGTTGTCCTTATTATGTTGCTGTAGCAGAAAGCCCGCATCGCGCAGCTGATTGCTGTGGGTGTTGAGCCAGTCGAAAGCTTCGGACTTGGGCAGCACCAGTCGCCCGTGCCGGATGTCGAGCCCGACTTCGCGCAGAAACGTCAGCTTCTGCCGTTCCAGCCGCTGATCGCGCCGGATGCGATGGAAGATGTACTCGTCGCCTTTTTTCTCCAGATTGACGTTGGCCGAGGTGCTGAAGCTGTCGAACCGGAACCCGAAATCACCGTATTGGAACGACAGGTCGAATGTGATACGCTGACAGCTGTCTTCGTCGGTATCGGTCCCGTCGGCAAACGGCCCCGACGTTACTGCCCGGCTCGACGCAATCTGTTCCGAGACGGTCAGCACCGGTACCGGCTCCAGCGATTCCTGCCGGATTTCAAATCCCTTGGCGTACACATCGTACGACGCGATGAGGGGCGACACAAACCGTTCGTAGTACTGCTGCTCGATATTGCGCGGGATGATGATATGATTCTTGGCGAAAAACGGCCGGAGCTTACGCCCATCGACGTTTTTGCTGAAGTGATACAACTGATTGCCCACCATCATGTAGGCGGGTTCGTCGCAGATCATCAGCGCATTTTTAAACTGAAACTCGACCCGGCGTGTCTCCCGTGATCCGTCAGGGTTGGTGCCGCCGGTTGGGTAGCGAATGATGGGGAAGTAGTGGGTGGCGTCGGCCCTGCGGTCGAAATGAAAGTGAACTTTGGCGGGTTCAGGCATCCAGACGATGGCTTCGCCCGCCGGGTTGCCGTCATTCCCCATGATATAAAAAGGCTTACCGTCCATCAGGCCCATAATCTTGGGTTTGATGGTTTCGAGGTAACTGCTGATGGCTTCCTGTACTACCTTATCGCCCTTGCTGGAGTCGTACAGCTTCAGAAAAAAATCGACCGTGGGCAGTTTACGGGTGTTGTACTTCTTGAGGATAATATCCTGCTGAATGCTTTCGATCAGCCGTACCAGTTCAAAATCACGTTCATCCAGCCCGTGGGCAAACTCACTGACGTTCTGTGTCGACAGTGTTTGGTTGAGCAGGGTCAGTTCGCCCCGACTGTTGCGCTGGACAACGAAGGCTTCGACGAGATAGCCCAGAAACTCATGTTCAAGCAGGGAGTAAACGATTTGGAAAGGCTGCGTAGGCGAAACTTTCATGCCGACAATTGATCAGCCCGACAGCGTGCGGTTTCCCGCTGCGGGCCGGATTTGAAAATAGGGAGATCAAACAAATTAACGGGAATGAGCTAACTGAAAAAATGACTAATCAAGTAGCTCATTGTGAGTTTGTTAGGTTAATTTTTAAAGGGTATTGGGGTCAAATATACAAACGTCAGTAAAAAAACCAAGTGCCTTTAGGTAGGATGGTCAAAAAGTGACGGCATGTAGTAATTACTTAGGTAGCATGTTGAGCAAACGGTATGGAAGTTGGGTTCGTGAGCGGCATTAGTAGTTAATCGTATTATGTACAAGTGTTAATAAAAAAGCAAGATTGGCACAATCTTAGCGTATAAAGCGCGCTGCCTGGCAAGTAAACAAATCTACGTGTCTACTAAATAGCTAGAAAAGGTCATATAGGTGTTACATAGGCCATTGATAAGTATATACTTTCGGAAAAACATTAAATTATTTTAATCTACACGAAGCTATCAAAAAGCCAGACTCAATAGCTGGACATATCAGGCGGCACACACACTGCATCTGGTAATAAACAGCTAAAGGTGAAGTACTTATCTTATTTCAAAGGGGTAGATTCCTGACTGGTACACCAACAATAGCCGGTATATGTGGGGAATCTGGTGCGATCATCGGTATAAGTGGTCGGGCTGAGCGGGGGTCAACCCGGAATCTGGCATTTTGTTTGCCAACGCCCTACGCGGACAAAGGCAGAGGCATTCGTCCGCCAAATCCGTAAAACCATACTGTTTGACAACTATGAGGAATACCTACAAATCACGACGTTTTACGTTTCGTGCGGTATGGACGGTTAGCCTGGTCTGGCTGATGTCCATCACTGTGTGGGCGGGAAACCCGGCTGACAGACCACCCGGGCGAATGGGCGCACCAACTGCACTGGCAATTGGTACTCGAATTTTTCAGGACTACAACCGAAATGGTATCCAGGATGCCATTGATCCGGGTGTAGCGAACGTTCCGGTTTACCTGTACGAAGATGGGGTGCTGCGCGGATCAACGACATCGGGCGCCAATGGAGCCTACACGTTCAGTAGCGCAAACGTCACGAACGGCTTAAAACCCAGCACTACCTACGAAGTACGCATTCGGCGGACCGACTTCCCGGCGGGTTTCGCGCTGACGAAGGCGGACGTCAACGGAAACGGAAACGACGCGACCGACAGCGATGCCCGGTTAATCGGTAGTCAGGCCGTTGTCAGCGTGACTACGACATCGGATAATACAGCCAGTAATGCCAATGATTTTGGCTTCTCATCGGGCGACCCCGATTTGAGTATTACCAAAACCAGTAATGCCTCATCCGTAACATTAGGCAGCAACGTGACTTTCACCATTCAGGTGACCAACGTAGCCGCCAACGCAACCGACGTAGCCACCGGCGTCACGGTACGGGATACTCTCGACCTCGGCCTGACTTACGTATCTTCTTCTCCCGCAGCCACCGTCAGTACGGTCGGTAGCGGAACAGCGACTCAGACCGTACTGACCTGGTCGTTGGGTACGCTCTCTGGAGCTAATTCATCCAGTACGGTAACCGTAGCCACACAGACAGCTGCCGAAGGGGTACTGTTCAACACGGCCTACGTAACTGCCGATGCCTCGAGCGGACAGCCCGAATACAATCTGAGTAACAACGTCAGCCGGACCTGTGTAACAGTGCCGGTTAAACTATGTGCGGGTCAGTCGTACCTGGCATCGGTACCGGCCAGTTTCAGCAACGTAACCTGGTACCGGGGTAATACGCAGGTAGCCACCGGAAACAGTTACACCATCACGCAGGCGGGTAGTTACAGCTACACGGCATCGGGAACGGGTGGCTGCGGAGCCAGCAGTTGCTGCCCGATCATTGTAGAAGACGGTATCATACCGACGCTGGCGATTACACCGAGCAACCCGGCCATTTGCGCAGGGACTTCGGTTAGTCTGACCGCAACGGCTACCGGCAATGGTAGCTCGGCCGGTACAATGACCTGGAGCGATGGAACAACCGTAGCGGCTAATACGAGCACGATTCTGGTTGCGCCAACCAGTACAACGGCTTATTCGGTAACGTTTACATCGTCGGCGTATGGCACCTGTCCAGCATCGACCAGTACAACGGTGACAGTGAATCCGAACCCAGTGGTGACGCTGACCAGCGCAACCATCTGTGCGGGCACGACAGCGACCCTATCAGCATCGGTTGCCGCAGCGGGTACCTACACCTACGCTTTCTCGACGGGTCTGACCCCAACGGCTCCAGGCAGCGCATCAGCCACCACGGCGGCACTGACGACGGCGGGCAGCTTCCCCTACAGTGTGACGGCCACGAGCGCACAGGGCTGTTCTTCGACAGCGACAGGCACGGTGACAGTGAATCCGAACCCAGTGGTGACGCTGACCAGCGCAACCATCTGTGCGGGCACGA
>CAZOQC010000001.1:65625-420136 GCA_964581865.1 uncultured Spirosoma sp.
CAGCGACCCTATCAGCATCGGTTGCCGCAGCGGGTACCTACACCTACGCTTTCTCAGCCGGTCTGACGCCAACCGCTCCGGGCAGTGCCTCAGCCACCACGGCAGCCCTGACAACGGCGGGCAGCTTCCCCTACAGCGTGACGGCCACTTCGGCACAGGGCTGTTCTTCGACGGCTACAGGCACGGTGACGGTGAATCCGAACCCAGTGGTGACGCTGACCAGCGCAACCATCTGCGCCGGTACGACAGCGACCCTGTCAGCATCGGTTGCCGCAGCGGGTACGTATACCTACGCTTTCTCGTCGGGTCTGACACCAACCTCGGCTGGTAGTTCGTCGGCCACAACGGGCGTGTTGAGCGCAACCGGCACGACGACCTACAGTGTGACGGCGACGAGCGCACAAGGCTGCTCAAGCACGGCGACGGGTACGGTGACGGTGAATCCGAACCCAGTAGCCACGATCACGGCTAGCAGCGCAACAGCCTGTCAGGGTACGAGCATCCTGCTGACGGCCAACGGCGGCTCAGTATTCCGCTGGTCGGATGGCGAGACGACGCAGAGCATCAGCGTAACGGTAAGCGGCACCTACTCGGTAACGGTGGGCAACGCAACGACAGGTTGTACGAGCGTCGCCAGTACCTCGGTGACGGTATACCCAACACCGGTACTGACTGTGACAAGCTCGGCTCCATCGGCAATCCTCTGCGCCGGTCAGTCGACGACGCTGACGGTGAACGGATGCAGCGGTACGGTAGTCTGGAACACGGGTGACACGGGTGCTTCGCTCCTGGTTGAGCCACTCGCCACGACAAGCTACACGGCAATCTGTACCCTCTCGACGGGTTGCTCGGCCACGGCGGTAGTAACGGTAACGGTTAATCCGGCACCAGCCTACGACGATCCGGCACTGGTAACGGTGGCAACCTGTAACGGCGCTACGGCGAACAACGATGCTAAGATTGCCTTCACCACGCTGCGCAATACAGCGAAAGCAGGCTTCTCGCTGGGTACAACCTACAGCGGTCCTGACTTTGCCACGGCAACGGCGGTCAGCGGAAGCAGCATCACGTTCAGCGGTCTGACGAATCCGACTGCCCGGCAGGCCTACACGGTCCGGCTGTACAGCGCGGGGGGTACCTGCTTCACCGATGTCGTGGTGTACCTCAACCCTGCCGAGTGTATCTGTCCGGTGCCGAAGTGCGTACCGGTCGTGATTCGGAAAACGCGCTAATGACACTGCCCGCTTCGGTGGGTACGTAGAGTGACATAGAGAGAGACTATGCCAAACAAAAACCCCGGCGACGCTGTTGCCGGGGTTTTTCGTTTTTAGCAGGAAACGGGCGCGCTGTGCGCTATTTCGATAGCTGTAAGGGGTATTGGGTAAGTCGACCGGGAATATACCTTTCGTTTGTAGTTTACTATCTAACGGAAACCTCCGGAACTGCACACTGAAAACCGAACCCCGAATCAATGCTCCGCCTGTTCGTGTTGCTTACCTTATTGCTCACCGGATGCCAGTCCCGCGATCCAAAAAAGGCGCGGGAGCTGGTGTTCTGGTGCTCGAATAACGGGGGTGAAATTCAGTTCGCAAAGGAGTTCACCGACCGCTGGCAACGCACCCGTCCCGACAAACCCCTGCGGTATCAACCCATTCCCGAAGGGCAGTCGAGTGAGGAAATTATTCTGGCATCGGTGGTGGGCAAGACCACGCCCGACATTTACGCCAACATGTGGCAGGGGAGCGTGGAGTTATACGCCAAAGCCGGTGTGCTGGTACCCCTCGATACCATTGCCGACTTCCGGACGTTTATCCGGGCCCGTTGCGACAGTGCCATGATCCGGGAAATCACCTCATCCGACGGGCACATTTATCAGGTGCCGTGGAAAGTCAACCCGATCATGACGCTCTGCAATACCGCTGCGCTGACCCCCGGCACCCCCACCGGGCCACCCTACGACTACAGCGGTTATCTGCGGGCGGGCGAACGGATGCAGAGCCGCGACGCGAACGGTTACGTGAATCGCTGGCTGGGCTACACCGAAGTTAAGGCCATCTGGTACCAGCGGCTGTTCAACTTTTACCCGCTCTACTTGGCTGCCTCCAACGGTGCCCCGTTGCTGACACAACAGCCGGGGCAGCCGCCCAAAGCCGCGTTCAACAACGCATCGGCGGTGGCGGTGTTCCGCTTTTTGCAGACGCTGTACCGCAACGACTACTTCGCCCGCGAACGACTCTCCGCCACCCGTGATCCGTTCATCGATCAGCGCATCGTAACGCAGTTCACGGGGCCGTGGCAGATCAGCTACCTCGATAAATTCGGCGGCCCCGATCTGCGCTATGCCTTCTACCCGATGCCGGTTCCCGACGGGCATCAGGGGCCGGTGTATACCTATGGCGATCCAAAAAATATTGTCATTTTCAATACATGCCCCGACCCGACGGCTGCGTGGACGTTCGTGAAAACGCTGGTCGACAAACCCAGTGATTTGCGGCTAATGGAACTGACCGGCCAGTTTCCGCGTCGGCAGCAGCTCGACACCGACCCGTACTTTGCCCCGTTTCTGGCAAAAAATCCGCGTATGGCCCCGCTGGCCCGGCAAACCCGCTACATCCGGGGGGTCGACAACAGCGAGGTGATCGTGGAAGTGTTCGATATTATTTCGCAGGAGTACGAAGCCTGTGTCATCTTCGGCCGTAAAACCCCCGAAGCCGCCATCGCCGATGCCGCACAAGCGGTGGACGTGTTATTAAAGAGTGAAAGACTGAAAGAGTGAAAGAGCGATTATACCGGCGGCAGCAGCTTTCTCTCTTTCATTCTTTCGCTCTTTCACTCTTTAAATTTTATCCATGAAAAAACTCACCCCATACCTGCTCGTCTCGCCCTACGTGCTGCACTTCGCGGTGTTTGTGGCGTTTCCGGTGGTGTTCTCGATTGTGCTGACGTTTCACCGGTGGAATATCATTTCGCCGATGGAATACATCGGGCTGGGCAATTACGACCGGCTGGTGCACGACCGGCTGTTCTGGCTGGCTATCTGGAATACTGTCCGCTTTCTGCTGATACACATTCCGTTGCAGATCGTGGTGGCGCTGGGGCTGGCCGAGCTGCTGAACCGGACGGTACGGGGGGCTTCGTTCTTCCGGGGGGCGTTTTTTCTGCCCGTCATCGTGTCGGGTGTGGTCGTGACGATTCTTTGGCAGCAACTGCTGGGCTTCAACGCCGGCCTTATCAACCGCCTGCTGACCGGCCTGCACCTGCCGCGCGTGGCCTGGCTCGACGATCCGGCGATTGCGATGTACTCTATTGCGATGATGGCGACCTGGAAAAACGTCGGGCTGTACGTGATTCTGTTTCTGGTGGGCCTGCAATCGGTGCCGGAACAATACTACGAAGCGGCCGATCTGGAAGGGGCAACGGCCTGGCAGAAATTCCGGTACATCACCCTCCCGATCATCAACCCCACGCTGTTTACCGTCGTCGTGCTGTCGACAATCAGCGGGTTTTCGCTGTTCATTGAACCGTATATCATGACCGAAGGTGGGCCGCTGAACAGTACACTGTCGGCCGTGATGTACATTTACAAACAGGCGTTTCAGTACTACCACATGGGCTATTCCGCCACGCTGGGTTTCTGCTTTGCCCTCATTATCCTGTTCGTCGTCATTATCCAGCGCAAATATGTCGAGCAGGAAATATAAACGAGTTTGTGCCGGGCGGCCGGTGCCGTTTGTGGTTCGTGGTTCGCTGCCGCCAGCCTAACCACAAACCACAAACCACGAACCACAAACTACCATGAAATACTTCCTCCTCATACTGGCTGCGCTGACGTTTGTGTATCCGTTTATCTGGATGCTCAGCGCATCGCTGTCGGCGGAGAGCGGGCTGGGTGATCTGACGTTGCTGCCGGAGCAGTTTACGTGGAACAACTACCTGACGGTGTTCACCAAAATACCGCTGGGTCGCGCGTTTCTCAACAGTGCGTTTGTCGCCATCGTCACGACGGGGCTGGTCCTGGTGACGGGTGCGATGGTGGGCTATGCCCTGGCCCGGCACGAGTTTGTGGGGCGCGACTGGATTTTCTACGCCATCATTTTCACCATGACCCTGCCGTTTCAGATTACGCTGATTCCAAACTACATCACGATGGTGCGGCTCGGCTGGATCGATACGTATCTGGCCCTGATCGTACCGTTTTCGCTGAGTTCGCTGGCCGTGCTGCTGTTCCGGCAGGCGTTTCAGAGTCTGCCGCAGGCCCTGATCGACGCGGCCCGCATCGACGGGGCGGGGGAGTTGCGCATCATCTTCCAGATACTCGTCCCCAACGTGCTGCCGACCGTGCTGACCATCACGATCCTGACCTTTATGGGTTTATGGAATGAAGCACTGTGGCCGCTAATCGTCATCCGCGACGAGTCGACCATGACCATGCCGCAGCTGGTAACGCTGTTCTCGGTGGGTGGCCGGGCCGAGGGGCAACTGGGTGTGAAGATTGCCGCAGCCGTGTTGCTGGCGGTGCCGGTAATTATCCTGTACCTGTTTTTTCAGAAGCACTTTATCCGCAGTATGGCCTCGTCGGGCCTGAAAGACTGATTTATGACACAACATCATCTGTACGGTCTGCTCGTGCTGCTGACGCTGATTGGCCAAAACAGGCCGCTCGCCGGTCAGCCTGTGCCAGCGAAACGCTACGTCAATCTGGCGCACCTCGACCGCTTGTATCAGACGGTAACGATACCCAACGGCGCGACAGTCGGGACGGTAGCGATCTACAGCAACGCCCCCGACTACCGGCTCGTCGGCGACGACGATGAGGGCTTTACCTGCGTTGACGACGTGGCGCGCGCGGCTTTGTTTCTGCTCAACGAACCTAACCTCGCAACAAGTGCCGACAAGCAAGCCAAACTGCGCGGTATGACTGAGTTTGTGTTGCAACTACAGGCCCCCGATAGTGCAAAAGGGGCGGGCTATTTCTACAACTTCCTCTGGCCCGACCGCACCATCAACAGGACGTTTCGTACCAGCGTAGCGGAGGCTAATTTCTGGTCGTGGCGGGCGTTCTGGTGCCTTACCGAAGCGTACCCGTATTTCCGGCAACGCGACCCCGGGCTGGCCAGCCGTATTCTGACAGCCACGCAGAAAATCACGGCCAACGTGCTGCGTGATTTTGGCAATAAACCCACCGGATACGATACAATCCGGGGTGTCAGGGTTCCGACTTGGTTGCCGTTTAGGTCGGGTACCGATCAGGCCGCTATCCTGTTGCTTAGTCTGGCCAACGTGCAGCAGCAGCAACCCAGCGCCGACGTATTGACATTGATCGAGAAACTGGGCAGCGGCATGGTGGCGATGCAGTACGGCGGACCAGGCCAGTTTCCGTACGGGGCGATTCTGAGTTTTGAAAACACCTGGCATGCCTACGCCAGCGATCAGTCGTACGCGCTGCTGCGAGTGGGTAAGCAGCTGAACAAACCTGACTGGCAGGCCACCGCCCGGCGCGAGATCGACAATTTTTATCCCTGGCTTATCCGGCAGAATTACCTCGAATCATTCGACGTGCAGCAAACGGGCAGTGCCCTCACGCCCGGCCGGACGAGCCAGTTTTCGCAGATTGCCTATGGTATCCGGCCGATGATCTGGGCGACGCTCGAAGCCTACGCCCAAACCAGCGATCCGAAATACGCTACCCTCGCCGGTCGGCTGGCGAGCTGGTTCTTGGGTAAAAATAGTGCCGATACACCCATGTACGACCGAACGACCGGGCGGGGCTACGACGGTATAGGTGCCAACGGCAAGGTCAACCGAAATTCAGGTGCCGAATCGACCATTGAAAGCCTCTGGGCCTTCCAGCGGCTGGAGAAATACAAGATTTTATAAAGAGCGAAAGAGTGAAAGAGCGAAAGAACGGCCATCCGGTACCATCACTCCGCTCGGTATTTTCGCTCTTTCACTCATTCACTCATTCGCTCTTTCGCACTTTACCTATGGCTAACGTAACACTATCTCACATCGCCAAAGCGTACGGCAACGGTCCGACCGTCATTCGGGATGTCAGCATCGACGTGCGCGACCAGGAGTTCGTCGTGCTGGTGGGGCCGAGCGGTTGCGGCAAATCGACGCTGCTGCGGATGATCGCCGGGCTGGAGGCCATTACGTCCGGCGACCTGCTGCTCGATGGGCAGCGCATCAACGACCGGGCCCCGAAAGACCGTGACATTGCGATGGTGTTTCAGAACTACGCCCTCTATCCGCACATGACCGTGTTTGAGAATATGGCGTTTGGGCTGAAACTGCGCAATATGCCAAAGGCCGAAATCAACGAGCGGGTGACGCAGGCCGCCCGGATTCTGGAAATTGAAAACTTGCTCGATCGTAAACCGAAAGACATGTCGGGCGGGCAGCGGCAGCGTGTCGCTATCGGTCGGGCGATTGTGCGCGAACCCAAGGTGTTTCTGTTCGATGAACCCCTAAGCAACCTCGACGCCAAGCTGCGCGGTCAAACCCGGATCGAGCTTCAGAAACTGCACCGCCAACTCAGGGCCACCATACTCTACGTTACCCACGATCAGGTCGAAGCGATGACCCTCGGCGACCGGATCGTGGTGTTGCGCGGTGGCGATGTGATGCAGTACGACACCCCGCTTGAATTGTACAATCACCCCGCCAACCGCTTCGTCGCGGGGTTTATCGGTACACCGCCAATGAATTTCTTGCCTGGTCAGATCCAGCAAACGGCGGGTGGGTTATCCTTTGTCGGGACGGGTAATACGGTACAGCTTCCGTTGACGAACGCAGCGTCGCAGGGCGCTTTGTCGGCTTATGTTGGTAAGCCCGTAACGTTGGGAATTCGGGCCGAACACCTGACTACGGTGCCCATTGATACGCAGTCAATATCGGTGACGGCCGTGATCGACGCGGTTGAAAATATGGGCAATGAAGCACTGGCTTATGTCACCGTGGCCACCAGCCGATTCGTGGCCCGGGTGTCGCCCGCCGATGCGTTGTGCCTGACTGTCGGTCACTCCACCACGCTTTACATGAACGTCGCGCAGGCCCATTTCTTCGACGATGCCACCGAGCAGGTTATCCGCTAGTTTTTTTTTTCGACAGGATTACAGGATTAGCAGGATTTTATAGCATAGAAATCCTGCTAATCCTGTCAATATGCTTTTCGGTAATGACGCAACGTCAGAAAAGCGGTGAACATGGCGAGCAGGGCCAGACAGCCGCCGAACAGCCCGATGGTGGGCGCGGTGAAGTGCAGCAGGGCCGTACCGGCGAAATACGTCCCCGCTACGTCGCTGAGATTGACGAACGCCATGTAGGTCGTAAACTGCGAGCCTTCCACACCTTTCCGGCAGATGGCCATCAATACAGGCATCGCGGCCGCACTCACCGCCGGGTCCATGAAGTACAGCGCCACCAGCCCCGACTGGGCAATGTCGCGCCGGACCCAGCTGGCCGACAGCAGGTTGAAGCTGATCAGATACACCGCCACAACGCCCATCACGATCACCAGCAGTCGGCGCGCCCCCATACGGTCGGCGAGGTAGCCGCCGGTCAGGGCGATGGCCGTCGCTGCTACCATGCCATACGTGCCGGTCAGTACCGACACATCGGTATCGGCCCAGCCCAGCTCATCGATCAGGTGATGATTGTAAGCGCGCAGAAACAGAGCGTTACTGGTGTAGGCCAGCAGAATGGCCCCGAACAGCAGAAGACTGCGTTGGGCAAACAGACCTTTGAACAGTTCGGTGAACAGCCACTTGAAATCGTGTTCGGGATGTTCCGCTGACTCGGCTTTCCGGCGAACGGCACCTTTATTGTCCGGCGTCGTATCACCAAAGAGTGGCAACAGTCGGTCGCCAGGCTTTTCGCGGATGAACATCATCAGGAGTACTCCCGTCAGCAGGCACAGGATCTGCACCAAAGCCGCACTATGGAAACCATAATCGTGCAGAATGTTGGCAAACAGAGCCGCGCCAATACCCGTACCGACCAGAAAGCCCGCCCGCATAAATGCATTTACCCGGCCCCGCTCATCTTCGGGAATCACCGTAATAGCCATGGCATCGACGCTGGCATCCTGAATGGCCGCAAACACACTGCGCAGGCAAAACAGCCAGCCCAGCGTACTGATCTGCCCGACGGGGTCGACCACAAACAGCAGCACACACGACGCCAGCACCGTCATCAGCTGCGACCCGACTACCCACGGTTTGCGCCGACCCATCGGCGACCCCTGAAACCGGTCGATCAGGGGCCCCCAGATAAACTGAAAGGCCCACGGTAAGCCAATGATGGCGATAAACGAGCCGACAACGTCCGGGCTGACGCCTTTTCCCGTAAAATAGTTGGCCAGTGCCGTCAGGTAAAAACCTGATGGAATGCCCTGCATGACGTACAGATAAAAGAAAACGCCGTAGCGCAGCGGCCGGCTCTGACTGAGCGTCAACGGGTAGCTGGGCGAGGGGAGAGCAATCTGCATGGGTTGGGGAAGGAGATCGGCACGATTATAGATCATGCCAATGAGGCTAACTTACTCATTGATAGCTTCGAATAGTATCGTACGGGTTGTACAGGAGATATGTTTAAAAAGTAAGTGAACTATCGAGGAAAAAATCCGTTTTCTCTATTGCAGGACCCGGATAAACTCCCGAATATTGTCCGCTGTTTTTGTTCATTCACAACCGATGGGTAAGCTCGTTTTCATACCGGCCTTCTTCCATACTACACCCTTCCGGTTTAGGTCCGTATGGACCATATAGCATTATTTACCCACGCGGTAAATCAGTTTCGCCCCATTTTCCGTTTACTTATTCCAATTCATTCACGACGCGGATCACAACGTCTCCGCAGCGGCCGTAGGGGCCGCCCAATCAACGACGATGATTAAGCCAGAAATAGTCAACGATCAATACATTGTTCAGGTTGCCAGCGAAAACCATCTGCGGCTGGCAGAAGCCATCTGTCACGAGATGGAAGAAAGCGCCAAAGCACGCGGTACCGGTATCGCCAAACGGTCGCCGATATACGTGATGGAAAAAATGCTCGAAGGAAAGGCAATCATTGCCATGACGCTGTCGGGCGATTGGGTTGGGTTCTGTTACATCGAAACCTGGGATCACGGTAAATTCGTGGCTAACTCAGGTCTGATCGTACACCCCGACTACCGCAAAAGCGGCATTGCGACGCGCATCAAGGCGAAAGCCTTTGAACTCTCGCGGACCATGTTTCCGACGGCTAAGATCATCGGGATCACGACGAGTCTGGCGGTGATGAAGATCAACTCTGACCTGGGCTATCATCCGGTAACGCTTAGTGAACTGCCCGGCGATGAGTCGTTCTGGAAAGGGTGTCAGACCTGTACCAACTTCGACATTCTGACCCGTACGAATCGTAAGCATTGCCTGTGTACGGGTATGCTCTACGACCCGGAAGAGCATCGTAAAGAGGAGAAGAAAGAAAAGTGGAATTTTCTGACCGAATCGAGCCTGTACGAACGCTGGATGCGTATCAAAAAAGGAATTCTGATGCGGCTGCATATCGATCGGACCCGGCAGAAACTGCGCGACCGTGAACTGGAACCGGCACATTGATTCAGTTTCCGGTATACGGTTCAGCCGGATACTATGGTTGAAAGCCCTGCTGTGTATCGGCGGGGCTTTTTGTTTGTTGGCGGATGGTTAAGTCAGGCGGGTGAATGTCTTTTTTACGCAAACAACACCGCTCCCGTTATGACTGCCTACTCGCTCGACCGTCGCCATTTTCTACTGGGTTCGGCTGCTTCGCTGGCCCTGAGTACCCTCGAAACAAGTGGCCTGCCACTTGGCCCCTTAGCCAAAACCTACCGCGTCGGGCTGATCGGGACGGGCTGGTATGGCAAAAGCGATCTGTTTCGGCTCATTCAGGTATCGCCCGTCGACGTAATCGCACTCTGCGACGTCGATCAGCATCAGCTCGATGAAGCGGGTAAGCTGGTCAGTCAGCGGCAGAAGTCGGGGAAAGTGCCGAAACTGTACGGCGACTACCGGAAAATGCTGGCCGAAAATCAGTTCGACATTATCCTGATCGGCACACCCGACCACTGGCACGCACTGACGATGATCGACGCCGTCAAAGCCGGTGCCCACGTCTACGTGCAGAAGCCCATCAGTGTCGACGTGCTGGAAGGCGAAGCGATGGTGGCTGCCGCCCGCAAATACGGCAAAGTGGTGCAGGTCGGGACGCAGCGAAAAAGTACCCCCCACCTGATCGACGCGAAAAAGAACATTGTTGACGCGGGGTTGCTGGGCAAGATTTCACACGTAGAGATGTGCTGCTATTACCATATGCGCAATAACGGCAACCCACCCGTCGAGCCCGTCCCCGCCTTTTTCGACTACGAAATGTGGTCCGGCCCCGCGCCAAAACGCCCCTATGATGGGTTACCGCATATCCGCTGGTGGCGCACCTTTACCGAGTACGGCAACGGCATTATGGGCGATATGTGCGTGCATATGTTCGATACCGTTCGCTGGATGCTCAAACTGGGCTGGCCGAAGCGCATCAGTTCAACGGGCGGTATCTACGTACAGAAAGAAGGTAAGTCGAACATTTCCGATACGCAGTCGGCTCTGTTCGAATACGACGGCCTGAACTGCGTCTGGCAGCACCGCACTTGGGGGACGCCCAACAACCCCGACTACCCCTGGTCGTTTACGCTTTACGGCGACAAAGGCACGCTCTGGGCCAGCACGATGAGCTACGACTTCATCCCCGACGGCAAAGATGGCCCGACGAAAGGGGAGAAGATTCACAAAGACGTCGTTTACGAAAAAGAGAAGTACCCCGAAGACGTGACTGAAGACCGAATCGAGTTAAATGCAGCCCCCGCCACCCGCCTGCATATGCTCGACTTCCTGGCCGCTATCGAAAAAAACAGCCGCCCCGTTGCCGACATCGAAGAAGGCCATATCTCAACGGCAAGCTGTATTCTGGCCAATCTGTCGATGAAAACCGGCCGACCGCTGGTGTACGACCCGCAGAAGCGCGAAGTCGTCGGCGACCCGGAAGCCACCAAACTGCTGCAACGCCCCTACCGGCAGCCGTGGGTTCACCCCGGCCGACAGAAGGTATAGCGACAATGGCTTGTTCCGGCTAGGCTTTGATCCTGCTCATTTCTGATGAAGTTGGCCTAGAAATTATGGTCGTTCATGGAAAAAGACGTGCGCTGGAAACAGTGGTTTTCCAATTTCAAGAAGGCGTTTGAGCAGTTAGAGGAAGCCGTGAGCTTACATAGCTATTCAAAGCTGGAGCAGCAGGGGCTTATCAAATGCTTCGAGTTTACCTACGAACTGGCCTGGAATACGTTGAAAGATTACCTTGTCGATCAGGGATATACGAATATTACGGGGTCGAAAGATACATTTCGGCTCAGCAATCGTGTTGGGCTGATTACCAACGGCGAACGCTGGATGGAGATGGTCAGCAGTCGAAACGCTACGGCGCATACCTACGACGAAGCAACAGCCAACAGGATCGCTAAAACCATCCGGCAGGAGTATTATTACGATTTCGAGCACCTGTTGTCGGTATTTAACGCGCTGTTAGCAGACGATACTGAGCCGAAGCAAAAGAATAGCGAATGATGTACGGACTGACGGATAAGCAACTGACGCAGATTCAGCGGGTACTGGCGCGAACGCCCCGGCTGAAGCGAGCTATCCTGTTTGGATCGCGGGCCAAAGGCACAAACCACCCCGGTTCCGACGTCGACCTGGCGTTGTTTGGCGAATCGGTTACGTTGCGCGACCGCTTTCGGATCGACAACGAGCTGGACGATCTCGATCTGCCGTTCACCTTCGATCTACTGCTCTACGATCAGCTCACCCACCCCGCCCTGCGCGAGCACATCGACCGGATTGGTGTGACGCTATATGAGCGGGGGATTTGACATAATCGCATTGCTTTTCAGGTTTGATATTGTTCATAGGAAATCATTTTTCTAACCACACGACAACTTTTATGCAGGACGTATTCGACAAGGAATCACTCAAAAAATTGTACGTTGAACTGATTCAAATGCTGGTCGAAAGACAGGAAGATTACTTAGAGAATAAGCTGACGCTTTTTTCTGCAATCGCAGGGTCTGCATATAAAAAAGGCGGAATAATGGTCGTCGGGCGAGCGGTGAACGGCTGGAAATACAATCTGGACCCAACTGATAGACAATCTGTAACGGATTGTCTATCTGCTATTGACGCAGGACTGGAAAAGGATTCTTTATGTTGGGTAAAGGGTTTATGGGGCAAGAGTCAAACAGACGAAAAAAAGCAGTACAATACGAAGAAGTCGGCTTTCTGGCGACTTATTGAAGGCCTTGTTGGGTTGAGAGATTTGACAGAAGGGAATCACTTTTTTGCTGATTATGTCGTCTGGTCAAATCTGTATAAAGTAGCGAAAAGCAAGGAAGATACCACTGGCGGAAACCCATCAGCCGCGTTGTGTGACGTTCAGTTTTATTATTGTCAGGAAATACTGGATACAGAAATTGACTTGTATGAGCCTGCGGTAATTGTATTCCTAACTGGCGTTGGCTGGGCTGAACCATATCTTAATGAGGCTATCGATGGAAGCGATGTGCCGGACAATAAGTATGTAAAACAGATTGGATTATACCGTAGGAGAAAATATGTAGTTGGTCCACATCCGCAAGGCAAAAACAAATCGCTGTACTTGGATGAGGTTTCCAGATACCTAAAGTAAGCTCTACACACCTTTCTTATAACCGAAGCAGGACGCTGGGAGTTAGGCAGAGACGATGGTCGACTAAACGGTGACCGTCGACTCAACGCTATGAATAGATCGAATAGTCACCCCTTTCTTTGGACGCTGTTAGGCGTCGGAGCTGCCGTTGCCGCCCGCGCTTACGTAAAGCATCAGCGGACCATGCGTTTCGCGGGTAAAACCGTCGTCATTACTGGTGGGTCGCGCGGGCTGGGGCTGGTTATGGCCCGGCAGTTTGCCAAAGAAGGTGCCAACGTGGCCATCTGCGCCCGCGACGCCGACGAACTGATTCGGGCCGAAGCCGATTTGCTGCAATACGGTACCGACATCCTCGCCATCACCTGCGACCTGACCCGCAAACCCGACATCGACGCCTTCATCACGACCGTCGAACAGCAGTTGGGACCAATCGATGTGTTGGTCAACAACGCGGGTGTTATCAGTGTATCGCCCTACGAAAACACGACGGAGGACGATTTTAAGCTGGCGATGGACAGTAATTTCTGGGCGGCTTACCGGACCATCGAAGCCGTACTGCCCAGTATGCGCGCCCGCGCCCGGACGCACCCCTGCCGCATCGTCAACATCGCGTCGATTGGCGGTAAGGTGTCGATTCCGCACATGCTACCGTATTCGGCCAGCAAATTTGCGTTGGTCGGTTATTCGGAGGGGCTGCGGGCCGAACTGCTGAAAGACGGGATTCTGGTCACGACGGTCTGCCCCGGCCTGATCCGCACCGGTAGTCCGCGCCATGCGATCATCAAAGGGCAGCACGAGAAAGAATATGCGTGGTTTAAAATCGCCGATGCGCTGCCACTGCTGACGGTCAGTGCCGAAACCTGCGCCAAACAGGTGCTCGACGTCTGCCGGATCGGGCAGGCCGAGGTCGTCGTGTCGCTACCCGCGAAAATGCTGACCGCCCTGCACAATGCGATGCCCGGTCTGTTTATGGATACACTGTCGGTGGTTAATCAGCTGCTGCCGAAGCCCGGTGGTATCGGCGAAGCGAGTGCGAAAGGGCATGAAAGTGAATCGGCGGTGTCGCGCTCGTTCGTGGCTATCCTGGCCGATCAGGCTGCCGAAGCGAATAATGAGTAAAAGACATAGAGAATGCAATGAAGCCAACGGGCGAACAATATTGTTCGCCCGTTGACTTCATTGCTCCCCAATAACTGGAAACTGGGCGATGCGGAGGTTGGTGCAGCCGTAGGGAATCAGGGTGATCTCTTCGACGTCCGTATCGGCGTCTATGCCGTAGATGGCACTGTATGGTATCGGACCGGTCTGATCGTTATACAATTGCCAGGAGGGAATGCGCCGGGCTTTAGCTTTGATCGTTAGCGGGGCGCTTTCCGGGTTCCACGGGTACGCTGAAACGGAGCTACCACTGGTAACAGGAAAGGCACTATCGAGCTTATCGTCGGAAACGTGAAGCAGGCCGTAGTTCCAGGGCGTTGTTGGGCGGAGTTCGGTATAGGTGTCGCCGTACTCGATCGGGTCTTTTTTGTTCGTAACCTGCTTCGCCGTTTCGCCGATTTTCAGCGCGTATACCAATGGGCCGCGCTCCACCGACACCGAGTTTTCGTACCACCGGCTCCGGCTGATGTGCATGGGCAGGTGCAGTTCTACCACGTCGCCCGACTGCCATGTACGGTTTATCGTCACAATCTGATTACCGGTTGGCTCCTGTACTGCTTTCCCGTTGATTTTGATACCAGCTTTTTTGCACCAGGCCGGAATACGCAGTTGAAACGGAAATGACGCCGTTTTCGCGCTGTTGTCGATACTGACCGTAAACCGAACTGTCTCTTCAAATGGGTAATTCGTTTCCTCGCGGATCGTTACTGGTACACCTTTTCCGACTGTAGTTTTGACTTCGCTGGGCGAATAAAGCAGAGCTGCAATGCCCTGATGCCCTGCCGTACCGGTACTGTACCACAGATTCTGCGTGAACTTGGGCCAGCCCTGATGCATGTTCGAGGTGCAGCAGGCATAACCCGTCAGCAGGCCGAAGCAAACGTCGGTGCCGCTGTGGTTGTCGCGAAAGTTGCGCATGTGCCGGGTCGCCATCACCTGATTGGCCTGTTGAAAATATTGCCGCCCCAGGTAGTCGTCGGATGCCTGCGTGGGCAGGGCGTTGAATGCGATCCGCTCCAGCTGATCGGCATAGGTGAGATCGCCGGAGATTTCGAGCATCCCTTCGAGCGAAAACAGCATCTCCACCGCTGAGCAGAACTCCGAACCCTGCGTCGGGTCGTTGCCGTGCAGGGCTTCGTCGCCCCCAAACAGGCCGTGCGCCATGCCGTTGTACGTGCGCAGATCAGCCAGCCCCTTCTTCGACGCATCGACGTATTTTTTGTCGCGATGATACTGGTAATACACCAGCGGCTCCTTGAAGCCCTGCGCGAGATTGACGCAGTGAATACTGCCTTTGCGGGCCAGCAGATCGGTGTTCAGGAAGGCATTGGTATAGTCGAAGGTTTGTTTGTGGATGAGGTCGCCGAGCGTTAGTAGCGATTTGTCGCCTGTGATGCCGTAGAGCCAATACACGATCTGTAGATTGTCGCCACCCCGGTAGCGGCCCCAAAATGTCCAATGATCGAGGGGCTTTTTCGGTAGTTCGGCCAGTTGGTAACGAAAGTAGCGGGTCATCAGGTTAATCACGCGCTTATCGCTGGTGGCGGAATAATACTGCTTTAGCACTTTCAGCATCACCATCTTCGGCCACCAGTCGCGGCTGTTATCGCGCTGAATGCCGGGTTCGGGGCTGTAGTCTGTCGATGGCCCAAAATATCCGTCGGGTTGCTGACTGTTGATCGCCCACTCGACCCACGGTTTCGTTTTGGCAATGAGCGCCTTGTCGTCCAGTATATAGGCCAGCGGCAGCAAGCCGTCGATCCAGTACGGTCCGCGCTCCCATTGATCGCCGTCGCCACCCAGCCAGCCGTTACGTTGGTTCATAACCAGCGGGTACAGGCTGTCGAGCTGACCGGTTGCTCCGTCGCGCTGACGGACCAGCATTTCCCGCAGCCAGCCTTTGGGCCGGATAGCGCCTAATGGCAGTTCACGATACGGATTTTGGTTGACGGGTTTTTGCTGTCCCCAGCCAACCGGGCCGAGTAACAACCCCAGTAAAAGCAGGGAGTAGCGATTCATAAATTCATTGAAAAGTATGGCACAAAATCGCAACGCACCTTGCTCCATTCATACGGGCAAGGCGCGTTTTGTTACTTCGTTGGATGCTTGTCGAGATAGTCGGCCAGCATCTTGATGTAGTACCCACCCACTACCGAGCGAGCCTGAAAACCGACCTGTTTGGCGTCGACGGTTTCGTGCCAATCGCTGAGCGGTACGCGTGTAGGGGTTTCGTTGGCATACTTCCAGACCGGGGCGATGAACGCCCGGAAATCTTTATCGGAATCGGCCATCGTCGCCGTCCACATAATCCAGTCCGACTTAGTGTAGGTCTTGCGGCTGTCGAGCGGCAGGCCATAGGGTTCCTGTTTGGTCAGGTAGAAGCTTATTTCTTCCTTCGCTACTTCTTTCGGGAACACGTCCAGATTCAGCAGTTTATCCCAGACGATGTTGTATTTCTGGCTCCAGCTACCGGGCTTTTTGTCGAACGTCAGGGCATAGTGGTTCCCTTCCGAGTCCATCTGCATCCATTTGCGGGCTAGGTCGCGGGCCAGCGTCAGATGCTCATCGGCCGTTTTCTGGTCGCCCAGCTGTGCCGCCATCTGCCCGTAACAGGCAATCCCCATGATCGCTTTGGCCGACAGGTTGGCGTTGCGGGCCAGATGCCCGGCAAAGTCGTCGGTACAGAGTTGACTACCCGGGTCGAAGCCGTCGCGTTTGAGAAAACCAACCCACTTGGTCAGCGTCGGCCAGTGCTGTTTGGCGAAGTCGGGCTTGCCGTCCATCCGCACGGTAGCCGCCGTTATAATCATCATGTTACCTGCTTCTTCGACGGGCATATCTTCGCCATACGTCTGCCCGTTTGCCAGCGGATAGGTGCCCACGTCGTGCGCCGGAAAGTCCTTTTTCCACCGTCCCGATTCGCTATAATCGAAAATAAAGCGCAGCAGCCCCTTCGCCAGTTCGTTGTTGTAGAGCAGAAACATCGGTGCCGACGGGTAGGTGATGTCGACGGTACCGATGGAGCCATTGGAGAAATTTTCTTTCGAGAAAAACAGCAGATCGCCCGTTGGACCAGCCACAATTTTATGGGCGGAAATGGCCTGCCGGTAGGCAAGTACGCATAAGTCAGCGTATTGCTTACCCCCGGATTTTTCGGCGTCAGAACGCAGTTGTTTGTCGAAATCCGCGCTCTTTTTGCGAAGCCGGGCGTAATCATTTTCGGCCGTTTGCAGCAGTTGGGGCATGGTCATTTTCCCGTCGCGACGCCACCACGCCCGCAGGTTTTTGCCGAAATACTGTACCGAATAGATGTCGTCGTAGCTCAGCAGCAGGTGCTTCTCAACCACGTCTTTACCGACGTTGCCCAGCGGCAGGCTCATCGCCAGCCCGTAGGTTTGCCCCGTACCCAGCGCGATCTTGCCGGCTGGAATGTGACCCGACTGGATGAACCGCGCTTTCATGGCGTCGATCGGGCCGGGTGCTAGTTCAGCCCCTTCGGCGTTGGGTGCCGCCAGATACGCATAGCCCCAGTCGATCCGAACGTTGTCGCCTTTTTTCTGCAATACCGGCTGCTGCCGCGTTCCGACGTTGAGCCACTTGAGCCCCGCCGTTGTACCCGCGTCGCCCACTACTTCCTGACTGCCGGTATTGGTCGCCAGCGTTCCGGCTTCACCGAAGTACAGCTGTACGTCGTGGGTCTTGCCATCGCGCGATTTCACGTCAAACGTTACGTACGAAACCGGGCGTGCCACCACCTCCAGTTCATCGAGCAGCAGGGGCGACAGGAAGTTCAGGTGCAGGTCGATAGGGCCGGCCGTAAAGCCGTAGTCAGTTTGGGTAGCCGTTACCGTCACGTCCGTCTGTTGCGCTGTTTCAATGCCTTTGGACACAACCGGGCTAACAATGCCGACGTCGACAAACGACCCGCCAATGGGGCTGACGCAGTGAATGGCCAGCACGTTACGACCTTTTCGTAGCGCTTTTTTCGCTTCCGCCGACAACGGTTCCTGCCGGTATTCGCCCGCGCAGCAGGTTTTCGTCAGGATCAGCGTACCGTTCAGATAGACCTCCATGTCATCGTCATAGCTGGTCGACAGCAGCAGTTTGTCCGGGTCGGTTTTGCCGTCGTAGGTGAATTCGCGCCGGATATGAATACCGTTTGGGTCGGTTTTACTACTCAGCCAGCGCGTGCGTGATTCCGCATTATCGCCAAATGGCCCCGGCCCGGTTTTCCAGCCCTTCGCGTCGAAATCGGATTTCTCCCAGCCCGCGTCGGGTTTGGTAAAGGTGTAGCGGGCCGTATAAGGGGCCGATTCACCCGTGGGCAGGATGTTGGCGTAGGTTGTCGGTACCGCGCCCAGAAATTGATACGCCTTCCCATCGACCCGGATAACGCCTTCCAGCGATTGTGGTTTGCCGGTCCAGTGGCGGGTGGGGGAGTCGGTGAGTTTATCGGTCATGCTCCAGACGCTGAAATACGGGTCGTGAGTCACAAGCGGATACGCGGGCGGGCGGAGTTCCTGCGCCTGTGCGGTGAGGGTTGTCAGGGCCACCAGCAGGAAGGCCGGGCGGAGAAAAGAAGGGTAGTGCATTGGTACGTTGATAGAATGGCTTGTTAATTCCATGCTAAAAAGACAGCACCCGCCAGATTATCCCCATGTTGTCAGCGAGTCAGGCGAATTTGCTAGTTTGGTGATTTGAAATAGTACGTTGCGTTCATGTGTACTGACTAAAATTCTTGGAATCAGCGTAGCCACCATCGTCGATTGTCGTGAAAGGTTGACGGGAACCTTCTCCATACGAAAACCCCTCGTTTCAGCGTCGGTATCGAGTAGATACGCAACGCTGAAATGAGGGGTTTATCAGGGTAAACGCTGAAATTAGTGAGCCTGACTGTTGGTAGTAGTTACGTACTTTTTGATGAAATCAGGCTTACTGTCACGGTACGAAGAAACCATGCCCATTTTGTACAGACCGTATATGTAAACCCAGGCCAGGTCAAGCTGGAAGGGTAGGAAACCAGCCCGGGCGCTGCTTGGGTACAGGTGATGATTGTTATGCCATTCACCAGCAAACAGACCGGGGCGCCACTGATTGATCGATAGGTTCCGGCGGTCGAAATCGACACCGTCTACGTGCTGTTCTTCACCTTTGCCATGCCCGGTGTAATTGAAAGCACGCACCCCAATAAACCAGAACATAGCCCCTGTAAACATGGCACAGGCCAGAGCGTGACCCCCGATCAGAAAGAAGATTGTATACCAGAACGCCCAGTTGGCCAGCCAGAGCCCTACCGTATAGATGGGTGAACCAACCGATCCCCAACGCAGATAAGCAGCATAGTTATTGGCCTTGATGCCAGTATGCGCCAGGAAACCAGCTACCCGGCCGTAATCGGTTTCCGACAGGTTCTTGGCTATCGGCTGGTGATTGACATCCGACAGGAGGCAGTACAACAGGCCACCCCGCGCATTATAGGGATCACCGGGCTCATCGGATTTCGCGTGATGAACGTGGTGAGACACTACGTAAATTTCTTCGGGAAACGTCTTGATTACCAGGTTCTGTGTGATGAAACGCCAGATCGGATGACTAAACGTGTATGCTTTATGAGTGCCGTAGCGGTGAAACCAGATGGTAGCGTGAGTACTCATGATTACCATACCGTACAGGATACCGATACCTAAAAGTGGTAGCGAAAAATGCCACACAAAAGCGGCAATAGCGAAGGGAAGCAGACAAAGAATCATGAGCCAGCTAATGGCTGGGATCCAGTTCTTGCGAGTAGCAAAAATATTCACCCGGGTAAGCGCTTCCTGAAAAAGCCGTCGGTTAGTAGGTACGACCAAGTC
Organism: uncultured Spirosoma sp.; assembly: GCA_964581865.1. Classification (GTDB taxonomy): domain Bacteria; phylum Bacteroidota; class Bacteroidia; order Cytophagales; family Spirosomataceae; genus Spirosoma. The sequence continues at coordinate 85,383 of CAZOQC010000001.1, forward strand.
GCCGGCTGGTGTGCGCCAACCGTAGGAAGGCTCTTGTAATACGTTGTCAATAAAAGGCATAAGTAACTAAGTGAGGGGATCAATGGTCGACTCGGGGTGAAACACCTGATGCACTAATTATAAAAAGATGATAGCGTGAGAACCCGTAAATTTAACTGAACAGAAACGACATTTGGCTAATCGACCCGCGTGACCAGCTTACTTTGTCGCTTTTATCGATAACCCAGGAAAGGATGGTTGACCTGTTGGCAGGGCACACGCTGCATCGCCAGTCCCGGACGCGGCTGGGTAGTCCGCAGCAACGGGCGAAAAACCGGGTTGAATGCCAGCCCGTCACCATCAAGTAGCGCCGATAATAATGTCTTGATACTCGTTCTGAACTGAATGAATGACAGATACATAAACTGGGTAATTTTGAAACGAGTGAACTTCCGGCAACTTTGCTATCAGGCAACAATCGACATGCTGAGTCGGATTTAGCCGCAGTACCGGGTCTTTTCGGGACAACTTACCGGTCGATAAGCCATCACGTTTTCCCAGTGCATCTTCGGCTGACTCAGGCGGGTTGCCCGTCAGACTGGCAAATAACGACCAACCACCCGGAAACTCCGCAGTTGATTGCAAATTGAGGTCAACAATACTAAATGATTTACAGTCCAGCGATGGACTACAACGGGTTATCCCGGCGGTAGACCCGGGTAATCAGCGCGCTGATGGCAGTGATTCGTTCAATCCAGTTGATCTGGTTCTGGGCGGTGAAGCCAGCCACCAGGTGGGTGCTTCACTTAATTGATTGGCAGGAGGGAGATTGATGGTTAAGCGATGCATGCCAGAAATTGATTGGCAATAGGGGCGTTCGACGGCCCTTCGATGAGCATGCTGCCAGGTGGGTGTATAAACTAAACCCGTTTGCGCGCAAAAAGATTACTGGTAATACGATTAACTTGCTGGCTAGTTGCTCGGATGCAGTGCCAGTCGGCAGGGGCATACCCGTAAAAGATGGCCTGTACATCGGCATTCAGCATAAATGAACGTCAAACCCCGTGCGATAACCGAGGGTAATTATAATCTGGAGCACTACTACGCTACAGGTTTAAGCGATCTCATTCGGTGCTGATAACAGACCGAGTAAACGAAATTGCGCGCAAAGGGGTTGGTAATAAGACACGTTATCAAATTGATATAACGAATCGCGTACACGTTTTATGAAGCAATACACAGAAATACCTGACACAAGTGATTCGGAATACTGGCAGATCAAAGTGACAGAAGGCCAATTGCGCAGCCAGACATTTATACCCCGCGATAAAGCGCTTCATCATCGCCTGAAAACACAGGCCTGGGCCGCTATCCAGGCCGCTCAACCGCGCCGACGCCGGAATTCCAAAGAGTAAATGGGTTGCCTGCGTACACAGGTCGATTCGCGTTACAGTCGTTTCTCGTCGTCAGAGGGATCATTTACAATGGTTGATTCTGACGAGTCGCAACCCGGTACTCATAATTTAGTGATTATGCAGGGTGAAGCACTGTATCAGCGTGGCTGACAGTCGTTGCAAAGCCAGTCTGGTATGGTCACATTGGTTGTCTGAACCGTGAAGACTATACCGGAGTATAAGCAAGTTGCCCGGACTCCAGCGACACCATAGATAGTGTCGCTGGAGTCCGGGCAACTTGCTGTAAAGGCTTACACTGGCGCATAAATCGCTGTGTAGCAGATCGAAAAATACGATTTATGGTTGTCGTCGCTGTGTCCGGGCGGTTATGGTAAGTCTGTTAGGTAGCCTGACGCTCTTTGGTGCCCGGCCTGCTGATACAACTCAAGTGAAGGGATTCCCGAAATTTCTCGGACGAACGGTGTAGTGTGCCGACCTTCTTTACTCTTTCGCGGATAATTTTTCTACCGCTCGCTCCAGTTTGTCAATTCGTTTCTGTTGCTCGATGCTGTACAGGGTCAACTCCTCGACCTTCTCCAGCAGCAGACTATTCATCTTCACCAGATCGACGCCTTCCTGTTTGACCTGCTCGGCCGAAGGTACACCCGGCAGATGACCCTGCTCACGCACATAGCTCGCCACCTGACTTAATGGCCGCAACTGGTAAGTCGGGCTGAATACCTTATCGCTCCACTGACTGACATCGCTGATGCGCAACTGGTAGCGGGCCTTGACCACATCGCCCTGTTGGTTGACCGTCAGAAACTGGTCGGTAGCCAGCACCGGCAGGCTGTTCGTGGTCAGGCTCGTCAGCCGTAACCCGCTCTGATCGGCTTGCGGGCTGACCACTTCCAGCCGGGTCGCGGGCGCCGATGTACCGATACCGACGTTAGCCCCGTTGCCCAGAATCAGCGCGTTGCTGACGGCGACCCGTGACCCCGCCCCGATCGCCGTGGCATTGTGCAGCCCATCCTCCGCTTGGCTATTGTAGCCCATCAGTACGTTGTCGCTGCCATCGGTAATAGCCGTGCCCGACATCGGCCCAACGATGATGTTGTTGCTACCAGTCGTTACGTTTCGCCCTGCCTGATAGCCAACCAACGTATTGGCCGACGAGGTCACATTGTAACCGGCTTGGTAACCAAGCAGTGTATTCTGATTACCATTTTGATTGATATAGCCAGACTTAGAACCTAAAAATACGTTTCCTGAAGCAGAGTTATTTAGGCCCGCTGAATCTCCAATCAATACGTTGTTGTTACCTAAGATCGTCAACGTGTTTGGTTGACCTGCTCCTGCCTTTACGCCGATAACGACGTTGCTGTAACCATTCGATTTAAAGCTACCGGCTTCGCTACCCAAAATCGTATTGAATGAGCCGTCTGGATTGCGACTACCCGCAGCATGACCCAGATAAGTATTAGAAGAACCGGTATATAGCAGTCCACCACTGCTGTTGCCAACAGTCACGTTCTGTGATCCCTTCCTGTTGTAGTAACCTGCTTGGCAGCCAACGAATATGTTGTTATTACCCTCCGTGTTAGACTGACCAGCCAATGCACCCATGAATGTGTTTGCCCCCCCGGTGGTATTAGACGTGCCAGCAGAATTACCTACAAACGTATTAGCCGTGTTATTACTGCTATTATTAGCATTACCAGCTTTAACACCGATGTATGTGTTCTGTTCCCCCGGAGTTGTCGACGCAGGGGAAGTGATAATTAAATTGGTTTGCGCTTGCAGTGAGCTACAGGCGATACTTAGGAGCAAAAAGTAGTAAAGCTTCATCGATGATTGATTAAGTGGCGGACAAATGAAACGGGCTCAATATAGCCATGTAACGTCGGTTTAATAAATCGTCGGCCAGGTTAAACAAGCCGGATATATCCCCTTGCATTGGGGCAACTGATAAGGGCACGAAAGAAGATTGAAAAGAGCCAGAGAACTTGCAGGCGTGTTTGTCAACACCAATAAGAAAAGCCGCTCAGATCATCTGAGCGGCTTTTGAGAGCCTCCTATAGGACTTGAACCTACGACCCCTTCATTACGAATGAAGTGCTCTACCAGCTGAGCTAAGGAGGCTTTTTGCTGTAAGCGTTTGCAAATATAACGTACTACGGGCATTTCCTGCAAACAGCAGTACTATATTTTTAATGCAATCGGTTTCATTAGAATTGGCAGGTGACTGTCTTTGAGGGACATGGCACATAAACCGACTACCGTTAGCCGCCGGGCGTTTCTCGATCTGGCCACGAAAGGAACGCTGGCATCGTCCGCACTCATCAATGGTTTCCCAACTATCGTTCCGTCGTCGGTGTTCGGGAAGGATGCGCCCAGCAACCGCATCAACGTCGCGGCTATCGGGACGGGCCGTATCTCGCGGGGGCACGACATGCCCGGCGTTTGGCAGCACGACAACGCCCGGATTATGGCCGTCTGCGATCTCGATAGCCAACGGGCCGAGGATGCCAAACGGCTGGTCAACGACTATTACACGAAGAAAACAGGAAAAGACTACGACGGGGTGCGGGTGTATACCGACTACCGCGATCTGCTGACCAACAAAGACATCGATGCGGTTATCGTCAGCACGCCAGATCATTGGCACGCGCCGATTGTGGTCGATGCGGTGCGGGCGAAGAAAGATGTCTATATGCAGAAACCCGCGTCGCTGACGGTGGCCGAGGGGCGCATGATGGCCGATGCCGTAAAGCAGTCGGGCCGGATTGTGCAGGTGGGCAGTCAGCAGCGGTCGTCGCCCCAGTTTCGGTACGCGGCCGAACTGATCCGGAACGGGCGCATCGGGCAGCTAAAGACAGTGTATGTCGGCCTGCCCGGCGACCCGTCGGGCAATGAAGAGCCGCCGATGCCGGTCCCTAAAAATCTGAACTACGACATGTGGCTCGGTACCACGCCCGATGTGTATTACACGGAAAAGCGGGTGCATCCGCAGATGGGTTACGACCGGCCCGGCTGGCTGCGTTGCGAACAGTTCGGCGCGGGTATGATCACCGGCTGGGGCGCGCATCACATCGACTCGGCGCATTGGGCCATGGATACTGAACATACCGGGCCGGTAGAAATCTGGGGGAAAGCCGCCTTTCCGAAGTCTGGCCTGTGGGACGTTCACGGTATTTTCCGCACCGAAGCGATGTACGATAACGGCGTTCACATGATTGTCAGCAACGAGATTCCGAACGGGATTCGCTTCGAGGGGACCGACGGCTGGATATTCGTGTCGCGGGGTGACGCGGCCGTTACGGCCAGCGATCCCACGGCGAAGCAGCAGGCGGCTAAAAAGCTCGACGCCAGCGACCCGAAACTGCTGACGAGCGTGATCGGGCCAAACGAAATTCACCTGCCGGTCAGCAACGAGCACCACGGCAACTGGCTGGAAAGTATCGTCAGTCGGAAGGAGCCGATTGCACCCGTCGAAGTGGGACATCGCTCGTGTTCGGCCTGCCTGCTGCACCACGCGGCTATGAAACTGCCCCGGCGGCTGTACTGGGACCCGGCGAAAGAGCAGTTTAAAAACGACGCCGAAGCCAACGCCATGCTGTCGCGTCCGCAGCGTAAGGAATACGCCATGAAGGCTGTCGCCAGTGCGCGCTAATTCATCCATTCGTCTATGCACTATCGTTACTTTCTCGGAGCGGCCCTGCTGTCGCTTGGTCTGATGGCGTACCACCTGCCCGAGCCGCGCCTGGCCGAACCCCAGACTGCCGAACCCATCCGGCTAATTACCCTTGACCCCGGCCATTTCCACGCGGCTCTGGTCCAGAAAACCGACTATCCGAACGTCGACCGCAACGTGCGGGTATATGCCCCCGCTGGCCCGGATGTACAGCAACACCTCGACCGGATTAAAGGCTACAACAGCCGGCCCAACAACCCGACGCACTGGAACGAGATGGTGTACACAGGGCCGGATTTCCTGGAAAAGATGCTGGCGGAGAAGGCGGGGAACGTGGTTGTGATGGCGGGTAACAACCGGCTTAAAACCGATTATATCCTGAAAAGCGTCGCCGGTGGGTTCAACGTGCTGGCTGATAAACCGATGGTGATTCAGGCATCGGAGTTTGAAACGCTACAGAAAGCTTTCGCCACGGCCGCTGCCAAAAAGGTGCTGCTCTACGACATCATGACCGAGCGGTACGAAATCACGACGCAGTTGCAGCGGGCGTTTTCGCGGCAACCGGGCGTGTTCGGTACATTGGTAAAAGGAACGCCCGAGAATCCGGCCGTAATTAAAGAGAGCGTGCACCATTTCTACAAAAACGTGTCGGGCAGCATCCTGACGCGCCCGGCCTGGTTTATGGATGTCGCGCAGCAGGGCGAGGGCATCGTCGACGTCACAACGCATCTGGTCGATCTGGTGCAGTGGGCGTCGTTCCCGGAGCAGATCATCGACTACAAGCGGGACGTTCGGCTAACGTCGGCGCGGCACTGGCCTACGAATATGAATCCGTCTCAGTTTCGGGCCATTACGAAGTTGCCAACCTTCCCTGATTACCTGAAAAAAGACGTAGTCGGCGACAGCGTACTGCGGGTGTTCAGTAACGGCGAAATCAATTATCAACTGCGCGGTATCAACGCCCGCGTGGCGGTGACGTGGGCCTACAAAGCACCCGAAGGCGGGGGCGATACGCACTACTCGGTCATGCGCGGCAGCAAGGCCAATCTGGTTATCAAACAGGGGGCCGAGCAACAATACAAGCCGGTGCTTTACATCGAACCCATCGTGGGCAACACCAAACTCGACAGCGACCTGAAAACCGCTCTGCCTACCATTCAGCGCGAATTTCCCGGTATCGACATTACCAAAACCCCCGCTGGCTGGCAGGTGACGGTGCCGGAGAAGTACAACGAAGGTCACGAAGCGCACTTCGGCCGGGTCATGGAAAAGTACCTCGACTACCTGAAAGCCGGAAAACTCCCGGCCTGGGAAGTGCCGAATATGCTGGCGAAGTACTACACCACGACGCAGGCGCTATCAATGGTGAATAAACAAATGCGTGAATGAGCGAATAACTGCTGTCACTCATCTGCTCGCTGTTCCTGCTATTCACTCATTCTTTCATTCACGCATTCACTCATTGTGTCCCTATGCAACGACGTAATTTTCTGACTGCTGCCGCCGGACTGGTGGCGTTGCCCGCTTTGCCAACTGTAGCGCAGGTGACTACTCAACCTGATTTGCGCGGAGCCAACCGGATCAAGTTTGCGGCTGTCGGGCTGAATCACGGCCATATCTACGGGCAGGTCGAAGCGGTGGCGCGGGGTGGGGGCGAACTGACCTCGTTCTACGCCAAAGAACCCGATCTGGCGGCTGCGTTCGCCAAACGCTACCCGCAGGCCAAACAGGCCCGTAGCGAACAGGAGGTGCTAGACGACAAGTCCATCCAGCTTGTACTCAGCGCCGGTATACCCATCGACCGCGCTCCGCTGGGTATCCGGGTGATGCGGGCCGGCAAAGATTATATGGCCGACAAGCCCGGCATCATCACGCTCGATCAGCTGGCCGAGGTGCGGAAGGTGCAGCGCGAAACCAAGCGGATTTATTCGATCATGTACAGCGAACGCTTCGAAAACCGGGCCACGGTAAAGGCGGGTGAACTGGTGAAAGAAGGGGCAATCGGTAAAGTAATTCAGACGATCGGTCTGGGGCCGCACCGCATTTCGCTGATGTCGCGGCCAGACTGGTTTTTCGATAAAAAGCAGTTCGGCGGCATCATCTGCGACATTGGCTCGCATCAGTTCGATCAGTTCCTCTACTTCACCGGCTCGACCAGTGCCAGCGTGGTCGCGTCAGAAGTAGGGAACGTGCATTATCCGCAGCACCCGCAGTTCGAGGATTTTGGCGACGTGATGGTGCGCGGCAACGGCGGAATGGGCTACGTGCGCGTCGACTGGTTCACGCCCGACGGCCTGAAATCGTGGGGCGACGGTCGGCTGACGATCCTCGGCACCGACGGCTACATCGAAATCCGCAAGAACATCGACATCACCAAAAGCGACAAGGGCAATCACCTGTATCTGGTCAACCAGAAGGAAACGCGCTACATCGACTGTGTCGACGTGCCCCTGCCGTACGGTCAGCAACTGGTCGATGATGTGCTGAACCGCACCGAAACGGCCATGACGCAGGAGCACTGTTTCCTCGCCACCGAACTCGCCCTGAAAGCCCAGAAGCAGGCGGAGGTGGTCAGATTAAAGGTTTGAGGTTTGTGGTTTAATGTTCAAGGTTGGCTGGCGCGTTTGTAGCCCAGACGTCCACGTCTGGTAGCCGTTAGGCTAACTTTTGTAGGCGGGAGTTTTGTTGGTCGCTGCCGCGCCCTCCAGACGTGGACGTCTGGGCTACATAACTCGCGCCAGCTAACCGTAAACCCCCAAAGTTTCCGGAATTTAAAGCCGCGGAGATCGGTTTTCTTTCCGGTAACTTTGTACTATGATTTCCATTACCAACCTCTCGTACTTTCTCGGCAGTCGGGCGCTCTATGAAAACGCGTCGCTGCACATAAAGCCCGGTCAGAAGATTGGCCTTATCGGCCTCAACGGAACCGGCAAATCGACGCTGCTGCGGATTCTCAACAATGAATACCAGTATGATGGTGGTACCATTTCCAAAGCGGGCGACGTAACTATTGGCTTCCTCAACCAGGACCTGCTTTCGTACCAGACCGACGACTCGATTCTATCGGTAGCGATGCAGGCGTTCGAGCGGCAGAACAAGCTGCAAAAACAGATCGATGAAGTGCTCCACGAAATGGAGACGAACTACAGAGACGAACTGGTCGATAAGCTCGGTAAGTTGCAGGAAGAGTTCGAAGCCCTCGACGGGTACTCGGTGCAGTCGAAGGCGGAGGAGATTATGGAGGGACTCGGCTTCTCGACCGATGATCTGCAAAAGCCGCTCCGGGAGTTTTCGGGCGGCTGGCGGATGCGCGTCATGCTGGCGAAACTGCTGCTGCAAAAGCCGTCGCTGCTTATGCTCGATGAGCCGACCAACCACCTTGACCTGCCCTCGATTCAGTGGGTAGAAAAATACATTCAGACCTACGAAGGTGCCGTAATCGTGGTATCGCACGACCGCGAATTCCTCGATAACGTCATCGATGTGACTGTCGAAGTAGCCAACGCCAAGCTGAATTATTACGCGGGCAACTATTCGTTCTATCTGGAAGAAAAAGCCCTGCGCAACGAAATTCAGAAAGGTGCTTACGAAAATCAGCAGGCTAAAATACGGCAGACCGAGCGGTTTATCGAACGGTTTAAAGCCCAGGCCACCAAAGCCAAGCAGGCCCAGAGCCGCGTGAAGCAGCTGGCCCGGATGGAGCGCGTCGACGACGTAATCGACGAGTCGGCACGGGTGAACTTCAAGTTTCAGTTCTCGACCCAGCCCGGTCGCCACATCCTGCACTTGGACGAGGTGACGAAAGCCTACGGCCCGAAAAAGATTCTGACCAAAGCCGATATCCGGCTTGAACGGGGCGATAAGGTCGCGCTAATCGGGGCCAACGGACGTGGAAAGTCGACCCTGCTGCGAATTATTTCGGGGTCGGAGCCGGTCAACGACGGGAGCCGACAGCTGGGGCACAACGTGTCGTTTAGTTTCTACGCGCAGCACCAGCTCGAATCGCTCAGCGTAGAAGATACGTTGCTCGACGAGCTGAAACACGCCAACCCAACTAAAAGCGAAGGCGAACTGCGCGGGGTACTGGGCTGCTTTTTGTTCTCCAACGACGAAGTATTCAAGAAGATCAAGGTGCTGTCGGGGGGGGAAAAGTCGCGGGTAGCGCTGGCGAAGGTACTGCTCTCACAGGCCAACTTCCTGCTGCTCGATGAGCCGACCAACCACCTCGATATGCAGTCGGTGAACATCCTGATTCAGGCACTGGAGCAGTACGAAGGTACCTACGTCGTGGTATCGCACGACCGGTACTTTGTGTCGCAGATCGCCAACAAAATCTGGTACATCGAAGACGAGCAGATCAAAGAGTATCACGGCACGTACGATGAATACGAATGGTGGATGGAAGAGCGTAAGGCGGGTAAAGCCGAAGCTCCACCCGCCCCGCCCAAACCTGCGGCAACGAACGGAGCGGTAAACGGGAAGAAAAACGGATCGGACGATGAGCGCCGGGAGTGGCAGAAAACGTTGAAAAAACTCAATCAGCAGGCCGAAGAGTCGGAAACGAAAATCGGTCAGCTGGAAGAGCGCAAAAAACGGCTCGAAACCGAACTAGCCGACCCCGCTACCTACGGCGACGACAAGCTGATGCAGGCCAAAAATGACGAATACGGCCGCGTGAAAACGCAGATCGGGCAATTACAGGACGAGTGGGAAACCGTCATGCTCGAGGCCGAAGAGTGGGAGAAAAAACTGGTGTAAGGTTAACACACCTCCGTGGTGTCAGGTCGGGGACCTGACACCCTCTTGGGCGAAGCTTTTGCTGACGCGAGTGTGTCAGGTCGGGGACCTGACACCACCGTTAAACACAGAGAGCACCGCGTTTTTAACGCGGTGCTCTCTGTGTTTAAAAATTACCCCTTACTTATTTATCGCTTTTTATCAGCTTGATCGTCTGCTGGTTGCCGGGCGATAGCTGAATGTACAGCAGGTAGTGCCCCGCCGGAAACGCTTCGCCAAACAGCACCGATTGACCGGCGGTAACCGGGCCGTGCGAAAACTGCTCCGTACCACGCAGGTCAACTACCCGCAACGCCTTTACGTCCTGCCCGGCGTCGAACCGGAACGGGCCCGATGTGGGATTGGGGTATACCACAACGACCCCGCTTTCTGCCGACAGTCGTCCACCGGACGGGCTTACCTGCACGGTCTTGCAGAACTGTCTGTACCAGGGTGCGGCCGAATAGTTGACACCCACGCACACGTCGCCCCCCGTAAACCACGGCCCAAACGCAATCGTCGCCTGTCCGCCGTTGGCGGTGATGCTCTGCGTCGAGCCGGTACACCACCAAGAAAAATTAGTTGCGCTGGGGAGGTTGCGGGCGTTGAGCGAATACGCTTTTACCGAGTTGGCAGCTACTGCCGTGGGACCAGCCAGATCGTCGCCCGTCGATGGGGGTGGAGTGGCCGCATCGACCGTGACCGCCACGCCCGATGAGCTGGTGCTGGCCCCGGCGTTGTCGGTGGCTTTGGCGGTCAGCGTGTACGTACCGGCGGCTACGTTGGTCCAGACATAGCGGTACGGCGTCGTGGCCGATTCGCCGAGTTTGGTCGTACCCGCGTAAAATTCAACCCGTGCGATACTTCCGTCGCTGTCGCTGGCATTGGCCGTGAGCGTTACCGTGGCCGGGGCCGTAAACCGGACGTTGGCGACCGGGGACGTCAGCGATACCGTCGGGGCTTTGTTGGCGGCTGGAACTGATACGGCTGTCAATTGAACGACCGACGATGTCAGGGGGTTGCCGCTGCTGAACAGGGCTTTGGCCGTGAACGAATACGTACCCGGCGAAATAGCACTGACTGTCCATGAATAGGGTGCCGTAGCAGCCTGTCCCAGCTTCGTGCTGCCGTTGTAAAATTCGACAGCCGCAGCGGTCGTGTTGCTGACAGCCGCCGTCAGCAACACGTTACTGCCGATGGCAACGGTCGAATTTGTGGCCGGGCTGGTTAGGGCAATAGCCGGAGTGGCCGGACCAAAATCGTCGGCGGGACTCAGAATCCGCTGCTTCACCCACGTACCCGACGGGCTGGTGTTGTTCCAGTTGCCACTGTTGCAGGAGCCAGGATTTAGCGCGGCCGAGGTTTCGGAATTGTCCGAAAAATTCCAGTTACACCAGCTCACCTTTATACCCGACGAATTACCCCCCGCCATCAGGTCGACCCACTTCTGCGCGTTCGTGTAATCGTTGCCGCCGTTACCACTGTAGTTGCTGGTGCCCCACTCCGACATAAAAAGCGGTATCGTTTTCAGCACATCATCGATGTACGATTGGGTGTAGTGCGACCCGGCGTAGAAGTGAAACGTGTACATAACGTTGTAGGCGTTACTGCCCGTCAACGGGTTACTGCGCACGTCGCCCGGCGTAACGCTGTAGTTGGGCGTACCGACCAGAATAATCGCTTCCTTGTCGTAGATGCGGATGATCGGGATGATCTGCTCGGCGTAGCCTTTGATCGTGTTCCAGTCGACGTCGTGGGGTTCGTTGCAGATTTCGTAGATCACGTGCTTCTTCCCCGCGTGCTTCTGCGCTTCGATCTGGAAAAACTCTTTCGCATCGTCCAGATGCACAAAGGGGTTGCCGGGGTTGAGCATGTGCCAGTCGATGATGTTGTACACGCCGTTCTGCCCCGTCCAGTCGACCAGATTATCGACAAACGCGCGGTACTTCGCCTTGTCAGTCACGTAACCCCCTTCATCCACGTACATCGCCGACCGAAACACGTCGATACCCCAGTCGCGGGCCAGCGTCTGCACAGACGACGCGGTAAAGCAGTTGGGGAAGTACTGGAGACCGTGCGAACTCATGCCCCGCAGCTGAATCGCTTTTCCCGACTGGCTGGTCAACTGCCGGTTAACGACTTTCAACTGACCGTTGGCGGCCACCGGCGTCTGCGCCCTTACTGATACGTTGATCGCGAGTGCCACACAGGCCACCGCCATCCGGATTGTAGAGGTTCTCATGATGCATAAGAGAAAGGAAAGCGTACTTGATTTATTGATTGAACGGTAGGTAAGTACGCCCTTTTTTCGCTCATTTCCGGCCGGTATCTGATTTAATTAGGTGGTGGTCCAGTCCTGATTGTTACCGGCCTCGCACCGACTGCCGACTAAGCGTACAGACAGCGGATTCGTACGATGCCACAAGCTGAATTACCCCTCGATAAAAAGGGGATTTTTACCTTAGAAAGCTGATAAGTAGCTAGTTAGGTTTGCTGTCAATCTGTTCAAACAAACCTTTTCTAACCATGTCTCTCAATCTCAACCAACCTGGTATCAGCCAGACCGACCCCAGTTACACGGCCATTGCCGATGATCTTCAGGGTAATATCCTGACATCACACGGCCGTAATTTTACCGGACAATTGTTAGTGAAGTTCAACCCGGCGAAACGCGCCGATGTGCGCGCTCATCTGAGAAAGCTGGCCGTAACCGAACGCATTACGTCGGCAAAGCAGCAACGGGCCGACGCGGATCTGTTCAACAAGCAAAAAAAGGCCGGTAAGCAACCGACCCAGGTCTTTTTTCGGGGCGTGTATCTGACCGCGAAGGGCTACGAAGCGCTGGGCTTTAACACTGATCAGCTCGAAGCGAAAAAGTTTGATCCGCAGTTCCTGGCTGGTATGCAGGCATCGCAGGCAGATCTGCACGACCCGGCGGTGGCGGAATGGGAGGGCGGTTATCAGAACGAGGGCGACGCGCTGTTTTTGTTTGCCCACGGGGTAGAATCGACGCTGCGCGCCAAGGTGCTGGAGTTTGCGGCCTTCCTCCGCGATCAGAAGTTAGCCAAAGTACTGGCGGTCGAATACGGTAAGGGCTTTACGAACGAAGTGGGCGACCATCTGGAGCATTTCGGCTATGTCGACGGTGTAAGTCAGCCGGTGTTTTTTACGCAGGATGGGCCCAAAGACCGCACGAACTGGAACCCGATGGCACCATTGAGTCTGGTGCTGGTGCCCGACCCGATGGGAACGCCCGGCAAGTCGTTTGGCAGCTATTATGTTTTCCGCAAGCTGGAGCAGAACGTTCGGGGTTTCAAAGAGATGGAAAAAGAACTGGCCAGTGCATTGGGACTAACGGGCGACGATGCTGAGCGGGCCGGTGCGATGGTCGTTGGGCGGTTTGAGAACGGGATGCCCGTCACGATGAGTGCTACCGACAAAAAGGTGTCGTTGAAAGACAACGAAATAGGCAAGATCAACGACTTCAACTACGGTCAGCTGATTGCTGGTCACGACGATCTGAAAGGCGGGCGGTGTCCGTTTCAGGGGCATATTCGCAAAACCAACCCGCGCGGGACGGGCGGGGCCGAACCGGCAAAAGACGAACGTACGCACCTGATGGCCCGCCGGGGCATCACCTACGGCGACCGGCTGATCGAACCCAAAGACGAGCCGGATTTCGACGAAATGCCGACTGAAGATGTGGGACTGCTGTTTGCCAGTTTCCAGAGCAGCATCGGCAACCAGTTTGAGTTTACGCAGAAGAACTGGGCCAACCTGCCTGATTTCCCGTTCAGCAACCCCGACGTAACGGGCGTCGACCCGGTGATCGGGCAGTCGGCGCCGGGCGAATCCGTCAGTCATTGCTTCCCGAAACTCTGGAATGACAGTAGCCCTGAAAACATGGGACAATTCGACGGCTTTGCCGGATTCGTGACGATGAAAGGTGGCGACTATTTCTTCGCACCCTCGCTCACGTTCTTCCGAAGTTTGTAACGGATTCAGATGAATACAGCGATACGGAGGGCACACAGCGGGCAGCGAGCTTTTACTCCCTGATCGCTGTGTGCCCTCCGTATCGCTGCGTTGACACATAGTCGCCCGATGTCAACAGAGGTAGGGAGGCTGCACAGAGTACACCGAGTTTTTGCTCCGTTAGCTCCGTGATTACCTCCGTACCTCTGTGTTTAAAACCGTGGGAGTTGGGTGTTCAAAACCCTGATGAACAGTCTTGTAAATCGACTGGCAGATGGAATCGAGCGGCAGGTCGTTTTCGTCGTTGCCAAACGGACTTTCGACTTCTTCGGCCAGCACTTCCAGACTCGCCAGCACGTAGAACACAAACATCGTAAACGGCACGACCAGGTAGTGCAGGCTGAAGGTGAAGCCGATGGGTAGCGTCAGGCAGTAGCTGACGATGAATTTCTTGATAAACGAGCTGTAGGAGTAGGGGATGGGGGTTTTCTTGATGCGCTCGCAGGCCCCGCAAATTTCCATGAACGATTGCAGTTCGGGGTTCAGCACCAGCAGATGTTCCGGCCGCAGAATACCGCGCTGTTCCAGCGCATACGCCTGCCCGAACAGGGCCGACGCCAGTTGATTCGGAATGTGTTCGTCGGCTCGCAGGTCATTGAAATGCAGCAGCGGGGTATCGACAAACTCACTCGGCTGAGTCTGGTCGCGGAGGTGGTTTTTCAGCGCAAACGCGAAGTTAGGAATCACCGTCTGGAAGAACTGCCGCACGTCGGTCGCTTCGGCAGGCAGCATCTGATGCAGTTTCAGACTCAGGTTCCGGCTGTTGTTGACCAGCGATCCCCACAGCCGCCGACCTTCCCACCACCGGTCATAAGCCGTGTTGGTCCGGAATACCAGCAGGAGCGAAATCACAAAACCCAGCAGCGTATGCAGCACCGTTACGTTGCGCAGGGTCGACTCGTCGGCAAGGTGAAATACGTGCCGTTCCAGCAGCGCAACAGCGACCGAATACGCCCCGAACGCCAGGATGTAGGGAGCCAGTTTGCGGGCCGTGTCGCTGCGTTTGAGCGTGAATAAATTAAACCACTGCTTCGGTTCGTACGGAATCATGGGTAAAAACGGTTGGACTGGTGTTTGCGGGCAACGGTACTAACCCGCTGGCAGGTTGTAAAGTTAGTGGTAGCAACAATGCGGCTTTCCCCACCGGCGTTAGGTTTACAAAGGCTATCTATGCGGTTTCTCTATTTTCTGCTTATTGGCTGGCTGGTTGTCGGCGCGTGTACAACCGGTTGGGCGCAGCAACTCCCCACCACCGACCATATCTACGACCCCAACGTGCAGACGGCCCTGCTGTTTCCGCTGGTCAGTGCCAATGGTCAGAATGATGCCGCACCAGCCGTAACGCTGAATCCCCCGATTATTTCGCTCGATGAGCAAACGGTGCTGCAACTCGAATTCGACGATCTGACGGCCGATTACCGGTCGTTTCGCGCGCGGCTCGTTCACTGCAACGCCGACTGGCAGCGGTCGGTACTGAACGATATCGAGTTTACTTACGAATACAACGACAACCCGATTACCGACTATCAGGTGTCGATCAATACCAAAGTGCCCTACTATCACTACCGCTTTCCGGTGCCACGCGTGAAGCTGCCGGGCAATTATCTGCTGGTGGTGTACGACGAGCGAAACCGCAGTAACATCATCCTGACGCGCCGGTTTTCGACTTACCAGAACCGCGTCGCCGTGAGTGCGGTGGCCCGCTTTTCCGTCGATCCGGCGCGGCAGTTTCGCGATCAGCAGATCGATCTGGCTATCAGCTACAAGGGCTACCAGGTCATTTCCCCGCAGGATGATTTTCTGGTCGTGATCCGGCAAAACTACCGCGACGACCGCGAAATCCGGGGGCTGAAACCAACCAACGTGCAGGCCTTCGATCAGACGCTGCAATACAACGTCGCTGATCTGAGCAACACCATGCCCGGCGGCAACGAATACCGCTTCTTCGATACGCGCACTATCCTGTCCCGCGCCAACTACATCGACCGCATCGAGCGACCCGCCGATCGTAACATTGCCTACGTGCAGGTCGATCAGCCGCGCAGTCAGGGGCCGTACATCCAGAGCGACGACTTCAACGGGCTATTCGTGATCGATCACCGCGAAACGGGTAATGGCGACGTCAGCGCCGATTACGTCGAAACGGTGTTTACGCTCCGCGCGCCACAATTACCGGGCGATATGTACGTAAACGGGGCATTTAACTTCTGGCAGCGCAACGACCGCAACCGCATGACCTTCGACCCGGCTACCGGTACGTATCAGGCCGCGATCCTGCTCAAGCAGGGTGTGTATAACTACGACTACGCCCTGCTGACGAGTCAGACGCCCCCTGTGGTCAATGAGGCATTGGTCGAGGGCGATTTCTCCGGTACTGAAAACGACTACGAGATTTTCGTGTACCACCGCCCCCCGGCTGCCCGCGCCGATCAACTTATTGCCTATCAGCGGCTGGGTATCAACAAGCGCAAGTAGAAAAGCCGTTTAGCCTGATTCTCACCCGCCGGTAGAAGGAGCGTACTGGTCTGATTGGGAAATCGACAGATGTATGTAATTTGGTGCTGGTTAGTGCCCCGACATTGGTATGTCTGCACGGCATATTGGTCGAACGAATGCGGGGTATTGGTCGAAATAAGTTTTCGTCGTTGTGCCCGTTGCCGTTGTTTGTACCGGTCGAACAACTTCGTATAACCAAATCGATACGCCATGAAACTCAAGCTGGGTACCCTGATTCTGAATCAACGGGCTCTGGTCAAACTGTTCCTGATTTTCTTTCTTTTTGGGGTGCTGATCGGGGTGAAAATTGCCATTCGCGAGCAGGGGAAAAGTATGTCGCTAATACCGTTTATGCCGGTTTACGTGATTATTATTCCGGCGTTGTGTCGCGGTATCAAAAAAGACATCGACAGCGAACGGTTGTAGGACCGGTGCGCCGATGCGACGATCCTTCGCGTCTCAGCACGCGTCAGCAACGGACCCATCTGGGGTAACACCATTCGGCGTAATTACCATCCAGTCGATGAGACGCGAAGGAGCGCGTCTCTACAAACTACGGCTATGAACATGAAAATCGGCTCATTTATCATCAGCAAACCCGTCTGGATACGGCTCGGATTGATTGCACTTGTCGCATTTCTGATGTTCCCCTTCGATTGGCTCGACAAGTTTGTCATTTGGGTCTTGTGCATACCAATCACGCTAACGGAAATTATCAGGCAGTTTCGCATCGATAACGGTTACGACGAACCTGATGAAATCGACTAATCATTAGTCGGCTTAACTGCCTGCATTGGTCGAAGAAAACCGGGCATTAGTCGAAATAAGTTTTTGCCGCGACTGCTGGTTCGTTGTTTCGTACTAGCTTTTCGCTGCTATCCCCCTACAACACCAATTCCCACGAACCAACCTCTTTTTTACTATGAACTTACTGATCGACGGCCTGACTAAAACCTATGACAATGGGGTAAAGGCACTCAACGGGGTATCGCTGACCATTGAGCCTGGTCTGTTCGGTTTGCTGGGCCCCAACGGGGCCGGTAAATCGTCGCTCATGCGCACCATCGCCACGCTGCAACTGCCCGATCAGGGGCGGATCGTGTTGCAGGACGTCAACGGGCAGGACATCGACATACTGACGCAGCCCGACGAATTGCGCAAGATACTCGGCTACCTGCCGCAGGATTTCGGCGTGTACCCCCGCATCGATGCGGTGACCCTGCTCGACCATCTGGCCGTGCTGAAAGGTATTCACAATAGTAAGGAGCGTAAAGAAACCGTCGAAACGCTGCTCCAGCGCGTCAACCTGTGGGAAGCCCGTAAGAAAAACCTGAGCGGCTATTCGGGTGGAATGCGGCAGCGGTTCGGCATTGCGCAGGCCCTGCTGGGTAACCCCAAACTGATTATTGTCGATGAACCAACGGCCGGTCTTGACCCCGCCGAGCGCAACCGCTTTCTGAATTTGCTGGCAGGGCTGGGGCAGGAAGCCATCGTGATTCTGTCGACCCACATCGTGGAAGACGTGCAGGAGCTCTGCGCCCAGATGGCGATCATTAACAAAGGCAACGTACTGCTGTCGGGCCACCCGCTCGATGCTGTGCAGATGGTGCAGGGTGTGATCTGGAAAAAGAGCGTTAAGCCCGGCGACCTCGACCTGATGCACCGCATGTATGCCGTCATCAACGAACGCATGGTTGCTGGTCAGCCGATGGTGTATGTCTACGCGACATCGCAGCCCGAACCGGGTTTCGTCCGGGTTGAGGCCGGTCTGGAAGAGGTGTATTTCACCGAGATCACCGACGCCGAAAATCGCTACCACGCCCAGCGCGCCGTACCCATTCCCGCCCTCTAACCACCCGAAGTCATGAACTGGTTATCGATTTTTCGGTTCGAGTTTCGCTATCGGCGGAACCGCCCGGCTACGTATTTGTATTTCGTCATTCTGCTCGGTATCAGCTTTGCCGCTGTCACGACCGACATGATCCACGGGTTGTCGGGGGGAGCGATCAAGGAAAACGGCACCCGTACCGTCGCCATGCTCAGTCTGTTTCTGTACCTGATGATGGGCGTGCTGATGACGTCGGCTATCATGGGTGTGGCCGTCGTGCGCGACTTCGAGCACCGCACCGATTCGCTGTTTTTTACCAAACCCATCCGGCGCTGGGAATACCTGACGGGCCGCTACCTGGGGGCCATAACGATTCTGCTGCTGACGCTGATGGCCATTCCGCTGGGCCTGATGATCGGTGAGTGGATGCCCTGGCGCAACGCCGACCGGCTGCTGCCGTTCCGGGCCGCAACCTACTGGCAACCGTATCTGGCGCTGATCGTACCAAACGCTATCATCGTCGGGAGTATCTTCTTCGCCGTGGGGGCGCTGAGCCGCAAGATGCTGGTCGTGTTCACGCAGGGGATGGTGTTTCTGATGCTGTACCTACTGTCGGGTACGCTGATGTCGCAGATCGACCGGCGCGAAACGGCGGCTCTATTCGATATTTTCGGCCTGCGGGCGATGTCATACACGACGCAATACTGGTCGATTGCGCAGCAGAACAACCAGTTGGTTACGCTGACGGATACGCTGCTCTACAACCGGCTGATCTGGCTGGGCGTTGCGCTGGTGGTGATGGCCGCTACGTACTACTTCTTCTCCTACGAACACACGTCGGGGCCATCGGGCAAACGGCGGACCGACAAACAGCCGGTACTGAGCGCGGCTGCCCTGCGTCGGCCGCTGCCGCGCGTCAGCCGTCAGTTTGGTACGCTGGCGTGGCTGTCGAGTTTACGCTCGCAAACGGTGTTCTACGCAAAAGTTGTGCTGCACGATCTGCCATTTCTGGCCCTAAGCATCGGCGGACTGTGCATGTTTCTGTTTCAGGCGTTCGATGACGCGGGCGGCTGGTACGGTTCCCGCACGCTGCCCACAACCTACGTCATGCTGAGCAAGATGAGCATCTTCACCGGTCTGTTTCTGATGATCCTGATGGTGCTGTACGTGGGCGACCTGGTCTGGAAAGAGCGCGACGTACGCATCAGTCAGATCAGCGACGCGCTGCCCGTACCCAACTGGGTATCACTGCTGAGCAAGTACCTCGGTCTGGGGCTGGCCTTCGCCCTGATGCTGACCGTGGCTATCGGGCTGGGTGCCTTGATGCAGGTTATCAAAGGGGGGGCATCGCTGATCGAATGGCCGGTTTATTTCACAGACCTGTACGGTGGTACCTTGACGGGCCTGCTGATTTTCATGCTGCTGGGTTTCTTCGTGCATGTGCTGGTCAACAACAAGTTCGCGGGTCACGCTGTCGTCGTGCTGTTTTTTATCTCGCTGGGCCTACTTTCCTACCTGGGTATCGAGCACCGGCTGCTGATTTTCGACAGTGCCAGCATGGGTACGTATTCCGACATGAATGGGTTCGGGCACTACGTTTCCCCGTTTTCTTGGACGACGCTCTACTGGGCCGCGTTTGCCTCGCTGCTGTTTGCCGGGGCGGTAGTACTGTCGGTGCGGGGGTCGGAAGAGCTGTTCAAGCTGCGCTTACGCATTGGGCGGCATCAGCTGACCCGCCCCATCCTGACGGTGGCCCTGGCGATGCTGGTGGTATTTGTCTCGAGCGGGTCGTACATCTACTACAACACCAACGTGCTGCACGAGTACCAGAACAGTAAGAAAAACGAAGCCGAACAGGCCCGCTACGAAACGACGCTGAAGAAATTTGCCGACCTGCCACAGCCACGGATCACCGATATCAACGTGGCCGTCGAGCTGTACCCCGACGTGCGCGACTTCTCGGCGAAAGGCCGGTACTGGTTGAAAAACAAGACGACGCAGCCCATCCGGCAGATTCACCTGCAAACCTACCCCGCCGACGAAATGCAGGTAAAGCAACTGACTTTGTCGCGGCCGGGCCGCTTCGATGATCGCTACGTGCACGATTTCGACTACCGGATCTACCAGCTCGACAAACCGCTGCAACCCGGCGATAGTCTGCAACTGAATTTCGATCTGCTGTACCACACCAGTGGGTTTAAAAACGGCCGCGATAACGTCGACATCGTGCAGAACGGTACGTTTTTTACCAACCAGTATTTCCCCGGTATCGGCTACGATGAGCACTACGAACTGGGGGCCGACGACAAGCGGAAAGACAACGGGCTGAAACCGAAAGAGCGGATGCGCGCCCAGAACGACCCCATCGGCCTGCGGCAGAGCGTGATGGGCGATGATGCCGACGATGTGCGCTTCGCCATGACCATCGGCACCACGCCCGATCAGGTGGCCATTGCACCGGGCTATCTGCAAAAGGAGTGGATGGGCAAAGGTACCGATGGCAAACCGCGCCGGTTCTTCAGCTACCGGATGGACGCGCCAATGGCTAACTTCTACTCCGTCGTGTCGGCGCGGTATGCCGTGAAGAAAGAGACGTACAAGGGGGTAAATCTGGAAATCTATTACCACCCCGGCCACACCCGCAACCTCGACCGGATGATGAACGCCATGCGGGCGTCGCTGGCCTACTACCAGCAGAACTACGGTCCGTACCAGCACCGGCAGCTACGCATCATGGAGTTTCCGCGCTACCGGGGCTATGCCCAGTCGTTTGCCAACACCATTCCGTTTGGGGAAGACATGGGCTTCGTGGCCAACATCGACGACGCCAAAGATATCGACATGCCGTTTTTCGTAACGGCCCACGAAACGGCGCACCAGTGGTGGGGGCACCAGGTCTCCGAAGCCGACGTGAAAGGCGGGGCCATGCTGTCGGAATCGCTGGCTGAGTACAGTGCGCTGATGGTGATGAAGCATCACTACCCCAAAGAGCGGATGCAGGAATTCCTGGGCTACGAACTGGATTACTACCTCGGCGGTCGGCGTGGGGAGAGTAAAAAAGAGCAGCCCCTGAGTCAGACCGAGCATCAGTCGTACATCCACTACAACAAAGGGGCGCACGTGCTGTATGCCTTGCAGGATCAGATCGGCGAAGACAAACTGAATCAGGCGCTACGGACGTACCGCGACAAGTGGAATGTGTCGCAGGTAGCCAAAACGGGTATCTACCCCACTGCCGCCGACCTGACCGCCGAACTCCGGGCCGTAACACCCGATAGCCTGCGCGGGCTGCTCGATGACTGGGTCAACGCCATCACGCTCTACGAACTCAAAACGGATAAAGTCGCCGTCAAACCCGTAGGTAAGCAGTACGACGTAACGATGACCGTTTCGGCTGAAAAGGTACGCGCCGACAGTTTGGGCAATGAAACGCCCCGCCCGCTCAACGAGTGGATGTGGGTAGGGGTGTACGCGCCGAAAGCCAAGGGCAGCAACACGGAGAAGCTACTTTATTACCAGCGGCACCACATCACGAAGCCGAAACAGACGATCACCGTCCGCGTCGACCAGAAACCCGACCGCGCCGGTATCGACCCGCTGAACCTGCTTATCGACCGCCACCCCAGCGACAATGTGAAAACGATTGAGTAAGGTGGCAAAAGCCAAAACCAAAACGCCCTGTCTGGTAGTCAGACAGGGCGTTTTACGTTGTAGCCCAGACGTCTACGTCCGGTGGCCGTCAGGCCCAAAAAGCTGCCGCTTTGCGTAGTTGGCCTATCGGCCACCAGACCGGGAGGTCTGGGCTACAAAAAAGTGTCAGCTACTGAAAACTGATTTACGCGCTGTGCAGGAATTCCATAATATCGCCATCCTGCACGACGTATTCTTTGCCCTCTACCGATAGCTTACCGGCTTCGCGAACCGCTACTTCCGTTTTGAACTGCTCAAAGTCGGGGAGTTTGATTACCTGCGCCCGGATGAATTTTTTCTCAAAATCGGAGTGAATAACGCCGGCCGCCTGCGGTGCTTTCCAGCCCCGGAGAATCGTCCAGGCCCGCACTTCCTTGACACCGGCCGTGAAGTACGTAATCAGGCCCAGCAGTTTGTACGACGCCTTGATGAGTTTGCTTAGGCCCGATTCGGTCAGGCCGTATTCACCCAGAAACAGTTCACGTTCTTCCGGGTCTTCCATCTCGGCAATCTGCGACTCGATACCGGCGCTAATCACAATAACGTCGGCTCCTTCGTCTTTCACGGCCTCGCGCAGGGCATCGGAATACGCGTTGCCGTCGGGCAGCGATCCTTCATCGACGTTGGCCACGTAGATCACGGGCTTCACCGTCAGCAGCGCAATGTCGCTGATGGCTTCCAGCTCGTCGGGCGTCGCGTTGAGGGTACGGGCACTTTTCCCCGCTTCGAGGGTCGTTTTATAGCGTTTCAGAATCTCCAGTTCGGCTTTTGCTTTGGCGTCGCCCACCTGAGCCGCTTTCGCAATCCGCTGAATCTTTTTATCGACCGCTTCAAGGTCTTTCAACTGTAGCTCCGCGTCGATAATCTCCTTGTCCGATACCGGGTTGACCTTACCTTCGACGTGGACGATATTGTCATCCTCGAAGCAGCGAATGACGTGTACGATGGCGTCGACTTCCCGGATGTTGGCCAGAAACTTGTTGCCCAGCCCGGCACCCTGACTCGCGCCTTTCACCAGTCCGGCAATGTCGACAAACTCGATAATGGTCGGTACCACTTTCTGGGGTTTCACCAGTCCTTCCAGCGTATCGAGCCGTTCGTCGGGCACCGTCACGACGCCCACGTTTGGCTCTATCGTACAGAACGGGTAGTTGGCCGCTTCGGCTTTTCCGCTCGAGATTGCATTAAACAGTGTCGATTTACCCACGTTTGGCAAACCCACGATTCCACATTGTAGACCCATGCTATGAATGGGCGAAAGAGCGAAAGAGATAAAGAGCGATTACACCGGCGTCAGCCAGTCGCTCTTTCACTCTTTCAGTCTTTCGCTCTTTAATTTTTCCACAAAATTACACCTATACACGCGGACAACCGCAACGGCGTGGCGTAAAAAAAGCCGTCGATACGGTCGAGGGCTGGTGATTGTTGGCTGGGGTGTAACTGTGGTGCGTGTCTGATAGATCTCACTCCCACTTCAACTCGCTGGCGAAGTCATCGGGCTGTTCGCGGTCGCGCTGGGCAAACTGAGAAAAATCGACCTCGGGCATTAGCTCTTCCTTAACGTGGCAAAGCGTTTCCTGGAGCGCTTCCAGAAACTTGTCGAAGTCTTCCTTGTACAAAAACAATTTCTGTTTTTCGTAGGTGTAGCTTTCGCCCTGCCCCTGCCGACGACTTTCGGTAATGGTCAGGAAATAGTCGTTTGACCGCGTCGCTTTTACGTCGAAGAAGTACGTCCGCTTGCCCGCCCGTACGCGTTTTGAGTAGATTTTCTCCCGATCCCGATCCTCCACAGGTTTACTTTGATTAGCAACTTAGTGGGCCTAAAGTACGTGGAATCAGGCCATAATAAAAAAAACAGGGCTGTTTTTGTGGAAAAACAGGTACACAATTCCGCGTAGTTGTAGAGCCAGTTCTACGGTTTATTACCTAAATCCTTGGTTATAAGGCATAGTCGGCCTATCTTTGTTTTACAGGAGTTGTACTTTTTGGAGATTTCGCCCACGCAGCCATCGTTTTTCGGCAACTGGTCAGTCCGTAACCTTAACCAAAAGTCGAATGAATTTACTCGTGTCGTTGCTGCTCTTCGTAGGTGGCATTAAGTCGGCAGTCAAGCCGGCCGGACCTGCCCAGAAGGGAAAAGCAACCTATTACGCGTCGAAATTTGCGGGTCGCATGACCGCTTTTGGTGAGCGTGTCAACCTCAAAGCCTTCACGGCTGCTCACCGTTCACTCCCCCTCAATACGCTGATTGAAGTAACCAATCTGAAAACGATGAGATCGGTTATCGTGCGTGTCAATGACCGGGGGCCATTTACCAAAGGACATATTGTTGATCTGTCGCACGCAGCCGCCGAAGCAATTGGCCTGATGGGCAAAGGCGTCACCAGCGTTACGCTGCGTGTGCTCGACAAGAGCCGCGTCAACGAGCTGGTGTCGGTACTGACCATGCCCGATGTGAATCAGTCGCTGATGCAGCCTGCGCTGTAAGCCACCGTCGATTTGTAGCCCTGAATACCACGGTCGCGTCTGGCACCGTTGGTAGGATAGGTACGTGCTTTTGCGTACCTTACCTCAATGAAACAATCCCTTAATCTTGGGCAGGTTCGTGAGTTCGGCAACGTCGAATTTCTGGCCCGGCAGATGGTCGAAGGCTTCATCACGGGCCTGCACAAATCCCCGTTTCATGGGTTCTCGGTTGAATTCGCCGAACACCGGTTGTACAACACCGGCGAAACGACCCGGCATATCGACTGGAAAGTGTTTGGCAAGACGGAGAAGCTGTTTGTCAAACGCTACGAGGAGGAAACCAACCTGCGCTGCCACCTCCTGATCGATACGTCGTCGTCGATGTACTACCCCGAAGCCAACTACGGCAAGATGACGTTCAGCGTGATGGCCGCTGCCTGTCTGGCGTATATGCTCCAGCGTCAGAAAGACGCCGTCAGTCTGACGACTTTTGCCGACACGGTCGATGTACAGACGCCTACGAAGTCGACGCCCTCGCATATTCACAAGCTTTTCACGCAGCTCGACCTGCTCATGCAACAGCCGAAACCGCTACGTCGCACCTCGGCTGCGGATGTGATTCACCAACTGGCGGAGAAAATCAACAAGCGGTCACTGGTGATCATTTTCAGCGATATGTTCGAGAATGTATCGAAAAGCGACGCGCTGTTTTCTTCCCTGCAGCACCTGCGTCACAATCTGCACGAAGTACTGCTGTTCCACGTCACCGATAAGAAAACGGAAGAGGAGTTCGCGTTCGATGAGCGGCCTTATGAATTTATCGACCTCGAAACGGGAGAAAAAGTCAAGTTACAGCCGGGGCAGGTGCGGGCGTCGTATCAGCAGGCCGTAAAACAGCAGTTTCAGGAACTACGGATGCGCTGTGGACAATACAAAATCGATTTCATCGAAGCCGACATCGCGCAGGGCTTCGAGCAAATTCTGACGGCGTATCTGGTGAAGCGGACGAAAATGAAGTAATTTTCAACACGGAGGCACGGAGAGGGCCACGGAGAACATAGAGAAAAACTCTGTGACCTCCGTGGCCCTCTCCGTGCCTCCGTGTTGAAAACCTATTTCTTCGCTGATGCTTTCGCCGTGGCTATTTGCTGCTTTCTGTAGAACTGCACGAAATCTTCCAATTGTTCGGGCGGTAGCCGACGGGCGATGATTTTCTTCTGCTTGTCGAGCACGTATACGGTTGGCGTTTGCCAGACGTCGAAGCGGGTGCGGAAGTCGGTCTGGTGCTTATAGTCGTAGCCGTTGATCGCATTGCCCAGCTTAAATTCCCGAATGAATTTCTTCCATTCTTCGGGCGTCTGCTCGATCGCAATGGCAACGACTTCGACGCCTTTGCCTTTGTTGGCGTCCGTAAACTTTTTCAGGCCGGGCGCGCTCTCGCGACAGTGACCACAGTGCGGGTCATAAAAATACACGACCGTGTAATCGGCCCGGATGTTCTGGAAGTTGATGGGCCGCTTCAGGGTGTCGCTCACGACGGGTGCGGGCAGCGTTTTACCCACCAGCAGCGGCTTTAGCGTAGCGACGCGCTCACCGATGCTTTTCAGCGTCGAACTGTCCGACACGGTCATGATTCCCGTCTTGTAGTACGTCTCGAACATATGTACGAACAGCCCGTCGGTGCCCAGAATTTTGGGTCGTTCGTACTGGCTGGTGATGTAATAAATTACGTACGAAACAACGTCTTTGTTCTTGCCCGCCTGCGCCTTGCCAACTACATAGTCGGCTTCCTTGACCAGTGAGTCAGCGTTCTGGACGGTCAATTCCTTGATATAACGGTCCAGCTTGCGTTGCAGAATATTGGTACGGATAAACCGTTCGTCGGAAAAATCGTAATCGTCCCAGAAGTGCTTTTTGAAGTAGTTGAATACCCATACCGAATCGGGCCGACCGTTGGAAGCTTTGGGGGCGGTGGGCACTTCGGGTTCACTGGCAGCTTTGATAATTTTGACCGCGAATGCGTTCTTGTTCGCCGTAAAAAGCTGGTCGCGTTCGGCCTGCGCCTGCTTTTGCAGTAGAGCCATTTTTTTGTCGACGTCAGCATTGGCAGTTGCATCGCCCGCTTTCTTCTGTTTGTTCAGGACGCTGGCTTCTTCGTACAGTTTATTCAAACTCTGCTGATAGCCGTAGAACAGCTCGTTTTCTTTCGAGCCGGTGATTTTCATGTTCTTCACTACGCTACCTGTATCGGTGGCAAACGAGAAGGTCTGGTCGCTGTCGATCAGAAATTCGATGTACCCGTTTTTAGGCGTCACGAGCAGGTATAGTCCTTCCGGCAGGGGTTTGGTGCCGGTAAGTACCAGACGACCGTCGTGGTCGGTACGGGCGGTGTCTTTAGGAATATATTGCGTCGTGCCGTAGTAATGGGCCAGCACGCAGGTCGTGTCGGACACCCCACGAATTTGCCCGTTGATGGTGTAGGCTGCCCCGCCGGTTGCCGGTGCCGACTGCGCCAGCAGGCTCATGGCTGAGGCTATTGTCAGGAGTACAGTTAACAAGAGTTGGTTCATAAACGAGTGGAGCTATATCTTCATGGCTGAACAGTCAAATTTACGGGTTTTGTGCCCATCATCAGCATCGTTACAACGTCTATGCCCCCCGTAGTAGTCTATGTTTTTCTTCTTTTCTAAGACGCTCAATTACCTGCTTACCCCGGCAGGCTGGTTGTTTGCCGCGATGGTATGGGCGTTCTTTACCCGCAACCCCATCCGTCGTCGCTGGCGCATCGGGCTGGCTATCGGCCTGTTCTGGCTGCTGGGTAATTCCCTGCTGACAAACGAGCTGGCGCGGTGGTGGGAGTACCCGCCGTCGGCACTGCCCCGCCCCGACAGTACCCGCTCTGTCGCCGTCGTGCTGACGGGTGGTACGACCAACAGCCATATCGACATGGGGGATGGGCACCCGTCGCTGGGCTCGGAATCTGACCGGCTGGCCCAGGCACTGTACCTGTACAGGCGGGGTGTGGTCCGGAAAATTCTGATTAGTGGGGGCAGTGGCAGTTTACCCCTTGGCCCGTCACCCGTCACCGACGAAGGGCATGAGGGGGCTAAGTTTCTGATTCTGGCCGGGGTTCGGCCCGCCGATGTTTGGCTGGAGAATACCTCGCGAAATACGCGGCAGAATGCGCTGTTTTCCGGCCGGGTGCTGCGTCGGCAGTTCCATACGAACCGCTGTGTACTGGTCACCTCGGCCCCGCATATGCGTCGGGCGGTGAGGTGCTTTCAGAAAGCGGGGGTCGACGTGCTGCCATACCCCGGTGGTTTCCGGCAGGCTCCCCGCTCGTTTGCCGTAGGCGAGTGGCTCTTTCCCAACGAAACCGCTTTCCTCGACGGCTATCACCTGATCCGGGAAATCGTGGGCTATGTGGTGTACTGGGGAGCGGGGTATATTTAAAGAGTGAAAGAGCGAATGAGTGAAAGAGCGATTGTCCAGCACGATCGCTCTTTCACTCATTCGCTCTTTCACTCTTTATACACTGAGTATCTTCACCATGCGAAGTAAGTCTTCGCTGATGGGTTTGGGCAGGCGAATCGTGTCGCGGAAAGGCGTGTAAACGAGTTCGTTGTTGACGATACCCGCCATTACGTTTTTTTCTCCGTTCATCAGGCCTTCCAGCGCGCCCAGGCCGAGTCGGCTGGCCAGAATACGGTCGTAGGCTGTAGGGATTCCGCCCCGTTGAATGTGACCCAGCGTTGTGACGCGCATGTCGACTTTAGGTTCGACCTGCGCCCGAATTTTCTCGGCGACCTGAGTCGCGATACCAGCTTCTTCGCCTTCGGCAATGACCACGATGGACGACGATTTCTGACGGCTCCAACCTGCTTTGAGCGTTTCGACCACTTCCGAAATCGGCGTCAATACTTCGGGTACCATCACCATTTCGGCCCCGCCCGCAATACCCGACTGAATGGCGATGTAGCCTGAGTCGCGGCCCATCACTTCGATAAAGAAGATTCGGTCGTGGGAGTCGGCGGTATCGCGGATTTTGTCGATGGCTTCCAGGGCGGTATTGACCGCCGTATCGAAACCGATGGTATGGTCGGTTCCGTACAGGTCGTTGTCGATGGTGCCGGGTGCGCCAACAGTTGGGATGCCGTATTCGTCGAAGAACAGCGTCGCCCCCGTAAACGTACCGTTGCCGCCGATAGCGACCAGCCCTTCGATGCCGAACTTTTGCAGTTGTTCAGCTGCTTTGGCCCTGCCTTCCGGCGTCATGAATTCTTTACTGCGGGCTGATTTCAGGATGGTGCCTCCGCGCTGTACGATGTTGCTCACCGAGTGCGATGTCATCTGAAATATGTCCCCATTTATCATCCCGCTGTACCCCCGGCGAATCCCGAATACTTCGAGACCGTGGTAGACCGCTCCCCGGACAACTGCCCGGATGCAGGCGTTCATACCCGGTGCGTCGCCACCCGAGGTAAACACAGCTATTCGTTTCATAGGTTAAAGACTAAATTTTAGCAGAAAAAGGACAAAAAGGCGGTAAAGGGTAGGTTTCAGAGCCAAATTTATGGTCATTCTTCTGGAAAAAGCATAAGAGCCCTACTTATCACTCCTTTTCCGCAAAAATTTAAAAAATTCGTAATGACCACACCGTATTCGGGCGTTTGTCTCAGTCTGAAGAGCTGTCTGCCCGAACCAGATCTGCCAGCTCCACATAGGCCGTTTTTACCTGCTGTTGTAACCCGGCTGCTACCCGCCCGGCCACCTGTTTCCCGGCAACAACCCATTCGGGCGTCAGGTTAGCGAGGAAAGCAGCCACCGCCGGGTCGATGGGTTGGCTGATATCGACCAGGGAAGCGGCCGGTTGTAGCAGCACGTAGCTATCACTGTCGGGGCTGCCGCAGAACAGGACGGGCGAACCGGAACCCACCGCGCTCATCGCTTTCGATGGCACGGCGATGTGTGTCCATTCGGGCAGCAGGCTCACCAGCTGGACGTCGAGATAATGCAACTGACTGCGTGGGATGTTGGGTAACCGGATGATTCCGGCTTTGCCATTGGCCGCTTGTAGTACCTGTTCGGCCTTGGTGCCATACAGCGCAAGTACCAGCCGGAAGCGGGTCGGGTCGAGGTGGCGGATGATGCTTTCCAGAAAACCCGCCGAGTGCGCCTGCCCGACGTTACCCGCGTAGCCGAGGTAAATCAGCCCGTCGGTTGGGTTGCGCCAGGGCGGGCAGATGGGGTCGCGTTCCTGATGCATCAGCACGCCACAGGGCAGAATTGTAGTCGGAATCGCTTTGCCGTACTGCTGTCGGACGTGCTCGGCCTGCCGGGGGCCCAGCGCGATCAGGTGCTGTGGTGCGTTGCGGTACGTCTGCCGAATGACCCATTTGTACAGCGCATTCGTCGGGCTGACCTTACCTTCAGCCGCGAAGCCTTCGGGAAACAGATCCATCGACCAGAGCCAGTAGGGCGTGCGCCAGAGCAGCAGCGACGCCCAGAACGGCAGCATCGGCGGACTCGTCATAATCAGCAGCGGCCCCCGCCGGACTTTCAGGGCCCGGCGGATGAGCAGAAAGCCGTCGAGCAGGCCCGCGATGAGTTTGAGCAGGCCGTTCTTCCCCGCATACACCGTTTTGACGCCGTGCGTTTCGCCCACCGGCTGCCGGATCGCTCCCCCGCCGTCATAGGTGCGCTCGATATGCACGACCACAACGTCGATGCCGTGCCGGTCGATCAGATACCGCGCCAAATCCCAGGCCGACTCCCCGGTAATGCCCGGATTCGGCGGATAGTGACGATTGACGATGGTGAGGGAGGGCATAATTTAAAGAGCGAAAGAGTGAAAGAGTGAAAGAGCGATGGCGCCGGACGGTCGCTCTTTCACTCTTTCACTCTTTCGCTCTTTAAGTAAAGGTCTACATACTGCCTTACCACTACCCCCTCCGCATAGTACGTTTCGGCGAAGTGGCGGGCGTTCTGGCGCAGGGTGATCGGGTTTTGGTGCGTGAGCAGCCGGGTGATGGCGTCGGTGAGGTCAGTGGTGTCGGCAACGTTTGCGAGGTAACCGGTTTGGCCGGGGACGATCATTTCGGGGATGCCGCCGGTGCGAAATCCGACAACGGGCGTACCGCAGGCGAGGGCCTCCATGATCGTGTTGGGCAGGTTGTCTTCCAGCGACGGCACAATCAGCGCGTCGGCGGCATTGTAAGCGGCCACGATGTCGTCGGTGTCGCGCAGAATACCCAGATGGCGCACCATGTACGGAATTTCGTTGAACAGATACGTTTTGCCTTTGCCGAACACCAGCAGCTCAAGCGATAGCTCCGGGTGAGTCTGCTTCACCAGTTGCAGGGCGTCGGCCAGGTAACGAAAGCCTTTCCGCTCGTCGGTGACGCTGGCACTGCCAAACAGAATCCGCTTCGTTGTTGTGTCGGGCAGGTCGAGCCGGGTGTTGGCGTCGGCGCGGTCGACGGGGCAGAACAGGGCCTGATCGATGGTGTTGGGAATGACCGTCATGGGCGCATCGCGCAGCAGCGTACTTCGGCGCAGGTCGTCGCCCAGCCACTGACTCGGCGGTACAAAATGCGGTACATGCTGCGCAAACAGGCTTTTCTTCTGTTCGAACAGCCGGTACGACAGGTCGCGGTCGCCCGGTTTTTTCAGGTACGGGCAGTTATAGCAATGCGTCTGGTAGTGCGGGCAGGTGCGGCTGTAATGACAACCGCCTGTAAACGCCCACTGATCGTGAATGGTCCAGACGACGGGTTTGCCGAGCGCGAACAATGCCCGAAGCCCGGCTATCGACAGAAAACCGAAGTTGATCCAGTGCAGATGCAGCACGTCGGCCTGTTGAATGGCGGGATGAAAGGTCAGGTTCGCGCCAAATGCGGCCGGAGAAAAGCCGAACCGCACCGCCGGACTTCGTTCGTAAGGCAGAAAATACAGCCGTTCGGCCACGAACCGCCCGAACGCCGTTTGTTCGGCCAGAAAATTATTCGCCAGATAAAGCACCCCGTCTTCCGGCTGATGCCGTTCGAGCCGGTTCGGGATACCCACCAGCAGCGTCGACGCGACACCCTGCGCCAGCATGGCCCGGTGCAGGCGCGTGGCCGCCACGCCCGCCCCCCCCGACAGGTGGTAGGTGCTCAGGTGGACGACGTTCACGGGCGGTACGCAAAGATGTTAAGCTGTAAATCCATGATGTCGTTGCCCCGGTACCGGTGGTTGACCAGCGGCCTCACCCGCCCCTGATTGCTATCGACGTAATACCGAAAACCGGCCGTTTCGAGCACCTGAATGACCGCTCCGAGCGTCTGCGGATGGCCGATGTAGGCGTGAAATTCGACGAACAGGTTCTGCACGTGGGTCAGCGCATCGCGGCAGTCGGTCAGCACGGCGGTTTCGGCCCCTTCGATGTCGATCTTGAGCATGTCGATACGGGGTTCGCGCAGCAGGTAGTCGCGCAACCGCACCGACGGAACGCGCCGACGCCCCATGTCCGAAAACATCGACGCGGCATCAGCCTCCCCCGTTCCAAAGTCTAGCCCGTTTTCGTCGGTCCAGACGGCTTTGTTGATGATCTCAATGTCAGGGATGTTGTTGTCGCGCAGGTTTTTCGCCAGCACCTCGCCGATGGCTGGGTCAGCTTCAAAGGCCAGAATCCGGGCGGTGGGGTAGGTCTGCCGGAAATAGGCCAGGCTGGTGCCGATGTTGGCCCCACAGTCGAGAATGACCGGGTGCGCGGCCGTGGTGTCGAACCGGTACGATTCGTCGGCGAAGATTTCCTTGAACTGCCAGACAAACGACAGGGCATCGGGCACCTGAAAGCGGTAATTGATAAACGGAATCGGCCCCGACTGATGGCGCGGCCGCCCGGCGTAGCGGAAAAACAACCACAGCAGCCGCCGGCCGTTCGGCGTCTGCACCGCCCGGTAGAGGTTCGTAAACAGGTATTTAAAGAGCCACATGAATTGGTTTGTGGTTTGTGGTTTGTAGTTAGCTGACGCTGGAAGAACCAAGACAACAAATCCCGGCGGGGAACCGCACAAACTACAAACTCGTCATAAAAACGAAAAGCCGATGCCCGCGCCGGGGTACCAGTGGTCTTTCGGCACTTCGGGGTAATAGATAAACTTACGACCGACGTCCAGCGAGAGCTGCGCTAACGAACTGGCTACGTGCGCGTTGTCGCTGAGCAGTACCCCGGTGGGCGTTAGTTTCGGTAATACGACTTTGTATTCTTCTAGCTCGTAAGTGGCTGAGTGATCGCTGTCGTTGATGAACAGGTCGATGGGCTGGTCGAAGGCTTTCAGACTCGTGATCGAATCGCCATACAGCACCTCCCCAACCTCCTTATAGATGCCATCGAGCAGGTAGCCCGCTTTGGGGGCGATGTCGGTGCCGTAGTAGCGCCCCGGCGATCCTTCGGCCCGATTCCGCAGCAGTGCCGAGCAAAGCAGTACCGCGCCCAGCCCCTTGTCGACGCCCGTTTCGATCACAACGCCCGGCTTCATGATTCGCACCAGGGCGTACCAGCCCAGCCGCCGGCCGAACTCCACACGCAGGTCGGCCACGCGCCGATACGACGACGACCGGGTTTTTTCCAGCACGTAGTCGCGCAGGGCGTCGTCGGTCTGCACTTCGCGGAAATAGCCCTGTACCGTTTTGGGCGACACCCCCGACACCACCGCGACGGTATGAGCCAGATAAAGCAGGCTGTCGTCGGTGAGGGCGTAGGTGTAGTTGGTATCTTCCTTCGAGTCGAGGCTCCAGCGCAGAATTTGCCCGTAGCGGTAGTTGTAGGCGCGGGTAGCCTGCCGAAGCTTGGGCAGGTAGTTGACTACCCGCGACTTGCGAATTTTATACAGCCGGTCGAGACCGAACAGATTGATGAGTAGTTGGCGCATATGTAGAAATACCCTCACCCCCGGCCCCTCTCCCAAAACGGTAGAGGGGGGCAAAACTCTCAAAACTCTCCCCTCTCCTGTTTTGGGAGAGGGGCCGGGGGTGAGGGTACCCCGCAAAGATAACCGTTCTCAGCGAACCCGGCGGATGCGTTGCCAGGCAGTTGCGGCCATACTGGTTGCGTCGGGCGATAGATTCAGGCCAATGACGCCCCCGACGAACAGGCCGGTTATCAGGGCTGACCGGATGGCCATGTCGAGCAGTGTTTGCCAGATCGGAACGGTTGGGGCGGGGTAGGGGAGTTGCACAGCAACCCACCAGACGGCTAGTCCCAGCGCGATAACGGCTCCGTTGCGCCAGGTAAACGGCTGCATCTGAAAGGCAAAACCGACAAACAGCGTCCGGGCGAGGTTGAACAGACCCGTCGCCAGTGCTGCACCGACAGCTGCCCCCGTAATGCCGTAGCGTGGAATAAGCCAGCCATTGACGGCGATGGTGATAAAGATCAGGGCAACGAAAAACAGCGAATCGTAGGCGTAGTAGCGCGAGGTCGACAGAATCATGCCGTTGACGCCCGTTGCCATGTCGAGCAATTTGCCCAGCCCCAGCCAGAGAATGACGTAGTAACCGGCGTCGTAGCCGGCGGGCAGGAACCGAAACAGCCCCGGCAGGTTGGCCGCCACACCTACGAATACCAGACAACCCGCGACCAGTTGGTTCAGGCAGCTTTTGCGGTAAATCATCCGGATATTGGCGAGGTCGTTAGTTTTCCACGAGTCGGCGATGAGCGCGCCCGACACTTTGTAGAGCGCCGTGGCCGGTACGGCGATGACCACCGCGAAGTACGACGCCGTGCCGTAAATGCCCGTGTCGTCCAGCCCCAGCTTGTTGGAAATCATTACTTTATCAATCGCCAGAATAACCTGCGACGATAGGGCCGTGGCCAGACTTAACGCCGAATAGCGGATGATGTCGGCGCGTAGCTGCGCGGTAACGGAGATAAATCGGCGGCTGAGAAAAAAGGCGTCGTCGCGGATCACGGTCGCGATCATCAGTACCGTCGCCAACAGAAAAGCCGTGAGCCAGACGGTCAGAAATTGCCCGAACGTGACCCAGCCCAGCCAGTACAGCACGCCCGACAGCAGAATCAGAATACGCAGCACAAACTGTTGCAGCAGCGTACCCGTAACGGGGTCGTAAAGCAGCCGGGCGTAATTGTCGAATACCGAAAAAACCAGCGTAAACAGCGTCAGCGGGATGAGCAGGTAGTAGTAACGGACGAACAGGGGGGAGGTCGCACCGTAATAGTCGAGCACCAGCGGACGCGCCAGCCACAGCCCCAGTACACTCAGGCCAAACCCGGCCAGCATCACCAGCAGACTGATCAGCAGGTAGCCGTTGTGCTGCCGGTCGGTGTCGCGGAAATACGTGAAATAGCGGCCACCGGCACTATTCAGCCCCAGCGTACTCGCCTGCGTCAGCACCTGCGCCAGCGACACCAGTAGCGTCAGTAACCCGATTTCGGCTTTGCTGAACAGGTATGGAAAAAACAGACCCTGCGTCAGGAAGCCCACTGCCACGCCCGCATACGTGTACACCGAACTCTGTATGGTCTGCCGTTTGATGATACCCATGGGTTAAAGAGCGAAAGAGCGAAAGAGTGAAAGAGTGAATACCTTCCGGCACAACCGCTCTTTCACTCTTTCACTCTTTCGCTCTTTATCATCTCCCACGCCAGCGCCGTACCTGCCGGGATATCCTGCGTGGCGGTGCTGCCCAGAACGGTGTCGTAGTAGCGGGTGTGCAGGCCGTTGGCGGGGCGGATGCTGCGGACGGTGTCGGGGGTGAACGGGTCGCCCGCTTTCATGTCGCGCACGACGTAGAGCGACCGTTTGAATTGCAGACTTTTGCACTCTTTGGGCGTCAGCGTATAGCTGACGTGACCCAGCGCCAGCTTTGCCCGTTCGGTTTCCACGACGAGGGCTTTCAGTTCGTCGGGTTCGAGCGAAAAGGCGGAATCGACCCCACCGTCGGCACGGCGCAGGGTAACGTGTTTTTCCAGCACCACCGCGCCCAGTGCCACGGCTGCTACGGCCGCGCCAATGCCCATCGTGTGATCTGACAGGCCCACCGGCACGTCGAACAGCGTGCTCATATGCGGGATGGTAAGCAGGTTGGTGCTTTCGGGCGTAGCCGGGTAGGTGCTCGTGCATTTCAGCAGGACCAATTCCGTACAGCCGTGTTCGCGCAATACCCGCACGGATTCCTCCAGATCGGCTACTGACGCAACGCCCGTACTCATAATCACCGGTTTACCCGTCTGCGCGACCCGCTTGAGCAAAATATGATCGGTGTTTTCAAACGACGCGATCTTGTACAGCGGCACATCGAGCGACTCCAGAAAATCGACGGCGGTGATGTCGAAGGGTGAGCTGAACGGAATCAGCCCCCGCTTCCGGGCGTGTTCAAAAATAGGTTTGTGCCACTCCCAGGGTGTGTAGGCGTCCTGATAGAGTTTGTACAGGTTTTTATCGGCCCACAGCGATTTGTCGTCGCGGATGTAGAATTCCTCGGAACCCCCGTTGAACGTAATCGTGTCGGGTGTGTAGGTCTGTAGCTTGAGTGCCTGCGCACCGGTATCGGCCACGGCATCGACAATTTCGAGTGCCCGGTCGAGTGATTGATTGTGGTTTCCCGACATTTCCGCAATCACAAACGGCCGGGAACCGGGGCTAATCGTATGGTGAGCAACCTGAATGGGTTGTGTTCGGCTCATCGGAAGAAGGCTAAAAAAATTCCGTACAAACTAAAATGGGTCAACGTCCCGACTCGCCCGAAAGGTTTCAGCGGTTCAGTCTGAGCGGGAGCGGTGGCCTTGACAGGGCTTATTTCTTCAGGTTGGCAATTTCCTGTTGCAGTTGTTTTATCAGCTCCCCCTGTTGTCTGAGCAACTGCTGCTGCTCCTTGATTGCTTCAGTGAGCAATGGAATAACGCCGTTATAATTAAGAAATTTAACGCCTTCGGCATTCTGGGATACGGCTTCGGGGAGAACCGATTCGACTTCCTGCGCCAGAAAGCCAACGTCGCGCGGAGCCCGCCGACCTTTCCAGTCGTAAAAATATCCGTTCAGGCTGCTGATTTTCTGAAGTGCGCCGGTCATCCGGGTTACGTTTGTCTTGGTACGTTCGTCCGACATCAGCCGCATCGTGCCGTACAGGGCGAGTTTTGCGCCGTCTACAGGTGGGCCGCCCATGCCCACGCCGGTTCCGTCGTCGGCAAGCTGACTGGTCGACAACGTGCCGTCAGCACTGAGTTTGGGGATTGCATTTGCCGTCGCCGTCCCACTCAGTGAGGTCAGTTTGGTATTCGCAGGTAGTTCATACCGGCTTAAACTACCAGCCGCATCAGCCATCAGTACGCTGTTCGCGGAACTGGCTGGTAAACCGCTAAACCGAACGGAGCCCGTCGTGTGCAGTTGTGCCTGCGGGGTGGGGGTGCCAATACCGATGTTGCCGTTGGCCAGCATTTGCATGTAGACGGTCGTGTAGTTACGCCAGGCAAACAGCGGTCGGTTCTGAATGGCAGCCCCCCCGGTTGTGAGCGTATTATCGGTATGCTTCCGGGCGTCGAACAACATCATGGGCCAGTTTCCCATATCACCGGCGTAGTTGGTCATGCCAGCCATCGTCAGGGTGGAGGCCGTGGTCAGACCCTCGTTGTAACCAAGTAAAACAGGGTTAAAATTATTAGTGAACGTGCCGTTTCTGAACCCAACAAAGTCGGCGGGGGAGTGCGTAGTGCTTACCCGCAGGAGTTCGTTGAACGTGTTGGCATTCGGGTTGCCTTTTGA
Organism: uncultured Spirosoma sp.; assembly: GCA_964581865.1. Lineage (GTDB taxonomy): Bacteria > Bacteroidota > Bacteroidia > Cytophagales > Spirosomataceae > Spirosoma. The sequence continues at coordinate 122,505 of CAZOQC010000001.1, forward strand.
AATCGATACGCGGGCGCTCACGCTGGCTGGCAGGGTAATCTGGGTTTCGTCGCCGTTGTCTACCCACAAGTCGGGCGATGGGTCCTGGCAAAAGGCCACAAACGGAGCAGCTACCAGGAGAAGGAGAAGTACGCGCATACGTTAGTAAATAGAGTGGTGTATGAACTGATAAGTAGAAACCCGGCTGTGTAGAATAGTGTATTCAGGGCATAAAACTATACACCAAACCAGCCGATCCGTTCTGATTTAACTGGTGCAGGAACGCGAAACCCGCCCGCTCGAAGGCCCGCACCGATGCCCGGTTGTCGGGCTTGATACAGGCATGAATCGTAACGGCACCCCACTGTTCACGGCAGGCTACGCACCCCTGCCGGATCAGCTGACTCGCCAGCCCCTGCCCCCGAAACCGGGCATCAATAGACAGGCCAATGATGATTTCGTCGGGCATATCGGCTTCGGCTTTTCGCTCAAACCGCACCTGCCCGACGGGTGTGTCCGCTTCATTTTTGAACACGAACAGCAGCGCGTCGGCGTCGATGAGTTTGCGCGTAAACCAGTCGGCGTGCGTTTCGGCCGAAATCGGATTGCTGTTGAACGATTGCTGGCGCGTATCCGGGTCATTGGCCCAGTTGAAGTACAGGGCCGAATCGTCAGGCCGGGCGGGGCGGTGTGTGAGGATCATGGGGGATGGTGTTTTTCTGTCTTCGACAGTTTCTAGCTGTCGAGCCGCGATAGCGGCTAATCAGACTGTCTTATTTTAGCCTGACGGCCCGACAGCAAGGATGCTGTCGGAGACAATCAAGTAAATAACGCCCGGAACCGCTCCGGGGATTTACCGTCGAAGTAACGACGCTGATTGGCCAGTGACACGTCGACCTGTTCGGGCGAAAACTGCATCGACTGAATGGCCAGTTTCAGCATTGTTTCCAGCGAAATCGACGGGTCCAGTTGGCTGAGCAGGTGAGGAAAATGAACGGATAGCGCGAGTTTCTCGTCGCTCAGGAACCGGGCAATACGGTCCTGATTGTCGGCGGTCAGAATACCGATCAGCGGGCGGTTGACGGCGCAGACTTCATAGGCAATCGTGCTACAGGCGGTAATGGCTAAACTGCACTGCTCAAGTTCCGTCACCATCTCGTCAGCACTCAGATTCTCCAGAACTGTTAGATTGGGCATACTGGCCTGCATAGCGTCGATTGTTGGCCGATGCGCGTACAGCGGTCCCAGTACGAGCCGAACGGCCTGTTTCGAATCGAGTTGCTGAATGGCCTGTACTACCGATAGGGAATAATTGGTCGGGTCAGCCCCGCCGAGACTAACGAAGTACGGACCATCGGCCGGTGTTGGCCCAAAGCCGTCGGGTTTCAGAAACGGTGGTCGCAGCAACGCGTAGTGCGGCCCCAGACAGAACGTAGTGTTCGGATCAGCGTCGTAATCAGCCGGAGAAACGCCCCCCGCGTGGTTGATAATCACGTCGGCTATCTGATGCCCGTTCAACAGATCATCGATAAACAGCAACCGTTTCGCCCGCGCTTTTACTGACTGCTGAAACGCGCTGTCGAACGAATACCCATCCAGCACAACCTGATCGTCGGCGTTGATGAGGGCCAGAAAATCAGCTTCCGCGCTGGCTTTATTCAACTCAATTATCCGTAAACCGGCCTGTTCGAGCAGGGCATATACTACCGGCTCCGGTTCGGTAATGGCCATGTATAGCTCGACCGCCGGACCCAGCATATTGGCCAGTGCGAGGCAGCGCATGACGTGGCCCATTCCAATCTGAGAACTAGCGTCGGCGCGGAAAATGATGCGGTTCATAAGGGATGTGATTGTAGCCCAGACCGGCCACCGCGTGGGTCTACGTCTGGAGGCCGTCAGGCCAACTATATCAGGCGGCAGCTTTGTTGGCCGCTATCGCAGCCTCCAGACGTAGACGTCTGGGCTACAGGCTGTGCATTAATTTATACTTGAACTCGGCGATTTGCCAGTCGGCTTCGGTGTCGATGTCATGGGCGTGGAGTTCGGGAATTTCCAGACCGCCGGAATTGTCAGTGATGAGCTTGCCGGTTGTCTGAAACACGTCGGGGCGGAACACGTAGAACTGCCCGGCGTCGTGGTAGGTGGGTTCGAGGTCCTGCGACCGGGTCAGCGCGTAGTCGGGATTGAGCCAGGCTACGCGGTCGTCGCGGAGCGTAATGGCCCGCTGCACGGCAAAGCTGAACCGCTGCACCGGATACACCGTGTCGAACTGCCGGTCGGTCAGCAGGGCGACGGCCCGGTTGAGCAGGTCGGCGGTGACAAACGGAGCCGTCGGGTACAGGCAACATGCCAGATCAAACGACTGCCCAACCTGCGCGTACTGATCCAGCACCTCCGTCAGCACGACGGCGGTTGTCGCGTAGTCGTCGGCGGTCTGCGCGTGTCGGTGGAACGGGACCGACGCGCCATACTGCCGGGCGATGTCGGCAATTTCGTCGTCGTCGGTCGATACCATCACCTCATCGAACAGGCCCGACTGCTTGGCCGCGTCGATGCCGTACGCCAGAATGGGCCGACCCAGAAACGGCCGGATGTTCTTGCGGGGGATGCGTTTGCTGCCGCCCCGCGCCGTGATGATAGCGATGGCTGTCATTACGATTTACGCAACAGATACATGACGTCCTGATTGCCGCTCTCTGCCTGATTTACGTAGGGGTACAGCGTCTGTTTTTCCAGCGTTAGTTCCGGGGATTGCTGCTGAAACAGCGCGGCATAGTCGGCTTTCCACAGAAACCCTTCGTTGCCCCGGTAGGGTACGCTCGTCAGCGACGGGCTGTAGTATTCAAAGCCCCAGATGTAGCGTCGGCTACACCGGACCATTTCGCCCATGATGCGGGGCAGGTCGTCGGGGGCGATGTGAATCAGAACGCCGTTGGTACACACCAGATCGAAGAAGCCGTCGCGGAAGGGCAACTCAAACCCCGACCCCTGCATGATGTTGATGTACTGCGTCTGCTGCTTGGCTTTCTCGACCGCGTAGGGCTGCAACTCGACGCCGTACAGGTTGGTAAAGCCCATGTCCTGCAAGCCGCGCAACTGCATGCCTGTGTTGCAGCCGACTTCCAGAATGCGGGCGTCGCGGGGCAGATCGGCCAGAAAAGCCGCGTTCATTTCGGTCTTGGTCAGCCCCCAGTTTTGCCGGTAGAAATCGTCCCACTCGGCACGGTCGCGGGTGTTGCGGTCGGTATAGCTCTGGCCGAAGTCACCGGCCCAGAATTGTTCCTGTTGGGTCATGGAGAAGAAGTTTGTGGTTTGTAGTTTGTGGTTTGTGGTTTGTGGTTTGCCTGGCGGTAGCTAACCACAAACCACAAACTACAAACCTGATAAAAACGCCTGCACCGACTCGATCACGTGGGCTTGCTCGTCGGGGGTGAGGGTGGGGAACATGGGTAGGCTCAGGCAGCGGGCATAGTACCGTTCGGCGTGGGGGAAGTCGCCGGGCTTCCAGCCAAACTGCCGGTAGTAGGGCATCAGATGCACCGGGATGTAATGCACCTGCGCCATGATGTTGCGGCTTCGCAGAAAATCGTACAGTTCTTTCCGGTTGTCGGTCTGTACCACGTAGAGGTGGTACGCGTGACCTACGGTGGCTGGTGGCACGATCAGGTCGAGACCGGGCGTGTCGGCAAATGCGTCGTCGTAGCGCCGGGCAATGGTGGTTCGCTCGGCAAACATCGTATCGGCCCGGCCCAGCTGACTTAGGCCCAGCGCGGCCTGAAAATCGGTCAGCCGGTAGTTGTAGCCCAGTTCCTGCATCTCCATGTACCAGCCCCCGCGCTCCGGTTCGCCCGGATACGGGTCGGTAAAATCGCCGGGTTTGTTGGTGATGCCGTGGGTACGCAGCCGGAGCAGGTGATCGTACAGCGGTTTGCTGGCGGTCGTAATCATGCCCCCTTCACCGGCCGCGATGTGCTTGACGGGGTGGAAGCTGAAAATCGCCAGATCGGCTAGTGACCCGTCGCCACAGCGGTGCGTCTGCCCGGCCGCGTCGGTGAAATAGCCCCCCGGCGCGTGGCAACTGTCTTCGATGAGCCACAGCCCATGCTCGTCGGCCAGTTGGCGGAACTGATCCATCGGCACGGGGTAACCCGCGAAGTCGACCGGGATGATACCAGAGAAATAACCCGCCGGATGCTGCTCAATCAACGCCCGCACTGAGTCAATGGAGAGTAGGGCGGTAGCGGGGTCGATGTCGGCAAAGTGGACTTCCCCCCCGCAGTAGCGCACGCAGTTGGCCGAGGCCGAAAACGTAATCGGCGTGGTGATGACGCGCGTGCCCGGCCCGACGCCGAGGGCCATGCAGCACAGGTGCAGCGCGGCCGTCCCGTTGGCAACGGCGACCGCGTACGGCGCGTCGACGTACTGTGCAAAGGCGGCTTCAAACTGCCCGATGGTCGGGCCCTGCGTCAGAAACGGCCCCCGCAGCACGGCATTGACGGCGTCGATATCGTCGTCCGTGATGTGCTGCCGACCGTAGGGAATTGGTTTATCAGGCATTGGCGGTTCGGGTTTCCACCCAGGAAATAATCGTTTCGGTCCATCGTAGAGACGCGAACGGTCCGGTGTCCCGGCCTTTTGCGTCTCAGCATCCGGATGGTGTTGCCACCGGATGGCTCTACCCCCGGACAACTGTTGCTGACGCGTGCTGAGACGCAACGTATTGCGTCTCTACAATAAAACTACACCGCGAAAGCAGGGTCGACGTGCTGGCGGATCTGGTCGCGGAGCTGTTCGACGGTTAGCCACTCGGTGTTGGTGCCGGAGTTGTATTTGAAGCCCATCTCGACCTGACGACCGTTGAAGGCGTTCATGTACTCGTCGGTGCTCCAGATTGGCGTTGAGGGCGTGATGACGTAGTATTTGTCCGTTTCGATGGTGTTGAGCGCGTCGGTTTCGGTAATCATTTCCTCGTGCAGCTTCTCGCCCGGCCGGATGCCCACCAGCGTTTGTTCGCAGTTGGGGCCAATAGCTTCCGCCACGTCGGTGATGCGGTACGACGGGATTTTGGGTACGTAAATCTCCCCGCCCCACGCGTGTTCCAGTGCGTACAGTACCATGTCGACGCCTTCTTCGAGCGAGATGTTAAAGCGGGTCATATCGGGGTGGGTGATGGGCAGGACGCCGTCTTTGCGCTTGTCCAGAAAGAACGGCACCACCGACCCCCGCGAACCGATGACGTTGCCGTAGCGCACGACCGAAAAGCGTAGATCACGGCTGCCTTTCATGTTGTTGGCGGCCACAAACAGCTTGTCGGAACAGAGTTTGGTGGCTCCGTAGAGGTTGATCGGCGCAGCGGCTTTATCGGTCGACAGAGCCACAACACGCTGTACGCCGTTGTCCATAGCCGCGTTGATGACGTTCTCCGCCCCGAATACGTTGGTTTTGATACATTCCATCGGGTTGTATTCTGCCGCCGGAACCTGCTTGAGCGCTGCCGCGTGGATGATGACATCGATACCCTCGCAGGCCCGCCGGAGTCGGTCCGCGTCGCGGACGTCGCCGATGAAAAAGCGGATCGACTTGTATTTACTCTGCGGATAATACTGGCTCATCTCGAATTGCTTCAACTCGTCGCGGGAGTAAATCACCAGTCGTTTCAGGTTCGGGTACCGCTGGTACACCATCTCGACGAACTTCTTGCCGAACGAGCCGGTGCCGCCCGTAATCAGAATGGATTTATTAGTCAAATCAAGCATAAACGAAGGAACGAATTAAACCGGCTGATTCTGTGATTCAGGGCCGGGAGCCGTGGTGTTGACGGCCGTTGACGGTTGGGAAATAACGACGCGGGGAAAGGCGTCGATGTAGCTTTTTACGCTGGCGTTCAGCACCTGCACACCCCGGTAACGGGCGTAGTCGCGCAGGCGTTCGTAGCCGCGAAAGACTTTGTGCAGTGACAGAAACTGCGACGCCATCGACCAGGTTTGCTGCTGACTGGCGTCGGAATACACCGGTACGTGGGCGACTTTACTGGCGTCTTCGTAAAAGTGGGTCTGCTGCATCAATAGCTGATTCTGGTCGCTGACGCGGATTTGCTCGTGCCAGGAGGTGTCAGCCCCGAACAGATAGATGGTGTCGAATCGGCGGTTAATCATCAGGGCTAGTGTGGCGATAATCACGTTCTGCGACTGCATCATACCGAAGCCGTTGGCGCAGAGCCGGTAGGTGAGCCACCGGAAGCCGTCGACTACGGTGTAGTTGAACTGCGTAACGTCGATGTGCGGATTCTTCCCGGCCAGCAGGCGCAGCAGGTACGACCCTTTGGCAAACTGCGGCACGTACAGCGTCATCGGCCAGTCGACCTGTTCGACAAAGGCCGTTACGGTCTGCCGGATGTCGCCCCGCTCGTCGGGACCACCCTGATACGTGAAGTAAGCCGGATCGAACAGGACGTAGTTTTGCGGCTTTAGTTGCGCAAAAACGGGCGAGTGGGCGAAGTTGTTGACGCAGACGAGTTCGGTCTGGCGCAGAAAATCAGTGTGCAGAGCGAGCGACTGGTTGAGCGACGGGCCGTTACCCAGCACCGAGCAGACGGGTCGGCGCGGGGCGGGCAGGTGGGTGCGATGCTGAAGCCGGACAGCCACTTTGAGCAGCGACAGCAGCGATGCCAGCAGGGCAACTACCCATTGATTTACTGCCTTGAATCCGCGCTCGATCATGTTACTGCCCACCAGATACGCGGGCTTTTTCGACAAAAGTAGCGAAAAAACGGCAGGACTACCCCCCGTTGGCGGGCAGTTCAAAGGGCACGTTCGAAGACGGTCTTGGCCGAGGTTTGTGCCCCCAGATTGCGCTTGAACTGCAGCAGGCTGGACTTGGGCGTGCGGTCGCCGTTGAGCGAAACCCCCAGGTCCAGCAGGCCGATTCGCTGCTGCTGACAGTATTGCCAAAGCCCGTCGATCAGCAGTACCATCGGGCTATACGCGTCGTAAGCCGGGTCGGAAACGGGCAGGAAATAGTAGAGAATGTCGGGGCTAATGCGTACCGTGATCGCCAGCGCAATCAGTTGGTCGGCATCCCAGACGCCAACAACAGGAAAGCGGTCGGGGAAGGTTTGGATAAGCTGGCTGAGCCGGTCAGGCTCGATGGTCAGCGTATGGCTGCGCTGCTGACGTACCCGGCAAATGAAGGCGGTGATAAGACTTAGATCGGGGGATGACCCGTGTGTAAACCGAAACCCGGCGACCCGGCATTTACGAAGACGACGCTGTTCGGCCGGGTTGATGCGCTGCTCAAACGGCTGACCTGTAATCGTCAGATGCGAATTCTCGTACGTGGCGGCCGTCCTGAAACCGTGCTCGTGAAGCTGATGAGAAAGTCGGTGGGCCTGGTCGGGCGCGTAACAGTCGGGGTGGTTGACGAGCCTTAGCGAGGTTGCTCCCGCAGCTTTCGCCGAGTCGATAAGGTGCCGAATCAGGCTGGACAGCGCGGCATCGGGCAGGCCCGGTGCACATTCAACGGAACCAAACGGGGCTGCGAGTGGGCTGACGGCCTGTTGCCCACGCCGGAAAAACGCACATCGCCCATCGACCAGTCCGGTTACGGTATTGACCGCTACGAGCTGATGCCATGAGCCGCCCTGTTGCTGAAGATGGGCCGGTTCGTTGAAAAAAAAGCCCGGCTGACCGAACGGCGGCAGGTTGGGTAAAACGGTGTTGTGGTAAGACTGGATAACGTAGGCCGGCATGGTAAAAACGGGTCATTTCGACTCCGTACGTAATCGGTTTGCTGCAACGATCAGGCCGTATTTTAGCGATTTATACCATAGCCTGGACCGGTCCGGGCTACGTTTCTTCCGGCTGCTTTTCAGTCTCGAAAGCTACCGCTGCGTAGGTTGCCCTGACGGGCACCCGGACCGGGAGGTCCAGGCTACGGCTACCGGATTAGTAGGAGTGGGCCGTGCTGTTCAACGAGGGTCGTTTGTTTTTTACGGGTAAGCTGGTAGCGAACCGTCCAGGCGTATTCGCCGGTGGTGCAGGGTTGCCCCTGAAAACGCCCATCCCAGCGAAACGGCTCCTGACCGGTTGCAAAAATGACTTCCCCCCAGCGATTGACGATCAGTAATGACAGAATCGTGATGTCGCCACAGCCGGTGGTGAGAAAGGTGTCGTTCAGGCCGTCGTCGTTGGGCGAGAAGCTGTTGGGCGCGTAAAGCAGGCATTCACACCCGCTGTAGTCAATGCTGACGGAGTCGGTTAGCGTGGCGCAATCGTTTTGCACCGTGGCCCGAAACACGCCCGAGTGGCTGACCTCCCGCACGGATTCGGCAAAGCCATCCAGCCAGCGAAACTGCCCGTCGGTTACGGTGGGTCGGAGTGTGAATAGTTCGGTTCCGCACAGAGCCTGATCGGGGCCAAGATCAAGCGTTGGCGGGCGGACGTAGCGAACCTGAATCGCATCGAGTACGGCGCAGCTGCCCTGCGTGACGCTCACCGAATAGCTACCGGGTTGCCCGACCGAAAACGTGCGCTGTCGCGAGCCATCCTGCCAGCGGTACGTCGCGCCCGCAATGTCGGGGGGGGTCAACACGAGGCTTTGGCCGGTACAGAGCGTCGTATCACGGCCCAGCGAAAAGTCGAGCGCGTAATCAACGTTGATCGAGTCGGTCAGGATTTTACAGGCTGTGGTAACCGAAACGGAATACTTACCGGGACTGGTAATCTGAAGCGTCGGTTTGATACTGCCGTCGCTCCAGCGGTAGTCGATGCCACCGGGCGTGGTAGCATTCAAGGCGTAGCGGTCGTTACGGCTACACAGCGTTGTATCCTTACCCAGATCGAGCGTAACGCGGCTCAGCGACACATCATCGACAAACAGGTAATAGAAGCCGAGAAAAGGCGGGTCCTTGTAGAAGCTGCCGATGGTCAGGTATTGTTCGCCCCCCCGCGCCGTAATCGTTCCGCTGACGCGCTGCCACTGCAAGCGGGCCACCGAGATTTTCGGCGTGTTGTCGAGTACCTGCGGACTGACCTTTATCCGTTCCGTCGAGTTGGGGTTCAGTACCGGTTCGCTCGACGTGTAAGCACCAATGGTTTCGGTGATGTATTTGCCCGGCGTATCGGTCGCCACAAACATCTCGAAGTAATAGCATTCATCGGCTTTCAGCGGCTGGGTCAGGCGAATGCCCATGTATTCGGCCCAGCCCTGATCGAAAAACAATCGACCAATCCCCTGCCCGGTATGGGGCGGCAGAATCATCTGCCCGAAGTCGAAACAGCGGTGGTAGAAGTCGGGGGTGGCGCGGTTGGGATTGTACCAGGGTACGGCTTCGGCCAGCAGATTATCCTGATGCGGGCAGTTGCGGTAGGTTTCGAAACTGCCGTTGGGAACCAGGTTCTGCGCCCCCGCCAGCATGGGTAGCAGGGCGATCAATCCTATTAAAAGCCCCGCGCATCGTCGCTGCATACACCGGCTCGTTCTGGTGTTGGCTGGTTGAAACAGGCGAACGAGGAGCGTCGAAGATACAGATTTTTCGCCGGATAGTGCAAGAAAATGGTTTTGACAGGATTACAGGATGGACAGGATTTTATGGCTATGGCGCGATGTCACTGCCATGAATCGGATGTATCTGACGAGGGGGCATCACTGGTGAAAAACGTCGACAGGATTACAGGATTGACAGGATTGCCATAGTGGTGAAATCCTGTCAATCCTGTAATCCTGTCGAAAAATCAATTCTGTCGAAAAGCTAGTAGCCTTCGTTCTGCGTCAGGTAGCCGGGGATATTCGAGGCTCCATCGATGGCAGTTTGCGGGATGGGGAAAATTCGCTTGCGTACGTCGGTGTTGGTCTTCTCGGTCCAGGTGCCTTCGTATTTGCCAAAGCGGATCATGTCCGTCCGGCGCACCATTTCCCAGTACAGCTCGAAACCACGCTCGCGGAACAGCAGGTCGAGGCTCATGCTCGTCAGGGCAGGGGGCGCGGTCGGGAACGTACGTGCCGCCCGAACGGTGTTTACGTCAGCGAGGGCACCGGCCGCATCGTTGCTTTTGCGCAGCTTCGCTTCGGCCCGCATCAGGTACACGTCGGCCAGACGAATAATCGAAATATCCGCGTCGCCCAGGTTACGGCCGCTGGTCGACTTCTTGCTGAACTCGTACTTCTCGACCCGGTAGCCGGTGTTGTAATCACTGCCCGCTACGGTGTAGTTGACCTGCTCGGTGAAATTGACCGCCAGTGTCGGGCGGTTACGGGTCACGTTGAAGAGCTTCCCTACCTTATAATTGCCATCCGGGCAACGGACAAACGCACCGTTTACGCGCAGCAGACCATACTGCTGGCCCCGCAGAATACCCCGGTTGATATTGAAGTTGGCCGCCGATACGCACGAGTCAGCCGGGTTGGTGTAAATCGACAGGTTCTGCCGGTAAAAACGCGGGTCGACGGTTGGATCTTTCGGTGAGTAAGCCTGCGCCCAGCTCTGGTAAAAGTCGGGCGTGATCGCCGGTCCGTCGGTGCCGTTGGCGGCAGGGTAGGCCGGAATCGGGAACTGATCGCCTGACAGTGAAAAGTACGCCAGTCGGTTCGTCCCGTTCAGCTCCGCCCGCTGGTCGACGGCAAAAATCAGTTCCGGGTTCGTATGATTGTCCTGGTTGAAGATCGTGAAATAGTCGCTTGCCAGCTTGTACTGCCCGGAGTTGATGATCTTGTCGCAGTACTCGGTTACCTTGTCCATATCGGCCGACTGGAACGTGAACGACGTCGCGGTGCGATTACGATACACGGCCCCGTTCAGGTAGAGCCGCGCCAGCAGGCCCCAGGCCGCGCCCTTACTCAACCGACCCGGTCCGACCGTCGTTTGCAGGTTGGGTTCAGCGGCCAGCAGTTCGCTCAGCACATAGTTGTACCCCGCTTCGCCCCGCAGTACCGTCGATGTGCTCTGCGGGTCTTCTTTTACGAACACAATGCCGAACAGGTCGAGCAGCATCATGTTGTAGTACGCCCGCATGCCGCGCGCTTCGGCCAGATACACCTGCGCACTTCCGTCTTTGATGGTTGGCAGCGCATTGATCGCCGACACCGACCGCGACAGGCTCTGAACCAGGTTGTTCCAGGTATTCAGCAGGTTGGGGTCCGTGCTGGTGGTGGTGTGCTGGTGCAGGGCCAGATAGATGCCATTGTCACCCCAGTCGGTGCCGCCCCGGTAGGGCAGAATGGCTTCGTCGGTCGAGATTTCCTGGACGGCGAAGTAGTTGGTATGCAGAAAGATGGTCGGTAGCAACGCGTAGACCGGGGCAATGTTGCCGTCGGCCAGCTGCTGATTCGACAGGCCCGATACCGATGCTTCGTCGAGTACGTTTTCGGCCAGATTGGTACAGCTATACGTCCCCGTCAGGGCTACGGCTGTGAGTATGGAAAGGAGTGTCTTTTTCATAGTTGTGGGTTCGTAGTTTGTGGTTTGTGGTTTGTAGTTGCTGGCGCAAATGGTGACGCCGGAGGAACTACAAACCACGAACTACAAACCACAAACTGATTTAGAACGTCAGATTCAAACCAACAATAACCGTCCGGGCTTTGGGGTAGGCCAGGTAATCGATGCCGTACGAGACAACGCCGTTGATGGCCTGATTGCCGTTGACTTCAGGATCGTAGCCGTTGTAGGGCGTAATCACGAACAGATTCTGCCCCGTCACCGACAGCCGGATGTTGTTGATCCAGCGGTTCATGCCAATTGCTTTCGGGTTCAGGTTGTAGCCCAGCGCGAGGTTGTTGAGCCGAAAAAACCGGCCGTCTTTCAGGAAGCGCGACGACACCGGTGCTGAGTTGTTGATCGACTCCTGCGAGTACTGCACCGCTTCGGGCGTCGTGTTCAGCCCCTTGCTCAGCCGCAGCTTGTAAAAGCTGGCGTTGGCCGTGTTGTCGTAGACCTTGTTGCCCGATATACCGTTGAAGTTGATTGCCAGATCGAAGCCCTTGTAGGCCAGATTGGTATTGATGTTGAACTGCTTCGTGGGTAGCGCGCTGCCGGCGGCAATCCGGTCTTTGTCGGTTACCAGTCCGTCGCCGTCTACGTCACGGTAGGTGCTCATGCCCTTCTCATCGAAGCCGGTAAACTCTTTCAGGAAAAACGTGCCGATCGGCTGGTTGTTGATGTAGCCGTTGATGGTCGCCGAGGTCAGCCCCGACCCGTTGGCCGATCCCGACGTGATGACCGAGTAGGGCGAATTGGTCACGACGTTGTTGATGAACGTCACGTTACCACCAATGTCGAACCGGAACCCGCTCTGACTGGCGTACCGGTAGTTCAGGTCCAGCTCAAGGCCCTGGTTGGTGATGCGCATGTCGGGCACGTTGGTCCAGTAGGTGCTGGCGGGCTGAACGGGATCGGCGGGGATGACCTGTAGCAGAATCTTTTCCGACACCTTGCGGAAGTAATCGACCGAACCCGACAGGGCACCGTTGAAAAGGGCAAAATCAAGACCCACATCTGATTGCGTTGACACTTCCCACTGAATATCGGGGTTGGCCAGCCGCGTGTACGAAATACCCGCCGGGTAGCTGTTCGAGTTGTTGAGCGGATAGCTGGTTGTGCCCGATACCTGCGCCGTGTAGAGTGCCTGCGTGATCTTGGCCGGAATTTCCTGGTTACCCGTTTGTCCCCAGCCCGCGCGCAGTTTCAGATCGGTAAACGGCCCCGATTTCAGGAAGTTTTCATCCGATAAGCGCCAGCCCGCCGAGAACGACGGGAAGATACCGTACTTATTATTCGAGCCAAATTTGCTTGATCCGTCGGCCCGTACCGTCGCTGTCAGCAGATACCGGTCTTTAAAGTTATACGTGGCCCGACCGAAGAACGACTGAAGTTCGTTCTGAATCGCGTAGCCGCCCGGCTGGTTGTTGGCCAGCGTCAGATCCTGCCCCAGACCGGGATTGTAAATGGGCTCGACGGGCGTGATCGGAAATTTGTTGATGCTCCAGTTGCGACCCTGAATAAAAAATTTCTGGTACGAATGCCCCAGCAAGGCCGTCAGGTTATGGCTGCCCCGGTTCAGCGTGTAGGTGAAGTAGTTTTCGACCAGTGTGTTGCGGTTGGTGTTGTAATAACTGTCCAGACGGCCGTCCTGCTGCGGTACGGCATTGGCCAGCGACTGCACATCCTGATTCGCATTTGAATAATCCAGGCCGATGTTCAGTTTGTAGACCAGATTGTCCAGGATCTTGAACGAGGGCGAAATGTTGGCGATCACCCGCGTGGTAGCCGTTACATCTTTGTTCAGTTTCAGCGCAATCAGTGGGTTAGTGCCGCCCTGATACTGGAACGGGGCACCCGTCGAATCGTAGGCAGGATACGTTGGGTTGGCTGAAATCGCTCCGCCGACTAGGCTACCGATGGGTGGCCGCTGATTGTCGGTATAGGCTGCGTTCAGATTCACGTCCAGTGTCAGGCGGTCTTCCAGCATCCGCTGACTGACGTTTACACGACCCGTGTACCGATTTAACTGGCTGTTTTTCAGGATACCCTGTTGCTGCTGCACGCCCACCGACCCAAAATAAGTCAGCTTCTGCGAGCCGCCGTTGAAGCCAATATTGTAGTTCTGCGTTATTGCCGTCCGCGTTACTTCCCGTTGCCAGTCGGTCGATGCGCCCCGGTCATCCAGCACACCACCCAGCGCCGTCACTTCCCGGCGGTAGTCGCTGGCCGAAAATACGTTCAGTGGCCGGGCCAGTTTCGATACGCCCAGACTGGCCGACAGGGTCAGTGCCGACGTACCCGCTTTGCCTTTCTTGGTCGTAATCAGCACGACGCCGTTGGCACCCCGCGCCCCATAAATGGACGTGGCCGACGCGTCTTTCAGCACGTCGATGCTTTCAATGTCGCCGGGGTTGAGAAACGTGAGCGGGTTGGTCGCACCACCCGTGCTGGAGTTGTCGAGGGGCAACCCATCGAGTACGAACAGGGGGGTACTGCCCGACCGAATACCGCCCGGTCCCCGAATGGTGATCGTCTGGTTGCTGCCCGGTTCGCCACTCGCCGACGTCACGTTGACGCCCGCGATCTTACCCTGAATCAGTTGCTCCGGTGAGTTGATGATCCCCCGGTTGAAATCGGCGCTCTTGATCGACTTGATCGAACCGGTCATGTCGCGCTTGGTCGTGCTGCCGTAGCCGATGACAACGACCTGATTCAACTCCGACGCCGACGACTTCAACCCGACGTTGATCGCCGTTCTGTTACCAACGACAACCTCCTGCGATACGAATCCGATAAACCCGAAAACCAGCGTTGTAGTGCCGTTTGGTACGGCGATGCGGTAGTTGCCGTTAGCATCGGTGGTAGTACCGCGTTGTGACCCTTTTACCACGACGCTGCATCCGGCGAGGGCTTCGCCCGTTGCCTCATCGGTTACCTGCCCGGTCACTGTGACGTCGGCTACCGAAGTACGGGTCGACAGGTTGCCAACCGGGCTTTTCGCCTGTGCTGCGTAGGCCAGCAAACCCAGTAAAATACAAACTACAGTCCATCGATGAAAATTGGGCGGTAGCGGAAACGAGTAAACGTTTGTTGCCATTGTCGTTTGGATTAGAGGATACAAATTTGACGGTTATCGACGCGGTAATAGAGGAAATGGCATATATTTAAAAATTTGATAATATTGGCCGAGGGCAGTTTTTGGCAATAAACGGGAGAAGGAAGCGAGCGTAAGAAATTTACTGAAAGCTGTTGTCGGTTAGTACGTTACGTTACGTCCGGGTAGCGGCCACTGGCGGTTTTTAATAGCAGTGTTTAGTCCATCGGCGTCGGTTATCGACGCCAGGGATTGGGCCAAACCCGTACCGCGATGAGTAGCTTCGTAACAGGTTGGCTATTAACGAATGGCTGTTGGTCGCTTCCCAAAAACAACTGCGTCACGGCTGCGGGAAGAGTGACTACGGTCTATGTAAAGTGAAAAAGATAGGGGGATGTAACATAGACTTAATGCAATAGGTAGTGACTAAAAACGGCCCCATCTTAGTTTTGCATGGTTTTGACTGTCTGTTCCGATGCGTATCTGTCTATTAGTTCTTCTTTTCTGTGCCTGTCAGGCCAACGCCCAGCGCCCCGTGGATTACAGCGGCCAGCTGGCAGCAGGGTACGAACTGGGCGTTATTCCCGGTCTGCAAACCCTCGACAACGCGCTGAACTTTGCTGTCATTGGCGACTGGGGGCGGCAGGGCGAGTTTCACCAGCGGGAGGTAGCCCTGCAAATGGCGAAAGCGATGGCCGGGCTGGGGGGCAGTTTTATTATCTCGACGGGCGACAATATTTATCCGCAGGGTGTCGCCAGTGTGCAGGACCCACTCTGGCAAAGCAGCTTCGAGCAGGTGTACCACCATGCGTGGCTGCAACGCGACTGGTACGCCATTCTGGGCAACCACGACTACTACGGTAACGTCGACGCGCAGATCGACTACGGCAAGATTAGTCGGCGCTGGCACATGCCCGCCCGCTATTACACGATGAAAAAGCAGCTGTCGGGCGGCAAGAAAGTACAGTTCGTTTTTTTGGATACCAACGGTCTGGAGAACGGCTACTACAACGACCCGGAGATGACCGCCGAACTGAGTAAGCAGGACACGACTGCCCAGCTACGCTGGCTCCGCGAAACCCTCGCCGATACTGATCCGACTATTCAGTGGCGTGTTGTGGTCGGGCATCATCCGCTGTATACGGCGGGTAAGCGAGTAGCCATTACCGGCCCCGTTCGCAGTAAGCTGGAACCGATTCTGAATCAGTTTAAGGTGGATGTGTATCTGTGCGGTCACGACCACGATCTGCAATACAACAAACCCGCCGGACCGACGCATCATTTCCTGTCGGGGGCGGGTTCGGAACTGAGTAACGTGCCCCATCAGATGCCGTGGAGCGTATTCTACAAAGGCGTCAACGGCTTTATGACGTTTTCCATCCAGCCCGATAAATTTCTCGTTCAGATCATCGACGCCAAAGGCGCGATCCTGTATACGAAGCTGATACCGAAGGGGTGAGTGGGTTTGTGGTTAGTGGCGTGCGAGTAGCCTGGACGTCCACGTCCGGGTGGGCGCGATAGCGACCCAAAAGCTGCCGCTTGGCGTAGTAAGCCTGACGGCTATCAGACGTGGACGTCTGGGCTACATACTCGCGTCAGCAACCGGCCCATCGGACTGCCACAAACCTCGAACCACAAACTACAAACTCACTTCTTCTTCCGGCTGCACACCTGCTCATAGACAAGCTGCATGATGCCGTCTTTCAGGCCCAGATCAGGCACCATGATCGTGCTGGCACCGGCCCACTTCATCACGGAAATGTAAATGTCGGCGGCTGGAACGATTACGTCGGCGCGGTCGGCGTTCAGGCGGAGTTTATTGATGCGGTCGTCCTGATTGAAGCTGGCGACGTAGTTACGGATGCGTTCGATCTCGTCAAGTGTCGTCGTGGCATCGGAGAGTTTGGCGGCCATGTTGAACAGCTTGCTGATGTTGCCCCCCGTCCCGACGGCGGCTATTTCCTGACTGGCATCCATATACTCTTCGACCCAGTCCTGCATTTTACGCCACGCCCCTTTGGTTTCCTTGCCTTCCAGCAGCCGCACCGAGCCAATCTTGAACGACTTCGATGCGATCTTTTCCCGGTTCTGATACAGGTTCAATTCCGTACTGCCCCCGCCCACGTCGATGTGAATGTACTGGCGTTCGTCGAGCGACTGCACCACCACGTTGTTGATAAGCTGCGCTTCTTTCTGCCCGTCGATGATGTGAATTTTGATGCCGGTCTGGGCTTCGATACGCCTGGCTACGTCGTGGCCGTTGTCGGATTCCCGCATAGCCGACGTCGCGCAGGCCACGTAATGCTCTACTTCATGCAGTTCCATCAGCAGCTTGTAGACCTGCATCAGCTTGGCCGTACGGGCCTCACTTTCGGGCGTCAGTTCGCCAAAATTAAAAACGTCGTGGCCCAGCCGAAGCGGAAAACGAACGTACTCGACCTTTTTAAAACTAACCTGATCGTCGTTGTGGAGGACGGTCGAGATTTGGAGCCGGGCCGCGTTGGAACCGATATCAATGGCTGCCAGTTTCATGCATGAGTAGGGATACGTAAAGCGGAAACGATCCAGGCTATTACCTCTGCTGGCCCGTTTCCGCTGCTGCAAAAGTAAGGCTTTTTAACCGGAACCGGTTTGCCATCGTATCTTTGTCAATGGGCCTCAGCTAATCGCCAGCTGATGTTCTTTGTTTCTTTTATCCATAATTGAGCTTCCGTACCACACTCAGTTGATCGAACCAAATCACGGTTTCTCTTGAAAACTATATACGACCACCTGCGCGACCGCATCCTCGTCCTCGATGGGGCTATGGGGTCTATGATTCAGCAGTACAATCTGACGGAGGAAGACTACCGGGGCGCACGCTTCGCCGACTGGTCGCACGATCTGAAAGGCAATAACGACCTACTGTCGCTGACACGCCCAGACGTGATCCGGGAAATACACCGGCAGTATCTGGAAGCGGGGTCCGACATTATTGAAACCAACACCTTCAGCGGCACGTCCATCGCTATGGCCGATTACCGCATGGAGGAACTGGTGTATGAACTGAACTACGAATCGGCGCGGATTGCCAAACTCGAAGCCGACGCCATCACCGCGCAGAATCCCGACAAGCCGCGCTACGTAGCCGGCGCGATGGGACCCACCAACCGAACGGCCAGCCTGTCGCCCGACGTCAATAATCCCGCTTACCGGGCCGTCACGTTCGATGAACTGGTCGATGCGTATTACGAACAGGTGCGTGGCCTGGTCGACGGCGGGGCCGACCTGCTGCTGATCGAGACCATCTTCGACACGCTGAACGCCAAAGCCGCCCTGTTCGCGGTCGATAAATATTTTCAGGATCAGGGGAAGCCATCCGCGCCGATCATGATCTCAGGCACCATCACCGATGCGAGTGGCCGGACACTGTCGGGGCAGACAACGGAAGCGTTCCTGTACTCGGTGTCGCACCTGCCGCTGCTGAGCGTCGGACTGAACTGCGCGCTGGGTGCCCGGCCCATGCGTCCGTACATCCAGACGCTGGCGAAGGAAGCCCCGTTCTTCACGTCGGCCTACCCCAACGCGGGCTTGCCCAACGAGTTTGGCGAGTACGACGAGACGCCCGAAATGATGGCCGAGCAGGTCGAAGATTTTATCCAGAACGGTTTTGTCAACATCGTCGGCGGTTGCTGCGGGTCGACGCCCCCGCACATCAAAGCCATTGCTGAGGTCGCGGCCAAGTACCCGCCCCGGTCGCTGCCGACGCCCGAACCGTACCAGAAACTAAGCGGACTGGAGCCGCTGAAAATCACCGAGCAAACCAACTTCCTCAACGTCGGCGAACGCACCAACGTGACCGGCTCGAAGAAGTTTGCCCGGCTTATCAAGGAAGGCAACTACGACGAAGCCCTGAGCATTGCGCGGGGGCAGGTCGAAGGGGGCGCGCAGGTCATCGACGTTAATATGGACGAAGGGATGCTCGATTCGGTTGAGGCCATGACCACGTTCCTGAACCTGATCGCGTCGGAGCCCGACATTGCCCGCGTGCCCATCATGGTCGATTCCTCGAAGTGGGAGGTTATTGAAGCGGGGCTGAAATGTGTGCAGGGCAAGGCCATCGTGAACTCAATTTCGCTGAAAGAAGGCGAAGATGCGTTCATCGAACGGGCCAGGCTGGTGAAACGCTACGGAGCCGCTGCGGTGGTGATGGCGTTCGACGAAACCGGTCAGGCTGACTCCTACCAACGGCGCATCGAAATCTGCGAACGGGCCTACCGGATTCTGGTCGATAAAGTCAATTTCGCCCCGCAGGACAT
The DNA here is from genome assembly GCA_964581865.1 of uncultured Spirosoma sp. Lineage (GTDB taxonomy): Bacteria > Bacteroidota > Bacteroidia > Cytophagales > Spirosomataceae > Spirosoma. The sequence goes on from CAZOQC010000001.1 coordinate 141,349, forward strand.
CATCTTCGACCCCAACATCCTGACCGTTGCGACAGGCATCGAAGAGCACAACAACTACGCCGTCGACTTTATCAATGCCACGCGCTGGATCAAAGGAAATCTGCCGCTGGCAAAGGTGAGCGGGGGCGTGTCGAATATTTCGTTCTCGTTCCGGGGTAACGATGTCGTGCGGGAAGCCATGCACTCGGCTTTTCTGTACCACGCCATCCGCGCCGGTATGGACATGGGTATCGTCAACGCGGGGCAGCTTGAAGTCTACGACAGCATCCCGAAAGATTTGCTCGAACGTTGCGAAGACGTGCTGCTCAACCGCCGTCCCGACGGCACCGAACGGCTGGTCGATTTTGCTGAAACCGTCAAGGCGAAGGGCAAAGTGATTGTGCAGGACGAAAGCTGGCGGCTCGAACCCGTCCGCGACCGGCTCAAACACGCGCTCATCAAAGGCATCACCGACTTTATCGATCAGGACGTCGAGGAAATCCGGCAGCAGGTAAACCGCCCGCTCGACGTGATCGAAGGCCCGCTCATGGACGGCATGAACGTCGTGGGTGATCTGTTCGGCGAAGGGAAAATGTTTCTGCCGCAGGTCGTAAAATCAGCGCGGGTGATGAAGAAAGCCGTGGCTTACCTGACCCCGTTTATCGAAGCGGAAAAGAACGGCACCGGCTCGTCGTCGGCGGGGAAAATCCTGCTGGCAACGGTCAAGGGCGACGTCCACGATATCGGTAAAAACATTGTCGGCGTCGTGCTGGGCTGCAACAACTACGAAATCATCGACCTCGGCGTGATGGTGCCGACCCAGAAAATTCTGGATGCCGCCCGCGAACACAACGTCGACATTATCGGTCTGAGCGGCCTGATTACGCCCTCGCTCGATGAGATGGTGGGCGTGGCGAAGGAGATGGAACGGCAGGGCTTCAAGCTGCCCCTGCTCATTGGTGGCGCAACGACCTCGCGGATGCACACGGCCGTCAAAATCGACCCACACTATTCGGGCCCGGTCGTGCACGTGCTCGATGCCAGTCGCAGCGTACCCGTTGCCGGAAAACTGGTGAGCGACACTGAAGGAACGAAGGAGAAAATCTTTACCGACATAAAGGCCGAGTACGTCAAGCTGCGGGAAGACCACAGCCGCCGTCGGCAGGACAAAGCCACGCTGACCATCGAAAAAGCCCGCGAAAACCGCACGCCCATCGACTGGAGCAACTTCGAGCCAACTAAACCGACGTTCCTCGGCAACCGCTACTTCGAGGATTACGACATCGCCGAACTGGTACCTTATATCGACTGGACACCCTTCTTCCAAACTTGGCAACTGGCCGGCAAATACCCGGCTATTCTGGAGGATAAAGTCGTCGGTACGGAAGCGAAGCAACTGTTTGAAGACGCCAACAACCTGCTGAAAGACGTTATCAAAAACAAGTCGCTGAAGGCAAAAGCGGTGGTCGGTTTCTACCCCGCCAATGCAACCGTCGACGACGTACTGCTGCACGAGTACGAAGAAGAGCGTCGCGAAATTCCTTGCGAACGGCATGGCTCGCACGAGCATATTCAGTACAAAATCTCGCGGGCGTCGGACGTACAGACGTCGGTTAGTGGAGCGGGTGAACTGGTCTACGACACCAAAACGGTGCTGCACTTCCTGCGGCAACAGAACCAGAAAGCGCCCGGCCTGCCCAACTACTCGCTGGCCGATTTCGTCGCTCCGCTCGATTGCGGTCGAGAAGATTATATCGGTGCCTTCGCCGTAACGGCGGGTATCGGTATTGAGCCGCTGCTGGAAGCCTACGAACGCGACCATGACGACTACAACAGCATTATGCTCAAAGCCATCGCCGACCGACTGGCCGAAGCCTTCGCCGAGCGGATGCACGAGCGCGTTCGTACCGAGTTCTGGCCGTACGCACCCAACGAAAAATTGAGCAACGAACAACTGGTCAAGGAAGAGTATCAGGGTATCCGGCCCGCGCCGGGTTATCCCGCCTGCCCCGACCATACCGAAAAAGGCCCCCTCTTCGACCTGCTCGACGCGGGCAAGATCGGTATCGAACTAACGGAGAGTTTCGCCATGTATCCGGCCTCGTCGGTCAGCGGCTTTTACTTCTCGCACCCAGCCTCGACGTACTTCGCACTTGGCAAGATCAACAAAGATCAGGTTCACGACTACGCCCTGCGCAAAGACATGCCGCAGGCCGACCTCGAACGCTGGCTCTCTCCGGTGCTGAGCTACGACGCTTAGAAACAAAAAAAGATTAGACACAGCAAAGCCCGGCCGTCTGGCCGGGCTTTGCTGTGTTTGTAACGAACCGATACCGATTACGGAATTAGGACGGTGTCGATGACGTGAATAACGCCGTTCGACTGGTTTACGTCGGGGATGGTTACCGTGGCGGTGTTGCCTTTGGAATCCATCAATTCGACTTTCTTGCCTTTCATCATGGCTGTCAGCGACTCACCATTTACGGTTTTCAGCGATGCTTTGCCTTTGCCGTCTTTAATCATGTTCATCAGCTCTTCGGCGCTTACTTTGCCCGGTACCACGTGGTAGGTCAGTACACCCGTCAGCATCGCCTTATTCTCTGGCTTCAGCAGCGACTCAACCGTACCTTTCGGCAGTTTATCGAAGGCTTTGTTCGTTGGCGCAAACACCGTGAACGGCCCTGGTCCCGATAGCGTCTCGACAAGACCGGCTGCTTTAACAGCGGCTACCAGCGTCGTGTGGTCTTTCGAATTAACAGCGTTTTCAACGATGTTTTTCGACGGATACATCGGTGCGCCACCGACCGTAACTGTTTTTTCCTGCGCAAACGAAGCCTGGCTGATCGCCAGTACGGTAATTAATGAGAAAAAAAGTTTGGTAATTTTCATTGTTGTAGTGCCAGGTAGTTTTTGTGTGAAGACCTAACTGCTCAGACTTACGATGGTTTAGACTGATTCAGATTGATCCTGGGTAAATATATTTTATGAATCATAGTATAAATAACTGGTTTTCAATGTTATAACTGATTAACAAATGATCGTATACAACAGCCGGGCAGGCCATGAAAGTAGTGTGGCTACGGATTACCAAACCGGTTGATAAAAGGAAAGCGCATGGGTAAATAGGGGTATTGTCGAAACTGGTTCAATGCTCTACCTTCCAGCGAGTTACAACCCTTTTACCGACCTATATCCATGCCTGTTTCCATCGCTATCGCCGACAGTCACACCCCAGCCGCTGAAGCACTGGCCGGTTTTATTCAAACAGTCGGTCCTTATCAGGTTGTCATAATGGCGCAGAACGGCCGTGACCTGCTCAATCAGCTGTATCAGAAACCACTGCCTGATATTGCACTCGTTGAGCTGAATATGCCTGTCATGGATGGGTTTGAGACGATGAATCAGTTACAAAAACTGTACCCATCGATTCGGGTACTGGCGATGACCACGTCTGATAACCAGGAGAATACGGTTCGGGCGATACGTAGTGGTGCGCGTGGCTACCTACGCAAGGAAAGTGGCATGGTTACGGTAGGGCAGGCGTTGAACGAACTGATGGCTAAAGGAACTCATTTCGTTGATGGGCAGCGTAGCCCGTCGGCACGGGAGGCTGGTGTACCAGCCCTGGCTTTCGACCTCAACAACCGGGAATATCGATTCCTGAAAATGGCGTGTAGCGAATTGACGTACAATGAGATTGCCGATCAGATGTGCGTGAGTCCCCGAACGGTAGACGGTTACCGAGAGATGGTTTTCCAGAAAATGTGCGTTCGGTCGCGTGTGGGGATGGTTATCAAAGCTATGCGCTACAACCTGGTCGATCTCTAGCTGGCTAACTGGAGCAACTGATGACCCAACGCCAGAATGGATTTTTGTAGCTTGCACGTCTGCTCAGCGGACGGAAACGCGGTGCCGCCGATAAACTGGTTGACCAGTGCCAGGTCGATGCCGGAGTTATCGGCCAGGTAACTGCCCCGCACCTGTCGCAGCAGATCCCAGACTTCCGTCATGTCCTGACAGGCTTCGATTCGTAACGAGTCAACGAGCTGGCAGGCATCGCCAACTGTTTCAGCCAGTAATTCGGCCAACGATTCCCGAACCTGCGTGATTAGACCGCTCATGTCCGTTCCGCGTACAACCAGCAGCAGGCCGCTTATGTCCAGCCGCGCCCATACGTGATCGCCTGCTTTTTCGACAGTCAGGTGCAGTACCTGATTGTCAGACAGGGTACTATGCCAGGGCTGAGTTGATTTAATCTGACCCGCCCGGCGCATAATCGCTTCCAGCGTACCGGTGGGTACGGATGCGGTGCTTTGAGAAGGCAAAACGATAAGCCGTTCTGCGCGTAACTGACTGTCTGGCGACAGCAGGTTCATCCGACTTGTTTTGTCGATTAGCTGCCAGCCACGGTTAATCAGTAATTTGTTGACGACCAGTAATTTCATACGGGAGATGGCGGAATCGGGGTACCCGTTGGGAGGAACAACGGACTACCAGCTACATACTATGCTTACTCATCGCCACTGCAAGTTTGTAGCCAGAATGCGATATACTGGCAATTAGAACTCATAAACTGAGTTAAGGGTCCTGGTAACACCAAGTTTTACGGATGATAAAAAAATAGTGCCCGATAAATCTAAGTAGATGAAACCTCCGTACATATATACATTCAAAGACACCTTTAATCGAATAGATGAGCAAACTATACGTCCAGCAAGCCTTTTCTGAACCGTTCAGCCCAATCCAGTGGCCTAATCAAGTCATTGGGTGTAAACGACGTATGTCCGTTGCAGACCCATACACTGTCGGGTTGGAACGGACATACGGAACTAGGCAGCATGGCTACTGCACAGCTAATATGTCAGTGCATACTTATCGGAACCTATCGGAGCATCTGGTCAACGAATCGCGTACTGAACCTGATGAATGGCGTTGTAAACAGCGTTTGTCAACGACTTCCACAGTGTATTTCGCTGCTGTAGACCGGCCAGTCGATAAATTGTTTCGGGGCTGTTGTTGACCGTGTTGTAATAGATGACCCGATCCTCGGCCATTTCCACGATTGACAACATATCACTCGCTTTTGCCGTACCCGATTCCAGCAAAGCGATCAGGTGCATGCGTGCATCAGCAAGCGTAGACGTCTGTAAAAACGTCGTTGTCATGCCATTGTTGTGAACGGTAAGGTAAGGGAGCATAGCGATAGTTTTCCCGTAAAGGATTTATTGTCAGTTAGTTGTAAGTAATTCCTGGTCAAACTACATCAAGAGGACGTATAGCTATATACGTTCAGTATCTTTCTGTAAGTATAGTACACTCGTTAAAGCGAAAATAGTTTTACCCATTTATACAGAAACGGCAGGTTATACTTATGAAAAAGAGATACTTGTAAACAAAAGGTGTAGTCGCGGGCGACTTAGTATATTGACGCGTACACGGTCAAACCGTCACATCCGTTTGTCGTATGAAAATCAGTTCCCACGAATTATGTATGGAAAGTGGGGGTGGATACCGTTCTTTGTGAACTAGTATGGGGCTGTTAATGTCGGGCGAACGACGTACACGTTTCAGTTAAAAATGAACTGGTTATGCCCCACGTATAACGCTGAGATGAGTGGTGTACTGCCGATGGCAGGTACACAGATAGGGTAATAACGTATGAGCCTTTGGCAAACGATCCGACAAGCCATTGCACCGTCGCAGTCCGCGTCGCCGACTGTACCGGCGGATGCCTGCTTCTGGCGTGTCGATATGCACTCCCACCTGATTGCCGGTGTCGATGATGGTGTTAGTTCACTGGATGAATCGCTGGTATGCATGCAGAAACTAGCCGCCTGGGGCATCGAAAAAGTGATCACCACGCCCCATGTCAGCCGCGACTGGTATCCCAACCGGTCGGCTGAATTACGGGCGGGTCGTGCTGAATTACAGGCTGTTGCCGATGATAACGGGCTCAATCTGACTGTCGAGGTTGCTGCTGAGTACATGCTCGATGAGTTCTTCCCCGAACTGGTCAACGACGATGATCTGCTTACGTTCGGTGCTGAACGCTATGTGCTGGTGGAGATGGGCTGGGCTGCGGCTCCCCGGCAAACGGAAGACCTGTTGTTTCGGATGCAGACGAAAGGGTACACCCCTGTATTGGCACATCCTGAACGGTACGCGTATCTATACGAGGATAACAGCCTGCTGACGACACTGCACGAAAATGGTTGCCTGTTTCAGCTCAACTGGATGTCGGTGGCCGGGCGGTACGGCGAACGGGCGCAGTTTCATGCCCGCCAGCTGCTAAAGAAAGAGTGGGTTGATTTTATCGGCAGCGATATGCACCGGCCTGTCGACCTGAAAGCGATGGAAACCTTGTTTTCGTCGGTCGATTATGAGTTGCTGAAAAAGCAGCCCCTGCGCAACGAGTCACTGCGCTGACCGGCGGTTGCTACTTCCCTGACACTTCATTGGCGATGTGCCGAACGGCAGCCTGTGCTTTAGCATCGGGCGTGTTCGGGAGCGTATTCATAACCGTCTGCAGTTGCCCGTAAAAATCGTCGTTTGACTGGGACAGCAGCGTGGAAAGGGATTGAGCGGTAGTGGCAGAAGGGTGAACAGGCAGTGGCGTAAGCATGGTAGGAGAAAGGTTTTTAGTAGATCGCTGAACGACCCGTTATAACGGTTTAACGGGTCGATCGCGCGTACCAATGTGTACGCTTACGGGCTACCCGCCGGATTTAAGGAATTTTAGGAATAAAGGTGCGAAGCGTTAAATCAGGTCGGTAAGACGCTTTATCCAGCGGTACGTCACTTGATACAATGAACCGCCGACTGTTTACCCGCTTTCTTCCGACCCTGCCTGCCCTGCCGGATATCCTGTCAACTATCAATAACCAGACCAGGACTGTCGATGATCGAACGTACTGGCGGCAAACGCTGCTACGCACGGTCGATCCGGTGTTGAACGCACTGAGCCGGGGGCAGCTACGCGCTCAAATGCCCATAGAAGCGGTGGCGGGTGGTAAGGCCGGTCGGGCGGAGGTGTCGCATCTGGAAGCCCTTGGCCGGTCGGTTGCGGGGCTGGCACCGTGGCTGGAACTCACCACCGACGCCGACGAACGCAGCCTGCAACAGCGGTATCAGCAACTGACGCGGGACAGTATTGCGCAGGCCGTTGACCCGGCATCGCCCGATTTTATGAATTTTACCAAAGGCGGGCAACCGGTTGTCGACACGGCGTTTCTGGCGCACGGGCTGTTGCGCGCACCGACGCAGTTGTGGGCCGCTTTGCCTGCCCGCACCAAAGAGCAACTGGTACAGTCGTTGCAGAGCAGCCGGGCGATCAAGCCAGTGTATAGTAACTGGCTGTTGTTCAGCGCGATTATTGAAGCCGCCCTGCTCAAATTTACCGGTTCAGGCGATCTGATGCGGATGGATTACGCCATTAAGGAGCACCTGAACTGGTACAAAGGCGACGGTATCTACGGCGACGGCCCTGATTTCCACTGGGATTACTACAACAGCTACGTAATTCAGCCGATGCTGCTCGACGTGGTGCAGACGCTGGTCGACGCGGGGAAGGAAGACGAAAAACTGCTGGCGACATTGCGGACGCGGGCACAGCGGTACGCAGCTGTGCAGGAGCGGCTGATCGCGCCCGACGGGTCGTTTGCGGCTTTCGGTCGGTCGCTGGCGTATCGTTGCGGGGCGTTTCAGCTACTGGGGCAAACCGCCCTGCAACGAAATCTTCCGGCCGATCTTTCACCGGCGCAGGTGCGCAGTGCTATGACGGCGGTGATCCGGCGGACGATGGACCCGACCGGCACATTCGACGCAAATGGCTGGCTGCAAATCGGGCTGTGTGGTCATCAGCCCACTATCGGCGAAAGCTATATCTCGACCGGAAGCTTATACCTGTGTACTGCCGGTTTCTTGCCGCTGGGGCTACCCGCCACCGACCCGTTCTGGACGGCCCCGGCACAGGACTGGACGGCCAAAAAAATATGGTCGGGACAAAACGTCCCGACCGACCATGCTATTCACTGACCAAACGGAGCGAGCTATTTGGCCAAGCCGTCGCGTCGAGCGCGTTCGTAGATACGCTCGGAGCGGGCTTTACTGTCGGGGTGGCTCGACATCAGTTCGGCTACTTTACCGCCCTGACTGCCCCCGCTGAGTTTCGCCAGTTTCTCAAACGACGTAGCCAGTGCCACTACGTTTTTGCCGTTACGCTTCAGAAAATCATAGCTGTAATCGTCGGCCTGACTTTCCTGCTCCCGGCTGAATTTAGCCCCCAGAAAGCCATCGGCTACGTCGCCCAGCTGCGAGCGCGACAGTTTACCGATTGTACCCGATCCCGCGCCCAGCGCATTACGAACGGCCGACCGGCGCAGCGCACTTTTCATCGCGTCGCGCGAATCCTGGTTGACAACGTGGCCAATTTCGTGACCGATCACGGCCAGCACTTCCTCGTCGGACATCAGATCCATCAATCCCTTGAACACCCGAACACTACCGTCGGCGGTAGCGAAGGCGTTCACATCCTTCACGGCGTACACTTTGTAGTTGATGGGGATATTGTCGATGGTGCGATAAGCCCCGATGATGTTGTTCAGCCGCTGCGTATACGGGTCGTTCGGGCCAGCGACCGGGTTTTTGGCGTCCATTTGCTGAACGGCCTGCTTTGAATACTGGGCAACCTGCTCGTTGGTTACCGTTACCGAACCGATGGCATCGGCAACGGCCTGACCCAGTCCCTGTGCGTGGCTAAGAGCGGGTATGCTGATTGTCATGCCAAGCAATAAAACCAGTTTCTTCATATGTCGTGGAGTGCGTATGGTTTGTTTACGTATGTCTATTGACTGAGAAATAAGGGCAAAAGTTTAACCAGGCCGCTTGACCCGATCCGTTGACGGCTCCAGCTAATGCTATTTATTGGCGTCAACGTGCCTGATTCAGTAGCCAGCGCCTGATTGCCCGTAGCCAGCGTTCGGGTCGGGTCAGGCGGTTCCAGCGTATGGAATAGTATGGTTCTTCGAGGGCACCAAAGCTGCGGTAAAACTGCGCAATGGACGGTTTTTCGGGACTTTCAAAGTCAAATGTAAGCGCTTGCCCGGCTCGCTCCTGAATAAACTGATCGAGCAGCAGCGTCCGGGCGTTACCCTGCCTGCCCCGTTCCGAAGCGGCATTAAACAGGTAAATGGCTCGGCCATTGCTGTGGGCAACCAGCATCCCCGCTTCGTTCTGCCCGTCGTGTCGGGCATACCGCAGTGTTGCCAGGCCCCGGCTTTGCAGTTCACTAATCAGGTGTCGCAGCACAGGGTACGCCCACTCACCGACGCCACCGTCGATGGTGTGGGCGTGGTGCTGGCGAAACAAAGCCAGTAGCGGTTCAGGATCGGTCGCGTCGGTGATCTGCCAGTCGTGCCGGAGGGCACGGGTACGATTCAGTTTGCGGTCGGGTGTATAGTTGGCCAGTATTTGTTGGTAACCTGCCGACAGGTCGAGCACGTGCGTCGTGCGTGACTGTACGGTCAGGCCCGGCAGTGTGGGGCGAACCCGCAGCGCCAATCGGGAGCCGTACCGGAATCGTTTGACAACGGCCTGCAAAAACGGCGTTGAATCGCACGGAGCGTCGCGGGTAAATAGATCTAAGAACGGGCAGAACAATGGTTGATGAACAACCCACCGCCCGGCTTTCCGGCGCAGCGGGATGGGGAGTACGGCGGTGTAACGGCCCTGTTCGTCCAGTAATACCAGTGCCTGCCATTGCCAGTCGGGCGCGGGGAGCACGGCGTCGAGGTACCAGCTATAGCCGTAGAGCAGTGGGTTGGTAGCGTTGGCAACGCAGTCGTTCCAGGCATCGGTGTCGATCTGTGAACGACGGAGATAAAGCGGGATGGCGGCCACAGGTGCGTCGCGGCTACTTGAACAGGGCTTGCAGTTTCTCGACCGCGTTGCGCGTCTCCGACGGTTTGGCGACCAGATCACTAATCGTCTGTACCGCGTGAATAACAGTGCTGTGGTCGCGTCCGCCGAAGTGGTAGCCGATGGATTTGAGCGACAGATCGGTTTTTTCTTTCGCCAGATACATAGCGATCTGCCGGGGGTGTACCAGCTCACGCTTGCGGCTTTTGGCTTTCAGATCGGCAACCGTCACGCCAAAATAATCGGCAACGACCTCCTGCACCGAGTCGATGGTGACTTCGCGTTCGGAGTCTTCCACGATGTTACGCAGCGTATTTCTGGCGAGTTCGAGGTCGATGTCGCGCCGGTTGAGCGATGCCTGCGCAATCAGTGACACAATCACGCCTTCCAGTTCGCGGACGTTGGTGTTGATGCTGTGGGCGAGGTATTCGATAACCGCGTCTTCGATGTAAATGCCTTCGGCCTGTAGCTTTTTCTGGATAATGGCAATCCGTGTTTCCAGATCGGGCGTCTGCAAATCGGCCGACAGGCCCCATTTGAAGCGCGACAATAGCCGGTCTTCCAGGCCATCGAGGGCGCGGGGTGCCCGGTCGGAGGTCATAATGATCTGCTTGCCCGACTGGTGGAGGTGGTTGAAAATATGGAAGAAAATCTCCTGCGTCTTTTCCTTCTTCTGGAGAAACTGCACATCGTCGATCACCAGCACGTCGACCTGCATGTAGAACGAGGTGAAGTCACGAATGCCATCGGAACGAACGGCGTTGAGAAACTGGTTGGTGAACTTCTCCGACGTGACGTAGAGCACAAACTTGTTCTGACTGTTGTTTTTGATGTAGTTGCCGATGGCCTGCACCAGATGCGTTTTGCCCAGCCCGACCCCGCCGTAGATCATCAGGGGGTTGAACGACGTAACGCCCGGCCGTTCGGCTACCGCGTACCCCGCCGACCGCGCCAGCCGGTTGCAATCGCCTTCGATGTAGTTGTCGAACGTGTAGATTGGGTTGAGGTACGAATCGAGCGTGAGCGAATCAAGGTCTTTCAGCTGAAACGGGCTCTTCAGAATGTCGGGGCTGACGTTGTCGGGCTTGGCCGACTGGGGCGTCTTGGTGGTAGGCATATTCACCGTCAGCGGGCGATTCTGCTCGTTGCCCTTATCGACGATGATCGAATATTCAAGCTGCCCTTCGCGCCCAATGGCTGTGTCGAGTGCCCGGCGCAGGGCGTGTACGAAGTTCTCCTCCAGCCATTCGTAGAAAAACTCGCTCGGTACCTGAATGGTCAGAATCTTGCCGTTGAGCCGCAGCGGAACGATTGGCTCAAACCACGTATTGAAACTCTGCTCCGGTATAATATCCCGAATCACGGCGAGGCAACGGTTCCAGACCGTTGTTACTTCGCGTTGCGGGCCGGGTTGGGGAGTTCCGTTCACAGATAAAGCGTATTCGTTACGTTATGGGGCGCAAAAAAGGGAGACAAATGTATGGAAATATCCGGCTTGGCGGCTCACCCCAATATCGTTCAGGCGAAAATACCGCGAAACAAAGGCTGGGACAATGCCGTACGCGAATCCCTTTGAATAATGCAACCCCACCGTTGCCCTGCGATACGGACGGGCCGGATTGTCCCCGAAAAGAGAAAATACTACTTTTACCCGGCTTTGTCCACAGCTTGCGTATCTTCGATAGTCGCCAGCTGCCGGGCTATCAGATTTGGGCTGCATAGTTGGTTTGATAGCCTGACTATCAGAAGGCTGTCGACGTCACGATACGGTATGAATACACAATCGGTTCAACGCGCTACGTTTAGCGACTGGCAACAGCAGGTTCGCCGGGAATTAAAAGACGACCGGGCCGACGAAGGGCTGCGCTGGGCAACACCCGACGGGTTCACACTGGAGCCGTACTACACCGACGATTCCCTGACCGACCTGCCGTTAGCGACTATCCAGGCAGCCCAGCGGACCGAACCGGGCTGGCTCAATGCGCCTGAACGGGTGGCACCGGACGGCGGAGAAGCAGGCACCGGACTGCGGCAGCTGATCGACAGCGGGGCCGATGCACTCGTGCTGACGCTGCCCAACGCGGTTGATTCTGCCCAGGTGTTGCGCACGATCAACGGTATCAAACTAAGCGAAACGCCCGTTTTTTTTAGAACCGACAAGCCCGGCGAACTGGTAAAGACGCTGTTAACCGTTGCGCCGTACCAATGGCGGGGCGGGCTGCTGAGCGACCCGATTGCCGCGTACGTCCGCATCGGGCAGCAACCCGACAACTGGCAAACGACTTATGCCGATGTGATTCGGCTGGCTACCGGGTCACCACGGTTCAGAACGGTCTGTGCCAGTAGCCATATGTTCCACAATGCCGGGGCTACCGCCAGTCAGGAACTGGCTTTTCTGCTCGGCAATCTGGTCGATCAGTACGACGCGCTGACGGACGCCGGGCTATCGATAAACGAACTGCCGGGCCGAACGATACTATCGGTGTCGGTCGGGACGAGCTACTTTACGGAGATCGCCAAACTCCGGGCGTTGCGGGTGCTGTGGTTTCGGCTGGCGGGGCATTACGAGCTAGTCACCGTCCCGGCTCCATACGTCCACGCCCATACGTCGACGTTTTACGATGCTAAAGCGACGCCCAATACCAATCTGCTCCGGAGCACGACCGAAGCGATGGCCGCCGTAATCGGTGGGGCCGACGTGCTGACCGTTCACCCGTTCGATACGGTGCTGACAATGCCGTCGGCGTTCAGCGAACGCATTGCCCGTAACGTGTCGGTGCTGTTGAAGGCGGAGAGTTATCTGGATAAAGTGGCCGACCCGTCAGCCGGATCGTACTACGTCGAAACGCTGACCCAGCAACTGACTGAGTCGGCCTGGACGCTGTTTCTTGAGCTGGAAAAACAGGGCGGTTTACTGGCCGGGTTGTCGTCGGGTTGGGTGGGCGAACAGATCGAGCGGTCGTGGCTGGCGAAGGTAGACGCCGTTCGGCAGGGGCGGGTGCTGGTGGGCGTCACCAAGTTTCGGTTCGATGAGCCGAGTGCCGGGCAGGCTGCCGTCGTATCGGCTGCACAGACCAGCCTGCTGCCCGACCGGCGGCTGGCGGCTGAATTCGAGAACTAATTTTTCAACTCGGAGACACGGAGAATACAGCTACCGTTCTCGTTGACCGAAAAATCGACGTGTATGCGTTGGAATGAGAAACCGTCGTTGTGCTTTCTGTAACTCTGTGTTTAAACTAGTGATAATGAACGATGGCAAAACGATGGGTTGAGCGACACGAATCGTTTCAGCGGGCGTTAGGTCAACTAACCACCGGGCTGGCCGCTTATCCAGAGTTGAATGAGCTGGAAAAAGACGGGGCTATCCTGCGATTTGAGTTTACATTTGAACTGGCCTGGAAAACGCTACACGATTATTTGGCGCAGGAGGCTGGCTATGCCGACGTGAAAGGGCCACGCGTCGTTATCAAACAGGCTATTCAGGACGGTTTACTGGTTGATGGACATGCGTGGTTACAAATGCTTGCGGACCGGAATGAACTGACGCACAGTTACGATGAGGGCAAAAGCCGGTCTATTCTAACCACTATATCATCCACCTATGTAAGTCTGCTGACAGACCTGGATAAATGGCTGACCAGTAACGTATGAACTACGGACTACGCGACACCGACCTCGATTATATGCTGCGGCTGTTTCGTCAGGAACTGACGATCAAGCAGGTATGGCTGTACGGATCGCGAGCGAAAGGTGTCAACCGGCCCGGTGCCGACGTTGATCTGGCGCTGATTGGCGAGCAGGTCACCCAACAGACGGTTGGCCATATCCGTGATGTGTTAGATGATGAAAGCCCGATTCCGTACTTCTTCGACGTTATTCATTGGGATACGATTGCCAACGAGAAACTGAAAGGAGAGATAGAGCGGACGGGGCAACTTATCTACCAGCGTTCCGCGTAGCCTCACCGGGCGGGCCCGCTCGGAAAACCGTTCGCTTGTCCGTACATTAGTCAGTATGAAACCCGACTTTAACCGATCTGCTTCCCCCGCTAAGCCAGTCACACGTGCCGCTAAAGCAGCGGGTAAACCGTTCGTTACGGCGGAGGGTATCACCGTGGAAACACAGCCTGAGCCAACAGGCCGATTTGCGGGCGAACAGGCCGGGATTCCACCTTACCTGCGCGGACCGTATGCCAGCATGTACGTGCGGCAACCCTGGACGGTGCGGCAGTACGCGGGCTTTTCAACCGCTGAAGAATCCAACGCGTTTTACCGGCGTAACCTGGCCGCTGGGCAGAAGGGGCTATCGGTAGCTTTCGATCTGGCCACGCACCGGGGCTATGACTCCGACCATCCACGCGTAGTGGGCGACGTGGGAAAGGCGGGTGTCGCGATTGACACGGTCGAGGATATGAAGATTCTGTTCGATCAGATTCCGCTCGATCAGATGTCGGTGTCGATGACCATGAACGGGGCTGTGCTGCCGGTGATGGCGTTTTATATCGTCGCGGCCGAAGAGCAGGGCGTATCGCCGGATCAACTATCGGGCACTATCCAGAACGACATTCTGAAGGAGTTCATGGTGCGCAACACGTACATCTACCCGCCCGAACCGTCGATGCGGATTGTGGGCGATATTTTTGCGTACACCAGCCGCTACATGCCGCGTTTCAACTCGATCAGCATCAGCGGTTACCACATGCACGAAGCGGGAGCCCCGGCTCATATCGAACTGGCCTATACGCTGGCTGACGGGCTGGAATACATCCGGACGGGCCTCCGGGCGGGGATGGGTATTGATGACTTTGCGCCCCGGCTGTCGTTTTTCTGGGGTATCGGCATGAATCACTTTATGGAGATTGCCAAGCTGCGGGCCGGGCGGCTGCTCTGGGCGCGTATCGTTGGGCAGTTCACGCCCAAAAACCCGAAATCGCTGGCTTTACGGACGCACTGCCAAACCTCCGGTTATAGCCTGACCGAGCAGGACCCGTTCAACAATGTTGCCCGGACGACCATTGAAGCGCTGGCGGCTGTGCTGGGCGGTACCCAAAGCCTGCACACCAATTCGCTCGATGAAGCCATTGCCTTACCGACCGATTTTTCGGCCCGTATCGCCCGAAACACGCAGTTGTATTTACAAAACGAAACCGACGTTACCCGCGCTATCGACCCCTGGGGTGGCTCGTACTACGTCGACTACCTGACGAACCAACTGGCCGAAAAGGCGTGGGCACTGATCGAGGAAGTGGAAGCGCTGGGTGGTATGACCAAAGCCATCGACACGGGGCTGCCCAAACTACGGATCGAAGAGGCAGCCGCCCGCAAACAGGCCCGTATCGACAGTGCAAAAGACGTAATCGTAGGAGTAAACCGCTATCAGCCCGACACGAAAACCGATATTGAACTGCTCGAAGTCGACAATAAAGCCGTACGCGATGCCCAGCTGAATCGGCTGGCGCGGGTCAAGGCAGAGCGCGACCCCGTGCAGGTTGAGCGGGCACTGGCGGCACTGACGAAGGCGGCTATGAACCCCACCCCCGGCCCGGCCCCGTTAGGGAGGGGTGAATGTACTGGTGCTATATCTCCCCTCCCTAACGGGGAGGGGCTGGGGGAGGGGTCAGCTGCTGTGGGGTCAGCCAATCTACTGGCACTGGCGGTAGAAGCGGCCCGCCACCGGGCGACGCTGGGCGAAATTTCTGATGCCCTGGAGCAGGCATTCGGTCGACACAAAGCGACAATTCGGGCGGTATCAGGGATCTATTCGGCGGAAGTGTCGGACGATGAAAATTTCCGGCTGGCGCGGCAACTGAGCGATCAGTTTGCCGAACAGGACGGTCGGCGCCCGCGCATTCTGGTCGCTAAAATGGGGCAGGATGGGCATGACCGGGGGGCTAAAATCATCGCGACCAGCTTTGCTGATCTGGGTTTCGATGTCGACATGGGGCCGCTGTTTCAGACGCCCGACGAAGTGGCCCGGCAAGCCGCCGAAAACGACGTGCATATTGTGGGAGTGTCGAGTCTGGCAGCCGGGCACAAGACGCTGGTGCCGCAACTGATCGAGGAACTGGCGAAACTGGACCGGGCCGATATCATGGTTATTGCGGGGGGCGTAATTCCGGCGGGCGATTACCAGTACCTCTACGACGCGGGTGTCAAAGGCGTGTTTGGCCCCGGCACGGTGATTTCAATAGCGGCTCAAAAAATCCTGAACGAACTACTGGCTGAACTGGCGGACTAGCTGAAATTTTGGTATCTTTCTGTAAAAACAATCCGCTCATGCGTGCATCGTTTGTTGCCGATTTGCTGGACGCGCCCGACGCTCAGCTTATTCTTAATCAGGTTCAGCAGGAATTGAACGAAGAGAAAAAACGTCGTCACGATTTTTACGAATGGCTTACCGATGATATAAAGGCTGAATTCATCAATGGGCAGGTTATTATGCACTCGCCGGTAAAGCGTAAACACCTCGTTGCCAGTAAGCTACTGGTTAACCTGCTGTTGAATTATGCCAATAAATATGATTTTGGCGAGGTCGATACAGAAAAGGCAATGGTGAGCCTGACGCGCAATGACTATGAGCCTGACATTTGCTTCTGGCGCAAGGAAGTTGCCAACACGCTCGACGACGAGATGATGCAGCACCCGGCCCCCGATCTGGTCATCGAAATTCTCTCGAAGAGTACGGCGAAGCGCGACAGAGGCATCAAATTCGAGGATTATGCAGCCCACGGCGTCCGCGAGTACTGGCTGATCGATCCAACCCGTCAGACGATTGAGCAGTACGGGCTCGATACGGATTTTATGGCGTTCGATGCACTGGGTAACTTCCACCTTGACGATACCATCGAAGCCCGCACCGTCACCGGCTTCCGGGTTCCTGTCCGGGCTGTTTTTGAGCGAGAAGCCAATAATGCCGCCATGACAGCCCTACTGAGTCGGTGAAACTGCTGGTGCCAGTACTCGCTTATCCCCGTGTCTGCGTCTTCACAGACACATCGCCGATAGGATGCGCTGGTCGTAACGCCAGACTGGCACAGATGTAAAGACCGTTTAGGTAGCCGCTAGTGCGATCCGACAGATGGAAGCTGCCGGAGGCAGTCAAGAATCCGCCCGGCGGTGTTGCCATCCCAGAGTGGAATTGCCGGGCGCGGTCGGAATCGGTCAGCCAGTACCGTATCGACGGCCTGAACAATACGATCTGTGGCTGGATCGGGGACGAGTTGATTGGTGCCGTGCGTAATCGTGACGGGCCGTTCGGTGGTTGATCGAAGCGTGAGGCAGGGGACACCGAGATAAGTCGTTTCTTCCTGAATACCACCCGAATCTGTCAGGACGATAGCCGCGTGTTCCAGCAAATTCAGGCATTCCAGATAACCCTGTGGCTCCAGCAGCCGAACGTTGGGTACGGCCGTTAGTGTAGCCAGCAAGCCATGTCGGGTCAGGCTGGCGCGGGTACGCGGGTGCAGCGGAAAAACGACCGGCTGGCGTTTCGCCAGTGCCGTGGTCATCGCAATGATACGCGTCAGGCCTTCTTCCTGGTCGACGTTGGCGGGGCGATGCATAGTCAGCAACACATAATTCTTCGGTTGTAAACCCAGCCTGCCAACCGTATTCAGTGACGTTGCCGCCGGTCGGTGCTGCGCCAGGGTATCAATCATCACATTGCCGACGAGGTGTATTTTGTCGTCGGTAAGGCCCTCGCGCCGGAGGTTGTCTATCCCCGACTGTTCCGTAACAAACAGCAAATCAGCGAGGTGATCGGTTAGTATGCGATTGATCTCTTCGGGCATCTGCCGGTCACCGGAACGCAACCCCGCTTCAACGTGGGCTACCCGGATACCGAGTCGGGTGGCCACCAATGCGCAGGCCAGTGTACTCGTCACATCGCCCACAACGACGAGCCAGTCAGGTTGTTGCTGCGCCAGAATCGGCTCGAACCGTACCATGATATCGGCAGTCTGCTGCGTCGGTGTGCCGTTGTCGATACCCAGGAAATAATTCGGCTGGGGCAGGTTGAGCTGGCGAAAAAAAACGTCGCTCATGCTGGGGTCATGGTGCTGCCCGGTATGAACAAGTACTGATTCGACAGTTGGGTCGGCCTGAAATGCGCGGTGTAGCGGGGCTACCTTTACGAAGTTGGGCCGCGCCCCGACAACGGTAAGTATCTTCACAAAGCAAAGTAAGCAGAATCCAGCGGTCCGGTGGTCCGGCATGCCGGTACAGGACTGTTTAGTGCTGGCCTGTTTATCCCCCAGCCCCCTGAAGGGGGAGCAGCTCATTTGCGGAATGCTCCCCCTTCAGGGGGCTGGGGGTAAACGGGCCAGTAGGGGACTTGGCCTACAACTAAGGTTTCGTCAGGCCGCCATTGCCTGATACACGAACTGCCACTGATCGACGTTGGCGTTGATGTCGAACCGCTGCCGGGCCAGCAGGGCCGCCTGTGCTCGGTACTGCTGATACTGCTCCGGCGACATGCTCAGGTAGCGTTCGATTTCCTGTTGCAGCGGGTCGGCATCGTTTGATACCCAGCTACCCGCCTGCTCGGCTTCCAGCACCTCCCAGGGTGTACCTGTCGACGCAATAACCGGGGTGCCCTGCGCCAGCGATTCCAGCACGACGTTACCAAAACTCTCTGACTTCGAGGGCAATATCGTTACCAGCGCGTCGGCGTAGAATTGTTCTTTGACCGGTCCTGTCACCAGCCCCGAAAACGTAATTTTCTGGTGCAGGTTGAGCCGACGGATTTGCTCACGCAGTTGCCTGGCGTAGACCGGGTCGGATTCTGGTCCGGCAATAATCAGTTCGTAGTCGCTTTGCCGGAACAGCGCCGATTGCCCCAGCGCGTCGATCAATTTGTCGATGGCTTTGATGGGATGAATCCGACCGATAAACAACATATACGGCCGGGCCTTGCGGGCAACCGGAATAGGGATGTCCATCATGTTGCGTACTTCGCTCACGGTGGCACCGGGGCCAAACTGCTGCCGGATGTACGTTGCTTCGGCGGAGCAGGTCGCGTGAAACAATACCTGTTTGCGCAGCAGCCAGATCAGGCTCAGTACCGCCTTCTTGATGCGCGGACTATAGTCGAGTGCGGGCGGGCTCAGTTCGCCATGGGGTGACCAGATAACCGGTTTGCCCAGCAGTCGGGCCAGTACGGCCAGTACCAGCGAACTGGGGTAGAACAGGCTGTTGAGATGAACGACGTCGGCTTTACGCATGGTCCGCCAGCCCTGCCAGATGTGGCGCAATGGCAGGTAAAAGTGCGGGTTCCGCGTATAGATGACCTGCCCGCAATCCATGGTTAGCCACTGATCGAGCGGAATAGACGACTGTTGCCCCTGTGCTGTTGCCACGACGAACACCGAATGACCGGCGCGGGTCAGGGCGCGGGCCTGCCAGTAGATCGTGTTGCTTGGCCCGCCTATGTGGCAGGGATAAAACCAGTCGGCCGACATCAGAATGGTCATACGAACTATACCGTTAGCGGTGGTAAGGAATCAGGCGTTGGTATTGCCTCTGATAGTGAGCAGCAATCGTTTCGGGCGAAAAACGTCGGGCGTTTCGATAGCCAGCTTCGATCAGGTGCTGTCGGTAGGGCGCGTCGCCGATGAGCCGCCGAACCCCCGCTCGAATAGCGTCAATATCAGAAGGATCGACCAGGTGAGCGGCATCGCCAGCTACCTCGCGCAGGGGCGACATCGCTGCTGTCAGCACCACCCGGCCAACAGCATTGGCCTCTACAATAGGCATACCAAAACCTTCATACGTCGACGTAAATGTTACTAAATCTGATGAATCGTATAGATTGACAATTTCTGCGGGGGTAAGATCCTGGTACGATTCGTACGTAATTCCGTTTTGCCGGAGTTTATCGCGCAGGCCGGGTGTGAGCGGTCCTACCAGCCGTAGGGTACACGAAATACCCGTCAGCGCGTCGATCAGGCGGGGTACGTTTTTGTGTGGGGCCGTGCCGATTTGCAGCACCGTTGGGTCGACGGTATTAAAGTCGGCCGGTTGGGCCGTAAATAAGGGACTAACGGCATTGGGCACTACCACGACCTTCTCCGCGATCCGCCCGACGTAGCGAAGTAAATCCTGCCGTGTTTTGTCCGAAATTGTCGTGACGACGGTGGCCCGGCGGATGGGCAGGTAATACCAGAGCAGCCAGAACAGGGCATACCGCAGCGGTCGGTGGCGGAAGCGTTCGAGCGGGATACAGTCATGGATCGTGAGCACGGTACGCGACGCGGGCAGGGCCAGCACGGCGTAATGAATGTCGCCGGTGACGTGTACCAGCCCCCGGAATCGCTGCCGCCGGATGAAGCGCAGATTGTGCCACACATCGCGCAGGCTATGGCTGACGCGGGGCAGGTAAACGGAGTCTGGCAAGATGCCGGTCTGTTCGCCTACGGCCTGCTGAATCGTGCCGAACAGCGTTTCGATACTGTAACCGGTACCGGGGCTGCGAAACAGGTATGTGATACGCATAACCTGTCAGAGTTGAATCGATAAACGAGTTAGTAGCCAGCGGAGGACCAACAGAAAAAGGGCATTATTGAGCAGGCTACCCCAGGTTGACAACAGGTCGGTTTCCATCGTGAGGCAACCAATGAAGAGCATAGGTAACCACAGAATCAGCGTTGGATGCCGCTCGGCGAGTTGAAACACAAGACGGAACGCCCAGCCTAGTAGCAAACCGTAGCCGAGTGAGAACAGTAGGCCATAGTAGCCGAAATTGACATAGCCCTCGCCCAATGGCGACAGGTTGATACTCGTATTTTCCGACTGGGGTAGTGAGGTAAACCGCCGGATATTTTCGTAACCGCCCGTCTGCGGTTTTCCCGGCCAGAGCAACCGGGGAATGAAGGGATGCACAAGTGATAGCAGCACTTCGCCGTTGGCATAGGGTTCGTGCCGGGGCACTTTGGCCAGTGCGCTGCCGATCATTATGCCCTGGTTAAAGCGCATGAATGAACTGAAAAAATGCGCCGGAGCAAGCAGTTTCGATGGGTCGGTAAGCCGGTCAATAAGTAGTTCGCCCATCAGCCCGGCGTTGCCGCTACGTTCCTGCCGCGAATGCCCCCACGTATTGTAACGGTACTCGGCCTTGACCGACTGGATCACTAACAGCAGCGATAAGGCGGCTGTTACGAATAAGGCTTTAACCTGTCCCGACAGTGGTTTGGTGCGCCCGGTCGTCAGAAACAGAGTAAGTAGCATAAGCCAGAAAAAAAGCTCGCCAAACATACCTTCCCGGATGGTGTATGCCCCCAGCACGACCGCCACCAGCCCAATAATGGGCCAGCGGAACGCACTTCGGGCGTACCAGGTATAGAGAACGCTGATATACAGGCAATAGGAAGGTATGTAACTGACAAACGTTGGGGCCCCCGGTACAAACGTACGGACGCCGAACCCCGCCAGTCCGATGAGTAGTAAAACAATCCCGGCCTGGTGGTTATGATGCAGCGAATCGATGGATAACTGAATCGTTTGCTTGTGGTTCGTAGTAACCGGTGTACGATTTTTCCATAGCAGGCCGAGATAGAACAAACTAAAAGCGGGCAGGGCATAGCTGAAGTACGTGCCGGAGTCAATGGGCATTGATGAGGGTAACAACCAGTAGGTGACGGCAGGGACCTGCAGGATTTCCAGTCCGGCTATGAACGTAATGCACTCCAGCAGCGCAATGCGCCGACTGATCTGATCGACAAACGTCAGGAAACAGTAGATGGGAAGGACAAACGCAATGGCTTCGGGTAGCGTACTTTCCCAGATCAGATAAGCAATTCCAAAAAAAGTTACCGTGGTTAGTAGGCGCTTCATGGTATGATGCGTAGGTGGGGCAGCCGCCAGACGGTCAGGAGGCAGGGGCCGTTACCGGGTAAACAGAAAACGGGCCAGCGCGAACTGAGCCGCGTAGCCGATCGCCGTTGCCCACGCGGCTCCGGTAATGCCCAGTCGGGGGATCAGCAGCACATTGAGTGCCAGATTTACGACGACACCAAACACCGTGTGCCACAGGATGTATCGGGTCTGACCAAACGAATACCATTTCAGTTCGAGCAGATGAATGCTGGTAAGAAACAGATAACCCACGGCCACAATGGGAGCCACGCCGAACGCCGGACTGTACCGCGCCGATAGCAACCACGTACCGACCAGATTCCGGCCCAGCGCGAACGCCAGACAGGCAATACCGGCTCCGGGCAGGTAGTACCGAACATACCGTAGCAGCAGGGGATTGGCGGCTGACGACGGTAGCCTGTTTGTGCGAAACGCCAGCACCTGTGGCGACAGAAACGCCAGCAACGGGGTACTCAGCAACAGTAGTTTGGCCCCCAGGCTATAGCCCATCGCGTACTGCCCCACGTCGGCGTCGGTCAGGTACAGGCGGATCAGATAGCGGTCGGCGTAGTTCAGCATCCACGCCCACACGGCCATGCCGAGCAGGGGCGTCACGTAGCTCCGGTAGGCTCTGATAAGTTGCGGTCGGTCGGATGGGGGACGGGGACTACGCC
This sequence comes from uncultured Spirosoma sp., assembly GCA_964581865.1. Classification (GTDB taxonomy): domain Bacteria; phylum Bacteroidota; class Bacteroidia; order Cytophagales; family Spirosomataceae; genus Spirosoma. The sequence continues at coordinate 163,766 of CAZOQC010000001.1, forward strand.
GGGCTAACTGAACAAGCGGAGCGACCGACAAGGCGGCAAACACGCTGTTGACCAGAGCGGTCGATTGCCAAAGCCCGGTGGCGGTGTATTGGCCTGCCCCGACAACGAGCAGGCCAAACGAAAGTAAGGTGCCGAGGGCGTAGCGTACCTGCTGCCGGGCAAATTGCCAGTGCTGCCCCAGCGCATTGCGGTAGTCATTGCCAGCCTGATACAGCCCCTGTCCCACAGCCGCCAGCCACACCAGCCCAAACAGCGGATTCTGGTAATACAGCCCGGCCGACAGAGCTACGAAAGGCATCGCTGTCAAATAAATCAATCCGGCTACCTGCCCGTAAAAACGGATAGCAGACGAATGAGGAAACTGACCGAGGGCGGATTTGAACGACTGGATGGTGGGCGAAATCAGCAGGCTGTGCACGAAGGTCATCCCCGCCAGCAGCAGGCTGTATTCACCCCAGACGAGGGGCGACATATACAGGGCCGTCAGCTTGCCATACAGGAGCCCCAATCCCGCTGACAAACCCTGCCCACTCAACAGGGTCAGTAGTGAGCCAAACCGGACAGGCCAGTGAACAGGCTTAGCAAACCGGGTGACGTTCATACGAAACCGGCAGGCTATGACCCGTGATACGCAGCAACTGCCCGACGCGCTGATCGATCGTGTGGTGCTGCTGAAAATGCGCGTGCTGACAGTTGGCAAGCGCGTGCCGCTCGGCGGAATGTGCCAGAAAATACCGGATCATGTCGATGGCTTCGGCCGTTGTTCGGTAGGTCACCTGCTCGGTGGGCACGTGGCTGTATTCGTCCAGTGTCGGTTTATAGTCACAGAGCTGAAAGCCGCCGATACCGTTGATTTCAAAGTACTTCTGGTTGGCCGACGTGACTTCAGCGTAGTGAAAATTGTTGAATACGATCCGCGCACCGTAGATCAGCCGGTTCTTCTCCTCGCCGACCAGGTACCGCCCCCGAAAAGCGGATCGTACTGACGCGGGCAGATAGGGGCCCTCATTCCCAAATACCACTACCCGAACGCCCGCCCGCTGTAACTGATCGACCATACGGGCGCGGTAGGCGTACAAACCACCATAGAGCAGCACGTCGATGTCGGTTTGCTGTTCGGCGGTGGCTCTGTCGAGATCGGGACGGCGGTGAATGCGGGGGTTGAAGCCTTCGGGCAGGTAGTGCGCGTTTAGCCCGGCTTTGTTGCGCAGAAAATCAGCGATGTATGGGTCTTTCGTGAAATAGTGGTCGAAGTCGGCGGCAATGATCTGCTGCTTTTCGAGGTTCGACAGTGCATCGGGATTGATTTGCGCGACGGTGACGCCGGGCAGTAATTGCTTCACCGTATCAACAAAAACCGGGTGTAAGTGTCGGTATACAACCAGCACCAGGTCGGGCCGTTGGGTTGCCACGCGCCGGGCCAGCTGCCGACACATAGCCCGGTCGTACGACTCCACAAACCGGCTCGCCCAATAGTGCGCTTTGCGGGCAAACGTATACTGACTCGCTCCATCGACAATAACCGCCTGACCACCCAGCACCCGCACCGAATCGGCCAGGTGGTATTCCAGCGAATCAAACGCACAACTGCCGACGATAGTGATGTTCATAGGTTGGTAGTTGGTTTACCCTCACCCCCGGCCCCTCTCCCAAAACGGGAGAGGGGTGACTATGGATAGTGAGATTTTTGATTGCCAATTTTGCTGTGCGACTACGGCACAGATGAGTTGAATACATGATACCAGTTGTACCCCTCTCCCGTTTTGGGAGAGGGGCCGGGGGTGAGGGTAAACTCACCTCACAGCCGCCAGTAATCGAGCCCTGTTTCGCCCTTGACCGAATACAGCCCTTTCAGGTCGAGCAGAATAGGCGAACCGTTCATCAGCGACCGGAAGTACGTAATGTCAAGCGATTTGTACGCGTCGTGTCCTACGGCTACGATTACCGCGTCGTACTGCGCCGAGGGTGCGTCGAGCAGGGTCATGCGGTATTCGTGAGCGACCTCATTCGGCGACGCGTGCGGATCGACCAGATGCACACTAATCGAATAGTTCATCAATTCCCGTACCAGATCGGCAACGCGTGAATTGCGGATGTCCGACACGTTTTCCTTGAACGTCAGGCCCATGACCAGCACCTTCGTCTGCCGGGGACTCTTGCCATGCTGAATCAGTTTTTGCAGCAGTTTGGTCGCGACGTAAGCAGGCATACTGTCGTTGATGCGCCGACCGGAGTTGATAACCTGCGGGTCAATGCCAAGCTGCCGGGCTTTGTAAAGCAGGTAGTACGGGTCGATACCGATGCAGTGACCACCGACCAGCCCCGGCGTAAAGGGCAGAAAATTCCACTTGGTCGACGCGGCCCGGATCACCTCGTGCGTGTCGATACCCAGCTTGTCGAAGATGATCGCCAGCTCGTTCATCAGCGAAATGTTGAGGTCGCGCTGCGTGTTCTCGATCACCTTGGCGGCTTCGGCTACCTTGATGCTCGGTGCCACATAAATCCCAGCCCGAATAATGCTGCCATAGACCTCGGCAATAACGCCGGCCGCTTCGTCGTCGCTCCCCGATACCACTTTGAGAATATCGATCAGCGTACGGGTTTTGTCGCCGGGGTTGATTCGTTCGGGGGAGTAGCCCAGCTTAAAATCCGGTCCCAACCGCAGGCCGGCCGTCTGTTCCAGGATTGGCAGGCAGTCGTCTTCCGTGCAGCCGGGATATACCGTTGATTCGTAGATCACGTAGTCGCCCGGTTTCAGCGCCCGGCCTATTTCTTCCGATGCCCGTTGCAGAAATCGAAGGTCCGGTACCTTATAATCGTCAATCGGTGTGGGTACAGCGACGATGAAAAAATGAGCGTTGCGCAGGTCGTCGGGATTGGCCGTAAACTGAATATCGGCACCCGCAAAGGCGTCGGCCGTCAGTTCGCGCGACGGGTCTTCCCCGCGCTGCATCATCCCGATCCGGTCGGCACTGATGTCGTAGCCAAGTACCCGAAACTGCCGGGCAAACGCCAGCGCGAGGGGCAAACCCACGTAGCCCAGCCCAATCACGGCAATGGCTTTTTCTTTCTGTCGGAGTGCGTCGAGCAAAATAGGTTTCTGGTTTACGGTTTTCGGTGGGTAACGTGTATGTATCTGTCAAGTGTAGCCTGGACCGGTGCGCCGATGCGATCCACGTCCGGGTGGACGCATAGCGGCCTAAAAAGCTGCCGCCTGGAGTAGTTGGCCTGGACGGCCACCCGGACGTGGATCGCACCGGCGCACCGGTCCAGGCTACACTTGACGGGTACATTTTTACAGTTACGCAAGCATCGCTCGTAACCGCCCTACAACGTCCGCCTGCCGGACCAGCAAGTAAACGATACCCAGGACGAATCCCGCAAGGGCGTATGTCAATACGAGCATCGCGCGTTTGGGCGACACACGAAGTAGCGGAATTTTTGGCGGTTCGAGCACTTTAAACACCGGCGTTCGTTCCTGCACTTTCAACCGGGCCTGCTCGTACTGCCGCGACAACTCAGTATACACCGTCTGAGCGATGGTCAGTTCGGCTTCCATCCGCTGCCGGTCCATCGTCGCTGACTGCACAACCAGATACTTATGCTGATCGTTGTAATGAAACACGTTGTACTGCGCCGTCTGGTAGCGTCGACGCGATTCGCTGAGTCGCTGTGTGTAAAAGTGCAGATCCTGCCGCGCTTTTTCGGTCCGGTAACTGGTCACGTACTGCGTCAGGTAGTTCATGGCCTGCTGCGCGACTGTCGCGGCTGCGTTGGCGTCGGGCATTTGTGCGATGATCGTGATAACCCCCGACCGCGTGTCGAGCCGGGCCGTTACCCGCTTCTCGATCTCTTCGGCCAGTTGTTGCTGTTGCATAGTCAGCTTCACCGGCGTGTTCGGTCCCGTCGGCGTTAGCGTAGTTGTGACGACCGGGGCCGGACGCAGCCAGCTGAGCAGTGAAAAGCCGGGTTTATCACCGTTTGGGTCGAGCAGCTGCGCAACGGTCAGTTTTTCCCCCGCTGACGTAATAACGGGCTGATTGAGCAAATACAGAATAAAGGGGGTGCTTTGCAGCACGTTCGGGTACAAGTCCGGTCGTACCGCGTCGACTCCCTCGGCGTCAGATAAATCGATACCGCCGAAACCCGCCACCGACGCCAGCCGCCTGAACACATCGCCGGACCCGCTGTTCATCTCGGGCATAATCCGCGCTTCCGACGCATATTCCGACCGGGTCAGCACGGCTACGATCACACCCAGCACGGCGAAGATCACCACGAATAGTACCAGCCGGACGCGCCCCTGCCAGACGGTACGAACAAGGTTGTCGGGAGATAGATTCAGCCAGGGGGCGGTCATAGGAGGGTATAGTTTACGGTTTTCGGTTGATGGGTAGCCCAGACCGGTCCGCCGGCGCGGGTCCACGTCTGGTAGCCGTCAGGCCAACAAAGCTACTGCCTGTAAAAGTTAGCCTAACGGCTACCAGACGTGGACGTCTGGGCTACCCATCAACCCCATCATAAAAACAAGCGAATCACCGACAGTACCACGGCAGCACCCGACGAGATTACCGTAAGCAGGGCCGCCCGCTCAGTGGACGATAGTCGATTCTGCTCGGTTGGCGGAGTGGCCGGAATCACAATATCCATACCACGTTCGGGCGCTGGGTAGTGACGCAAGCCCAGAAACGAGCGCGTGGCAACGACTTTGCCGTTGGCCCGTACGGCATATAGCTTCCCACGCTGCGCCTTACTGGTAAACCCGCCTGCTTCGCTGATGTAATCGCGCGTTGACTTTGCCGGGTCAAACTCCACCGTTGCCGGATTCAATACCTCGCCCCGTATCCGCACCAGTTCGGTCCGGCGCGGTATAGTCAGCGTATCGCGGTCTTCCAATAGCAAGTTCCCGACATTGGATGGATCGTTCAGGATGGTGTGAATGTCAACGGATATGACTTCGCCCCGGCGCGTAAATCGGGCCGACAGCAAATCGGCGTCGGGTTTCAGGCCACCCGCCCGGCTGATCAGATCGGCGATACGGTCGGTGCTGGCGCGGATGGCGTAGGGGCCGGGGTAATACAATTCGCCCACCGCAACGGCTCCCTTCTGCGCTTCATAGCGGGGCGACGTACGGACGAATACCTGATCGTAGGGATGCAGCACCAGCTGCGCGTCGGTGGGGCTGAGTCGCAGGTTGCGGTCGATGCTGAACGCGATCAGCCGGGTGTTCTGCCCGCTGGGAATACCGGCCGTGTCGGACCCGATGCGCCGGGCAATCTCCAGCCGCGACGCCGTTGCTCCATCGGTGAAGCCCCCCGCCTGCACGATCAGATTGGCCACCGTCAGGCTGTCGACGAACGGGAACGAACCGGGCTGATTAACTGCGCCCTGAATCGACACGGTCCGTTCCTGGCGCAGTTGCCCGACGCTGATAATCTCGACTATATCGTCGCGCTTCAGCGGCATATCCGGTTGTTGGCCCCGCAGGAGTTTGCCCAGATCAATCGAGATCAGTTCGGGGTCGAGGTTGTCGCGCAGTCGGCGGACGGTGGCCCGGTTCAGAAAAGCATCCTCGCGTAGGCCCTCCGCCGTACGGATTAGCTGCGTCAGCGTTGGATTCTGGGTCAGGGCAAAATCGCCGGGCCGGAATACCGCCCCTTTGACCGTGACTTTATTTTCCACCCGATTCAGCAGGCTGCTCACGGTATAGCGATCGCCGGCTTTAGGCGTAAACGTGTCGATCTCCCCGGCCGGTATTGTCAGCAGCTGTTGCCCCGTTGGTGTGTTGCGCAGCAGACTGACCGATGCCGTGTAGGCCTGATCGGCAAAACCACCGGCTATGGTGAGTAGCTGTCGCAGCGTTTCGCCCCGTTTCGCTTCGTACAGACCCGGTTGCCGCACCTGCCCCACCAGTTCGACGCGCGTATCGTAGTGGTCGACAAAGATGATGTCCTGATCGTGCAACCGGACGTTGGCCGACTGATCGGCCCGCAGCAGAAAGTCGTAGATGTCGAGCGTTTTGACGAGCCGGTTTGCCCGGTACACACGCACATCGCGAAACGAGCCCCGGTCGGGCGACGGCCCCCCGGCTGCGTACAGCGCGTTGAATACGCTGGCCAGCGACGAAAGCGTGTACGTGCCCGGCCGCACGACCTGCCCCAGCAGCGTTACGCTGATGCTGCGCACGCTGCCGAGCGTCACCTGCGCCCCGATGCCCCCGCCATTGTTCAACCCCTGAAACAGCGTCCGCAGCCGCCCGACGATACGCTGTTCAGCCTGCTCGATGGTCAGTCCGCTGACGTAGATCGGAGCCAGATTCTCAATTCGGATACTACCTTCCGGGCTGACCTTGGGCCGGTACGTCTGTTGCGCATTGCCGAAAATGTCGATCACCAGTTCATCGTCGGGGCCAAGCTGGTAGTTGCGGGGCGTCGGGATGCGCAGGTTCGGCTCAAACGTCAGGCTGGCGTTGATGAACAGCGACGCACCAAAAACGGTCGGTGGTGTTGCTGATATCGTCGTCGGACTGGCGGTGGTGGTAATCGGTGGGGTAGGCGTAGGTGGCTGCTCACGAGTCACGACCACCGGGGCCGATGTGCTGCCGGGCCGGGTTGGGGTGCCGACCGTCTCGGCAATGCGCTGCCGCATCCGGCTAATGTCCGTGTCGGTAAAGCCCCGGCTGCGCGCCATCTGCTCGATCTGCGACTCGGTCATGCCACTGGTCTGCGCCTGTTGCACAAACTGCCGGATCTGATCGGGCGTCAGGTTCTCGACTGGCTGTGCGGACGTGGGTTCTGCCAGACAAACCAGGAGCAGAACTAACCCGCTGATTAGTAAAAAATGACTATAAGATGGTAGAGTAGTAGTAATTCGCTTCACGAAAACGAACGGTGGTTATACCAATCGACACCGGCTGAAAATAGCTACGTGTCGTTTTCGTGAAGAGGGTGTACAAATTACGGGCCGAAAAAAGACCCCACCCCACCCCCTCCCCGTAAGGGAGGGGCTTTGCCTTCGAATTCTTTTAGCCCCTCCCTTACGGGGAGGGGGTGGGGTGGGGTGGGGTGGGGTGGGGTGGGGTGGGGTGCTCCTACAGACGCTGCATCAACTGCCCGACAATACCATTTTTCCAGCTGACGTAGTCACCCGCTTCGATGTGTATACGGGCCTGCCGGACCAGCCATAGATACATCGTCAGGTTTTGCAGACTGGCGATCTGACCGCCCAGCAGTTCATCGGCTTTGAAGAGGTGACGCAGGTACGCTTTTGAATAGAACGTACTCGCGTAGCCACCCAGTCCTGCGTCGATGGGGCTGAAGTCGCGGCTCCACTTCTCGTTTTTAATGTTGATAATTCCCTGCGTCGTGAACAGCAGGCCGTGCCGGGCGTTGCGCGTGGGCATCACACAGTCGAACATATCCACACCCAGCCCGATGGCTTCCAGTATGTTGGCCGGTGTCCCGACGCCCATCAGGTAACGCGGTCTGTCGGCGGGTAAAATACTGTTGACCAGCTCGATGGACTGGTACATTTCCTCCGCCGGTTCGCCCACGGCCAGCCCGCCAATGGCGTTGCCTTCGCGCTCCTTACCCGCAATCGTCTCGGCCGACTGTCGGCGCAGGTCGGCGTAGGTACTGCCCTGCACAATGGGGAACAGCGTTTGCCGGTAGCCGTAGTGTCCCTCGGTCGCGTCGAATCGATCGATACAACGGTCGAGCCAGCGGTGGGTCATCTCCATCGACTTACGGGCGTATTCGTAGTCGCAGGGGTAGGGTGTACATTCGTCAAAAGCCATGATAATGTCGGCCCCAATCGTGCGCTGAATGTCCATCACCCCTTCGGGCGTAAATGTATGTTTCGAGCCGTCGATGTGCGACTTAAACGTTACGCCCTCTTCCCTGATCTTCCGCGTGTTCGACAGTGAATACACCTGATAACCGCCCGAATCGGTCAGGATGGGCCGACGCCAGCCGTTGAACCCGTGCAGTCCCCCCGCCTGTTGCAGCACGTCGAGGCCGGGGCGCAGGTAGAGGTGATAGGTGTTGCCCAGAATAATCTCGGCGTTGACGTCGGTTTCGAGTTCGCGCTGATGCACCGCTTTCACGGTACCAGCCGTGCCGACGGGCATAAAAATCGGTGTTTGTACGGGGCCGTGATCAGTCGTAAAAACACCCGTTCGTGCCTGCGACCCGGTATCGCGGGCCGTAATTGAAAATGTCATAGAGACAAAGGTACGCAGAAAAGGCGGGTGGGGCAGGGGCCGTCAGGCTAGGCCAGCTCCATGCGTTTGGTGGCCATCTCCTGGTTATAATCGACAATGATTTCGCGCAGAATCTGCATATCGCGGGGGCAGGCTTCGGCAAATTCCGCCCAGTTCGTTATGGTGACCTGGTCGGGCATCGTATCCCGGGCAGCGGCTATAACGCAGTCCCAGAAGGCATCCCAGCTTACGCCGTACCAGTCGGGGAAATTCAGTTCGGTTTTGGCCAGTTGGTGAAAACCGACTTTCGTGTTGATACCGGTCAGATCGAGTGTCATTGGTTGTTAGTAATCAGTTAAAAATAGATCAACACAGAGCCACAGAGAACGTAACGGTAAACTAACAGCAATACATGGTCTGTCGGTCAATTAAAACTCTGCGTTCTCTGTGCCTCTGTGTTGAACTAGTTTTGCGTTGGTACTCATGATTTTTTACGTAAACGACGAAACGGGGTCATGGTTACGGTACGTCGAGCCCTCTATTCCCAATCCCTCCACCCCCGTCCCGACCCGTCGGGACGGGGGGTAATAGCCACATCGCTAAAACGAAGCAAACCATATACCTACCCCGATCTCCGTCTGACAAACCAGCCGTCGATGGCTACTCCAGCCGCGACGCCCACGGCGTAACAAAGCAGGTCGCTCCACACGAATGAAAAGCCCAGTACCAGTCCACCCAGCGTCGTCGCCCGCAGTTGATCGATCCAGGGCGCGTGGTACAACTGGCTGAATTCGATGCCAAAGCAGAATACCAGCGCGGCCATCGCCACGGCCCGCGTCGACCAGCGGGTGAAGAGAAACGCGACGCCGAAAAAGACCATCAGAGCCCACAGTCCGTCGCCAACGTACAATCGGATAAACGAGTAATCACCAAACAAGCGTCGGGAAGCGAAGCCTGTCAGCAGGACACCGATGGTAAGACTACCATACGTAAGTCGGTTTCGGGTAACTGTTGGGTCGAACATCCGTTGCCAATGGAGTAGCAGGGCCGAAAGCTACGGGCTGGCGTTCGTATGGCAAAGCCCCCTTTGCCTATCTTTGCGCGCCCAACCGTATCTGCCTACGTGTCAATCAATACCGATTCTGTGTTTACTATCCTACTGACTGGCTGGCTGCTCGTGCTGGTCGTTCAGCTCGTCTATATTCTGTTTATGTTCAGCCGAACTGCGTTTCGGTCGTCCGACCTGGTTGCGGCCCCACCCACGAAAGCGAGTGGCGTAACGGTGATCGTCTGCGCCCACAATGAACTGGCGAACCTGACTGAACTGCTGCCCCTGCTCAACGCGCAGCAGTACCCGCTGTTCGAAGTGCTGGTCATGGACGACCGCTCGACCGATGGGAGCCGGGCTTTTCTGGAAAACGATATTGCCGATCTGGAACACGTCCGGTTTCTCCGCATCGACACTGAACCGGAACACATCACGCCGAAGAAATACGCGCTGACCATTGCCCTCAAAAAAGCCACGTACCCCACCGTGCTGCTCACCGACGCCGATTGCCGCCCGGCGTCCGACGGCTGGCTGGCACAGATGGCGGCTCCATTGGCCAATCCCGACAAAGCCGTTGTGCTTGGTTTTTCGCCGTACACCCGGCACCCCGGCCTGCTCAACTTCCTGATTCGCGCCGAAACGCTGTTTACCGCCGTGCAGTATCTGTCGCTGGCCCTGGCCGGTCGGCCATACATGGGTGTGGGGCGGAATCTGGCGTACCGCACGAAAACGTTTTTCGACAACCGGGGCTTCTATTCGCACATGAACGTGCTGGGTGGCGACGACGATCTGTTTATCAACGAAGTGGCGACAGGCCGCAACACGACCGTTTGTCTCGATCCCGATTCGTTTATGTGGTCGGAACCCAAAACGACCTGGGAAAGCTGGCGTATTCAGAAACGGCGACACCTGAACGTCGGTAAATTTTACCGGACGGGCCACAAAATCCGGCTGGGGTTGCTGGTCGGGTCGCACGTGCTGACTTGGCTGCTGGCACTGGTCATGGGCATAGCAGTGCTGGTGAAAATGCAGCTTGACCCGTCGTTTACGCCGACCGAATGGCTACTTTTGTGGGGGGGCGTCGGCCTGTTTGCTGCGCGGCTGCTGCTCTTCTGGGGTATCGTCGGGCGCATCAGCTACCGGCTGGCGCATACCGTTCACTGGCTGCTGATACCCGCTATGGACCTGATGCTGGGTATGTACTACGGGCTGGCGGGACTAAAAACGGGCCTGCGCCGACGGCAGAAAACCTACGACTGGCGGTAGCGCCCTGTATTCGCATGAACATCGACTTACTACTGAAATACTTTCCCAACCTGACCCCGAAGCAGAAAGAGCAGTTTGCCGCGCTGGACGGGCTGTACCGGGAGTGGAACGCACAGATCAACGTGATTTCCCGGCAGGACATCGACGCCCTGTACGAAAAGCATATACTGCATTCGCTGGGCATCGCCAAAATCATCCAGTTCAAGCCCGGCACCGAGGTTCTGGACGTCGGCACGGGGGGCGGCTTTCCCGGTATCCCCCTGGCGATTCTCTCACCCCTGGCCGACTTTCACCTTGTCGATAGTATCGGCAAAAAGATCAAGGTCGTGCAGGGCGTAGCAGATGCGCTGGGCCTGACAAATATAAAGGCTGAGCAGGCGCGGGTCGAGCAGCTCGACACTACCTACGACTTTGTGGTGAGCCGGGCCGTGACCCGGTTGAAACCGTTTCTGGGCTGGGTACGCTACAAAATCGTGAAGGCGGGCAACAACGACCGCCCCAACGGGGTTCTGTACCTCAAAGGGGGCGACCTCACCGAAGAACTGGCCGAAGTACCCGACCGCTACCGCGTCTACGATCTTTCGGACTACTTCGAGGAGTCCTTCTTCGAAACTAAAAAAGTAATCTACGTACCGAAGAAATAAGTTTAAAGTTTGATGTATAAGGTTCGTGGTTCCTCCGGTGAGAGAGCGCAACGACGAACTATAAACAACGAACCACCAACCAGCACTATGCCCAACGAAACATTTCGCTCCAGCAGCTTCAAAGATCCGATCACCCGCGACGAGGTCGAATTCAGCGATAAGGGTGTCACCTTCCGCGTTCGCAAACTGATCGGCGGCACCGACAACTTTGTTTTCTATTCCGATATATCGGGCGTCGAGATCGAAAACGGCATCTTCTTCTCCACCGTGCGGGTGATTCCCCGCGCCCGGCCGGAGATCGTTATCAGCAATTTCACCAAGAGCGACGCCCGGCGCATCAAGGATTTAATCCTGAACAACGTGCCGAGCCACCGCCCTGACGTATTTGGCAACCCACCAACCGGCAATCCGCCCCGCTGACACTCAGCCTAGTACCGGCTTAGGCATGTAGAAGGACGATTTTGGTCAATATTTTTTAGTCCGATCGCTTGCACAGAACCGGACTACGCGCTACTTTTGCACCACAATAACCGATAACACTCCCGAATAGCTCAGTCGGTTAGAGCATCTGACTGTTAATCAGAGGGTCGCTGGTTCGAGCCCAGCTTCGGGAGCACTGAAAAGCACTTACGTTTAATCGTGAGTGCTTTTTTTGTTTCGTCCATGCGTACCACACCGCAGCATTATGCTGTCTGCGTTCATGCTCAGAAAATTTACCGGGCCAGTAGCAACACCCGTGACTTTACTATCGTCGAAAGGAAATTTTTCGATGAGCGCAGCCATTGCATGTTGAGGGTCCTCCCAACGAGTAGCCAGACAGGCTTTTCTCAGTCGGCTGGATGCGAATCTGTCGTCCCGGCGGCTCAATGGGTAGCAGACTTTGCGTACGGGATTTTATCCTCGATTTTGCCAATATGGCTGTTAACGCGTTCGGTGCCTGTTGGCTACTACCAGTATAGGTTTATATGGGTTACCAGCGGTGCTTGGTTTCTCGTCTGGTCTGAACGTGGTGACGGGTACGCCGGTTCAGGCAGGTGTTATTCATCCAGTCAAGGATCGAGACGGTGGACGGCTCGGCGCATCGTCCTTGTTTCATTTTTTCTTTACTTGCCGGTGAACTATGGGTGATTTACGCTGCTTTTCGCTGATTCTCTTTCGGCGGATCAGGGTAGTCATTAAGTTGCTGCGCTATGGAAACAGACAAGTTTGAGATACCCCTGGAGCGGGTACTATTTTTCAGCGATGCCATTGTCGCCATTGCCATTACGTTGCTGGCCCTGGAACTGCGGCTCCCCGTGCCCGACGATCAGCCGCTGCATTACGCCGACCTGCTGAAACCGTGGCATTTGTACCTGGCGTTTCTGCTCTCGTTTATCAACATTTCCAACTTCTGGAATATGCACCACCGCTTGTTCCTCTACATCAAAAAGATGGACGACCGGCTCAAGCTAATCAACACGTGCTGGCTGTTTTTTATCGTTATCCTGCCGTTTTCCAGTAGTGTACTGAGCGATCACCTGGGCGACAGTGCCGCTGTTACGCTCTACACGCTCAACATACTACTGATTGCCGGGTGTCAGCGGGTTTTATGGGCCTACGCAACCAACCATGACTACCTCGAAGCAGCGTCAATCGACGGCGAGTTCCTGAGCCGCATCAATATCTTCCTCAATCTGGACATACTGAATGGCCTGATCTCGCTACTCATCTCGTTTTTTATGCCCGTTACTGCCTTTGTGCTGCTTTTCTTTAAAATTCCGTTGATGCTGACCGCTTTTATTTACCTGGCTTCGGCACGGCGCAAAGCGGCCGGTGGGTCGCTGCTGGGTTCGGGTCGGGATAGCCGGGCCGGTTAAGCGGCCGGTCAAAACGGGTTCCTCCGGGGTGGTAAGAGCAGGAAAACGACAGTCGGCGAAATCCGGACGAGAAGTATTGTGGATAGTAGCTTAGGCTATCACGACGCTTTTCCCACCGGATCTATCGGGCTGATTTGGTGAACGTATTTTTACAGATAGTTGTGGCCTGTCTGCTGCTGGGGCAAACGGTGGGGCTGGCGCAAAAGAAAAACGAAGCCTACCAACTTCGTATTCAGCGGGCAACGTCGCCCGTCGTGGTCGATGGTGCGGTAGACGAACTCGTTTGGCAGGGGGCCGATGTTGCCACGAATTTCTGGATGGTGCTGCCCGCCGATACCAGTCGGGCGAACGTCCGGACGGAGGTTCGGATGACCTACGACGACCATGCGGTGTACCTGAGTGCGGTCTGTTTCTACGGCAATATAGCCGGTCCGTACATTGTGGAGTCGCTGCGACGCGACTGGTCATTTGGCAAAAATGACAACTTCATCTTCTTTGTCGACACCTTCGACGATCAGACGAATGGGTTTACGTTTGGGACCAATGCGGCCGGGGCGCAGTGGGACGGGTTGCTGTATGAGGGTGGTAAAGCCAACCTGAGCTGGGACAATAAATGGACATCGGTGGTGCGCAACTACTCCGACCGCTATGTGCTCGAACTGGCGATTCCCTTCAAGACGCTGCGGTACAAAAAAGGCATCAGCCGCTGGGGGATCAATTTCAGTCGGCTCGATCTGAAAACCACCGAAAAATCGTCGTGGACGCCCATTCAGCGGCAGTTTCCGACGGCGTCGCTGGCCCTGACGGGTGTACTGGTCTGGGATCAGCCGCCACCGCAGCCGGGTCCAAACGTTTCGTTGATTCCGTACGCGCTGGGTGGCCTGACCAGCGACTACCAGACGACCGCACCCACGAGTAACCGGTTCAGCGCGGGGCTCGACGCTAAAATTGCGCTGACCTCGTCGCTCAATCTGGACCTGACAGTAAACCCCGATTTTTCGCAGGTCGACGTCGATCAGCAGGTGACGAATCTGGATCGCTACGAGTTATTTTTTCCCGAACGACGGCAGTTTTTTCTGGAGAATGGCGATCAGTTCGCCAACTTCGGGTACGCCACTATCCGGCCGTTTTTCAGTCGGCGCATCGGGCTGGGTGGGGTGCCGATCCGGTTTGGGGCGCGGCTGAGTGGCAAACTCAACAAAGACTGGCGGCTGGGGGTGCTGGACATGCAGACCGGGGCCGTGAGCGAAACGGGCCTGCCTGCGCAGAATTTTGCCGCGCTGGCCCTGCAACGGCGCGTATTCGCCCGGTCGAACATCGGAATTCTGTTTGTCAACAAAGAGTCGATCGGCTACCACGAGCCAATCGTGCAGACCAGCCCCGGTAGTCCGGCCGTGCCCGTCTATTCGCAGTACAATCGTAACCTGGGTATCGAATACAACCTGGCGTCGGCCAACAACCTGTGGTCGGGGAAGGCGCTGTATATCCGGTCGTTCAACGCGCCGGTCAGCACTACACCGGATAGCCCGGTCACTACACCGGCCGGGGGCGACAATGCCGTATACGCTGGCAACCTGCAATATTTCAGCCGGCAGTGGCTGATCGGGGCGCAACTGGAAGCCGTCGGGCAGCATTATACCGCCGAAGCGGGCTACGTGCCACGTCGGGGGTACGAACGGGCGATTGGTACACTTGGCTACACGTTTCTGCCGACTGGTAGTGCTGTGCTGAGCCACGGGCCAACAGTGAATTCGACGTACTTCTTCGACACGGCAGGGCGGCAGAGCGACAATGAAAGTGTGCTGTCGTACACGGTTACGTTTCGCAGCAAAAGCGTCTTTACGGGCTGGGTCGCCACCGATTATGTCCGGCTGCTGCAGCCCTTCGACCCAACCAACTCCGGTCGGCCGACGCTGGCGACCGGCACCGAACACCACTGGACGGCCTGGGGTACCGACTTCGATTCCAAACCGCAGAGCCTGTTTACCTACGGCCTGTCGACGCGCTACGGCGGGTACTACGCCGACGGCACGCGGCTAAACGTAACGGCCGACCTGGGCTACCGGTTTCAGCCGTACGTGAGTCTGGCCGCGAGTGCCAGCTATAACGCGATTCAACTGCCGCAGCCGTGGGGCCGTACCAACTTCTGGCTGGTCGGTCCGCGCTTCGACGTAACGCTGACCAATACGCTGTACCTCACCACCTTCGTGCAGTACAATGAGCAGCAACAGAACATGAATGTCAACGCCCGGGTGCAATGGCGGTATAAACCCGCGTCCGACTTCTTCCTGGTCTACACTGATAATTACCTGCCGGGTTCGGGGCAGATCGGGCAGGACGTGCCGGGCTTCTTATCCGTAAAGAATCGGGCGCTGGTGATTAAATGGACGTACTGGTGGAACTTATAAAGCTGACCCCACGGCAGCGGCTGACCGTCCCGCCCCTTCCCCATTAGGGAGGGGCTCCACTTGCAACCAGTTTGAGCCCCTCTCTTACGGGGAGAGGTTGGGGTGGGATTTACATGAAACGTATAGCACTATGCAGAACAGACGCGAATTCATCAAACAGACAGCCGCTGGCGTAGTCGGTGGAGCATTGGTGGGGTTCAGCCCCCGCAGTTATAACCGCATCATCGGGGCCAATGAGCTGATCCGGGTCGCGACGATTGGCGTCAACAGCCGGGGCGACGGCATGGGCGGTACGTTTGCCAGTCAGAAAAATACCGAGGTCGGGACGGTTTGTGACGTCGATGAGCGGGCCATTCCGAAGGCGATCCAGACCATCCAGAAAGTTAAATCAACGGCGAAACCAAAGTCGGAAAAAGACTGCCGCCGGGTGCTGGAGGACAAAAGCATCGACGCCATTTACATCGCCACACCCGACCACTGGCACGCGCCCCTGACGATCATGGGGTGTCAGGCCGGGAAGCACGTGTACGTCGAAAAACCGCTGAGCCACAATCCGCGTGAGGGCGAGATGGCCGTTGCGGCCGCGCGAAAGTACAAGCGCGTGGTACAGATGGGCGCACAGCGCCGGTCGGCCCCGACGCTGACAAAGGGCATTCAGGAACTGCACGACGGTGTTATCGGGCGGGTGTACATGGCTAAAACGTGGTACACCAACAAGCGCTCGTCTACGTTCGTGAAACCCGGTACCGTACCGACCTGGCTGGACTATGATCTCTGGCAGGGACCCGCCCCGCGAAAACCGTATCAGGATGGGTTGATTCACTACAACTGGCACTGGTTCTGGCACTGGGGTACCGGCGAAGCGCTCAACAACGGCACGCACGAAGTCGACGTGGCCCGGTGGGGGCTGGGTGTCGATTACCCCACACGGGTTAGCTCGGTAGGTGGCCGGTATGAATTCAAAGACGACTGGCAGACCCCCGATACGCAGCTGATTATCATGGACTATCCGGGCCGGGTGTCGCTGTTGTGGGAGTGCCGGAGTTCCAACGGTCGGAAGATCGAGGACCGCGACCGGGGCATTATTTTCTATGGCGAGAAAGGCAGTCTGGACACGGGTGGCGATAGCTACAAGGTGTACGATCTGGACGGCAAGCTGGTGAAGGATGTCAAATCGGCATCGACGGAGAGCGATGTGCAGGGGCGCAATACGGCCAGCCCCAGCCTGGGTATGGATAGCCTGCACGTCGCCGATTTCCTGGATGCTATCCGCACCGACCGGAAGCCCAACTGCGATGTCGAAACTGGGCACAAGAGCGTGGTGGCGATGCAACTGGGCAACATTGCCTGGCGCGTCGGCCATGACCTGCATATCGATCCCCAAACCGGCCACATTCAGCATGACAAAGAAGCCCAGACGCTCTGGAGTCGCGAGTACGAAAAGGGCTGGGAACCAACGGTGTAGCGTCAGTCAGCGAAATACAGGCCGTGGGAGAAGGACAGCTTACCCACGACTCCGGTACAAATCATAATCGGATTTTAATTGGCCCGACGAATGACGTACTATGCCTGTTTAGTAGATTGCTCTATGTCATTTCAGGAATTAATGCTTACCTATGGCTATCCCATCCTATTTATTGGCGTGTTGATAGAGGGAGAAGCCTTTTTGATTGCCGGGGCTTATTTGGCTCATCGCGGTTACTTTTCCATGCCTTTCGTGATCGGCTTAGCCGCTCTGGCATCGGTGCTGATTAGTCAGGGCTATTTTTATGTCGGGCAGCGCTACGGACAGCAGTTCCTGACCCGACGCCCCAAGTGGCGGCAGCGATTCAGTCGGGTTCAGCGCTTGCTGCATACTTACGGGGCCGTACTCGTACTGGGCTTTCGGGCACTCTACGGCCTGCGTATCGTCATTCCGGCGGCTGTGGGTGCGTCGGGTTATTCGTGGTTCCAGTTTTTGCTGCTCAACGTGCTGGGCGGTCTGGTCTGGGCCCTGCTGGTCGGGCTGGCTGGTACGACGTTACTTCGGCTGGCTGAACCAATCCTGACCGACATTCGGCACCACGAGCGCGTGGTAGTTGGTGTGCTGGCGGGTATGGGGGTGTCGTGGGCGGCCTACCGGCTTTACCGCCAGCCCCGGCTTGTCAAACGATAGTCGATCGGGCCGGTCAAATCCGCCGGATGATAAAATTCCTGATCGGATTTTTCTTGATAATCCGCACCAATTGCCCGTTCTCGTAGATGTACTCATCTACCCGCCCTTCGCGCCGGGCCAGGTACCTGTGATTACCGTTGGCCGATACGCTTGAATAATCACCAAAGTATTCGGCAAATGCCTGCGTCCGCCCAGTGGGCTCGGTGAAAAACAGGTTTGTAATCGCGTAGGTAATTGGGTTCGGATCGCTGCCCTCGTAAGTCCATTTGTACTGCTTCGCGTCGATGGCGTAGTGGTTGCCTGTCCACTGCGTCTGCGTCAGGAAATTGCCCCGGTTGGTCTGCGCATCAGCAACGGAGCGGATGAGCTTGCCCTGCTGAAACAGATTCGTGACTTTGTAGTAAATGGTCACCTTGTACACCAGTAGATTCACTTTGACATCGCTGATGAGTGTGTACTGTACCCGCTGATTAGCCTGTGGCTGGCGCGTGGCGGTCATCGTACCGACGCGGATACCGGCTACTTCGATAGCGTACTGCCGGGTCTGGGTCGAGTCTGGCAAAACGACCTGCGCCGATGTGGATAAGGTCGCCAGTGTCCATAAGCCCATAAACAGAGCGACAGGGCGGATGCTACTCATGGCTGAATGCGGATGCTGTTGTTGCCTAGCAGAATCGGGTTAGGCGAGGTAAGTCGGGTGGTTTCGTCGGCGTTTTCCAGATTCAGCACCCCGCGCGGACAAACCGCCGAGCAGATGCCGCAACCCACGCACGACGACCGCACGATGTCCTGCCCGCGTTGCGCGTACCACCGCACGTCGATACCCATCTCACAGTAGGTCGAGCAGTTGCCGCACGAGATACATTGCCCGCCGTTGGTCGTGATGCGGAAGCGTGATTTAAACCGTTGCACCAGCCCCAGGTAAGCCGCCAGCGGACAGCCAAACCGGCACCAGACCCGGTTACCCATCAGCGGATAAAACCCCGTGCCGACAACCCCCGCGAAGATAGAGCCAATGGCAAAACCATAAGTCGACCGCAGGCTGTACGAATCGAGAATGCCAAACAGACTGGATTGCTCGGTGGCGTAGGTATAGAGCACCATCGCTGTCATAACCACCGCAAAAACCAGCACTCCATGCACAATAACGCGCTCGAACTTCCAGGCGACCAGTCGTTTGTCGGACAGTTGGCGGTAGGGGTCACCGAGGGTTTCGGCCAGTCCACCGCAGCCGCATACCCACGAGCAGTACCAGCGCTTGCCGAAGAAATACGTCAGAATCGGCACGCCCAGTACCCACAACGCCGTGCCCCAGACGAGCAGAAACAGCCCGAACGTGCCCGCCTTGATTTTCTCGTCGATGCGATAATCGAAGTAGAAGCTGTAGTCGAGCGGCCACATGTTTTTCAGATCCTGCGCGGGCTGATTGAGCAGGGCCATCAGTTCGGGAATCAGGAAGGCAAAGGCAGTCTGAAAAAACATCACCGATACCGTGCGGATTTGCTGGTAGGGATTGCCCCGGTATTTAATCAGCATCCGGACGCCCATGACCAGAATCGCCAGCGTATACAGCGTCCCGTACACAAACCAGTGACTCGCCGGTCCACCGTTTATCGATCGACTGAGCGGGTCGAAGAGTAGTGTCCAGTTGGTCAGGTATTCGGGATAGAAATACAGTACGATGTAAAAACCGATCAGAAACGTACCGACGATGATGCCGATCCAGCCCCGATTTGTGGCCGGATTGTGAAAGATACCGTTGTTTTTGATGCCCGGCAGCCCGCGTCGTCCGGGTAGAAAGTACAGCAACGCCCCGCCAACGCACAGCAGCAGACTCACCCAGAAAAACCACTGACTGTGAGCCGGGAAAAATCCTGTGCTGGCGGCTTTTGTTGCCTGAACAATGAAGTCGCTGCCAATCTGTTTGTCGTATTGCTTCGCCTGCTGATACCGGCTATTCAACTGCCCGACGGCCGCTTTCAGATCACCGACGAAACCAAACGACGAGCCGTACAGCCTGCCCAGCATCGGCGCCGTAGCGGTGCGAAGGTCGGCCAGCTGGTCTTTCTTCGCCGTTTGGGTCAGCACCTGATCGGTCAGGCGGTATTGGCTGAGCGTCAGCGTACCGACGAACAGCGCGAAGCCGATCAAAAACAAAAACAAGCCTGTGCGTTGCCCGGTGGTTTGCATACAAATAACAGTTAGTGTAGTTGTCTCCGACAGTATCCCTGCCGCTTCGGCGGTCCGGTGTCGAGCCGCGTCAGCGGCAATTCAACCGGATACGTTTTAGCCTTCGGCTTGACATCGGACCGCCGAAGCGGCAGGGATGCTGTCGGAGACAACTAAGGTGACGAAAATAGGCGACGTAGCCAGCTGGTTCGGACCGGGCCTTTACCGGTTAGCGCGTCGGCGTAGGTATCCGAGAATTCGGGATTGAAATCGGCCTGGCGGATGTGATTCAGCACGTAATCGAGCGGTCGACGTTCCTGTAGCCAGCGATCGATGACAGCGTGCCGCAGCCGCAACCCCAGCGCGTGAACGCCCACCACCCGCTGATCGTCGGTTCGGTAGTTGATCCGCACGCATTGCCGCCCGGCGGGGTGCTCCCAGTAGTGGGTAGCTTCGCCCTCGGCTAGCGTCGCGTTTATTGTGCCGTACGTCTGATAGTCGATGTCGAAGAACCTGGCCGAGTTGAAAAACGGACCCGGTACGTACGTCGTGCGGTTACCGCAGAGCGTTTGCGCCAGCGTTTCACCGTGCATCCGGCCCGTGTACCAGATTTGTTCGATCGCTTTGCGCGGTGCGCCGTCCGTCCCGACGATTGGGTCGCGAAACTCGTTACAGTCGCCGATGGCGTAAACGGCAGGGATGCTGGTTTCAAAGTACTCGTTGACCAGTACGCCCTTGCCAAGGTCAAGCCCCGACGAACGCAGAAAATCGATGTTCGGGGTAACGCCAATGCCCAAACCCACAAACTGACAGGTGATTTCCTGGCCGTCGGTCGTGACTACCGCCCGCACCCGGCCTGACTCGTCGGTCTGTATTTCGGACAGTTCGGAAGCCAGCCGCAGATCAACGCCATGCGCGCGGATATGTCGTTCGATCAGCTGCCCTTCGTCGGAGGGAAGTGTCGACCCCCAGTAGGTTTTGTCGCGCACCAGCATCGTCACGGCGATGTGGCGAGTGCGGAGCATTTCGGCCAGTTCAATCCCGATAAGCCCCCCGCCAACCACCACCGCCCGGTCGATACCCTGCGTATGCTGCTCCATGCTGGCGAGGTCGGGTAGTCCGTAAAGACCCTGCACACCGATTGCGTTCAGACCCGGCCCGATCAATGTGATTGGGACGGAACCGGTCGCGATCACCAGCGCGTCGTAGGGCAGGTTTGTACCGTCGGCCAGCCGGACCTGTTTTCCGGTTGTATTGACATGCTCGACATAGCCGCGTACTAAGTCGATGCGGTTTTTGGCCCAGAAAAAGTCCTCGTAGGGCTTTGTGTGGGCATACGTCATGTGGCCCATGTAGATGTACATCAGGGCTGTACGTGAGTAAAAATGGTCTGACTCCGCCGAAATAACCGTGATCCGCACCCGATCGTCCTGTTGTCGAACGTGCCGGGCAGTGGTAATCCCGGCGATGCCGTTGCCGATAATGACGAGTTGGTTCATGAGAGGAGGGAGCAGCGTTGGCTTTGCTGAGGACTGTTCTCCATTACCCCCGACCCCCCGTCCCCCTGAAGGGGGTGAGGACCCGGCATTTGCTGCGGTGACTTCTCCCCCTTCAGGGGGACGGGGGGTAATCAGTGGTGTCAGGTCGGGCCGGGCTGACACCACGGGAAATACTCCAACTACTGCTCGTTGAGCTTCCAGTTGTAATCCAAGTACGAGATTTTCGTGTTGTCGGTAATTTTCGTGTCCGAATATTTGTCGACCCACTTCACCACCGACTGTCCGTTGTCGTTCCAGTCGCCTTTGTACCAGTCGAAGTATTTCGACAGTTGGGCGGCCTCCTTCGTGATCTTGTTTTTGGCGGGGTTGTTCAGGAAGTCTTTGCCCTGATCGTCCAGCTGGGCGTCGAGTTTGCTGGCGGTATACGCTTCGTTGCGCAGACGGGGGCAGGAAATCGACGCGCAGACCAGGGCAAAGTGAATACGGGGGTCGTCGTATTTCTTGCGCAGCGTGCCGTGTTCGATGTTATCGAGGCTCATTTTTTCGCCCCCGATGGTGAAGAACTTGGCCGCCCAGGGGGTCGTCACAAACGGAATCTTGATCTTCGAGCCAATGTCTTTGATGCTCTCCACCGGGTAGTGATTCAGAATCAGCTTGATCGTGTAGGCGTTGTAGGCGTTGATCCAGTAAGCCATCTGCTCCTGCTTGCTCCACGACGATTTGGGTGCGTTGGCACTTAGTATAGCGAGGTACTGATCGAACGTTTTCTCGTCGGCTTTGAACCCCTTGTAGTCAACCAGCCCTTTGGCGTTGACGTGCTTCTTCAGCAGCTTGTCGAATGCGCTATGATCGACGCCGTCGGCAACGGGTGTGGTGAAGGCCAATGTCAGCAGACAAAGCAGGCTGAGAAGGGTTGCTGTAAAGCGTGGTATCTTGCTCATTTATTCATTCTGGTTCAGTGTCCATACATATACGCCCGCTGCTGGTAAAAGGTTTTGGCCTGAATACTACGCAAACCGGGCCGACTGTTTTTGCGTAAACCTGCTAGATCGTTTCTTTGTCCGCATGTTCCTGACCGCGCTGTTTGCCGTTTTGCTTGCCCTGCCCCCCGCCGATAGCGTACCGAAAGCATTTAGTCTGCTACCCCTGCCGCTGGTTTATTACACGCCCGAAACGCGGCTGGCCTACGGTGTTGCAGCTACGGCTACGTTCCGGTTTCGGCGCGACCTGATCCGGCTCCGGGCCGATACTAGCCTGAGAAGCCGACCCTCGCAGGTGACGCTGGGGGCGGCTTACACGCAAAATAAACAGCTGCTGTTTTACGTGCCGTTCCAGCTGTTTTACGACCGCGATACGTACTACGTCAACGGTGAAGTGGGCTATTATCGTTACAGTTATTATTTCTTTGGCGTGGGGCAGCGCGAGGTGCCGCGCGAACTATACGCCGTCAATTTTCCCCGCATCCGGGTCAATGCGTTTCGGCGTATCGCACCCGTGCTGACCGTCGGTAAGCTCTACGCGGGTGTTCGGTATCAGTACGAGGATTACCGGGTTACAAGCGTCGAACCAGACGGACTACTGGCAACGGGTGAGGTGCCGGGCGGGCTGGGTAGCCGACTGTCGGGCGCGGGGCTGGGCCTGTTTTACGACTCCCGCGACCAGATTTTTTTTCCAACCAAAGGCGTGGTGGCTGATGTCGCTTACCTCAATCAGAACAGGCTGTTAGGCAGTACCGTCCGGTTCGACCGATACACCGCCGATGTATCGTCGTACCATGCCTTGAGTCGGCGCGTGGTTCTGGCGATGAATTACTTCGCTAGCTTTACAGCGGGGACCGCGCCGTTCAACGCTATGTCGCTGCTGGGCGGTACGAAACGGATGCGGGGTTATTACGAAGGGCGGTTTCGCGATCAGAATGCGGCTTTGCTGCAAAGCGAACTGCGTTTTGCTATTTACAAACGATTCGGCGGGGTGGTATTCGGGTCGGCCGGTATCCTGGGCGATGCGCAGACGCTGCTTCGTCCGGACGATCCGAAGTTTGCCTACGGCGCAGGGCTTCGCTTTACGCTCAACCGGCGCGATCACCTCAATATCCGGCTCGATTACGGCTTCGGTCAGCAGTCGAGCGGTTTTTACCTGACCATTGGCGAAGCGTTTTGAGCCTGACTGAACCCCACGGCAGCGGTCGGCCGCTGCCGTGGGGTCAACTTGTACCAATTATGACGGTTAGCGTAATTATTCCGACCTACAATGAAGCCGCAACCATCGGTTTGCTGGTGACGCAGGTACTGGCCTGTGGCGGTGCCGCGCTTCGCGAAGTGCTGGTTATCGACGCCAATAGCCCCGACGGGACCGCCGGGATTGCCCGGAAGGCGGGGGCTACGGTATGGCAGTCGCCCCGGAAAGGAAGGGCCGCGCAGATGAATTACGGGGCGTCGCTGGCAACGGGTGAGGTGCTGTATTTTGTTCATGCCGATGTCTCGATTCATACTGACTACGTCGCTGATATTACGCAGGCTGTACAGGCGGGCTACGAAGCAGGCTGTTACCGGTTTCGCTTCGCGTCAGACAAGCCCATGCTGCGGGTCAATAGCTACGGCACCCGTTTTCCGGGGCTGATGAGCCGTGGCGGTGATCAGACGCTGTTTGTTACCCGCGCCCTGTTTGACCGACTGGGCGGATTCGATGAGCGGTACGTTATCATGGAGGATTTCGAGATTATCATCCGCATTCGCCGGATCGCCCGGTTCTGGATCGTTCCGAAAGATGTACACGTATCGGCCCGTAAGTATGAAACCAATAGCTGGTTACGGGTGCAGTTAGCCAACCTTACCGCCTTTTCGCTGTTCTTTTTGCACGTATCGCCCCCACGTATCGCCCGCGTCTACAAAGCGATGCTCTCCTACCACTGATGAACCAAACCGTACTGCTGACGGGTGCCAATGGCTTTCTGGGGGCGCACCTGACCCGCGAACTGCTCCGGCGTGGTTACACGGTGCGGGCACTCGTCCGGTCGCGCCAAACCAGCGCTACGTTGGCCGGTTTGCCCATCGACCTTGTGGAAGGCGATATTCTGAACGTCGATGCACTCGACCGGGCGGCTGTCGGCTGCGACGCTCTGATTCACGCGGCTGCGCTGGCACAGGTCAACCCTGCCCGTAGTCCGATGATCCGGGCGGTCAATGAAACGGGTACGGCCAACGTGATCCGGGCGGCACAACGGGCCAACGTCGGGCGGCTGGTATACGTCGGGACGGCCAACGTCTTTGGGTTCGGCACCCTCGACCTGCCCGGCGACGAAACCACCCCCTTCGCCGGACATCGTTACGGCTCCGACTACATCGACAGCAAACGGGCCGCGACGATGCGGGTTGAGCAGGCCGTACGCGAAATAGGCTTACCCGCCGTGCTGGTCCACCCGACGTTTATGCTGGGATCGCTGGATGCCAAACCGACGTCAGGCCAATTACTGCTCGAAGTGTACCGGGGGCGGTTGATCGGCTACCCGGCGGGGGGGAAGAACTACGTGTCCGTACGCGACGTGGCCACGGCGACGGTCAACGCGCTGACGCAGGGCCGCATCGGTGAATCGTACATTCTGGGTCATCGGAATATATCCTACCGGGATGCGTTTCGGCTCATGGCGGAGCGGATACATGTGTCGCCACCCCGGCTACCACTACCGCCCGCGCTGGCCCGGTTGTACGGGTACGGCTGCGATGCCTGGTCACAGCTGACAGGTCGATTGATGCCCGTGAACTCGGCCATGGTGGCCGTGGCCAACGACGGCCATTATTTTCAGTCGCAGAAGGCCATTACAGAACTGGGTCTGCCACAAACCTCCGTCGAAACGGCCATTGATGAGGCATTCGACTGGTTTAAAAAACATGATTATGTTACGAAACGGACTCGATAAGCCAGGGAGCCATACGCGCGGGTTGCCCGAACCGATGCCAGCGCATTCGGGTATGACGGGCCGTTCTGAATTAGCCCCCCACCCCGACACGTTTACCCCCCGTCCCGACCCGTCGGACCGCCCAGAAGGGGGAGAAGTCACCGCAGCAAATGCCGAGTCCTCACCCCCTTCAGGGCGGTCCGACGGGTCGGGACGGGGGGTAGACACACCCGGTAGGGAAGCAAACGCATCAACTCCTATAAAACCCTCTGCTAAACCCGGAGCATTTGCCGGGAAGGTAGCCATCGTGACCGGGTCGGAATCGGGCATCGGTAAAGCCACCGCCCGCGCCCTGGGCCGGGCCGGGGCAAAGGTTGTGCTGAATGGGCGCACGGCCGACCGACTGCACCGGACGGAGCAGGAACTGCGCAGTGAAGGACTAACCGTGATAAGCTGTCTGGCTGACGTAACCGACTACGCCGATTGTGAACGACTGATTCACGCGGCTGTGACGACGTTTGGACAGATCGACGTGCTGATTGCCAACGCCAGTATTTCGATGCGGGCGTATTTCGCTGATATGCAGCCCGATGTGTTCCGGCAGGTGCTCGATAGCAACGTCTACGGAGCCGTTTATCCGCTGAAAGCCGCCCTGCCCCACCTGACCCAAACGCGGGGCAGCGTCACGTTTATTTCCTCGATTTCGGCGCTCAATGGCATGCCCAGTGGGTCGGCGTACTGCGCGGGAAAAGCGGCCCTGAGCAATCTGGCCCACACGCTCCGGCTTGAACTCGATCATACGGGTATTCACATCGGCGTCGTACACATCGGTTTCACGCAGAACGACCCGGAGAAACGCGTACTCGACGCGCTGGGCCAACCCGTGCCGATTGCCCACCGCCCACCGCGCTGGCAGAAAAGTCAGGCGGAGGTCGCGGCTATCATTCTCAACCACATTCGTCGTCGGCGCACCCGGACGGTTATTTCTGCGTTGGGCTGGCTGATTGCCATTGTGCATACCTACCTGCCCCGCGTGGGCGACTGGGTTGTGTTGACTTCCATCCGCCGGATGCGCCATTTTTACGAATAAGCTGTGTACGTAACCCCACCAACTCCGCCCGGACAGCCCATTGTGGTTGTGATTATCCCGGCGTTCAATGAGGAAAATTCAGTAGGCCGGGTCGTGCGCGATATTCCCGCCGAACTGGTGCAGGAAATCATCGTCGTCAATAATAATTCCAACGATCAGACCGCTGTCGAAGCCGCCCGCGCCGGGGCTACCGTGCTCGATGAGCGCATACAGGGCTACGGGCGGGCCTGCCTGCGGGGAATCGACTACGCGCAGCAGCGGCAACCCCGCCCCGACATCGTCGTGTTTCTCGACGCCGACTACTCCGACTACCCCGGTGAAATGCCCGCACTGGTCGTGCCAATTCTGAACGATTCGGTCGACATGGTAATTGGGTCGCGGGCGCTGGGCAGGCGGCAGCGGGGGTCTATGACGCCCCAGCAGGTGTTCGGCAACTGGCTGGCTACAACGCTGCTGCGCTGGCTTTATGGCGTTCGTTACACGGATTTAGGGCCGTTTCGTGCCATTCGGTTCGAAACGTTGCTGGCCCTCGATATGCAGGATAAAACCTACGGCTGGACGGTCGAAATGCAGCTGAAAGCCGCCAAGCAAGGGTTTACGTCGACCGAAGTACCGGTCGATTACCGCCGACGTATCGGGCATTCCAAAATATCGGGTACGATCAAAGGTACGATACTGGCCGGCTACAAAATCCTGACGACAATTTTCAAATACGCCTGATGATTTTTGTCTCAGACAGCATCCTGCTGTCTGAGCCGAAGGCTATGTCGACGTGCCCGATTAGTCGCTGATGCGACTACGACAGCAGGGATGCTGTCCTGGAGAAAGACGTCACCGGGGCTGTGTCTTCACATCCCCGGTGACGTACAAACGAAGTAGGTATTGATAATCGAATGACTGACCCGTACAATCCCGCTAAACCGTTTCTGATAACCCCGTTTCGGATGGGTTGGCTGGTCCTGTCGCTGTGGCTGTTTATGCTGCTGGGGTATGGCGTGGCGCGGCAGCAGTTTACGTTGCTGATAACACTATCGGCCCTGCTGTTCTGGGGCTACAGCCGCATCATGCAGCCGCTTTGGTTCGACACACCCACGACCCACGACACTACCGCCCAGCCCGACCATTTTCTGTTTGGTGCGGCCGGGCTGTTCCGACTGTCTCTGCTGGTGATGACGCCTAATCTGTCCGATGATTACGCCCGTTTTCTGTGGGATGGTCACCTGGTTGCCAATGGCTATAATCCCTATGAATATCTGCCAAGTCAGTTTGTCGGGACGTCGATGGCTGCGTCGGCCGGGCTGACCGATGCCCTGTTTCAGCGGCTAAACTCGCCCGACTATTTCAGCATTTACCCACCCGTCGACCAGTTCCTGTTCGGGCTGGTTACCGGTCTGTTTCCTGACAGCGAACGGGGTGCGATCATCGCCCTGCGCCTGTTGATTCTGCTGGCCGATATGGGGGTGCTGTGGCTATTGGTCCGTTTGCTACGCCGATTTGGTGTGAATCCCAACCGCGCCCTGCTCTACGGGCTGAACCCGCTGGTGATTCTGGAGCTGACGGGTAACCTGCACATCGAGGGCGTGATGATTTTCTTTGTGCTGCTGGCGGTGTGGCTGTTTACGCAAAAACGACTGATCGGTGCATCGCTGGCGCTGGCATTGGGCATCGCGACCAAACTGCTGCCCTTATTGTTGTTTCCGTTACTTCTTCGTCGGCTCGGCTGGAAGCAGGGACTGGCGTACACGACCCTGACGCTGGTCTGGAGCGGGTTGTTGTTTGTGCCGTTCCTGAGCACCCATCTGTTGCATAACACGTTGGACAGCCTGACTCTGTACTTCCAGAAGTTTGAGTTCAATGCGAGTATTTATTACCTGATCCGCACGGTTGGCTACTGGGTAAAGGGGTATAACATTATCGGCCAGTTCAGCACGACGCTGCGGTGGCTCATTATCCTGAGCGTGGTGTACATCGCCATCCGGACCCCACCCCGCCCGTCGACTAATGCCCTTGTCATCAGTGTGTTGCTGACGTTGACCGGTTACTGGGCCTTGTCGACGACGGTGCATCCGTGGTACATTACGTCGCTGTTGATTCCGGCCTTGTTCACCCGCTTTCGCTACCCGTTCGTCTGGTCGGCCCTGATCGTGGTATCCTACGCCACCTATCAGACACAGCCGTACCGGGAGCACCTGTGGCTGACCGCGCTCGAATACGCCGTTGTGATTGGGTACGGTTTATGGGAGTGGAGACGAATGAAACAACGGATAAGGAATTGATTATCGGCTTCCTTTGCCGTCGTCATTCGAGATTTTGCGGCTGGCTTTGCTACCGCCCGAACTGGTCGAGCCAAACTTGTAGCTGAACGTTAGCCGGAACGACTGGTTGACGAAGGCGAGTCGCTGTTGACCCACAAACGTCGTTGAAAACTGATTGACGGATAGTATGTTAGCGGGTGTGAATGGGTTGTTGATGTTGAGCGTCAGACTAGCTTTTTTGGTCATAAACTCTTTCTTAGCCGACAGCCCGTAGAAAAAGACGCCGGAGTAATCGCTCTGGAGCGCCACCCCGCCCGTGTTGGCATAGCCGTTTGCTTCCAGCGTCAGGTCGTGTGGTAGTTTGTAGCTGACCGTCGTGTTGAAGTTGCCGATCCAGCCCCGGTTGCGCAGGCTCAGTGCCCGGCTAATCAGATCGACGTAGGTGATGTCGGTGCCAACCGTAACGCTCAAGATTTTGCTGGCCTGCCAGACACCGTTGATATTCAGGCCATAACTAGCGTTGCGTCCGATATTCTGCGGGCCGCTGAGTCCTACACCCTGCGCGTCGACGGTAGTCAGGTATTCGATTGAATTATTGGTTTGTCGCCAGTACAGGGCCGCGTTAAACGATGAACCTTCCTTGTCGAATGTGCTGTACGACAGTTCCGTCGCATGGGTGAGTTCGGGGTTCAGGTACGGGTTGCCCGTGCGGACGTTCTTGGCGTCGGTATAGTCGCGGTAGGGATTGAGGTACCAGATCAGCGGGCGCGAAATACGCTGCGTGTAACTCGCTTTGACCGTGTGCTTTTCGCGCATCGTTTTCGCCAGTGTCACGCTTGGAATCAGGTTGTTATAGGCCGTGCTGAACGAGGTGTTTGTGGTCGGAAAATCGCCCGACAGGCTGGTGTGCTCCAACCGAACCCCCGACGTCAGACTCCACTTGCTTTTCGTGTCCAGCTTCAGCGATGCGTACCCTGCCGTGACCTGCTGACTGTACGTAAACTGGTTCGAGCGGGCGGGGTCGATGGCGTAATCGGTTTCCCGGCCCGTCAGCGACGATTCGATGAGGTAGTCGCTGCCGATGTCGCGCCGGATGGTTTTGGCCCCCACTTCCAGCTTGGCCGTTGTGGTGTCGTGCCAGTTGAGTTTAAACGGGTGGCTGTAGTCCGTTTGCAGCGTGTATTCCTTGTTGCGGCTGTAGTTGGTGGCCCGCTCCAGATACGTAGTCGCTTCGGAACCGGGCGCAGTCTGGCTGAGGTCGTAGAAGTAGTTGTCGGGCGTGCGGCTGTACTGCGACAGCACCGAAAATTCGCGGCCCGGTTGTTTAAACGTACGCGTCCAGCCGAGGTTAAACTCGGTGTTACCGAACGGATTGCGGTGGCGAATGGCGCGGTCGTATTCCTGCACGACGGCCCCCTGCGCATCGGTCTGACGGGTGTATAGCTGGACATTGTTGGGAAAGTTACCGCCCCAGGCCGTGGCCGACAGGCTGATGCGGTTGAGCGAGTCGGGGTCGTAATCGAGACTCATCGTGCCATTGCCCGACAGGCTGGTATTGTCCCGGTCGCTGCGCTGATACAGGTCACCGGCGGGTTGCCCGTCGACCAGCGTTGTGCGGGTGCCGCTCGAACTGGAAATATTGCGGTACTGATCGGCGTTGAGCTGGGTGGAGAAACCCAGCTTCTTTCCCTTCGTGGTCAGGTTCAGGCCTAGTCCCCGGTTCAGGTTACCGCCCGTCGCGTTGACGGACCCATTGGTACCGGTGATGGCTTTTTTGGTGATGATGTTGATAACGCCTGCCGAGCCTTCTGCGTCGTATTTCGCCCCCGGACTGGTAATGACTTCGATGCTTTTGATGCTGTTGGCGGGCATCTGCTTCAGCGCGTCGGCCAGGTTGCGGGCCATAATAGCCGACGGCTTGCCGTTGACCAGCACTTTGATGTTGCTGCTGCCGCGCATTTTCAGCGTGCCGTCCAGATCGACCGACAGCATCGGCACCTTGCGCATCACGTCGACAGCCGTTCCGCCCGTGTTAGCCAGATCGTTTTCGGCGTTGTACACCAATCGGTCGCCTTTGTCTTCAATCAGCGGCTTTTGCGCCACCACGTTTACCTCACCTAGGGTTCGGGTGTCGGCGCGCAACAGGATCGGGCCCAGGTCGGTTGCCTGCCCAGCCGTACTCTGCACGTTCGGGCGGGTCGTTGTGCGATACCCGACAAACGATACGGTCAGCGTGTAGGAGCCGGGTGCGACGTTAGTGAAGGCGAATCGACCCAGTTCATCCGTCGTCGTACCGGTTAGTACAGTTGTACTACGAAGCAGCGCGACGGTAGCAAACGACACCGGTTTTCGCGCGGTTGAATCGAGGACGGTTCCCCTCAGTAGGGTAGCACTGCCGGGTTGCGTACTACCGTCCGACTGCGCCCGGACGGTGTTGACAAATAGTGTGGATAGAAGGAATAGCCAGAAAAGGTTTTTCATGCCCGAAATAAGAATCAGAACGCGTTGACAGTAGCGGCAAAAGTACAGGCGGTATCAGCCGTGGATTGTCGGTGGGCTGTTAAGATTCCTTAAATCAGGTTGTTAAGAATTGTTAAGTGGGCTGACCACCCCCCGGCCCGACCCCCCGTCCCGACCCGTCGGACCGCCCTGAAGGGGGTGAGGACTCGGCATTTGCTGCGGTGACTTCTCCCCCTTCAGGGCGGTCCGACGGGTCGGGACGGGGGTAAACAGACCAGCACTTTACAGCTTAAGCCGGGGAGGTCTCTCACAGCAGACCAAACTCGTCTTCATTAACCAACCGGGGTGTCACAACCCACCAATGCGCTGCCAAGTTGATGCCCATATTGTCTCGATTCCATAACCACCAGCCAATAGATTCGCGGTAAACGCTAAGCGGGAAAAGCATTAGATTTGTGATCGTGATTTGGTTTATGTCGCTCAATAATTTGTCGACAGGCCGCTGGTTGAGCACCCATCCAGATCGGATAGTGGGTCGTATATTGCCGTAGCACTTAATCAATTCGTTCATCCCAACCTGTACCCTATGAGGCTACCCCTACTTTTTTTCTTTCTGCTCACAACGCTCACCGTCTCCGCCCAGAAACTGACCGGGCAGGTTACCGATAAAGCCACGCATCAGCCCATCGCCGGGGTGAGCATCGCGGTAAAAGGCACGCTGACCGGTACACTCACCAACGACGGCGGCATATTCAGCCTGACTAATCTCAAACCAACCGATGTACTGGTGTTTTCTTACCTCGGTTACCGGTCGCAGGAAATGCCCTACACCGGGCAAAACAGCCTGACGGTCGAGCTGGAGGAAGGGCTGGCGCTCAACGAAGTCGTCGTGACGGCGCTAGGCCTGGAACGCAACGCCCGCAGCCTGGGCTACGCCATTCAGAAAGTCGACGGGCGGCTCATCAGCGACGTTAAAGCCCCTAATTTTCTGGACAATCTGGCCGGAAAGGTGGCGGGCGTCAACATTTCGGCCGGGTCGACGGGCGTTGGCTCGTCGTCAAAAATCACCATCCGGGGTGAATCGTCGTTCACCAATACCAACCCGCTGTTTGTGGTCGACGGTATTCCGATCAACAACGCGACGGTGGTCAACAACGTGAATGACGATGCCAATGGGTTTCAGGAAATCGACTTCGGCAACGGAGCGATGGAGATCAATCCCGACGATGTGGCTGCGGTATCGGTGCTGAAAGGTCCCGGTGCGGCTGCGCTCTACGGTACCCGCGCGTCCAACGGCGTCATCCTGATTACGACCAAAGACGGTGTCACCAACAAAGGCATCGGCGTCAGTTTCAACAGCACGTTCTTCGCCGAGCGACCGTTTCAGCTACCCCGTTTTCAGAACAGCTACGGGCAGGGCAACAGTGGCGCGTTCAAATACGTCAACGGCCTCGGCGGGGGAGTCAACGACAACATCTCGTACAGCTACGGCCCGCGTCTTGACGCTGGTTTGCTGATTCAGCAGTACGACAGCCCCGTGTCGCTACCCGACGGGCGCACCGTACGCGGGGGCGATATCTACGTTTACAGCGGCCAGCCGATCACGCCCACGCCCTTCGTGTCGCACCCCGACAATGTCAGTAGCTTCTACGAAACCGGCCATACGGCCATCAACAACCTGGCCGTGTCGGGCAGTTATGCAAAGGGCAACTACCGCCTGTCGTTCTCCGATCTGAACAGCCAATCGACCATTCCGGGCGTCAACCTCGACCGGAAAACGCTGGCGGCCAAACTACATTTTGAGCCGGTGAAATGGCTGAAAATTAACTCGTCCATCAACTACATCAACAGCAGCAGCGACAACCGGCCGGCCACCAAATACGGTTCCGAAAACATCAACTACGCCATGAGCGCGTGGCTGGGACGGCAAACCGACGTTAACCCGATGAAGCAGTACTGGCAGCCGGGCCTGGAAAACGTGCAGCAGTTTTCGTACAACTATACCTACTTCGACAACCCGTACTTCACGCTCTACGAAAACCGCAACTCGTTTACCCGCGACCGACTCATCGGTAACATTTCCGCCACGGCCGACATTACCGAGCATTTCCGGGTAATCGTTCGGAGCGGAATGGATTACTCCAGCGAAGCCCGGCAGTTTCGGCGGGCGTTCAGCAGCAACCGCTTCCGCAACGGAGCCTACGCCGAAAACCGGGTGTATTTCCGGGAAGTCAACACCGATTTTCTGCTGAACTACACCCATAATCTGGGACCGATCTCGCTCGACGTATCAGCCGGGGGCAACCGGATGAATCAGCAAACATCGTTCGATCAGGATCAGGCCCTGTCGCTGGCACAGCCGGGCGTGTTCAAGCTGACCAATGCCGCGTCGCCGGTGGAGGTGTACCAGCAGGTGGGCCGCAAGCGTATCAACAGCCTGTACGCGCTGGCGAAGCTGAGTTACCGCGACCTGCTGTTTGTCGATATTACGGGCCGCAATGACTGGTCGAGTGCGCTGGCGACGCCCACGTCGACGGCCAACACCTCGTTCTTCTACCCGTCGGTGTCGGCCAGCTGGGTACTGTCGAATCAGTTCCGCCTGCCCTACGGCATCTCGTTTGCCAAAGTGCGGGCGAGCGTCGCCAATGTCGGCAACGACACCAGCCCTTACCAGACGACCGGCGTATTCAATGCCCGGACGCCGGTGTTTTCGCAGCCCGCCTTCAGCGCGCAGAGCAGCATCGCCAACACGAATCTCAAGCCGGAATCGACAACCTCGTTTGAAGTGGGGACCGACATCCGCTTTTTCAACGACCGGCTCGGTTTCGACCTGACCTACTACAACGCGCTCACCAGCAACCAGATTCTGTCGCTGCCCATCGCCCAGCCGACGGGCTACAGCGAACGGGTCATCAACGGCGGTGCGGTGCGGTCGCGCGGGTTCGAGGCTGTCGTGACGCTCACACCCGTACAGACCAACAGCGTCCGGTGGAACGTAAACCTGAATTTCAGCCGCAACCGCTCGACGGTCGTGTCGCTGCCCGACGAAGCCGGTACGCTGACGCTGGGTTACAACCGCATCTACGACAACGTCAACCAAACGGTCTGGTACCAGGTCCGGCAGGGCGACCGCATGGGCGATATGTGGGGGACGGGCTACCTACGGAACGCGCAGGGTGAGTTCATCGTCGGAGCCAACGGGCAATACATTGCCGACAATACGCTGAAAAAACTGGGCAACTACAACCCTGATTTTATGCTCGGCCTGAACAACCAGCTTAGCGTGAAAAACTGGACCCTCAACTTCCTCCTCGACTGGCGGCAGGGTGGGGTGCTGGTCTCGCGGACGCTGGCCCTGGCGGGCGTAGCGGGTCAACTGATCGAAACCGCCGACCGGCCCGACGCGGGTATCGTGGCCAAAGGCGTAGTGAACACGGGCACGGCCGAAAACCCCGTGTACCAAACCAACACCCGCGCTATTCCGGCCGAGACCTACTACCGGATGTATTACGACCGCAACAACGAGGAAAACAGCACGTATAATGCGTCGTACGTAAAACTGCGCGAGATGAGCATCGGCTACACCGTGCCCGAAACGGCCTGGCTGGCCCAGAAACTGCGGATGCAGCGGCTGACGGTGGCCGTCGTGGGCCGCAACCTATATGCCCTGTCGCACATGCAGCACTTCGACCCGGAGCAGACGTCGTTTCAGCAGCAGCAGTTTCAGCGGGGCGTCGAGGACATGACCTACCCGTCGAGCCGGAATATCGGGGTTAAACTAAGCGTGAATTTTTAACCGAGTTAGCTGGGGATTTTACCGGTGTCAGTGGTGTCAGGTCGGGGACCTGACACCACTAAATCCCTCCGGTTTGTGTTACCCCCCGTCCCCCTGAAGGGGGAGAGGACCCGGAGTAAATGCCGGGTCCTCTCCCCCTTCAGGGGGACGGGGGGTAACACAAACCGGAAGGTGAAAGCCAATCGAGTACAAACAAAGTCAACCGACGCAAGACATACCAATGAAACGAAACCTATATCCAAAACTCCTGCTACTCGTGCTGCTTGGCGTTTTCCAGAGCTGTACGGACGGGTTTAAGGAGATCAACACCAACCCCAACGCGCCGGTCGACGTACAGCCATCGCTGCTGATGCGGAAAGTGCTGTTCGATTACGGCGAGCAGATGTCGTACGAAGCGTTTGTGGCCGGAAACCTGCTGGGGCAGTATTTCACCGCCATCGACTTCAATCTGTTCGATCGGCACAGCCTGTCGGAGCCGCAGTACGGGGGAAATCCGTGGCCGTTTCTGTACACCAACCTGCGCGACAACGAGATCATCCTGCAAAAATCCCGCGCCAACGCGGCTTACGGGGTGTACGAAGGTCCGGCCCTGATTATGAAAGCGTACATGACGGCCGCCCTGACCGACCTGTACGGCGACGTACCCTACAGCGAAGCCCTGTCGGGGCAGTCGGGCGTTATCACCCCGGCCTACGACGGACAGGAAGCCATCTACACGGCGGCTGGGGGTATTCTCGACAACCTGAACAACGGCATCGCGTCGATCAACGCGTACAAAGGCGCGACTGCCCTTGATGGCGATATTATCTTCAGTGGCAACCGGACCAAATGGGTCCTGTTTGCCAATTCGCTGAAGATCAAATACCTGATGCGTATTTCGGGCCGGGTCGATGTGAAGTCAGACTTGCAGAAAGTGCTGACGGAGGGCAATTTCATCAAGGCGAACACCGACAATGCCGCGTTCCGCTTCTCGACGCAGCCCAACAACTTCCGTATGTCGACGGCTCGCGTCGGCGACTATAACCTGTTTATCATGTCGCTGACCAGCCAGGAAATCCTGACGAACCTGAGCGACCCCCGCATACAGACCTACTTCCGGTCGACGACTGCCAAACCCGGTACCTACAAAGGGCTGCTGAACGGTCCGGACGCGTCGAAACTGTCGATCTCCGTCGCCGACTACTCGCTGACGGGCAGCATCTTCCGCGAAAATTCGGATAAGCTGTCGGCCAATTTCATGACTGCTGGGGAAACGAGTCTGCTGCTGGCCGAAGCCGCTGAGCGGGGGCTGGTTTCGGCATCGGCGAAAGACTGGTACGAACGGGGTATTACCCAGGCGTTCGAGTACTGGCAGACTACCCTGCCGACAAGCTACCTGAGCAGCAATCTGGTGGCGTACAAGCAGAATGGGCAGAACCCGGTTGAGCAGATTCTGACGCAGAAATGGCTGGCGAATATCAACAACGGTTATGAAGGCTGGATCGAGTGGCGCCGGACGGGTTTCCCGCGCCTGAAAACGATTTCTGCTAGTCTGAACAACAACCTGATTCCTGTCAGGATGCCGTACCCCGGTACGGAAAGCGCGCTTAACAGCGTGCAGTATAAAAAAGCCGCCGACAAAATTAATAACAACAGCATCAACGCCCCCGTCTGGTGGGACGTGAACTAGCCGCCGATGACGAGTAGCGTTTTACAATGGGCGCTGGTGCTGGCTTCCAGCGTGGTGCTGTATATCGTGGCACCCCTGGCCCGCACCGCTCCCGAATTTTTCAAAGGTGCCCGCAATCACCACGCGCCGAACACGGTCTACCTAACGAGCAGCCTGGTAATTTCGTGGCTGTTTGCCAAGTCGATTACCAATGCCGCCAACCTGGGCCACAGCTTCGGGCTGGTGGGTGGGGTGGCCTACGCGGGCTACTACCTGTCGTTTGTGGTGGCGGGCTTCGTGCTGGTGGCCATGCGGACCAAAGGCGGCTACCGGAGCATTCACCATTTCCTGGAAACGAAGTTTGGCCGGGGGGCGGTGGTGGTGTTTACGGGGCTGATTATTATTCGATTGTACAACGAAATCTGGTCGAACACCATCGTGATTGGCTCGTACTTCGGCGCGACAGGCACGAGCAGTTACTACGTCGCCATCGTCGTCTTTACGCTGCTGACGCTGGCCTATACGCTGAAAGGCGGCATGAGCAGTTCGATTATGACCGACGTGATTCAACTAACCCTGTTCGTGGGGCTGCTGACGGTGATTCTGGGGTTTATCCTGCCGCAGTACGGGGGTAGCCTAACGCCCTTCGTGAGCAGTGGCCGCTGGGAACTGGGGCAGGGGCTTGACCTGCTGCTGGTGGCGCTGGTGCAATGCCTGAGCTACCCCTTCCACGACCCCGTCCTGACCGATCGGGGCTTCATCTCCGACCCCCGCACCACACTCCGGTCGTACCTCTGGGCGGGGGCAATCGGCTCGTTGTGCATCATCTTTTTCAGCTTCGTCGGCATCTTCGCCAAACTCAACGACCTGTCGGGCGAAGCGCCGGTAGCCGTCGCGAAATACTTTGGCGTACCAATGCTGCTGCTGATGAACCTCATCATGGTTACGTCGGCTTCGTCGACGCTCGACTCGGCAATGGCGTCGTTTTCCAAGCTGGTCAGCATTGATTTAAGCAAAACCGATGCACCCGGCGTGGATTCGTCCGGCGTGGATTCGCCGAGCGTTACGACCGGCCGCTGGGCGATGGTCGTGCTGACGGTGCTGGGTACAATTCCGGTTTTCTTCGACCCGGCCATTCTGTCGGCCACGACCATCAGCGGCACACTCGTGCTGGGACTAGCACCGGTTTTTCTGTTCTGGAACGTCGCCGTGCCGCGCATCGCTTTTCATCTGTCTGTCGTGGGTGGGCTGGTACTAGGGGCCCTACTCACGTTTCTGCCCCTGCCCGACGCCCTCCGCCTGACCGATGGCAAGTACGGCGCACTGCTCAGCACCAACCTGATTACAACTGCTTACTGTTTTCTGGTGTTCTTTGCCTGTACCCTCTTCCGTACCAAAACCGCATGAACACCCCCGCAACGACCACCCACCTCGGCACCCTGAGCGGACCACTGCTTATTTTCGGCGGTCCGTATTCTAACGCACAGGCCCTGGAAACGCTCCGGCAACTTGCCGAACAGCGCGGCATCCCGCCCGACCACATCATTTGTACCGGCGATATTGTGGGCTACTGCGCTCAGCCCGACGAATGTTTACAATTGGTGAAGACGTGGGGGATTCACAGCATTCAGGGCAACGTAGAGCAAAATATTGCGGAAGGCGCGGACGACTGCGGCTGTAACTTCGCCGAGGGTGGCCGTTGTGATACGTTCTCCCGGACGTGGTTTCCCTACGCGGTGCAGGCACTGTCGGTGGCGTCGGTGCAATGGTTACGTACGCTGCCGCTGCACCTGCGCTTTACCTACGCCGGGCGGTCAGTGGCCGTCGTTCACGGGTCCGCGACGAATATCTCGGAGTTTGTGTTTGCGTCGACGCCGTGGCCGGTCAAGGAGCAAACGATGACCGCTACCGGTGCCGACGTTATCCTGGCCGGTCATGCCGGATTACCATTTGCTGACGTGCGGGTTTCCGACGTGCGGGTTTCCGACGTGCAGGGCGATAGATACTGGCTAAATGCAGGCGTTATCGGGATGCCTGCCAACGACGGCACTCCGCGCGTGTGGTACCTGCTGCTCGACGATGCCGACGGTCAGTTTACGTATCAGTTTTGCTCGTTCACCTACGACAACCAAACGGCCAATCGGCTTATGCTGGCGAACGGCCTGCCCGACTCTTACGCGCAAACCCTGCTGACGGGTATCTGGGACAACTGCGAAATCCTGCCCGAGGCCGAAAAACAGCTACAGGGCGTCAATATTGCCTTTTCCGAACTCGCTGGTCTATAGATAAACGCCTTCTTTCAGGTAGTTGCCTACGTAGTCGGCAATGCCTTCTTCGAGCGAACAGAACGGACGGTCGTAGCCAATCGAGCGGAGTTTGGCCATATTGGCCTGCGTGAAATACTGGTACTTGTCGCGAATGTCGACGGGGGTATCAACGAAGCCGATTTCCGGTTCGAGACCGAGGGCCCGGAAGGTATTCGTTGCCAGATCGAGGAAGGTGCGGGCTTTGCCGCTGCCGAGGTTGTAGATGCCGGAGTTGCGCCGGTGATGCATCAGAAACAGGCAGACCTCAACCACGTCTTTTACGTACACGAAGTCGCGCATCTGCTCACCGTCGGCATAGTCGGGATTGTGCGACCGAAACAGGTTCATCTTCCCCGTTTTCTGAATCTGATTGACCGTGTGAAGAATCACCGATGCCATCCGGTCCTTGTGGTATTCGTTGGGGCCGTAGACGTTGAAGAATTTCAGCCCCGCCCAGAAAAACGGCTTGCGTTCCTGTTCCAGCGCCCAGATGTCGAACTGATTTTTGGAATCGCCGTACGGATTCAATGGCTTCAACTGCGGAATCTGTGATTCATTGTCGTCGTAGCCTGACTCACCCAGCCCGTACGTTGCCGCCGATGACGCGTAGACGAGCGGAATCTGGTAATCGATGCAGGCCTGCCAGATACGCTTCGAATACTCGAGGTTTAGGTGTTCGAGAATCGACCAGTCGAACTCGGTCGTGTCGGTACGGGCACCGATGTGAAAAATGAATTCGACCTCCTGATAATTCTGGTCGAGCCAGTCGAAAAATACTTCCCGGTCGACACGTTCCTGAATGCGTTTACCAACCAGATTTTTTTCTTTACGGGGATCGGAAAAGTCATCAACGGCGACGACAAAATTGAAATTTTCCTGATTCAGTTTGCTAATCAAGCAACTGCCGATAAAACCGGCTGCTCCCGTAACGATAATCATAAAGTGAGGTAGTATACGTGCCGAGGGCTTTAAACCGGTATAAATCAGCGGAAAGCCCAAAAAAGAGTGCGTAAAGGTACGCGTTCGTGGCTATACAAAAGAATAGGCAATTTTTTGATTAAATTGTATTATTTAAATGTGAGCATTGCGGCCGACGGCATTATATAAAAGCAACCCGATACGGTCTCCAGCGAAGTTCGTACCTTTGCAGACTACGTTTCACCCGGCGTTTCTGGCAACCGCCTTATCTAAACCAGAGAGATGGTCTATATCAACAGAATCGAGCACTTCAACGCGGCTCACCGATTGTATAATCCGAACTGGTCGGAAGAAAAAAATGCGGAAGTTTTTGGTCCCTGTGCCAATATCAACTGGCACGGTCACAACTTCGAGCTGATCGTAACCGTAAAAGGTGAACCTGATCCTGACACAGGCTTCGTGATTGATTTGAAAGTGCTGGGCGATATTATCCGGCGCGACGTGATCGAAAAAGTCGACCACAAAAATCTGAATCTCGACGTCGATTTCATGCAGGGCAAAATGGCCTCGTGCGAGATCTTCATCATGGAAATCTGGAAGATTCTCGAACGCGCATTACGCGATGTCAGCGAAGCCCATTTACACCAGCTGCGACTGTACGAAACTCCGAAAAACTTCGTCGATTATTTCGGGGAATAATCAGTCGGGTGCCTAATCCATTCCGGAAATAATCCATGACGTATTACCTGATTGCGGGCGAACGTTCCGGCGATTTACACGGGGCTAACCTGATTCGGTCGATCGGGCAGCACGACCCGCAGGCGTCGTTTCGGGCCTATGGCGGGGAGCAGATGGAAGCTGCCGGGGCCGTGCTCGTCCGGCACTACCGCGAGATGGCTTTCATGGGGTTTGTGGAAGTGGCCCGCAATCTGGGTACGATCCGCCGGATCATGCGCGAATGTCAGGCCGACTTACTGGCCCATCGTCCCGACGTACTGATCCTGATCGACTATTCGGGGTTCAACCTGCGCATAGCCAGGTTCGCCAAAGCGCACGGCATTCGGGTGTTCTACTACATTGCGCCGAAGGTATGGGCGTGGAACCCCGGCCGGGCCAGGAAGATCAAAGCATCGGTCGATCGGCTGTTTACGATTCTGCCGTTTGAAACCGAGTTCTTTGCCCGCTACGACTATACCGTCGATTACGTGGGTAATCCGCTGCTCGACGCATTGGCCAGCTTCCGGTCCGATCCATCGTTTCTCGACAAACTGCCCGCCGATCAGCGCCCGGGCCACGCCAGGCCTATCGTTGCCCTGCTGCCCGGTAGCCGCCGTCAGGAAATTGTGGGGATGCTACCGACGATGCTGGCGGCTACGCGCCATTTTCCCAATTACCGCTTCGTGGTGGGTACGGTCAGCAATTTACCCGACGATCTGTACAATGACTTGCTGCGCGATTACTCCGATGTGGCCCGTGTCAACGATGCCGCCTATGACCTGCTGACCGTTGCGACGGCCGCACTGGTGACGTCGGGGACGGCCACGCTCGAAACCGCCCTGTTCAATGTGCCGCAGGTGGTGTGCTACAAAGCGTCGAAAGTATTTTACGCCATTGCTAGGCGGGCGATGGCGGTGCGGTTCATCTCGCTCGTCAACCTGATTGCCGACCGCGAAGTCGTGACCGAGCTGATTCGGGACTTTAGTGAAGAAACGACCGTCGCCGAACTGCGGTCGATTTTGCCGGGTGGCCCCCGCCGGGCCGATCAACTGGCGGGCTACGCTGACGTCCGGCAGCGGATGGGCGAACCCGGCGCGTCGGAGCGGGCGGGCGCACTGATGGTACAGGCGTTGGCTGATGGCAAGCGCCAATAGTCATTCGGTCATAACTTACGTCCCTATACTACTCAACCATGACCCATCAACCTGATCTGGCACCCATTACCCGTCAGCTGCGCGCCATGTACGGTTCGCGCCTGCTGATCGTTGCGGTTCATCACATCCCCGTACTTGACGAACTGACGAATGGCCCCCGCTCGGTAACGGAACTCAGCGAACGATTCAATCTCCATGAGCGACCGGTTAACGTGCTGTTTCCGGCCCTATGCGCAATGGGATTACTGGCGTACGACCAGGTCGGCAAGTTACACATCACCGAGTTGGGACGGTATGCAACGCACACGCATACGCCCAGTCTGACGGGGTACGTCGAACTGGAAAAAGACGATGCCGGGGCTGTCGAAATGGCGATCCGGCTTCGCAACGATGGGCCGCTGGAAACACCGGCTGGTATTTCGTTCGTGAAAGAAGGCGATGCCCCGTCACCGATGGACGACCCCGACGAATCGCGACGGTTTACGCTGGGCCTGGCCGGACGTGCCCGACATTTATCGCCCCTCGTTGCCGCTGCCATGACCCGACGCGTCGGCCATCTGCTCGACGTAGCGGGCGGTACTGGCTTCTATACGTACGAATGGCTGCTGGCCAACCCCACGTCGACGGCTACGCTTCTGGACCGCCCGGCGGTACTATCCGTTGCTGACGAATTACTGGACGAGTTTTGCCGAAGCGGCCGACCGGGAGCCGAAAGTGTGCGGGAGCGGGTAACCTTTCTGCCGGGCGATATGCTGACTGATGCCCTGCCCGAAACCGATCTGTTATTAGCCGCCAGCCTGTTCCACGACTGGCCGACGGCTACCTGCCAGTCGCTGACCAATCGATTTGCTGACGCCCTGCGGCCCGGTGGCGAACTGTGGGTACATGATGCCTTTCTGAACGATGCGATGGACGGTCCGCTGGCCGTTACCGATTATTCGGCGCAACTGTTCTGGGGGACGAAAGGCCGCTGTTACAGCCGGGCCGAGCACCGAAATTGGTTCAAGCAGGCGGGTCTTCAACCCACCGCCGACGCCTTCCCCACGCAACTGGATTACGGATTGATCTGGGCACGGAAGCTATAGCCTGGACCGGCCACCGCGTGGGTTAGGTTTACGTCCGCCGGTGTCCGCTAAGGCAACTTGTGTAGATAGCAGATTTGTTGGTCGCTGTCACGCCCGCCCACACCTGGAAGGTGTAGACAACAAAGTGTAGCCCAGACGTCCACGTCTGGTGCCCGTCAGGGCAATCTCTCGTAGCGGCAGCTTTTTTGGCCTGACGGCTACCAGACGTGGACGTCTGGGCTACACAATACGCTAACCGCGCTCGATGACGCCTGTTTTCTCCCACTTCAGCAGCCAGTCTTTTTTGACGCCGTGAACCTGTGAGAAAAACTCGTAGAAGGGGAGCATATCGCGCTGGTAATCGCCGGTGACATAAAGCGGTTCGCTGAGGAGCACGAGTCGGCG
Source organism: uncultured Spirosoma sp. (assembly GCA_964581865.1). Taxonomy (GTDB): domain Bacteria; phylum Bacteroidota; class Bacteroidia; order Cytophagales; family Spirosomataceae; genus Spirosoma. The sequence goes on from CAZOQC010000001.1 coordinate 206,719, forward strand.
GGGCCAGTCGAAACCGACGAGAATCAGCGGAACGTTGGCTTTGAGGGCGATGTAATAAAAGCCGGTTTTGAGGGTAGCGACGTTGGCGCGGGTACCTTCGGGCGCGATGCAGATGTGCAGCCGATCGCTGTTGTTGAATACCTCGACGGTAGCATCGACCAGGTTATGCGACCGGTCGCGGTACACGGGTTTGCCGCCTAACGCACGAAACAGCCAGCCCGCGTACCAGGAAAACAACGAACTTTTGGCCAGAAACTGAATCCAGATACCAACCGTCGGGCGAATACCGAGGCCGATGGGGAAATCCCAGTTGGTGGTGTGTGGAGCAACGACCCAAATCGCTTTGGGTACCGTCGGGACGGGTCCCCGAATGCGCCAGCCCCACCATCTAAACAGCCAGCGAGTCAGGGTGCCGAGCATGGAATACGGTTTGTAGTTGGTAGTTTGTGGTTGTAGTTCCACAGGCGGTAGCTAACTACGAACCACAAACTACCAACTACAAACTGATTTTAATACTTCCGGTCTTTGCGCTCCAGCCACTTGCCGGTCATGAACGAAGCGATCAGCAGAACCGCGTAGAACAGAAGGGTCAATGGGGTTGATAAATCCATGTCAGTGCTCAATTGAAGATGGGGCAAAAGTACGACGGAAAAGCCGTGCCGCAAAGTCCCGGGCAATGCCTTATTACAAAACCCCCTTCGTGCTGGGCAGATTATCAATTTCGCGAATGTCGCGCCGAACGGCCATCTTGATCGACTTGGCGAACGCTTTAAAAATAGCTTCGATCTTGTGGTGTTCGTTGTCGCCTTCGACTTTGACGTTCAGGTTGCACAGGGCCGTATCGGAAAACGACTTGAAGAAATGGTGAAACAGCTCGGTAGGCATATCGCCGACTTTCTCGCGCCGGAACTCCGCATCCCACACCAGCCACGGCCGACCGGAGAAGTCGATCGCTACCTGCGCCAGCGCATCGTCCATCGGTAGCAGATACCCGTAACGACTGATGCCTCTTTTGTCGCCGAGCGCACGGCGGTACGCTTCGCCCAGCGCCAGGGCCGTATCCTCGATGGTATGGTGCTCATCGATGTGAAGGTCGCCCTGCACGCGGATGGTCAGGTCAGAGCCGGAGTGCTTGGCGACCTGATCGAGCATGTGATCGTAAAAGCCCAGCCCCGTTTTGATGTCGGCCTTGCCGGTACCGTCGAGGTTGAGGTCGATCCGGATCTGCGTTTCCTTCGTGCTACGCTCGACCGTGACGGTGCGGGCGGGCAACCGCAGGAAGGTGTAGATCGAGTGCCAGTCGTTGGTAGTCAGCGCAATAGCCTGCTTCATGGCCTCGGTCTGCTGCGTAATGTCAGCCATTTGTACCGATGCCAGTCCGCCGGGGGGCAGAAACAGAATTGCTTTCGCGCCCAGATTGACCGCCAGTTGTACATCGGTCAGGCGGTCGCCGATAACATAGCTGTTGGCGAGGTCGTACTGGGTGCTGTCGAAATATTCGGTCAGCATGCCCGTCCCCGGTTTGCGGGTGGCGCTGTTCTGGTGGGGAAAGTGGCGGTCGATGTGCGTGGCGTCGAAATGTACCTGTTCGCCTTCGAACGTCGACAGCATCTTATTGTGGGCGGGCCAGAACGTTTCTTCGGGAAATGCAGCCGTACCTAAGCCGTCCTGATTGGTTACCATAACCAGCTTGTAATCGGTTTCCAGCGCGATTTGCCGCATTGCCGACAGGGCACCGGGTATGTAATCAAGCTTCGCCAGTGAGTCGACCTGCTGATCGGGCTGGGGTTCGGCAATCAGCGTTCCGTCACGGTCGATAAAGAGTATTTTTTGCATAAATGAGCAGCGGTAGAAGCGGCAAAGATACCGGCCCGGTCGTGATTGCTGGTAAAAAAACGTTACTTTTGGCCCACGATACTACTACGATTAGCCTGCTATAGCCAAACGTCGTTTTCATACCACTCAGCCGATACCTTATACTGTCCACATTCTTTACTGTATCGTACCCTCTTATCCGTATCCATAGATTACTCAGTCACCTGGTTAGCTTACCATTTACAACAAACCATATATATGCAGTCAATGGCATCCCGACTGACCCGAATTGGGGTCTTTTATGACGGTAACTATTTTCTTCACGTAAGTAATTATTACAACTATTCGCACGAGCGACGCAGCCGGATCAGTATTTCGGGACTGCATGCCTTTATCCGGCAGCAGGTAGCGGAGCGGGAGGGCGTCAATGAGCGGCTGTGTCAGATTGTCGACGCCCACTATTTCCGGGGGCGGCTCAACGCCCACGAAGCCAATCAGCGCGGAAACCAACTGTTTTACGACCGGCTGTTTGATGATATTCTGATGTCGGAAGGGGTCGTGACGCACTATCTGCCTGTCAAGACCTATCAGGGCTACCGGCAGGAAAAAGGCATCGACGTATGGCTGGCGCTAGAAGCGTTTGAACTGGCTCTTTACAAGAAATTCGACGTCATCGTGCTGATTACGTCCGATGGCGACTACGTTCCGCTGATTCGTAAACTGAACACGGTGGGTTCGCGGATTATGGTGCTGAGCTGGGATTTTGAGTTCGACAATGAGCAGGGAGAGCGGCAGGTAACGCGCACCTCGCAGGATCTGCTCGAAGAAGTGTCGTACCCGGTCGCTATGCACGCGATGATCGACGACCGCACCCGGCGTAATGACCAAATCATTCAGAATCTGTTCGTCAAGCAGGCCGCCCGCCCGACATTTACGCCGGCAACGGTCAATGCGAACGGTAGCAGCTTCGTCAACAGTGAAAACTCGTACGCGGCCAATTTTGAAGATGAAGACGAACCCAACTACAACCTGATCGACCGCCCCGACGAAGACCCGACCGGCCGGAAAATCAGTACGGTTCGCAGTCTGAAATCGGGCTACGGTTTCATCAACTACCCGCCCAACAACCTATTCTTCCACTATACCAGCCTGATCGATACGGAGTTTGACGAATTGCACATCGACGACGAAGTGGAATTCACGCTGGGCCAAAACGCCGAAGGTAAAGACATCGCTGTCGACGTGTCGTTGGTAAGAAGTTAGTTTCAGGTTTAAGGGTCAAGGTTTAACGTTTTCGGTGGCAGCCAACCCTAAACATAAAATAGCAAACGTTGAACTCGTTTTCTGGCAGCGTGCACTGGCCTGGGCCCTGGCGCAGCCGCAGAACGATGGTTTTGTTGCGCTACTGGCCAATAATCATATTGAGTACCCAAACGACCCGTTTCCCAACCGACTGTTTGTCGGCCGGAAGCGGGTCGTTGCTGTTTCCGACGCGTCGACCGGGCCGGATGCGTTTGAGCAGCTACGATTGGCGCAGGCCGAACGACCCTCGTACTGGGTCGGCTACGTTGGCTATGACGTGAAAAATCAGTTGGAGACGCTGGACAGTCGGCACCCGAACCGGTTGGGCTTCCCCGACGCTTTTTTCGCCGAACCCCGCTGGATTATCGAGTACAACGACGGGCTGGCAACACTAACCGGCGACGGCGATACCGACGCGTTACTGGCTGATCTACTGGCGTTTCCGCTCCCCGCTTTTCCGCCAGTCGAGCCGCAGCGGGTACAATGCCGCGTAACGCCCGACGAGTACATGGACACCGTTCGGCAGATTCAGCATGCAATCCGGATGGGCGATGTGTATGAACTGAATTACTGCGTCGAATTTTTTGCGGAACAGGCTCAACTCGACCCGCCCACGACCTACTGGGCACTGAACGACCGGTCGCCCATGCCGTTCTCGGCGTTTTTGAAGCTGGACGATCACTACCTGATGGGCGCGTCGCCGGAGCGGTTTATCAAAAAAGCAGGTGATCGACTTACAGCTCAGCCGATCAAAGGCACGATCCGCCGGGGGCAGACGGCCGATGAAGACAGGCAGCTCAGCGCGCAACTGCTGAACTCCGAAAAGGAGCGGGCCGAAAACCTGATGATCGTCGACCTGGTGCGTAACGACCTGGCCCGGTCGGCCGAAACGGGTACCGTGCGGGTTGAGGAGTTGTTCGGTATTTACGGCTTCCGGCAGGTGTTTCAGATGATCTCGACCGTATCGGCCACGCTACGATCCGACTGTTCGTGGACCGATGCTATCCGCCATGCCTTTCCAATGGGCAGTATGACCGGCGCCCCCAAAATTCGGTCGATGCAACTGATCGATGAACTGGAGAATAGTCGCCGGGGCCTGTACTCCGGAGCACTGGGCTGCATCACCCCCGACAATGACTTTGATTTCAGCGTCGTCATTCGCTCGTTACTCTACAATGCCCGGCAGCAATACGCGTCGTTTTCGGTAGGCAGTGCCATCACGTGCGACGCCGACCCCGCGCAGGAGTGGGATGAGTGTTTGCTCAAAGCCCGCGCTATTCGTAGTCTGCTCGAAGCGCGTTGAATTGGCGCAGACAGCATCCCTGCTGTCGTAGCCGCAGGCTGTTTGGCTCTGTCCCCACGACAGCCGGGATGCTGTCTGCGCCAATTCCGCACCGTTTAATCAATTGCCGCACGAATACGGTCGCTCCAGCGTGGAATCAGGGTGTTTTTAGTCTCTTTTTGACTGATCCGTGCAACGGTATGGCGCGCTGACGACTCATTATCGGTGAGTATAACCGCTCACGAAATAATGTACTATAAAAATAGTTAAAAATCGTTAAGTCGGTGTCAGCCCGTTGCGGGTCGATTTATCTTGCTCCACTTACCAGTCAACCTTACTCTATCTACCATGAAAAATCGTTTCCTGCTGGGGGTACTATGCCTGCTGACGACGGTGTTACACGCTCAGACGTCCACGCGCTTCTCGCTACAGGGGCGGGCCGTCGACACGCTGAACAATGCCCTGCCGTCCTCAACGGTAATCCTGATGAGCCCCAAAGATTCATCCATGGTCAACTTCGGCCGGACAGACGACAAGGGCGCGTTCACGTTCAAAAACCTGCGGGCGGGCAGCTACATTCTCAAGGTTACGTTTGTGGGCTACATTCCCTACAATGCACTGATTAAAAACGGGGATGATGCCGTGCTCGATCTGGGTAGTCTGAAACTCAAGCCCATTACAAAAGAACTGATGGAGGTCGTTGTCCGGACGGCGAAAGCCCCGCTAACGATCAAAGGCGACACCATCGAATACAACGCGGCTTCGTTTAAAGTACCACCCGGCTCGACGGTCGAGGATCTGTTGCGCAAACTGCCGGGCGTGCAGATCGATCAGGACGGCAATATCCGGGCGCAGGGACAGGAGGTCAAACGGGTAACGGTCGACGGGAAGCAGTTTTTTGGGAGTGACCCGAAGCTGGCGACCAAGAACTTACAGGCCGATGCCATCACAAAGGTGCAGGTGTTTAGCGACAAGACCGAGCAGGCTAAACTGACCGGTGTTGACGACGGGAAAAAGGAAAAGACTGTGAACCTGCAACTAAAGGAAGAATTTAAAAAGGGCGGTTTTGGCAAGGCAACCGTTGGGGGTGGGCCAGCGTCGAACAACGTATCGACGCGCTACGACGGGCGGGCCAACTACAACAAGTTCGACAGCAAGCGGCAGCTGTCGGCGGTATTACTGGGCAACAACACCAATCAGGGCGGTCTATCCTGGAATGACTATCAGGATTTTCGGGGCAGTAACTCGTTTAACAACGACGATGCCGATTTCGGGTTCGGCGGCTCCTCGGGTCGGTACATTTCCTTCGGCGACGACAATGAAAGCCTGAGTATCCCGATTAGCGGGGGCGATAACCGGGGATTCACGCGTAACTTGGCGGGGGGTGTCAACTACAACTACGACACGAAAAAGACCAAGCTCAGCACCAGTTATTACTTCAACCAGACCCGGCAGGAACTGAATACCCTGCGCGATCAGCAGCGGTTCCTGACCGGCTCGACAGCGCGCACATACGATACCATTGGGCAGGCTAATCAGAATGCCAATCACCGCGTCAGTCTGCGTTTCGAGAAGCAGATTGATACCATGCAGACGCTGGTCGTGATCGGTAATGGGCGGCTGGGTATCGGCAACAACGCGCTGAACAGTCGGCAGCAGCTTAACCGCAGTCTCAACGGAAGCCCCGAGCAATTGTATTCAACCAGCAACACCTTCAACGGGACTCAGGCCAACCAGTTTGCGCTGGCCGGGACGGCACTTTACCGGCTCAAGTTCAAGAAGAAGGGCCGCAGTCTGGCCGGCAGTGCTACCTACCAGATTGCGAAAAATGACGCTGATCTGCTGCTGCAATCTGTCAACCGGTTTTATCAGGCCACAACGGTCAGCGAGATGTTCCGAAATCTGAATCAGGACCAGAATACCAACCTGCTCAGCAATCAGTATAAGGGTAGTCTACAGTATGTCGAGCCGTTTGCCAAAAAATTCTTCTGGGAAACATTCTACAATTTCAGTCTGCGCTTCGATGAGGTCGATCGGGGGGTATTTAACCTCAACGATGCCCGCCGACGGGTCGATTCGCTGAGTCTGTACTACAAAAACAATTACACCTACAACCGGCTGGGCAGCAGTGTTCGGTACTCGTATAAAGGGCTGAACCTATCGGCGGGGCTGGCCGGGCAGGTTTTTACGCTCGACGGAAAATACAACAACGAACGGTCGCAGCCGCTGATGCCTATTCAGCGTACCTATACCGCGCTGATTCCGAACATCGGCCTGAACTACGACCTGAAAAACAACAAGTACCTCTACGGGGGCTACACGGTAGGCGTACAGATTCCGGCTTCGCGCGACTTACAGCCCGTACGCACCATCAGCAGCCCGTTCTACAACACAGTCGGGAACCCTGATCTGCTGCCAGCCCTGACGAAGGAAGTACAGGTAGGTTTCAGCTATTTCAACCCCGGTAGTTTTATTAATCTGTGGTCGAATGTGTACACGACCTCGTATGTCAACCAGATCGTGTATGGGCAGAGTATAGACCTGGAAACGCTGATTACTACCACTAAACCCGAAAACGTGTCGGGCGGCAACAATACGGGGCTGTACCTGAATTTCGGTTTCCCGATCAAGAAAACCAAGGCGACACTCAGTCTGAACGGGCAGTATAGTGGTGGTCGTAGCCTGACGCCCATTCGCCAGACGCGGCAGGTCGGTGGTGTTACCCAGATCGTGACCGATAATCTGAACGTGACGCAGAACCAGAACATCAGCGGGGGCGGGCGGCTCGAACTGACGCCTAAAGACTGGATCACGTTCTATGGCAATGCCAACGTCAACATCACCAACGCGCAGTACTCGATCAATACAGCCCAAAACCAGACGATCTATACGTACACGTACCGGGGCGACCTGAACCTGAAATTTCCCGGCGATATCTACCTCAATACGACACTCAACTACCGCTCGTATATCAACGATAAGCTGGGTTTTCGGCAGCAGGTGCCTATTCTGAATACGTCGCTGTACCATATCATCGGCAAGGCAAAGCGGGCGGAGGTACGGCTGTCGGCGTATGATCTGTTGAACCGGAACCTGTACGTCAGCCAGTATGCCGGGCAGAACTACACGCAGACGGAGAGTATTCAGACGCTGGCCCGCTACTTTTTGCTTAGCTTCACCTACAACATGCGGGGTGTGACGGCCAAAATGCGTCGGCAGGATTTTTATTGATCGCGTAATGTAGCCTGTAAAATGTAGCCTGGACCGGTCCGCCGGCGCGGGTCCACGTCCGGGTGCCCGTCAGGGCAACCACTCGTAGCGGCAGCTTTTTTGGTCGCTCTCGCGCCCACCCGGACCTGGAGCCGCGCCGGCGGACCGGTCCAGGCTACAGAAAACTGTAAACCGAAAACCGTATACCGATTATGTATAGACTACTGATTGGCTTGCTACTGCTGAGCCTGCCGTCGCTGGTGACGGCCCAAAAAACCGAAGGCGTCGTGGAATACCGCTATTTCATGCACTGGTACAAGATTTACAACAACATGAAATTTCTGAGCCAGGAACAGAAAGACCGGTATATGCTACGAAGCAAAAACTGGGATGAAGACAACAAGGGGGAGAAAATGAAACTGCTCTTTACGCCAACTCAAAGCTTGTATACCTACTCAGGCGATGCGTCAGAAAGTCAGGATGAAGGATACTCGTGGCGGCAAAGTGAATTATTCCTGACCCGTAATTTTGAGAAGGAACACCAGACCGACATTATGGAAACGATGGGTAAAGTCTACGTAATCGACGATTCCCTTCGGACACCGGTCTGGAAAATTGGCAATCAGATCAAAGATGTAGCAGGCTACATCTGTATGAAAGCCGAGACGTACGATCCTGTTAAAGGACATAAGATTGTTGCCTGGTTTGCGCAGGACATTCCTATACCGGCCGGTCCAGAGCGTATGAGTGGCTTGCCAGGCTTGATTCTCGAATTGGACATTAACGACGGCGATGTCGAAATTATCGCACAGAGTGTTGCGTTTCGCCCCGTCACGGCTGATGAGCTGAAGCTACCCAAGACCAAAGGCAAAAAGATTACGGATGCCGAATACAATGCGATGGTCAAAAAGCGAATCGATGAACGAATAGCCGCCCACGATTACCCATACTCGGGAATACGCTACTGATACTGACCCGGAGTTCCCGGCTGAGCGTACGACTGAGGTTTGGTCATGTCGCCCAGCCGATGGGCAATGAGCTGGCATATAGGCACTCAACCAGTACCTTTCCAACGTACACTATAGAAAAGTCCCCGTGTCTGTACCCACACAGACACGGGGACTTTTATGCCTATTAAATTGGGAGAGTACTAGTCATCAGATTGGCTTACCGGTGAAATCGTTTCGGCAACAGTAAGGTCGCCAACTGTACCGTAACGGATGCACAACCGGTAAAAAGCAGTCATATAATTTGCTACATCAAAAAATAGACCGTCTCTAACGCTGTATGACGCAGGAAAGGCACAACTGTATCTGGCAGATCACCGAAAAAGGCCCGTCTTTTGCCCGATGCAAACAGACCAATCTCCGCTGATCGATAAGGCGCTCGTCCGGGCCGACACGTCGGGTGTCTCCGATTCCCTCTTCATGAACAGTGCCGGTGCTTCACTGATGCCCCGCCCCGTCGTGGATGCGATGCGCGACTATCTACACCTGGAAACGCAGGTGGGGGGCTACGCAGCCGAGCGTTCGCAAGCCGACCACGTCGCGCAGCTATACCCTGAAACGGCCCGGCTGCTCAACACGAAACCCGGCAATATCGCTTTCGCTTACAGTGCCACGGCGGCCTACACCCAGGTTCTGTCGGCCATTCCGTTTCGGTCGGGCGATGTTATTCTGACAACGACCAACGATTACATTTCCAATCAGCTGGCGTTTCTGAGTCTGCAAAAGCGGCTTGGTGTCCGGCTGGTGCGGATCAACGATCTTGATAACGGTGACCTCGATCTGATGCATCTGGAGCAACTGATTCAGGCCCATCGTCCGGTACTAGTGGCGATTACGCATATACCGACCAGTTCCGGTCTGGTACAACCCGCCGAACTTATCGGGGCCCTCTGCCGTCGGTACGATTGCCTGTATCTGCTCGACGCAGCCCAGTCGGTGGGACAGTTGCCGCTCGATGTAGCGCTGATTCAGCCCGATTTTCTGGTCGCGACGGGGCGAAAATTTTTGCGGGGGCCACGGAACACCGGTTTCCTGTATGTGTCGGATCAGGTACTGGCAGCCGGGCTGACTCCGCTGTTTGTTGACCGGCACGGTGCCGACTGGACCGGGCCAGATACGTTCGACGTGCAGACCAGCGCGCGCCGGTTCGAGCCGCAGGAAATGTCGATGCTCAGCGTCGGGCTGGTTGAAGCGGTGCGTTATGCCAATCAGCTGGGTATCGACGCGATTGCGCAGACGAATCAGCTGCTGATGAATCGGTTGCGAACGGGGCTCAGTCAGATTGACGGCATCGACCTGATGGATCGGGGATCGGTTCAGAGTAATCTTTTGACCTTTCATTCGGCCCGGCAACCGTTGACTACGCTGGAAACGGCGCTTCGGGCGGGGCGGGTCGTGTTCACGGTACAGCACAAACCGGGGGCCGTGATCGACTTCGCCAGCAAAGGCATCGACTGGATCATCCGGCTGTCTCCGCATTATTTCAACACGATAGCCGAAATCGACGAAGTCGTCGAGCTGATTGATCGGGCCATTACGTTACCCCCCGCCCCCTGAGAGGTTATTCGGGGAATGATTTTTTGTCATCCGGCGGCCCGGTCGTACCTCGGGATGACAAAAAGGGCAATTTTAAGACCCCGAAATTGTTCCCAAAACAAGTTCCGAAGGGGGAGAAATTCGTGTACAAACATCTCCCCCTTCAGGGGCGGGGGGTAACGCTAGCCAGCTAATAATGTCGGCGGTTATTCGAGCAAACCAGAAGCTATCGTTTGGGTCGTACATTCGTTGACCAATCGTACCGCCGTGAACCAGACCGACGACTTCCTGCAGCATATCCGTTTCGAAAAACGACTGAGTCAGCACACCATAACGGCGTATACCGGCGATATGGCACAGTTCAGCCAGTTTCTGACGACGGAATGTAATGTCGATCAGCCCGAACGCGCTGATTTCCGGCATATCCGGTCGTGGATTGTCAGCCTGGTCGAAGGGGGGATGGACAAGTCGTCGGTGAACCGGAAGATTGCTACGTTACGCGCCTTCTTTGGTTACCTGCTGCGCCGGAAAGTTATCGATGTCGACCCGATGACGAAGATTCAGGCGCTGAAAACGTCGCGCAAACTGCCGGTCTACGTTGAGGAGAAGCCGATGGAAACGCTGCTCGATGAAGTCGACTTTGCGGATACGTTCGAGGGCCTGCGCGATAAGCTGGTGATCGAATTGCTCTACGGCACCGGTATCCGGCTCAGCGAACTGATTGGCCTGAAAACCAGTGACGTAAACCTGTATAATCGCTCGATTACGGTGCTGGGCAAGCGCAACAAGCACCGCCTGATTCCGCTGACGGCAACGCTCTACGAGCTGATTCAGCGATACACTGACCGCAAGCAAAGCGAATTCGACGGGCAGGCCGACAATACGGTGCTTATCGTAAGCGATAAAGGCGTTGGGGCTTACCCCGTGCTGATTCAGCGGATTGTTAAAAAGCATTTGTCGGTCGTGACGACGCTGGAGAAGAAAAGCCCGCACGTCCTGCGGCATACCTTCGCCACGCACCTGCTCAACCGGGGGGGCGACCTCAATGCGATCAAGGACCTGCTGGGCCATTCGAGTCTGGCCGCAACGCAGATCTACACGCATACCAGTCTGGAGCAGTTAAAGAAAACCTACGATCAGGCGCACCCGAAAGCCAAAAAAGAGTAAGCACCGATTGACGGTAAGCGACCTGATACACCACCTGATCCTGTCGTCGCTCCGTGGTCGGGATTCTGGAAATCAGGCCGGTAGCTCTATAATCAGCTTGCTTTCGTTGCCCGTTACAGCCTGCTCGAATGCTGTCTGAAGCTGCGCCAGTGGATAATAGCCCGAGATAATCGTGGACGGTGTAACGACCTGTCGCTGAATCAGGTCGATGGTGCGCCGGAAATCAGTAGGGTGCTGGTAAATGATCGATGGGATAATGGAAATGCCTTCGCGGGCCATGCGGAGTGGGGTAAACGTCGCGTGCTGTTCCGATAGCCCGATCAGCACGATTTCCGAACCTCGCGGAGCTGCGGCCGTGACCAGCGATGCGGCCCCCGCCGACCCCGCACACTCAAACACCGCTACGACTTCGTGAGCTTCCCAGATCGCGTGCAGCGTCGGTGCGTCGCCCTGCGCGGCTATGGCCCCTTCGCCAACGGCTTTCCGGCGTTTCGCTTCGCTGAGTTCACTGACTAGCACCCTATACCCCAGACGCAGTGCCAGGTGGCTGAGCAGCAGACCAATAGCACCAAGGCCGACGATGGCAATGGTATCGCCGGAACGAGCCGACGACAAAGACAGGGCGTGTACCGCTACCGCCATTGGCTCGGTACAAACGGCGTCCTGCTCGCTGACCTCGTCGGGAACGGGCCAGCAGAAGGCAGCAGGCAGGCAGATGTAGTCGGCAAAACAACCGGCTTCGGTGAGGCCGACAACCCGTTTGTTGGGGCAGATAGTCCCCCGGCCCTGTAAGCAAAAGCGGCAGCGCATACAGGGAATGTTTGGCTCGATAACGACCCGTTCGCCAACTGACCGATTCGCAACACCCTCGCCGAGTTTGTCGATAAAACCGTAACCCTCGTGGCCGATGACGGTGGGCCGACTAAGCAGTCGATGCCCCAGAAACAGGTGAACATCGGACCCGCAGATGCCTACTTTCGCCAGTCGTATCCGTACCTCGCCCAAAGCGGGTTCCGGCATGGGTATGGTACAGGTAGCCAGCTGCCGGGGCTTGTTTAGAAAAACAGCGTTCATAAAGTTACCTGGATGGGCGATGATACGTTATAGTTTTTCCGATCTGATAGCCCGGATGCAGCCGCCCATAACCAGCAGCGGTACGGAAAAAATGACGAAAAGCTGTCGGGTCGTCAGTCCATCGTCGGCCAGATAGCCGAACAGGAGTGGACCCAGAATAGCGCCCAGCCGCCCGATACCGACGGTGTAGCCCACCCCCGTTGCCCGGATCGACGCGTCGTACAACCGCGATAGTGTGGGCCAGATGCCGTTAAAGCCGCCCTGTACGAAAAAGCCAATCAGCAGCACCAGCCCGAAAATAAGTACCGGCGTCAGCGATGAAAAGGCGTAGACCTGCATGACCGCAAACGCCACCAGCATAAACGTTACGATCGTTGACCGCAGCCCGAACCGACTGCCGATGGCACCGATAGCCGCCGACCCCAGGGCTGCGCCGATGTTCAGCATGATACCGACACCCGTTGCCTGTTCAAACGGTAATCCGGCGTCTTTGGCAATGGTCGGCACCCAGCTCATCAGCGTATACAGCGTCAGAAAACCAAAAAAAGCGGCTACCCAAACGATCAGCGTTGTCCGCTTATAGGCCGGGCTGAACAGTACCCCGGCACTTGGCTGGTGGACGTTACGCTGTACCGTCGGGACCGTCGCCAGGGGGGGCACACGCATCCGGGCGAGTAGGTTGTTGATAGTCGACAGGGAGTTGGTAGTCGGGTTGTTGAGCATAAATTCCAGCGAGTCGGTCATGAAAAAAAAGACCAGTATCCACATACCCACCGCAAGGCCACCCGCGACCAGAAACGCACTATGCCAGCCGTAAATCGGGATGTAATGCGCGCAGCATAAGCCCGTCAGAATGGCACCGATGGGCCAGCCAGCCTGTACCAGCCCCACGTTGAAATCCTGGTATTTCCGGTTGGAAAACTCGGCCGCTGTAGCCGCCATCGTCGGGAGGATGCCCCCAATGCCCAGCCCCGTCAAAAAGCGCAGCGCAAGCATCAGTCCGTAGAGTCGACACACGCCCACGCCCAGCATACCGACTGCGATCATCCCAACGGATACCAGAAAGATAGTTCGTCGGCCCCACCGGTCGGCGAGGGGCGCAATCAGAAAACAACCCAGGGTCATACCGGCCAGCCCGGCGCTGAACACGTAGCCCATGCCGGTTTTAGACAGGCTCCACTCGGCCATGATAGCGGCACTCGAGAACGACACGATCAACACGTCGATACCGTCGTTGAAATTCAGGATAAAGCAGATGCCGACCATCAGCCACTGAAAGCCCGACATCGGTCGGTGGGTCAGCGCAGCAAGGTGGGTAGGCGGGGCTGTTTCGGGTACGGGAGAAGCCATTTGTCGGCGTGGTCAGTGTAGGTCAACGTTAGTACCGAAGCAATCTGCCTGCACTTTTTACCTGTTTTCCGCCCGGTTCGCTCAGCGGGCCGGGCTACGACCAAACCATTGGTTGACAAAGTCGGAAATAGTGGCAAAGTTTGTCCTATGACTATTCTTGCCATGAGCCAGACGCTGCTCTACCTGCTCGAACAACAACCTGCGTCGGAGGCAGGCGTTCAGTACCTGCGTGAGCAAACCGATCAGCTCCAGATCGACCCCAAACCGGCCTTATTTTACCGCGTCTTTACAGCGATGCCCCGCTACATCGGCCGGCAGGTGATCGAGGTGCCACCCGATATGGCGTTCGCCATCGAGCGCATTCGCCCCGGCTTTACCGTGTCGGGCTGGACCCGCGACCGGCTGGCGCGGGTGTGGTGGCTGCTGCAACTCCCCGCTGATGACGAAAACCGGTACGTCAGCACGATCACGCAGCTGTTCAAAGCGGCCGAACTCAACGAGCTGGTCGCCTTGTATTCGGCCTTGCCAATCCTGTCGTACCCCGAACGGTGGCGATTTCAGGCAACGGAAGGCATCCGTAACAACATCGCCGACGTGCAATCAGCGATCATGCTCCACAACCCGTATCCGGCCGAGCAGTTTGACGAAGCCGCCTGGAATCAGCTCATTCTGAAAGCGTTTTTCACCGACAAAGACATCACGCAGATCACTGGCCTGCACGAACGCAAAAATGCCCGGCTTGCGCAGACGCTGACCGATTACGCGGCCGAACGTCGGGCTGCCGGGCGTACCCTGCCCCCCCATATTGAGGAGTTGATGTAAGGCAGGTCGTAGTTTGAGGTTTGTAGTTGGCTAACGCATGAACACAGGCTGCGTCAGCCAACTACAAACCACGAACTTCAAACTACGAACTCACTTAGTACCACCGGTAAATCAGCCCGGCGGAGAGCATGAGCGAAGGAGCACTGCCGGGTAGCTGACCGTAGTTGAAGAACACGTTCTGGTACTGTGCCTGAATCTCCGCACCGAATTTCTGATCGGCCCGGCCGTAGAATTTCAGGCCAATCGCCGGAGCAATGGCCCCCTTAAAGCCTTTGCTCTGATCGGCGAGGGCACCGAAATAGTTGATGTAATCGACAAAGGCTCCGCCCCCGGCAATCTGCACATACGGCCGGATCGCCCCGGAGTTTTCCGCGAAATAATACGACAGCGATGCCATGACCGGAATCACGCTGAACGTGCGCGTTTGTACCGCCGAGATTGTCTGGTCGCCATAATCGATCGTTTGCCGGGGCAGGCGCTCACTGGTGTACTGGTAGCCTGACTTCAGACCAATCGAAAAACGTTTCGGAAACAACCATTCACCGTCGAGGGCGAGGTTGGTTGCCGACGTTTGACCGACATACGTTTTCAAACCGCCCATCGGCATAGCGACGCCATAACGGGCTGAAAAGTTGAACGTTACGTATCGGTCATACTCCGACACACTTTCGTAAACATAGGGCCGTTCGGTAGTCTGGGCCAGGGCTGGTAGCGCTAGCGTGACAGCCAGCAGAGCCGGAAGAATATAACGGTTCATGGGTGGCGGTTAGTTAGGTCGCAGATAAGACGACTGGTTGAAAATGGCCGTGGTGGCAGCATCGACAGACTGCATATCCGTGATTTCGTCGCCCCGTACGGTAGCGTCGTAAATGACGTTGAGTTGCGGCTGAGTGGTACCGGTGCCTGTACCTGTTCCAGTACCGGTCCCCGTTCCGGTGGTCGGCGCGTTCTTCAGATCGACCGCCTGGATTTCCCAGTATCGATCCGTTACCTGATACGTGTAGTAGGTTGGGTAATAGGGAGAATATCCGCCAAACCCGCCATAGCCAAATCCACCACCCCAGTAGTTTGAGTAGTAGGAGCCGTACGGATCGACGCCAACGCCGGTGTACCGGTTGTTGACCCGGATGACGGCTACGCCCAGATCGGCTTTCTGACCAGCCGCCACACGCGTAAAGCCACGGGCAGTTAGGGCAGTGGCCACGTTCGAGACAAACCGGCTTTCGACGCTACCCAGCGAGGTGGCGTACCCGGTGTTCGATTCGACCAGCACCGAGTCGGGCAGGCTAAACGTTTTGTACTGCGAGAAGTTGACCGATTTGTCGTAGTTGGTGATATACACCTGTGATTGATCGGGCGTCAGGTCGTTGATGGCGTTCTTGTTACAGGCCGTTAGCCCGGTGCCAATGGCCAGTGTAGCCGCCATGCCCAGTAGCCACCGGGCAGATCGTGCTGATTGAGAGAGTGCCATAGAAGTGTTTGTTGTTTACTACCTATAAAACGAACAGGGAATGGGTTGGGTTGTGAATTGAGCATTAAAAAAGGATTCGGCGGGGCTAATCTCATCCAGCCGTATCTTTGTGGCGGCTGGTGCGTAAGGGCTGGCTTCGGCGTTTCTAAACCCACTCTGTTATGGATTTTATGGATTCTATTCGCGGCATGTCGTTCTTCGATATGCACGTACACATGACCTCCCGCACCACCGACGATTATCAGGCGATGGCCGACGCGGGTGTGGTCGCGATGATCGAACCGGCGTTCTGGCTGGGGCAACCCCGCACCGGTGTCGATTCATTTCGTGACTACTTTGCCAGCCTCGTGGGATGGGAGCGGTTCCGGGCGTCGCAGTTCGGTATCCGGCATTACTGCACCATCGGCCTGAACTCGAAAGAAGCCAATCAGGAAGAACTGGCGGAGCAGGTTATGGAAATTCTGCCGCTGTTCATCTACAAGGAAGGGGTAGTTGGTATAGGCGAAATCGGGTTCGACGATCAGACGACCGCCGAGGATAAATATTACCGCGCTCAGCTCGATCTGGCGAAGGAAGCGAATCTGCCGGTACAGATTCACACACCCCACCGCGACAAAAAACAGGGTACAACCCGGAGCATGGACATCGCCATCGAGCACGGCCTTGACCCCGGTATGGTTATCGTTGACCACAACAACGAAGAAACCGTACGTGAAACGCTGGACCGGGGCTTCTGGGCGGGTTTTACCATCTACCCGTTTACCAAGATGGGCAACGAGCGCATGGTCGAAATCGTGAAGCAGTACGGCCCCGAACGCATCATGATTAACTCAGCCGCTGACTGGGGGATCAGCGATCCGCTGGCGGTTCCGAAAACGGCCGCCCTGATGAAGCAGCACGGTATTTCCGACGAAGCGATCCGGCTCGTTACGTTTACCAATGCCGTGACGGCTTTCGCCCAGAGCGGCCAGCTCAGTCTGGATGAACTGAGTCAGCCGTTGGGTATCGACCAGAGTCAACGCTTCAACGGTAGTTCGGTATTGCGCGGTGGGCAGGCCCCCCGCGTCGATAAAGAATCGACGATTATCCGGTAGCGGTTGAAACTACCCCCCAACCCCCTGAAGGGGGAGCGGTTCATTTGCGGAATGCTCCCCCTTCAGGGGGTTGGGGGGTAGTTTCAACCATTAATTGCCCTTCGGTGGTAATTGTGCTTCTTGTCTCAAAAAGCACCCGAATAGGCTGAATAGACGCCTGAATCTGGAATGACTACGGGCAAACCGATGTTATTCAGTAAACCAGACTATCCATGCTGGAACTAACAGCCCTGGGTGCCTTTATAGGGTATATCATCTATCTGCGTTACTACGCCGATCAGCGGACGGCCGCGCAAAAAGAAGCCGACCGGCTCGGCGAGGGGGTCCGTCTGTACGACGGCGGACAAACGGCGGGGGCACTGGCGTATTTCAACGCGGCACTGGCGGATCAGCCCAAATCGAGCGTAGCGTATCTGTACCGGGCTCGCATTTACCACGATCTCGGCGACCCGGCGGCTGCCCTGGCCGATCTGGAACTGGGTAAACGTTACGACGATACCATTGCCGACCTGCACCTGGAAACGGGCCAGATTCACTACGCGCAGGGCGACTACGATCAGGCATTCAAGGACTTCGATAAAGCCGTTTTTTACAACGACACGAACCAGCCCGAACCTTATCGCTGGCGGGGTATGGCGGGGCAAAAGCTGCGTCGTACGGATCTAAGCCAAAGCGATCTGGAGCGGGCTGATACGCTGGCGAGAGCGGCTACCGCACCAGGTGATCCCCAACCTGCGCCAACCGCCTTCTTCGACCGGCGATTTATGCTGCACATAGGGCTGGTTGTGCTGACGAGTAGTGTGCTGTTGCTGATTATCAAGCGCAGCAACGTCATTCACTGGCCGTATCTGGCAGCTGCCATCGTGGGCGTGCTGATCGGTTTTCTGGAAACCCGTAAAGGGTGGGCACTGGCTCTCGAACAGGCGCTATTGCTCTGGCTCGGGTATACATTCATTGCGGGTCCGGCGGTGGGTGGCCACCGGCAGGACCTCGAGAATTTTAGTTTGTACGGGGCCATCGGTCTGACCTTTATCGGCAGCTTGCTGGGCAGCGTCATTAAACGGGCGCAGGGTTAACCGGCCTGCTTCTATCGGTCATCAACTATGTTTAAAGCACTGCTCTCTCTCACCCGCCCGGCCAACCTTGTCACCGCCATCGCCGACGTACTGGCGGGTATGGCCATCGCGGGCTATTTCGCAACCAACAGCCCCGCACCCGCGCCGATTGGCTGGCTGGCACTGGCCACCGTGGGACTGTATGGCGGGGGCGTGGTGTTCAATGATGTATTCGATGCCGAACTCGATGCCATCGAGCGTCCCGAACGGCCCATCCCCAGTGGTGTTGTCAGCAAGCGGGCCGCTGCCGGGCTGGGGGCGGGGCTTTATTTGCTGGGTGTTATTACGGCCTTTCTCGTCAACAATACCGCTGGTTTGCTGGCCCTGGCTATCGTGGTTGTTTCGCTGGTCTACGACCGATTCGGCAAACACCACTCGCTGGCTGGGCCGCTGAACATGGGGCTGTGCCGGGGATTGAACCTGCTGCTGGGTGTCAGCATCATTCCCGACCAGCTTATGCCGTGGCTATGGGTCGGTATCATCCCGATCATCTACATTGCCGCAATCACCATGATTAGCCGGGGCGAAGTGCACGGCGGTAGCCCGGTGGTGCTGCGCGTCGCTGGCCTGCTGTACGCCCTTGTGATCGGCTGTGTGGCCGCACTGGCGCAGGATCGGCAGCAGCTCGGCACCGCCTTTCCGTTTCTGGCCCTGTTCGGCTACTATATTTTCCCCCCGCTCTGGCAGGCCGTCCGTGAACCGATTGGTCCAAACATTGGCCGGGCGGTGAAAGCGGGCGTACTGTCACTGATCGTGATGAACGCGGCCTGGGTAGCGGCCTTCGCGTCGTTTCCGCTGGCGATGCTGGTGTTCTGCCTGCTGCCCCTGTCACGACTACTGGCGAAGGTCTTCGCTGTGACGTAGTTTTTTTGAAACACAGAGGCACGGAGATTCACACAGAGACCGCCGAGGTTCATAACATGGGTGAAAACACGCGAAACCTCAGTGTTCTCCGTGTAAATCTCCCTGCCTCTGTGTTTAACTAAAATTCTATGCTGAAATACCTGCTACTCGCCTTCTGCTTACTGACTCAATCTGTCTACGCGCAACGGTATAAAACGCGGCCCGTCACGGGTTTGCTGGGGGCATTCGGAGCGGAGGTGGCGCTGGTGAAGCAGTCGCTGAAAAAGCCGAAAGAAGTCATTGTCGACGGTATCGTGTTTACGACCGGCCGGCTGGGAAACCAGCGCGTCGTGGTGGCCGAAACGGGTATCGGTAAGGTGAACGCAGCTATGACGACGGCCCTGCTGCTCGATCATTTTCGGCCCCGGCGGGTGCTGTTTACGGGCATTGCGGGTGGTACAAACCCCGACCTGCAACCCGGCGATATCGTTATTGCCAGTCGTACGGCCCACCACGACTACAGTTCCGTTACGGATAAAAACACGCCCGTCCGGCAAACGCGCGATGCCATTACCCGGCAGTTTAACCCGCTCTACTTTCCGGCTGATTCCAACTTGCTCGGACTGGCACAACGGGTCAGTAGTACGGTAGCGCTGGAGGGCATTCCCCTGGCAGATGGCGGTGTCTCGGCCCGGCCGGTGCGGGTGATAACGGGTACGGTGGTGACGGGCGATGTGTTTGTCGCGTCGTCGGCAAAGGGCGTCAGTCTGCGAACAGATTTCGGGGCCGACGCTACCGAGATGGAAGGGGCTGCGGTGGCGCAGGTCTGCTATCAGCTTCGGGTGCCGCACCTGATTATTCGCAGCCTGAGCGACCGCGCCGATGCAGAAGCACATATTGCTTACGACAGGTTTTACCCGACAGCCGCCCGTAATTCGGCCAAACTGGTGCTGGCGATCGTGCGGAAGTTGTAGCCCCTTTTGCTCACTAATTGGCCCCTATGTTTGGCTGCCGACCCATTTTTCGGCACCTTTGGTACTCACTCGCGCAGTCCGCAGACTGTTTCCCTCATGCCGTCAACGTTACCCGTATCCTCTGCTGAAAATCCGTTCCGTTCGTTCTGGTGGGCCGGTTACGAGTGTACCGATCAACTCAATGCTTTTGGCAATCGCGTCGATTTTCTACCACTAACGGGTCACCTGCAACTGTTGCAACAGGATTACGCTGATCTTGAACCGTTCAGCCTGCGCACCGTGCGGGAAGGGATTCGCTGGAGTCAGGTTGAGAAAACGGCGTACCAGTATGATTGGCGCACGGTCGAGCTGATGCTCAAACAGGGGCACAAGCAGGGTGTTCAGCAGGTGTGGGATCTGTGCCACTTTGGCTACCCCGACGACCTGACTCCCCTGCACCCGATGTTTGCCCGGCGGTTTGCGGCTCTCGGTCGGGCGTTTGTCCGGTTCTACCGCGACCTGTACCCCGACGAACCGCTGATCGTAACGCCCATCAACGAAGTCAGCTTTATGTCGTGGCTGGGGGGGGATGCCCGTGGCACGTCGCCGTATTGCACCAAACAGGGCTGGGAAGTGAAGCTGGGGCTCATGCGCGGCTATATCGAGTGCGTAGCGGCTATGCGGGAAATCGACCCGTCGATCCGGATTCTGACGACCGAGCCGCTGGTGCATATCGTGCCGCCCCTGCCCGCGACCCCTGCCGACCGGGCCAGAGCCGCCGAAGCACACAACAATCAGTTTCAGTCGGTCGATATGCTGGCGGGACGGCTCTCGCCCGAATTAGGTGGTTCGCCCGAATTTCTGGATATTCTGGGGTTCAATTACTACTACAACAACCAGTGGGACGTAACTACACACCGATTCCTGGGTTGGGCCGACGCGGTTCCCGATTCGCGTTGGGTGCCCCTGCGAAACCTGCTGATCCAGGCACACGACCGCTACAAACGGCCCATCGCCCTGACCGAAACCAGCCATCCCGGTATCGATCGGCCACGGTGGATGCAGATGATCGGTAGTGAGTGCGCGGCTGTGCTACAGGCGGGTGTCCCGCTGTGGGGTGTTTGCCTGTACCCGATTATCGACCGGCCCGATTGGGATCATCTGACACCCTGGCACAAATCCGGGCTGTGGGACGCCGACCTGTCGACAACCCCGCCGGGCCGGGTACTGCACGAAGCCTACGCCAACGCACTGCTACAGGCGCAGGCCGAAGTAGCCCCGTTGTTGCCGATCGATGAACAACTGCTTATCTGAGTATAGCGATAACTGGTACGGGTGATGAAAAAGGGACTGCTGATGCTCATTGCCTGCTTCGGCGTAACGCTCGTTGCGCAGGCTCAGAAACTGAAACCCGGCTTCGATAAAGCTGAATATGTCGAACTACTGAGCGTATTTGCCCGGCAGGTCGACACGTTACCGGCCAACAGCCCCATACCCAGGCCGCAGCGGTTTGCCCGATTGTACCGTTCGCCCATTGTGGGGCTGGACAACCGCTGGGAACTCTGGTCAAGCCCCGATTCGGTAGCCGTTATCAGTATTCGGGGTACAACGCTGAATCCGGTTGGCTGGCTGGAGAACTTCTACGCGGCTATGGTACCGGCCAAAGGAAACATCGTATTAACCAACGATTATCGGTTTGATTACCAGCTGGCAACCGATTCCCGCGCGGCTGTGCATATCGGCTGGCTGATCGGTACGGCGTTTCTGGCGCAGGATATTCTGCCCCGGCTCGACTCGTGCGTGCAGAAAGGAATTACCAATTTCTACGTAATGGGCCACAGTCAGGGCGGGGCCATCGCCTACCTGATGACGGCGCACCTGAAGCAGTTGCAGCAATCCGGGAAAATTCCGGGGTCGGTCCGGTTCAAAACGTATTGCAGTGCCGCGCCCAAGCCGGGTAATCTTCAGTTTGCCTATGCGTACGAAGCGATGACCCTGGGCGGGTGGTCGTTCAATGTGGTCAATGCCGCCGACTGGGTGCCGGAGATGCCGATCACGATTCAGACGCTAGACGATTTCAACCCGGTCAACCCCTTTGCGAATGCGCCCGCGCTGATAAAGAAGCAGAAATTCCCGAAGAACCTGGCCCTGCGGTATGTCTTCAACCGGCTGTCGAAGCCCGCGCAGAAAGCCCGCAATGTTTACCGAAAATACCTGGGTGAATACGCCAGTCGGTACGTCAAAACAAACCTGAAAGAATACGTACCGCCGACGTTCTATCAATCAAGCGATTACGTACGTACCGGAACGATTATTTCGCTCGTTCCCGACGAAGCCTATTACAAAAAGTACCCCCAGGTGCGCGAAAAGATCTTTATCAACCACCTGTTGCCACCTTACTTCGACTTGGCTGGCAAGTTGCCCTGACAGGCCCAGCCCTTAACAGCCCTGGATATAGGAGCTTCCTATGAATTTGTTTTAAACGGCTGAACGACGGTTGCCATTGATCCTGCGGCAGCTGTCCAGGTACGGATTAGGGCCGTTAGCGGGCGAAACTCGATCAGAAAGCCGTCGTGACCGTAGAGTGAGTCGATCTCCTGATACGATGCGTTGGGAATGTGCCGAGCCAGAAACTGCTGCTCCGACGGCGGAAACAGTAAATCAGAGCGAATACCGACGACCAGCGTCCGCGATTTTACCCGGCCCAGTGCCTGCGGTATGCTACCCCGATTACGCCCGACGTTGTGCGAATCCATCACTTTCGACAGAAGTCGGTACGTAAAAGCATTGTAGCGGTCTACGATCTTGTCGCCCTGATACCGCTGGTAGGTAGCGGCCTTGTAGTCGTCCAGCTGTTCGTTGTTATCGAGGGCCTGGGTAAAGCCGTAGGTGTCGTAGTTGCGGTACGAAATCATGGCCATGGCGCGGGCGGCTTTCATGCCCATCGCCCCGGCGTCGGCGCGTCGTTCGGTCCAGGTTGGGTCGGCTTCGATGGCCATACGCTGCGCTTCGTTGAAGGCAATACACCAGGGCGAAGCCACCGCCCCTGAAGCAATCAGGATGAGATGCTGGATGAGGTCGGGCTGGTCGATAGCCCACTCAACGGCCTGCTCGCCCCCCAGCGACCCGCCGATGCAGGTGTGAATGCGGTCGATACCCAGTTCCTGCCGCAACAGGTCCAGGGTACCCACGATGTCGCGCACGGTTACGACCGGAAAGTCATGGTAGAATGGCTCACCGGTGGCCGGATTGTCCGATAATGGCCCTGATGAGCCGTAGCAGGAGCCCAGCACATTCGCGCAAACGATAAAGTGTTTTTCGGGGTCGAAGAATTTACTCGCGCCGACCATCCCGCCCCACCAGTCGCCCACACTGGCGTTACCCGTCAGGGCGTGACACACCCATATCACGTTTGATTGGCCGTTCTCCTGTCTCAGCGTCCCCTGCGTTGTATAGGCCAGTCGAAAGCCCGGCAGCGTCGCCCCTGATTCCAGCGGAAACGAATATTTATGGTCGAAGTAGTGTATTGTCGATGGAGCAGACATGGGTTTTGAGAAGGCCCCCTTCACCAGCGTAGCCAATGGCGTTACTGACCATCAGCCAGCCGGTCAATGACAGAGTCACGCCCGGCGTCGGCTGTGCGATGCGGGGGTGATGTTTAGCGTACCCAGATGGGCAGGCAGATGGCGCTGAAATACATAGTTAATACCGATTTATAGTCCCTAACGTCCGTCGGCTGTGTGCCGATCCGGTTGCTTTAGGCAGGAGTTAGCACCTTGCCGTATGGTAGGTTGCCAGCGGTTCGCAGAGCCTGATCTCTCCCCGCTTCTGTATAAATCAATTCGCGCCGGAATACTGGGTGACGCCTGGCAATTGACTTGATACTGCAAGTATAGTACCCAGTCGGCAGGCCACCAAACGACCTGCCTGATTTGTCGATGGGTGGGCGAAAATCCCGTAAAGTTTAACGGCGCACGCTTAGTGTCCGGGGCGTTTTCTACATTTGTAAAGAGATCCAACGTCGATGAGTCAGCAACCCTACCGATACAACCGAGACAATGCCACCCGCGTGGCTGGTGTCACCTCCCTGAAAGATGCCATTGGGCAACTGCTGAAAGCATATCAGCTACAAGGGCGGTTCAACGAAACGTATCTGGAAGCTTTCTGGGGTCGCATGATGGGCCCCGCCATCGCGACCCGCACTAAACGGCTCTACGTCCGCGACGGTAAACTCTACATCGAACTTTCCTCGGCCCCGCTCCGCAACGAACTCGTCAACGCCAAGCAGAAGCTGATCCAGCTCGTCAACCGCGACATGGGCAGCGAGGTGATTACTGACGTGGTATTTATCTGACGCGTTTACGGTTTACCGTATTCTGTTTACGGTATTTCTGGCGATAGCTAGCCGCGCGGTAGCTACTGTAAACCGAAAACAGATCACCGTAAACCGGCTGCAAATTCCCCCATTGTGCTGAACTCGCCCTGCGGTTTGAGGAAACGAAGCAGGCTCTCGACCCGGTCAAGCAGTTCGTCGCGTGAATGCCGCTTTACATAAGCCGGTATCTTGTCGTAGGCCGACAGATCGGTGAACTCCCACGGATGTACGTACAGATTCAGAAAACCGTCGGCCTTCAGGGTCTGGCGGCAAAGCTGTTTATAGTAGGCCCACGGAAAATTTTTCAGACTCAGCCAGAACAGGGGCAACCGCAGGGTAGGCGTTACCGACGCGGGAATCTGCCAGACATCCTGCTCCCGAAACGGGTGGCGGGGTTCACCCCAGTGGTTGTAGCGGCCGGGGAGCCAGGTTGGGTGCAGCGACGAATTATACAGATAGCCAGCCTGTTGCACATCGGTCGGGTCGACAAAGCCCATCCGTGCCCGTCGGAAACCGGTGATGGGTTGCCCCAGCAGTTTCTCCAGTTCCAGTCGTGATTTCAGCAGGTCGGCAGGTTCGAACGTCGTGTGGTAATAACCGTGTGACGCAATCTCGTGCTTCGTCGCCAGCGACCGGATCAAGTCAGTTTCGTGCAGGGCGTAATTGGCCGTCGTAAACAAGGTAGTGCGGGCACCCACCGCGTCGAAACGCTCGGCCAACAGCCGTAGCCCACGCGTCGAAACGGCAATCTGCTCAGCCAGCGAAATATCGTGACCGAACTCAACGGCGGTATCGAACTCCTCTACGTCAACGGTGAATAAAATTTGCGGTCGGCTTCGTCCGGCTGTACCCATGTAGTCGTCTCTTCAATCTCGTCTGTGTCGCCGATGATGTAGGCCGGCCGGTTCTTGACCTCCACAAACGTTTTGCCCAAATATACGCCGATAATACCGATCATGATAAACTGCACCCCGCCGATGAGCACCGACAGGACGACGAGCGTGGTCCAGCCCGATACGGTGGCATTGGTGAAAAAGTACTCGTAGGTGGCCTCGGCGCCAAACAGCAGCGCAAACAGCGACATACCGAACCCAAGCAGCACCGACATATACAGGGGCTTTGTCGAGAAGGAGGTGATGCCCATTGCCGCCAGCTGCATCATCTTTCGCAGCGAATACTTCGACTTGCCGGCGTACCGGGCGGCTGGCTGGTACAACACCCGGCACTGCCGGAAACCCACCCACGAAATAGCCCCGCGCAGAAACAGATCGTTTTCCTTAAATTGCTTCAGCGTGTCGATTACCTTGCGGTCGAGCAGCCGAAAATCGGCCGCGCCGTCTTCAATATCCAGTCCCGATACGTTGCGGAGCATGCTGTAGAACTTACGCGAACTGGTGCGTTTAAACCACGACAGGGTAGGGTCCGGCTGCCGTACGGTGTAAACCACGTCGTAGCCTTCCCGCCATTTGTCGATCAGCGTCGGGATTAGTTCGGGGGGGTGTTGCAGGTCGGCGTCGAGGCAGATAACAGCGTCGCCACGAGCGTGATCGTAGCCTGCCCGCAGCGCCATCTGATGGCCGAAATTGCGCGAGAACGATAAAAACCGGACGACTGCGTACTCCTGACTAAGCTGCCGCAGCACGTAGCGCGTCTGATCGGAGCTACCGTCGTCAACAATCAGTATTTCGTAGGATTCGTAGGGCTTCAGTACGGATATGAGCCGTTGAACCAAAACGTGTAAATTTTCCTCTTCGTTATAAGCTGGTACAACCACGCTTATCATCGGTGGGGAGGGTATTATGTTCATAGATCAGGCACGTACTGAAACGGGGGGTAAAAACCGTAGCTAAGTTAAGTACATCTACTCACTTGCAATGAGTGCGTACAGAAAAAATCGGTATGTAACCAACTGGTGAATTAAGGATGATGCTACAAAAACACGTGGCGGCTATGACCGGTTCCCTGGGCGGCCGGAGAGCCGTCACCGAACGACTTTACTGGTACTAATCTTCATGGAACGGAAAATGGGTAAGGTGATAAATGAGCACAGTCTGCACGGTGCCAACAGCCAATTGGTGCAGCAGGAGGAGCAGCGTCAGGATCTGGGATTTGGCACCAAACTCAACGACAGGTACTCGCGGCTCGTCAACAAAAACGGCAGCGTCAATATCACCCGGGTCAATGAGCGGTTCTGGGATCGGATCAACCTCTACAATCGGCTAATTACGATGTCGTGGCTGCATTTTCTGGGGTGGGTGCTGGTGTTCTATTTTGTTATCAATGCCGCGTTTGCCGGTGTGTATTTGCTAGTGGGGGCTGAAAACCTGCAAAGCAGCGTTACCGGTGATCCATATGGCCCGTTCTGGAAAGCTTTTTTCTTTAGCTCGCAGACGATGACCACGGTTGGCTACGGCCATATTGCGCCCGTTAATTTTCTGGCGAGTATCGTTGCGGCCATGGAATCGATGATGGGGTTATTATCCTTCGCGCTGGTAACGGGTTTGCTGTACGGGCGTTTTTCCCGCCCGCTGGCGCACGTCCGTTTCTCGAAACAGGCTGTCTTTGCGCCCTACCTCGATGTAAACGCGTTGATGTTTCGGGTAGTCAACAATCGGGCTAATCAACTGATCGATGTGGAGATGGAAGTGTCTCTGTCCCGGTTAGAAACCCGCCCGGACGGAACCAGGCATCGACGGTACCATGCGCTGAAACTGGAGCGGAATAAAGTGGCTTTTTTTCCTACGAACTGGACCATCGTTCACGCCATTACTGAAACCAGCCCGCTTTTTGGCTGTACACTGGACGAAATGGCCGAATCAGACACCGAGTTGCTGGTGCTGTTCCGGGCGCTGGACGATACCTTTTCGCAACTGGTCCACAGCCGTACGTCGTACCGGTTCAATGAGATCGAGTGGGGCTATAAATTTGTGCCTATGTTCGACAGCGCCCAGCAGGGTACGGTTGCGCTCAACCTCGACAAATTAGATGATACCGTTCCGGCGGAGTTGAATTGATGGGTTTACGGTTTAACGGCCAGGGTCTAATGTTCGTTGTTAACAGCGTCAACCTTTCTGACACTACCCCCCGCCCCCCTGAAGGGGGAGCATACCATAAATGAACTGCTTCCCCTTCAGGGGGCTAGGGGTATTGTCGACAGTTCATTAAACCGTATACCGAAAACCGTAAACTGAAATCCTCCTTGCTATTTCCCCCTTTTCTACGTCCCGGCGATACGGTCGGGGTGGTGTCGCCCGCGAGCCGGGTGCCGTATGCTGAACTGACCGAAGGCTTACGCATCCTGCGCGATGACTGGCAGCTACAGGTGATCGAAGGCGATAGCCTGCACGCGGTCGACGGGCCGTTTGCCGGTTCTGACGACCTGCGCCGGTCTGATCTGCAACGGCTGTTCAACGATCCGTCGGTACGGGCCGTGTTTGCGTCGCGGGGCGGCTACGGTTGCTACCGTATTGCCGACGATCTTGACCTGACGGGGCTGATCCAGCACCCGAAATGGCTGGTTGGCTTCAGCGACATTACGGTGTTGCTGAGTCTGCTTTACCGGAATGGACTGGCGAGTCTGCACGGTATTATGCCCCGGCAATTTGGCGGTGTCGACCGGGCCGAATCGCTTGAATCGCTCCGGCAGTGGCTGTTTGGTGCGCTACCGGAGCCGTATACGGTAGCTGCTTATCCGCTAAACAGAGTTGGGCACGCAACGGGGCCGCTGATTGGTGGCAACCTGACGATGCTTATCAACTCCATCGATACACCTACCGATATTGAGTACAACGGGGCGGTGCTGTTTATCGAAGACATCGACGAAACGCTATTTTCACTCGACCGGATGATGCGGCAGCTACAGCGATCCGGTCGGCTGGCGAAGCTGGGTGGGCTGGTCGTGGGGCAGTTTACCGATATGCGCCTGAACCTGTCGCTGCCGTTTGGGAGAGACGCCTACGAAATCATTGCCGACGTGGTTGCCGGGTATGACTATCCGGTGCTGTTCGGTCTGTCGGCTGGTCATGTCGATCACAACCTGACGTTACCCATCGGCCGTACTGTCCAGCTCGACGTGTCGGCGGGAGGAGGGCGGGTTATTTTTTAAACACGGAGGGAAAGAGGTTTCACGGAGATAGCAGAGTAACTTTTAACGGTTGTCGCTTCTTTATGTGCTCCGTGCATCAACTCCGTACCTCTGTGTTTAAAACCCTAATCGCTTTATTGGTCATTGCCCTGCTTGGCTGTCGGTCCAACGATGCTGACTTGCAGCGTTATCGGGTCATACGGGCATCGGAAATGGCTTATGGCCTAAAACTAACAATGACGTATCGGTACGATGAGCAGGGTCGCCTGGCCACGATTACCGACTACCCCGATACGTCGGCAAGTGGTCCGGCGAGTGCCCAGACGACCGTCTTTTATACCCCGGATCAACCCAGCAACATCGATCACGTCGACCGGCGGCTGACGCGGCCCACGACCGACGCTGACGGCGTGGTTACCGGAACGCGCCGGACATACGTTTATAATGACAAAGGGCAGTTAGCGACGGTTAATGAGTGGAAAGCACAGGCGGATTTCGACCACCTGAAGCTCGTGCAAACCTACCAGTACGTGTACGACTTTGCGGGTTTACCGGCGACGCTGACGCTTGCCGGCCCCGGTCCTCTCTTCGCCCGCGACATGTACAATTTCACGTTTACCGATGGAAATGCCGTGCTGATCGGGCTGACGAGCACAACGGCCTACACAACCAGCCCAGGCATTACGCAGGATACCACCCGCTTCGACGGTGCGCCCAACATCTACCGAAATTTCTTTGCGGTCTACCCCGGCATCACCTCGTTTAATCGTAATAACGTAATCACGAAAAAGACGACGCATTACCACGACAGCCGTGGTCTGCTCATCCGGCGCGTGAAAACGGGTGTGTACATCGACGACGTGACGACGTACCAGTATGAAGCGTATTGACGAGCCCCACCCCAACCCCTCCCCGTCAGGGAGGGACTTAAAAAGAAGCGATAGGCGAAGCCCGGCAGCGGCTGACCGTCTCCCTGACGGGGAGGGGTTGGGTTGGGGTTTATTTCGTCGCGATGTAGAAGAAGTCGAGACTACCGGCGGGGTCGGAACTGACCAAGTAGTCGGTGTGATCGATCTCGGCCGCGATACCACTCGCCTGATGGAGCTGGTTGCGGTTTAGCCGGTTCATCAAATCGTAGGGTACCTGTAATAAGCGACGGGGCAGGCGGTATTGCAGGTTGAAAATATCGAAGCGAGTCAGCTTTTTGACCGAGGCCTTGTTCTGCTCGTAATAGCTCATCACTTTCTGATTGCCGTGTATACCCCGCGTTTCAACGGTCGGAAAATACTTCCGCATCAGCGTTTTCAGGCCATCGGCGTAGTACTCCCGGACGTGCCAGGGGTTGCGCGTGAGCGAAAACGTTTTGTTGACCGTCGTCAGCAGCAGCTTCCCGCCCGGCTTCAGCACGCGGTAGGCTTCCTTTACAAACAGATCGTCGTTCTCGATGTGTTCGATCACCTGAAACGTCACGATGAAATCGAACGTGTTGTCGGGTAAACCCGACAGGGGCGGAATATTGGCGGCAATAAACGTCGACTGCGGGTATTCGGCGCTGAGCGCGGCAATCAGATCGGCATTTTTGTCGACACCTGTATAATGATCGGCGGCTTTGGTCAGTAGTTCGAGACCCCGGCCCCAGCCACAGCCAATTTCGAGCAGGTTACCGCTAACCAGTTGCGCTGCTTCGACGTACGGAAACAACAGTCGCTGGTGAACAGGGTTGTCGGAGGCAATTTCGGCGGAGGTGATTTCGGTAGTCTTATACATCGCTGGCAGTCGGGAAAAACGCAGCGCGGCAGCTAGTTACCCACGTATGCGTTTGTAATTGAGCCACAAAAATACTCTTTTGCAGGGGCAAAGAAAAAAGGGCCTCCGGAATGAAACCCGTCAGGGGATAGACAGCCGCAAAAATGAGGGTTGTCATAACCGAAAGCCGATCCTTTTTTCGTTATAGACAACGAGCCGATACGAGCATTTCGTTTGTGGCTCACGGAGGTTGATTTCTCACTACCAGTTATGCGTACGCTACTTTACTGTCTGACCATACTAAGCTTGTCGGCCTGCGGGTCGGCGAAAAAAACGCAGCAACAGCGCATCAATACGGCTTATGAAGCCCGAACGGAAGCGACCCGCCCGGCAACCCAGCAACCCCGTCAGTCACCCTCGGCAGCGTCGACCGCCCCGACGCGCCCCGTCGATGTACCGGCGGCTGCGCCAACCGTTGCCGATCGGTCGTCGGGCTGGTCGGTTACGTCGATTAAAGGCAAATTTCTGGCGATCGACAGTACGACATTACGCATCATCCTCGATATGACGGCGCAGATGCCCGAAGGCGGACAAGTTAATCCTGCGCAGTTTGCCGAGCATTTTCAGGTGGCGTATGTGATGTATCCGGATTACAACAACCGCGAACGGCTGGGGTACGGCAACATTGCGCTCGACGGGCCCGCGATCCGGAAACAGGGTAACCACCTGACTATTTCGTTCGACGTTAAACGTCCCGCCAACCGGACCGATCTGGCCAGCGCGGTACTGCTGACCGAAGTGACCGAAATTACCAGTGGCACTAAAGCCCGTAACGATTTGCCGCTTCGCTTCCGGGGGTTGCGGCTGAGCGATCGGTTTGCGCTGACGAATGCGACGGGGCAGGAGGTCGAGTTGCGTAATTACGTCAATGCGGGCGACACGATCCGGCTAAGTGATCTGGCTAACACGGCTAAACGACTCTACGGCGTACGCTACCGGCACGACTTTGAAGCGGCCTCGTCGCCGATGAATACATCCCCCCGCCCGACGCCCAAGTCGCTCGTCGTTGACTCTACCCTGACCATTACGACCAATCAGCCGTTTGTGCTGCCGAAAGAAGGGCTGTATTACTTCACGGAAGATACGACCGCCGAAAACGGTATCGGGCTGGTCGTGGCTGATAACCGTTTTCCGAAATTGACCCGGCCGGAAAAGCTGGTCAAACCCGTGCTGTACATGAGTACGAGCAGCGAGATCAACGAAATGAGTCAGGCGCAGGATGTAAAAAAAGCCCTCGATCGGTACTGGCTGAGTCTGATGGCAGGTAATGAAGAAACGGCCCGGCGTACGATCAAGGCGTATTATGATCGGGTGGAAGATGCCAATCGCTTATTTACGAGCTACAAGGAAGGCTGGAAAACCGACAAAGGCATGATCTATATCGTGCTCGGCCCACCCGACCGGATTCAGCGTAACCGCGAGCGGGAAGTATGGGTGTACAATCGTCGGCCCAACGTGTCGGAGATTAACTTTACCTTTACCAAAAAATCGAACCAATTTGTCGAGGATCATTACGAACTGGTGCGCTTCATGGAGTACCAACCCGTCTGGTACCCGATTGTCGAAGCATGGAGAACCGGCGCAATTCGCGAGTAAATCGCCCCAACTATAAGCAGTATAACCGACCCGCCCAGACTGGTCCCAACCCGGAAGAAATGGTGTTCGGGATTCAGTCGGTGCTGGAAACGCTCCGCTCTGATCAGCAGATCGATAAGCTGTACATGGAGAAGGGGCTAAGCAACCCCGACATTCAGAATCTGGCGTTTCAGAAGCGGGTCACCATTCAGCGCGTACCGCCTGAACGGCTCGACCGCCTGACGCGCAAAAACCACCAGGGCGTCGTTTGTCTGATTGCGCAGGTGCAGTACGTCAAACTGTCCAACGTCATTGCCGACGTCTTCGAGCGGGGCGAGGTGCCGTTTTTTTTACTGCTCGACCGCATCACCGACGTACGGAATTTTGGCGCTATTGCCCGTACGGCTGAATGCACGGGTGTACAGTGCATCGTGATACCGGGTCGGGGCGCAGCCGCTATCAACTCCGACGCGATGAAAACGTCGTCGGGTGCGCTAAACCACATCTCCGTCTGCCGCGAGCCCGACCTGACCGAAACGGTGAAATACCTGCAGGAGTCGGGCATCACCATCGTAGCCTGTACCGAAAAATCGGCCCGCGACCTCTACGAACGCACCACCGACCTGACCGGTCCAATGGCCATTATTGTGGGGTCGGAAGAAGACGGTATCTCCCCCGAACTGCTCCGCATGGCCGATACCAACGTCAAGATTCCCCTGCTGGGTAGTGTTGGTTCATTGAACGTGTCGGTCGCAACGGGTGTCGTGCTGTACGAGGCCGTCCGCCAGCGGAGCATCCCCGTTCAACCTGCACCATAACGCTTAGCGCATACAATCATGGCAACGATAGCAGCAACAACCCGTCGGCTAACTCAGTCTGGTACAGTGCGGGCGAAGAAAATCCCTGAATCGCTCATTTACGAAACGATTGATGGAAAGCCTTTTTACCGGAAAGGATATCGGGATGTTGTTGCCGGGAAAAAAACGCTGGAAGAAATTATGGGTGCCAGTACGCTTCAGTCTGTTCTTGTTTCGTACCTGATGAAAGTAATTTTTACGTTCATCGATGAAGACAAGTATTTCGTACTAGTGAGCGAGCCGGGCGTACACATCGATCACCGGAGCAATCTGGCAAACGACATTGCCATCTACGATCAGGCCGTCTTGCCGCCGTCAAGTATTTCAAAAAAGTACGCTGATGTGCCGCCTTATATCGCAGTCGAGGTCGACATCAATATCGACGCGACCGATACCAGTGAAACAAGCTATATCTATCGCAAAACCCGCAAACTGCTTGACTTCGGCGTCCAGAAAGTAATCTGGGTACTAACTGATGCACGGGTTGTTATCGTGGCTACGAATGACCTTATCGAGACGGTTGACTGGTCGCGGGACATTGAGCTAATGGACGGGCAGCAGTTTAACGTCGGAGCCTATCTACAGAAGCGCGGCATCACTGTTGAGTAGTCTTGAAGATGTGTCTTGAACTGTGATTTTTGTGACTGACTTGATGGGCTGAGATTTTCTTAATCAGTGAAATCAAGACAATCACAAAAATCACAGTTCATACAATCTTGGACTGTGATTTTTGTGATTACGCTGACAGGCTGTGATTTTTCAATCAGTGAAATCATACTAATCACAAAAATCACAGTTCAGACAAAATCAGCGGTTACGCGTTGCCGCCGTTGACGTCGAGCAGGCTGCCGGTGATGTAGCTGCCATCCTGCGACGCCAGCAGTACATAGGCCGGAGCCAGTTCGTCGGGCTGACCGGGGCGTTGCAGAATCGTTTTGGAAGCCGCCTGCTTCACACCGTCGGGGCCCATACCCGCACCCGGCAGGAATGGCGTGTAGATCGGGCCGGGCAGTACAGCATTCACGCGGATTTTCTGTTCACCCAACTGCGTGGCCAGTGACATCGTAAAGGCATGAATAGCTCCTTTCGTCGAGGCATAGTCGACCAGCTTGGGTTCGCCCTGCTTACCAACGATGCTACCCGTGTTGATGATCGTGTCGCCTTCGGTCAGGTGGGGCACAACAGCCTGTACCATGAAGAAGTAACCCAGAATGTTCGTGTCGAACGTACGGCGCAGCTGCTCTTCGGTGATGTCGGTAATCTTCTCGACAATGTGCTGGTAAGCCGCGTTGTTGACCAGAATATTTACCTTGCCGAACTGGCTGATCGTCTGATCGACAATAGCCTGACAATTGGCTTTGCTCCGCACATCGGTAGCGATGTTGAGGCAGGTTACGCCATATTGCTCAACCATTTTCCTGGTTTCGGCTGCGTCTTCCTCTTCTTCAGCCAAATACACATTGGTGATGTTGGCACCCTCTTTGGCGAATGCTACGGCTACCGCCCGGCCGATGCCACTGTCGGCACCGGTAACGATCGCCACTTTGCCCGCGAGCTTACCGGCTGCGTTGTAGCCCGACAGATCACTTTGCGGTTCGGGGGTCATTTTAGCCTGAATGGCCGGGAAATCCTGTACTGCGGTTTTTAGTTCGTCGGCTGTAGGCCGTTCTTTTACTTGTGCCATGAAATGCGGTATATTGATAACGTTGAGTAATGACGCGTCAGACGAGCGCCGTTGGTATAATCCATGTGTCAACACGTTTTGTTATCGATCCCCGCCGTTTTTTCGCTGGCAGCCGGGCGCAACTTGCTTAGTGGGAACGCCGACTGGTTAGAAACTGGTGTCTGCGCCCTTTACCTCCTATGTTCACGACCCGCAGACAATTTCTCCTTCAGCTTGGCATCGGCGCGGCCGGTCTGTCACTGACAACGAACGCCGGTGCCTTTCCGACGGCACTCTTCCCAACCCGCACGGCGGGCCTGCCGCGTAGCCTGGCGGAAGCGCAGGGTGTCGCATCGCAGGGCCTGATTGACTTCGTCAACGCCGTCGAAAAAGCAAATCTGAATCTGCACAGTATGATGGTTGTGCGGCACGGGCAGGTGGTGGCCGAAGGCTGGTGGTCGCCCTATACGGCACCGATGAAGCATACGCTGTACTCGCTCAGCAAAAGTTTTACGTCGACGGCCGTGGGTATGGCGGTGGCGGAGAAGAAATTCACGCTCGACGATCCGGTTATATCCTTCTTCCCGGACAAAAAACCGGCTTCGGTCAGCCCGAATCTGGCAGCTATGCGCGTGCGTGACCTGCTGACGATGAGTACCGGCCACGATAAAGACGCGACGCCACAAATGCTGACGTCGGCCGATAAAGACTGGGCGAAGGCCTTCCTGGCCCAGCCCGTCGACCATAAGCCCGGCACGCACTTCGTGTACAACAGCGGGGCCACGTACATGCTGTCGGATATTGTTCAGATAAAGACCGGTCAGCCTATACTCGATTACCTGAAACCGCGTCTGTTCGATCCGCTGGAGATCAGCGGGGCCGACTGGGAAACCGACCCGACGGGCGTCGATACGGGGGGCTGGGGCCTGCGCGTCCGGACGGAAGATATCGCTAAATTCGGTCAGCTTTACTTGCAGAAAGGTATGTGGCAGGGTAAGCAACTGCTGCCGGAAGCGTGGGTTGCCGACGCAACGAAGTCGCATATTCAGTCGACTGGTGGTAAGGGCGGAGCCGACGTAAACGACTGGATACAGGGGTACGGCTACCAGTTCTGGCGGTGTCGGCACAACGCGTACCGGGGCGACGGCGCGTTTGGCCAGTTTTGCATCGTGATACCGGAGCAGGATACCGTCGTGGCCATTACCTCCGAAACGGCCGACATGCAGGGAATTCTGAATCAGGTCTGGAACCACATTCTGCCTGCCGTGCAGGGAAAAGAACTGAGCAAAACGCCGAAGGCTACGCAGCAACAACTCAAACAGCAGCTTGCTGGCCTGTCGTTTATGCCACCGACGGGTACGGAGTCGCCCCGGCAAATGGACGTGAGCGGCAAGACCTACGACGTTGCCAGCAACAACATGGGCATAAAATCGGTATCGCTGACATTCCGGCCCAACGAAGCCCGGTTTACGATGATCGATGAAAAAGGACCGCGCGATATTCTGTGTGGCCTGAGTGAATGGCGACTGGGCCAGACTACGCTCTCATTGATTCCGCTTAAGCTCGTGCCGACGGGGGTACCCGGCGAAACGATTACACCCGTCGCGGCAACGGGTAGCTGGACCGATGCCAACACGTTCTCGATGATCTGGCGGTTTATCGAAACGGCGCACTATGAAATGGTTACCTGCCGGTTCACGGACGACGGCGTACAGGTAGAATTCAAGAAGAGCCTGGCCATTATCAATCCCGCCACTAAAGACGACCGGCCGGTGCTGGAAGGAAAGCGCGTAGCATAGTCGCTCAGGAAGGCCGATTGCCTATGATCTGTATAATAACCTGCTGAAGCTGGCTCAACTGCTGGATAATCTGCTGCTGCCCCTGCTTGAGGTCGCCGGTATCCTGCCGAAGCTGATTCAGCTGCTGATTTACGTCCTCAAACCGCTGGTCCATGCCGCCAAAACGTTGGTCCATGCCGTCGAATCGCTGATCCATGCCGTTGAACCGCTGATCCATACCGTCGAACTGTTGATCCATGCCGTCAAGACGCTGGATTACACCGTCGAATCGTTGGTCCATACCGTCGAATCGTTGGTCTACATCCCCGAATCGTTGGCCAACACCGTCGAATCGTTGGTCTACATTGTTGAACCGTTGGCCAACACCGTCGAATCGTTGGTCTATACCGTCGAATCGTTGGTCTATGCCGTCGAATCGTCTGGCAGTAACCTGTGTCAGATCAGCTAACCCTTTCGCTGTGAGCGTAATGGAGCGTTCTAAAGCAGGTATTTTTGAGACTTCAACAGCGATACGTCCCGTCGTTTCAACCAGACGGTCTACTTTCTGAGCAGTGTCTGCTATCACAGGTTCAATCTGATCAAGTCGCTTTTCGGGTGTCATTAAGTGAATATAGTAGATAGATGTAATATATCGTGTTCTAAAACGCCAAAGCCTTTCCGCAGGGAAAGGCTTTGGCGTCGGTAAGGGGTAACTGGTTGACTACGCTTTTTTCGTGGTCTTCTTGGTCGTTGTCGTTTTCTTGGTCGAGGATTTCTTGGCGTCACCGTCCAGCGAGTTGATCCAGACGGCCAGCTTCATCGCATCTTCCTTAGGTACCTGCTTCATGGCAGCCATCGGGGGATAGCCGGGCCAGTGCGCTGGAATCGGATTGTAGATCAGGTTGACGATTTCATCGTTCGAATAATTCTTCTTCGCTACGTCAGCGTAAGCAGGGCCAACCAGACGCTGATTGGGCCGGTGACAGGCAATACAGGTGTACTTGGTCATCAGCGCGTTCATGTCGGCTGGAATGTCGCCAGCGGGGGCCTGAGCATTAGCGTCGACAGAAGCCGTTGCCAAAGCTGCCGAGGCAAAGAAAAGTCCGAGCAGTTTTTTCATGTGAATCGGGTAAACGAAAAAGTAAGAGAATCGGGTTGATTGTGGCGAACCAACCCCCACAAAAATAGACGGTTCCGCGCTATAAGCCAATGCTATCTCGCCATTTTACAAGTAAAACAATTGTTGGACAAAAGTTTCTGGCAATCGTTTAATTCTTTCGCCAAAAAATGGTTTCCTGACTATACAAAGCCCAGCCAGCAGGCTATTTTTCACTACTCACACGCTTCTATGAACCCGATCGATCGCTTTTCCGGTCATGCCGATCTGTATGCGCAGTACCGCGTCGACTATCCCGACGAGTTGTACGACTTTATTATGGCCGACGTAATCGACCGGCAGCTTGCGTGGGATTGCGCTACCGGTAATGGGCAGGTCGCTGCCGCGCTGGCCGAACGGTTTGCGCAGGTTGACGCCACCGACATTAGCGAAAAACAACTGATTCTGGCGACGCAGCGGCCAACGATCCGGTACCAGGTTTGCCGGGCGGAGCAAACGCCATTTGCCGATCATACCTTCGACCTGATTACCGTCGGGCAGGCGTTGCACTGGTTCAACGTCCCCGCTTTCCACCAGGAAGTCCGTCGTGTGGCCAAGCCCGGTGCATCACTGGCCGAGTGGGGCTATGGGCTGGCTACGCTGAACGCAACGCTCGACCCACTGCTGATTGACTTTTACCGCAACCGGATTGGGCCGTACTGGGACCCGCAGCGTACGCATATCGACAACGCGTACACAGACCTCGAATTTCCCTTCGCCAACGTCCGGAGTGCTACATTCGCTATCCGGCGCGACTGGACGCTGGAGCGGTTTCTGAACTACCTGCGTACCTGGTCGGCGGTGCGGCAGTACATATTCGAGAATGAAGAGGACCCCGTCACGGCCTTTGGCGAACGGCTCCAGCCGCTGTGGGGCGACGGCGAACAGGCTGTTCATTTTCCGGTTTTCTGCCGGGTGGGACGAGTCGGTTTGTAGTTCGTGGTTTGTCCTTCGTAGTTTATTAGCGGAAATAAACCACGAAGGACGAACCACGAGCCTTATGAATTAACCACCGAGCCGCCGTTGACGTGGATAACCTGGCCGGTCATGTAGGAGCCACTATCAGACGCCAGCAGCACATAAGCCGGAGCGAGTTCGGCGGGTTGGCCGGGTCGTTCCATCGGCGTATCGTGGCCAAATTCAGCGACCTTTTCAGGGGTCAGCGACGACGCGATCAGTGGGGTGTAAATTGGTCCCGGCGCGACACCATTCACGCGGATTCCTTTCTCCACCAGGTTCTGCGACAGCGACCGGGTAAAGGCTGTAACGGCCCCTTTCGTTGACGAATAATCGACCAGCGTTTCGCTGCCCCGGTACGACGTTACCGACGTCGTATTGATGATGTTATCACCCGCTTTCATGTGCGGCAGAGCGGCTTTCGTAACCCGAAAGATGCCGATGATGTTGATCTCGAACGTATCGATCAACTGCTCATCAGTGATGTCGGTAAAGTCTTCCTGTGGTACATGATTGGCTGCATTGTTGACCAGCACGTTGATCGCCCCAAACTCCGCTGCCACCTGATCGACGGCTGATTTGATGTAGGCTGCGTCGCGCAGGTTACCGGGAAAAAGCAGGGCTGTGCGGCCTTCGGCTTCGATGAGTTCCTTTGTTTTCTGCGCGTCGGCTTCCTCGCGGGGATGGTAAAAAATGGCCACATCGGCCCCTTCGCGGGCGAAGTGTACGGCTACCGCCCGGCCAATGCCGCTGTCGCCCCCGGTAATCAGCGCTTTCTTACCGGCTAGTTTATTGGCCCCCCGGTAGTTTTCCCGGATGTAGACAGGCTGGGGTGTCATTTCGTGTTCAAGACCCGGTTGTTCGTCCTGATGCTGTTCCGGAATATCAATGTCCATTTCTTCCATGATCGTTGAGGGTTAGGCGTTTACGATGGTACCGCCGTTGGGGTGAATCATCTGTCCGGTTACGTACGACGCGTCTTCCGATGCCAGATACACATAAATCGGTGCGACTTCGCTGGGTTGGCCGGGTCGTTTCATCGGTACGTCCTGCCCAAACTCGGCCACTTCGTCCGCGCTGACCGATGCGGGGTTGAGGGGTGTCCAGATGGGGCCGGGGGCAACACCATTGACCCGGATTTTCTTCGATACCAGATTGCTCGACAGCGCACGGGTGAAGGTCATAATCGCACCTTTTGTGGATGAATAATCGAGCAGGTCGGCCCGGCCCTGATAAGCCGTTACCGATGTGGTGTTGATAATCGAATCGCCTGCGTGGAAGTGGGGGACAGCCGCCCGCGCTACCCGGAACATGGCGTAGATATTCGTTTCGAACGTCTCGATCAGCTCCTCGTCGGAAATATCCTCAAGGTCCTTGTTGTGATACTGCACACTGGCGTTGTTGACCAGAATATTCAGCGTCCCAAACCGGCTGACCGTGTCCGAAACGACTTTCTCGCAAAAGGCCGGTTCGCGCAGATTGCCCGGCAGCAGCAAGCAGGCCTGTCCTTCGGCTTCTACGAGTTCCTTTGTCTTCTGCGCATCAATTTCTTCGCGTTCGGTGTAGGCAATAGCGACGTTGGCCCCCTCGCGGGCAAAGTGCACCGCTACCGCCCGACCAATGCCGCTGTCGCCACCAGTGATCAGCGCGATTTTCCCTTTGAGTTTTTCCGCACCGACGTAGCTGTCTTTGATAACTTCCGGCTGTGGGGTCAGTTCCGCTTCGATACCCGGCTGCACAGCCTGGTGCTGCGGAGGAATCTGTATGTTCATAACGTTGTCGTTGGGTTTCCTGAATAAGCCCGAAACCGACGCTGTTGTTATGAAAATCTACTGGAATAGTGGAGTTATTGTCAAGGTGACAAACAACAAAAAAGCTCCCACGTTTCCGCAGGAGCTTTCGATACATATAGTTGGTGTGCTACTTAACCTACGCTGCCTTCCAGGCTGATCGCCAGGAGCTTCTGGGCTTCAACGGCGAACTCCATTGGCAGCTGATTCAACACTTCTTTGGCGTAGCCGTTGATAATCAGGGCAACGGCCTGCTCGGTTGGGATACCGCGCTGATTGCAGTAGAACAACTGGTCTTCACCGATTTTTGAGGTCGTAGCTTCGTGCTCGACCGTGGCCGATGGGTTGGAGACTTCCAGATAGGGGAAGGTGTGCGCTCCGCACTTGTCACCCAGCAGCAGCGAGTCGCACTGCGAGTAGTTACGGGCGTTTTCGGCACGTTTCAGCACCTGCACCAGACCCCGGTACGAGTTCTGGCTCTTACCCGCCGAAATTCCTTTCGACACGATCCGGCTCTTCGTATTCTTACCGATATGGACCATTTTGGTACCTGTATCGGCCTGCTGCATATTGTTGGTGACGGCCACCGAGTAGAACTCACCGATGGAATTATCGCCTTTCAGAATCACCGAAGGGTACTTCCAGGTGATGGCCGAACCGGTTTCAACCTGTGTCCACGAAATCTTGGCATTCGCCCCATCGCAGATGCCGCGCTTGGTTACGAAGTTATAGATACCGCCCTTGCCTTCTTTGTCGCCGGGGTACCAGTTCTGCACCGTCGAGTATTTGATTTCGGCGTCGGCGTGAGCAAACAGTTCGACCACGGCCGCGTGTAGCTGATTTTCGTCACGCATGGGGGCGGTGCAGCCTTCCAGATAGCTCACGTACGAGCCTTCGTCGGCAATAATCAGCGTCCGCTCGAACTGACCCGTACCAGCCGCGTTGATCCGGAAGTAGGTCGACAATTCCATTGGGCAACGTACGCCTTTCGGAATGTAGCAGAACGAACCGTCGGTAAAGACA
Organism: uncultured Spirosoma sp.; assembly: GCA_964581865.1. Taxonomy (GTDB): domain Bacteria; phylum Bacteroidota; class Bacteroidia; order Cytophagales; family Spirosomataceae; genus Spirosoma. The sequence continues at coordinate 247,824 of CAZOQC010000001.1, forward strand.
GCCGCGTTGAGGGCTGCGTAGTAATTGTCTTTCGCCGGTACAACCGAGCCGAGGTAGTCCTGTACCAGTTTTGGATGCTCGTGGACGGCTTCGCTCATCGAGCAGAAGATGATGCCCCGCTCGGCCAGCTCTTTTTTGAACGTGGTGGCAACCGATACCGAGTCCATAACGGCGTCGACAGCGACCTGCGGCCGTTCACCCATTGACTTGTCGCCGATGGTTTCATCGACAACACCGGCCAGACGCTTCTGTTCGCTGAGCGAGATGCCCAGTTTGTTGAATGTGTCGAGCAGCTCGGGGTCGATCTCGTCGAGCGAGCCGACCGTTTTCTTTTGTTTCGGTGCCGAATAATACTTAATCGCCTGGTAGTCAACCTTGGGATATTGCAGGTTAGGCCACTTCGGTTCGGTCATGGTCTGCCAGAGCGCAAACGCCTGCAACCGCTTTTCGAGCAGCCACTCCGGTTCGTTTTTCTTGGCAGAAATAAAGCGTATAATGTCTTCATCCAGACCGACCGGGGCTTCGTCGGCCTCGATCAGGGTCTCGAATCCATATTTGTATTCGGCGTTAGTGATGCTTTCTAAGATGGCAGCGTCCTTACTCATCGTCGGTCGGTTAAGCGCGCGGTGTTGTGTCCGCAGCGGTATAAATTTAACAAGTAGCCGGGTGGGTGCGTTCCGGGCATAGTGGACAAATATCGGAAACTTTCTGCTAGTGTGGATGCCCAATAAGTCCTCATCTCTATCAATACATGGGGATTACGGAGCGTAGTCCCCATGTATTGATAGGGTATTGTTAAAATTACAAGGCCGTGACCCTGATGCGACTATAGTATAGCGTCGTGAGTCCCTCGTACCCCGAATCAGTGCCGACGATCAGCCAGATTTTACCGTCGCTGTCGCTACGGACCGTCAGGGGAGTATCGGTATTGGTGCGGTTGATGAGCGTGTACTGTTCGACGTCTTCGCCTGCACCGATAGTGCCCAGCACCAGCGCGTCTTTACCGCCCTCCGATTGATTACCCTTATCGATGTTGACGTGGAAAAAATTGTCGGTCAGCACAAGCGTGGGTTGACTGGTTGTGGCTCCGGCTTTTAGATACACACTGCTGCCCGGCGAGCCCCCGATACCGAACGAGTTGGTTGCGTAACTGGAGGCCAGTTCGATGTCGAACACCAGTTTGTAGTCCCGGTTCGGTTGCAGGCCCGTCAGCGGTCGGGTCATGTACATAAACAGGTCGTCGCTACGATTGATACCCGAAATGGAGATGGCACGACGTCCGGTCTCCAGCGGTCTGGGCAACGTTGTCCAGGCATACAGAAACTGCATATCGCCCTGTAAGGGACTAAAGTCAGCGTACTCGACTTTCCAGCCGTCGGTACCCGCCGAAAAATCAGACTCGTACAGAACGCCCGTCAGGGGCAGGGCAGGGGTAACGTCGGCCTGCCGACAGGCGGCAGCACTACAGAAGAACAGGAAGACAATAAGGCGCTGAGTAGTTGACATAATGAACAGATTTTAATTCTGTTTTAATGATCCTGTTGCGGCCGAAATGGTTGTAACGACCCGGTCTTAACCAGTTGCTCAACAGCGATTGCTCATACACTTATCCGATTGACGCGGCTAACGGTAATGTGTAAGTTGCACCAGAAACGGGTTGATTGTCAGTAAGTCAGAAGGCGACCGTTGGCTCAATACGTGTTTGCCAGATCGCTGATTAATCGACTAAACGATCAGTGCCTTCCTCTTTTTTTATGTATGCGTTCTTCTATCCACACCCTGTTCTGCCGTGGCAGTCAGTACCGTAGTCTGGTGCTGACTGCCACGGTACTAAGCTGGTTCACCACCCTGTCTGCGCAAAACCGCCCGACGGGGGCCGTGCTCGACGTGGGGGTACGCGCCCAAAAGTCGATTGGGTTGTACACCGAAACTGGGATTACGGCCCAGTTCACCCACGCGAAACTGGTCCATCAGCGGCTGTACGTGGGGCTGAGTTACGTAACGTCCCGGCTGGGTACGGCGCTGAATTCGAACGCCGTCAAACAAGATAATTACCTCGCGTCAGTAACGTATCTGTTTCGCCCCAACTGGCTCATTCGTCCGCTGGTACGGTTCAATGCGGGCTACTTCCGGGCCGATTACGGCAGCGAGTTGTTTCGCGATCTGCCGCAAACCTCGCTGCTGGCGTCGCCCGAACTGGGGTTGTGTGTTTGCCCCCGTTTTCCGCTTAAACTCAACGCGTCGGTCGGCTACAATCTGCTGACGGGCGACGGCGTTACCGGCCCCGGTACGCTCTACCCGGTTTTCGTGCAGACCAGCCTGACCTGGAACCTGCTTCACCACGCAGTCACCCGCTGATATGAACCGCATACTCACTTTGTTTCTCATCGGGCTGATCGGGCTGGGCTGTTCGAAAGAGCCGGCCATTACCGACGATATGCTCGACAGTGGCAAACTGTTCGACCCGTCGCTCTACAAGCCGGAGCAGTACCTGATCTCGAAAGCGGTACCCAATCCGACGCCCGCGCAGGCCAGTCGACCGGTGATTATCGCCTGCCACGGCTACTCGGCTACGACCTTCGAATGGGACGAGTTTCGCGCCTATCTGGGCAACCGAACCGACGTGTATCTGTCGCAGGTGCTGCTGGGTGGCCACGGGCGCAGTTACGCCGATTTCAAACAATCGACCTGGCACGACTGGCAAACGGCCATCACGACCGAATACGAGGCACTGCTGAAGGCGGGCTACCAAAACATCAGCCTGCTGACATCGTCGACGAGTGGGCCGCTGTCGCTGGAACTAGTTTCGTCGGGGTACTTCGCCAGCCGGACGGCCCCGCGCAACCTGCTGCTGGTCGATCCGATCATCGTACCGTCGAGCAAGTCGCTGTCGCTGATCGGGGTAGTGGGGCCAATGCTGGGCTACATCGAAGCCGATCAGCCCGCTACGGAAGATAAAGTTTACTACCACTTCCGGCCGCAGGAAACGCTGCAACAACTTGAAACGCTCCTCACTACCGTGCGTAAAGAGCTGGAAAAGGGTGTGACGCTGCCAACAGGTACTGCACTGATGGTCTATAAATCGAAGCAGGACCCCGTGGCCGACCCGGTCAGTGCGGTCCTGATCTACAACGGGATTAAAACGGCAACCGGCCAGCCAACGGATGTGCAGCTGATCGACTCCAAACTGCACGTATACACACGACTGAACCTGCGCACCGACCTGACGACGACCGACCGGCAAAACCAAACCGCGACGTTTGCCGACATCGTCAACCGGGTACTACGCTAACTGACAGGAGCATGAACGGTATATCCCGCTGGGCTGGTCGCCATCGTCGACTGGCCATCACACTGCTGATTGGCTGCGAAGTGACGAACGCGCTCGGTGGATTATTACTGGGGGCCAACACCCTTGGCGACTGGCCGACGCAGGCGCTGGCACTAGCGACGCTGTCGGTGCTGACCGGGGCCGTCTGGTTACGAAAGCAGGCGGCTATGTCGTCGGAACGGCAACCTTACGTAGCCCGGCGGTGGTGGCGGGCGGGTGCGTTCTGGAGCAACTGGCTGCTGTTTCTGCTGATTGGCGGGTACTGGGGCCATACGGTTCGGCGCTCATCGACGGACTGGGCCGCGCAGGCAGGTCGACGCATCGTAATCAGATCCGACACGTTGATAAAGCCGATGGATACGATTCGTAAACCGGTGATCGTACGGGATGAGGAAGGATACATCAGTAGCCGGTCGCAGCACCCAAACGACGTAAGCCAGTCGGAGCAGCAGAAAAACAAGCGGTTTGGCTTCGTCATGCTGTTTCTGCTCGGCATCTTCCTGACCTACGCATCGGCCGTTATTTCCTGTTCGATTGCCTGTTCGGGTTACGGGGCGCTGGCTGCGGTAACGTTCGCGCTGGGGCTGGGCTTCATGGCCGGGGGGGTCTATTTTTTGGGGCGCGCTACCGAACGGCCCATTGTGCCGCTGCGGGAGCAGCCCCCGAAGCAACAACGCCGGACATGGCGCCGGTTCTGGCTGTCGTGGCTGATTCTAGTCGGTATTTTCAGTATTTCACTGCTAACCTGCGGTCGTTGAAACCCGCTACTCATCAATCCCTGCTCTACTATGACACAAGCTCCGTCGTACCCGAATCGAACCGGCTGGTTTCTCAAATTTTGCGAATGTATGCTGGCGGCCATCGGGATTCTGTCGGTATTGATGATGCCGATCGAAACGTTACCCAACTCGTTCTGGGTGAAGTATGGTCAATACGGTCAATATATTCTGCCTGTTCTGGGCGGGATAGCGCTTTTGGGTGGAATTAGTTATAGCATTGTGTGGCATCGGCGCGAGCGGGCGGGGCAGATCGATGGCGGCCTTCGTCATGCCTGGTTGCAGGCCATTATCCGCTACTGGCTGGCTTTCGAGATCAGCACGTATGGCTTTGCCAAGATTATGAAAACCCAGTTCAGCACCCCCAACTACCGGCTCGATATGGCCCTGAGCGATCTGAACGGGTTTCAACTGACCTGGTACTATTACAGCTACTCCTACACGCTGGCCGTGATTATTGCGCTGTTTCAGATCGGCGGTTCGTGTCTCCTGCTGTTTCGCCGGACGACATTGCTGGGGGTAATGATTCTGCTGCCCGTGATGGTCAACATCATGTTCATCAACATATTTTACAACATAGCGGCCGGTGCGTTTTTCAACTCCGTCATGTTTACACTGGGCCTGATGCTCTTTTTGTTCCTGGATATTGATAAACTCAAACGGGCTTTCCTAGATCTGGTCGACCGGTTGCCGCCAATTCCGGCAGGCCGGGTGCCGTGGCTAAAAAACGGCGCTCGTCTGCTGCCCGTCGCGATGGCGTTTGTGACGATTCTGGTGCTGATAAAAACGCATCCGAACGAGAAAGTGCTGGCGGGTACCTGGAAAGTGGAATCGCTCACGCGCAACGGTCAATCCGTTCCGACGAACAGTTGGCAGACCGACACAGTCGCCTGGAACCGGGTGTATTTCGCGGGTCGGCAGGGCGTTGCCTTCAGCCCCAACCCATACCGATACAAGCCTGCTGAAAGCTGGCGGGGTGACTACGAATTCGACAGTACAACGAATAAGTTAACGATCTTCTTCGAACGAAAAGCGGGACAGTCGTATGATACCATGCAGGCTACCGTGGCCAACCGGACAGCCAAAGCCATGACGCTGCAGGGTAAGCTGCTACGCGATACCTACGCCATGAAACTGACCCGTCTGCGGTAATATTCATTCGTATTTATAAACCATCCATACCATCGAAATTATGACCGACTTACGCGCCGAAATCACCATGTACGGGTTGCGGCTCATCAGCGAATCGCCCGGTGGGCAACCTGCTGTCCGAAGCCGTCGGCTGCTGCTGACGCCCAAACCCAACGATCAGAAAGTCAACCAGATCAATCTTCTGTTTGCGGATAATGGCACCCCATTCGTGGGCGACGTCCAACGCCAGACCGACGGAAATCTGGCCGTGCGGGTGTACCTGCCTTACGACGAGTTTCCGGTGTATTACAACGTGCTGCAAACTGAAAAACCGGTACGGGTACAGCTTATTTTCGATGGTGAGCTACTGCCTAACCAGGCTATTCCGATTCGGTTCGCCATGCTTTACGTCGACGAACCGGTTGGCGAAGGCCCCCGCGATTTATAGTGTTGAACTAGTCAGACGAAACGGATCAGACAATGGAAAATACGGCTCGTTCAAGGTCTACTGTTCGCGGGGTATTGTACCCAAACGCGTCCTGGTATTTCGCGCTGGCTATCGTCGTGACCTGGGTAGGCTTCTCGATGTCCTATTTCGCCAGGCTTGGGGAGACTACTCTGATTACGCACGTACACGGTGCATCGGCGGGGCTTTGGATGGGACTGCTGGTTGTTCAGCCGATTCTGTACCGGCGCGGTCAGTGGAAATTACACCGGAGGCTGGGCTGGACGGGTACGATTGTGCTGGTACCTATACTGATGATCGGCGGGCTGGCCATGATGCATAGCATGATGCGGGGGGCTGTTGCCGCTCCGCCGGGAACGGCCGACATCGCCTACGTACTGGTTTACCTCGACACTATCTCACTGATTATGTTTCCGCTCTTTCTGGGGCTGAGCCTCCGGCACGGGCGGCAGGCGCAGCTTCATGCCCGCTATATGGCCTGCACGGTGCTGGTCTTACTCCCGCCCGCCATCACCCGGATGCTGTTTTTTATCCCCTGGTTCAACAGCTTGCCCCGTAACCTGAACGGTAGCTTTTTTGCCATCGAAGGGGTGTTGCTGCTCTTGCTGCTCGATGATAAACGGATGGGCCGTATTCAGGCACCTTACGTGGTAGCGTTGGTACTCTTTGCGATCGTCCATCTGACGATGTTCGCCGTTGGTACGTCGGCAGGGTGGCACACGCTTATGAATCGGTTTGCTGCCTTGTGACGCCGATTTTCGGTTCTACGGCCGTCGGCTGCTACTGCTGTCAAACGTACGCAAAGCGTAGGCGAAAGCCAGTACGTAAATGGTCTGGCTGCCAGCTCCGGTCCAGTCTTCCTTCAGCGTAGTGCCAAACAGCAGGGCCGCGATGATCAGTCCGCCCAGGGCGTACCCCCATTTGCTGAGCTGACCACCGAGCAGAATCAGCAGCCCGCAGGTCACTTCAGCAAAGGGGAGTACGTACAGAAAACTCGTGGTCAGAGCCGCAGGCAGTACCGTATCGGCAAACCCTGCACTGGTTTTGGCGACGAATCCGGGCAGCTTCGGAATGCGTACCAGCCCGTGCATGAGCATGTTTATGCCCAACCCCAGCCGCAGTACTAACCGCGATAGCTGGCTACCGGATGGCTCATCAAACGATGCCATTCACCGTGAGTGAGTTTGATTCTACGGCCTCCTCGGTTAGCTCGTCGGTGTTCAGACTCGAATCACCGTCGTTGTCCGGGTCGTCGTTGACTTCCTCCTTGATCGGTTCCGGCCCAGAATCCATGACCGGATTCATGCGTTCGACCTGCGAAACGCCGGGGTTAGCATCGGCACCCTGCGCCATAAGTTGCGCGACGCCCTGATTATCGTCGTTAGCGGGGTTGTAGTCGTTGTTATCGTTGGGGTTCATGCGATTTGTTGATTTATGATGTTCAGTAGGGGGAACTAGTCATTACTCGCTTGACCGGGTGACGTGGCCACCCAGTGCGTAGTTGTCGTCCTGATGGTGATCGTGCTCCGATACATCAGTGGAATCGCCACTGTTGGTCGGTCCGTCGATCAGGCCGGTGTCATTGTCGGGTTCGTTGTCGAGGTCGTCCTCGCTGCCGTTAGGCGCAGTTTGATTCAGGATCGGATTCATGTCGACCTTGGGGTTTGGCTGTACGATATGTAACCCGGTAGAATAGGGAAAGGTTAGGCTTATCAGCTAGTTATTGAGCCAGTTCTCCCCATGAAAGCATTGCTTCTGTTGATAAGTCTGTTACCGGGTTGTTTGTGGGCGCAAACAGGGCCGGAATTATCGTCCCGCGAACCGCTGTTCACCTCCTTCGACGGCACTAAAATCCATTACGACACCATCGGACGGGGGCGACCCGTCGTACTGCTGCACGGCTTTATCTCGAACAGTACCAGCTGGAAACGGTCGGCCGTGCGACAGGCATTGGCTGACGCTGGCTTTACCGTCGTGACACTCGACCTGCGCGGCAACGGCCTGTCGGATCGCCCCCATGCGGCCGAAGCGTACAAGGATGACGCCGAACTCCGCGACGTACTGGCCCTGATGCGTTACCTGCATCTGACGAATTATGACGTCGTCGGCTATTCGCGCGGGGCTATTCTGGCGGCTGAGTTGCTCACGCTCAAAGCCCCCATCCGGCGGGTTGTACTGGGTGGTGTCGGGGCCGATTTTACTGACCCCAACTGGGAGCGACGTCGGAATTTTCAGGAAGCGTTTGCCAAACCCGGCACTCACCCTGACCTGCGCCCCGCCGTCGAAAATGCCAAACGCGCCGGGGCCGATACGGTTGTGATGGCGCGGTTGCAGGAGTTTCAGCCGGCCGCCAGCCCGGCCAAACTGAAGCGGGTGAAAATCCCGGTGCTCATCGTCAACGGCGATCAGGACCGCGACAACGGCGACCCGCAAAAGCTGGTCGATATGATACCCGGCAGCAAGCTTGTGATCGTGCCGGGCGACCACGGCGGGGCCATGCGTACCCCCGAATTTGCCAATGCTGTCGTTAATTTCTTGAACCAGAAATAGTCAAGGTTGTGTACCCTGGACCGGTGCGCCGGTGCGATCCACGTCCGGGTGGGCGCGAAGCGACCTAAAAAGCTGCCGCCTGAATCAATTGCCCTGCCGGGCACCCGGACGTGGACGTCCAGGCTACTTCAGGACATGCTACACATACTGCGCCGGGTAGTACTTATATTAGTCGTTCGAACCACCACACCACCTAATGCTGACTCATTACGAACGCAATCTGCCCCACATCGTACCGCCTGACGAAACCATCTTCATCACCTTCCGTCTGCATGGCTCCCTGCCCGGAGTGGTAATTGAGCAACTCGCGGATGAGGTGAAGGCCGAGAAGGAGCAAATATATCAGTCAGCCGAAAACACGGACCTTCTTCAGAAACAGATACAGGTGGCCGGTAAACGGTATTTTGCCCGGTTCGATGCGTTGCTGGATAACGCTACACAAGGACACGACTGGTTGAGACAACCGGCAATAGCCGGTATAGTGCAGGCGGCCATCAAGTACGGTGACGGCCGGGAATACCTACTCCATGCCTACTGCATCATGCCCAACCACGTGCATCTACTGGTAACCGTTCTGTCGCAAACTACGTCGTTTACGCACGTGCTCAAATCACTAAAAGGATTCTCGGCCCGGCAGGCGAACAAGCTACTGGATCGGACCGGTCAACCATTCTGGCAGGCTGAAAGTTACGACCACGTTGTGCGCGGTGCCGATGAGTTCAACCGCATTGTGCTGTACATCCTGAACAATCCCGTTAAGGCCGGGCTGGTCAGCGAATGGACGGATTACCCATACAGCTACGTAGCTGATTTGTAAGTAGTAAGTAGCCTGGACGTCCACGTCCGGGTGGGCGCGAAGCGACCAACAAAGCTTCCGCCTGAATCAATTGCCCTGCCGGGCACCCGGACGTGGACGTCCAGGCTACTTCCCTACAGGCTACGGCAGGATTTAAACCGCGTGCCCACTCATCGGGTTAGGGAGGCATGCAATTTCACCAGCTTACCTTTGCCCACATCATGGAGCGGCACGTGCTCTACTACGATGCCGACGCGCCCGATGCCTGTGCCTTTATCTGCCAGCGGCTCAACGTCAACGCCCTGCCCGGTCTGGACGGCGAAACCTACTATCCGTTCGATGAAGAAACCAGTCAGTTTGGCGTGCCCCAACCCATGGCTGAACAGCACCGGGTGCAACAACACGACCGGTTATTTACCGATACGATAAAAGATTGCTTTGCGCAAACCGACCCCAACGTGCTGTTTGTCTACGAAGGCCGGGTGCTGGTGGGTGTGGCGCACGTGTCGGATTTCAACCACAACAGTGTGCTGCAAATCGTGCAGGACGATATTATTCTATTCGAGCGCGACCTGCGCCGGTTCTTCACTCTGCGTGGCCGGTCAGATGCCGATATGCTTCAGTTTTTCGAGTACCAGTCGGAACACGCCAGTGCGGATGGGCTGCGCTCGTTTTACCGCGATAAACTGCGCGACGCAACGCAGCCCCGCCGACAAAACGAACGCCGGTTACTCGATCCATTCCAGACCTTTGAATTCAGTGACCTGCTCTATTTTTCCGGTTCGGATGTAGCGGGGCCATTGATGCGCTTCGATCAGATCAAAGACCTGGTCGGCCTGCGCAATCGGGTGATGCACGCCAAAAATACGGTCGAGTACGACGAGCACCATGTGTACTCGTACGAGAGTTTGGAGCGACTCTACGACGGACTATCGCTGCTCGAACGGGAATACTACCGGCTGATTCGTGCCATTGTCAACGACCTTGACCATAGCCGCAGCCGCCGGGAAGCCAACCGCGCCCGACTCGATCAGATCAGCGAATCAGGCGAAAAAGCCCTGCGGTTTTTTAAATCGGGACTGTGACCCGGTAGTCAGGTAGTGCGTACCCTGTACAGCCGGATGGCAAACAGGAACACGACGGCGTAACAGATAATGGGCAGGTAATAGGCCTCGGCGACGCTGTGGTTGGCCACAATGCCCATCAGCCGGGGAAACAGTGCACCGCCGACCACGCCCATCACGATAAACGACGAGCCAAGTCCCTTGTGTCGGCCCAGGTCTTTCAATCCCAGGCTGTAGATGGTCGGGAACATGATACTGAAAAACAGATTCAGCCCCATCAGGGCCACAAACGATATCCAGCCCCAGTGCTGCGCGATGATGAAGCACAGGCACAGATTTGCGAAAGCCGCCACAGCCAGCAATCGGTTGGGCGCAATGAACTGCATCAGGTAGGTACCCAGAAAACGGCCGAGCATCATCAGCCCCAGGCTCAGCGAGAAAAAGTACGAGGCCTGTGCGTCGCTCATACCGGGCATATAAGCCACGCCATAGTTGATAAAGAACGCCCACGTGCCACCCTGAGCCGCCACGTTGAACAGCTGCGCCACACAGGCCCAGACGAAATGTTTGTGCTGAAACAGCTTTTTGTCGGCGGTCGCGTTGGTGGGCGATTCCGGCAGACCGGTCGTTTCGTGGTCGACGACCAGCGGGGGCACTTTGACGAACGAGAACGCAATGCCGACACTCGCCACGACCAGCCCGATAATCAGGTACAGCGTCTTGACGGCGGTAAGGTCGGTGTCGGTGGTGCCGCTACGCAGGATGAAATACCCCCCGATGAGCGGCCCTGATATGGCCCCGATGCCGTTGATGGCGTGGGCAAACGTGATACGCCGGTCGCTGCTGCGCGTGTCGCCCAGGCCGTCGAGGAAGGGGTGTGCAACGGCTTCCAGCGTCGCCAGTCCGCAGGCCAGCACAAACAGCGCGATTCGCAGCCCGCCAAAGGAACCCGCGCCGGCCGCCGGAATCATCAGAAACGCCCCGGCTGCATACAGACCCAAACCGAGCAAGACGCCCCGCTGGTAGCCGAAGCGGTTCATAAACCAGCCCGCCGGCAGACCCATCACGAAATAAGCCCCGAAAATAGAAAACTGCACCAGCGCCGAATCAGCTTTCGACACGTGCAGCACCTGCTGAAAGTGCCGGTTCAGCACGTCGCCAAGCGTAATACCAACGCCCCAGAGCATAAACAGCGACGTAACGAACCCCAGCGTGACCAGATAACGGGGCTGGGTAAAGGCGGGCCGGGCTGCGGCTGGCGTGAGAGCAGGTTGCATCGGAAAAGAGTCAGGTTGTGTATACAGAGGGGTAACGGCTGGTGAATCGAGGAGGTTTACGAACCCCCATCTTTTACGCGGTAGTCACTGCCCGGTAGTTTTTGGGTGCGTAAAGTAGTCGTTGGCCGTGACCGGCTTTTAGGAGCAACCTGGTGAACGCATGAAACCATATATCGCTGTACTCGTACTTGTTACACTACTTGGGCTGCTGTCCGGCTGCCACCACGAACCTGACCCGGTAACGCCGGCTGTCGACCCGACGCAGGCACCCAAGGCCACTACGCTCAGTGTCACATCGGTCGGGCTGTCGGCTACGCTCAGTGTACCGGCCAGTCAGTCGGTCGGTTACGGGTTCGTGTGGTCGTCGACGCAGACGATGCCTACCCTGACAAACCGGGAAGGGGCCACTACGCACGGGGGCAGCCTGCCGGGCGGAGCGTTTGTGTTTCAGGATACCGTCACGAGTTTTGCCAATAATGTAGCCTACGCCGTTCGCTCGTTTGTCACGTCGCAGGGTACTACGGAGTATAGTCCGGTGATTACGGTGCGGCAGCAGTTCGGGCTGACCGATGCCCTTGCCCAGCTCCTGACCAATGAGTTTCAGGGGCGCACCATCGGCTACGGGTTCACGATCTACAAAAACAGCCAGCTGACCGCATCGGGTGCCGGTGGCCTGAAATCCCGCTCCACTGACCCGACGGGGAGCGAACCGTACACAATCGACACGAAAATGCACATCGCCAGTATGAGCAAGACGATTGCGGCTATGGCGTTTGCGCAGCTGGCGGCCCGAAAAGGCATCCGAACAACGGATAAGATACGGCCCTACCTGCCCCCGTCGTGGCCCGTTGGTGAAAACATCGATCAGATCACGTTCTGGCACCTGTTCAATCACCGCAGCGGCATTGTCGGGTTGGGCGGAACCTGCAAAAACGGGTCGTACGACGAGAACGTGTACGGTGGACTAAAGCAGCTTATCGCCAACGGTGTCAAACAGGTCAACGTCGGGCAGTACTGCTATCAGAACGCCAACATTGGCCTGATGCGCGTGCTGATTCCGGCCATACTGGGCTACCAGTCTACGGGTAACGACGCGGCCGACGATCAGGAAACGGTAGCGCGCTACGTAAGCTATGTGCAGCAGCAGGTGCTGGCGAAGGCGGGTATTCCGAACGTCGTGCCCGTGTTCCCGGACGGAGACCCGACTTTGTGCTACTCGGCCCCATACGTTTCGGGGCAGCGCGGCTGGAATCCGGGTAGCTTTTACGGCGTTGTGGGGGCCTATGGCTGGTACCTGACCCCGCGCGAAGCCGGTCAGCTGTACGCCCGCGTGCTGTCGTCGGACGACGAATCCGTGCTGCCGACCGCCTATAAAGATACGTTGCTGCTCAACGGGCTTGGCAATTTCAAAGCCGCCGGGGGCACTGTAGCCTACCACGACGGCTGGTGGTACACCACCAACCCGTCGTATGTTGGTCTGCGCACAATCTGGATGAAGCTGCCGGACAACATCACGGTGGTGTTGTTTGTCAATACGATTCAGGCCGGCAATGGCTGGCTACCGAGTAAGAACGGACTCGATATTGTGCCGTTTATGGTCAACACGTACAATGCCGCCCGGTCGTTGAGTGGGGCACGGGTCGCGGCTATGGCTGTCGACATTCCTCATCCCGAACCACACTGACGGCCGATACGGGCACCTTCACAATTGCTTAACAGGCATCACTACGCTAAATCTGTATTTTTGGCGGACTAACCCATTCTGCCTTATGCGTCACTGGTACGTACCACTTTTGCTGAGTCTGCTGGCCCTGTCGGGGTTTGCCCAGACCAAACCGGCTTCGCGAACCGCAATCAGCCCCGAAACCCGCCAACGGCTGACGCTGCCCAACGGCTGGAGCCTGTCGCCTATTGGCCGGTCGCTGCCGCTGGGTGATCTGCCCCTGACAACGGTTGTTTCGCCAAACGGAAAACGGCTGGCGGTGACCAACAACGGGCAAAGCACGCAGACGCTGCAACTGATCGACATTGCGGGCGAAAAAGTGCTGAGCGAAACCGTAATCGGCAAATCGTGGGTGGGGCTGTGCTTCACGCCCGACGGCAACCGGCTGCTGGCGTCGGGCGGCAACGATAACCGCGTACTGATCTACGACGTATCGGGCGACAAGCTGGTGAAAACCGACTCGGTGGTGCTGGGCAAGCCGTGGCCGAACCGTATTTCCGTGGCCGGACTCGCCACCGACAAAACCGGGCAGACGCTCTACGCCGTCACCAAAGACGATAGTTCACTGTACGTCTGCGACCTCGGCACCCGGCAGATTCGCGAACGCATCAAACTCCCCGCCGAAGCCTACACCTGCCGCCGGTCGCCGGTGTCGGATGAGCTGTACATCACCGTCTGGGGCGCTGATAAAGTGGTTGTCTACGATCCGAAAAGCCGGAAACTGACCGCCGAAATCCCCACCGGTAGTCACCCGAACGATCTGGTATTCAGTAGTAACGGCAAATACCTGTACGTCGCCAACGCCAACGACAACACCGTGACGGTGATCGACACGAAAACCCGGCGCGTCCTCGAATCGCTCAACACGGCGCTCTACCCCGACGCACCCGCCGGGAGCACACCCAACGGACTGGCTCTTTCCGTGGATAATAAAACCCTGCTGGTCGCCAATGCCGATAACAACTGCCTGGCCACGTTCGACGTCTCGCAGCCGGGCCGCAGCCGGTCGCTGGGCTTCATCCCGATGGGCTGGTACCCGACGAGCGTGCAGGTGGTGGGTAAGAAAGTGCTGGTTGCCAACGGGAAAGGGTTTTCGTCACAGGCCAACCCCGCCGGGCCAAACCCCTACAAACGGCGCGAATCGGATACCCAGTACATCGCCGGGCTATTCAAGGGTACACTGTCGCTGTTTGCGATGCCCACGCCCGCGCAGCTCACCGGCCTGACCCGCCAGGTGTACGCCAACACGCCGTATACGAAGGACCGCGAAAAAACGGCCGTGGGCGCAGGGTGGCCCGCCAATTCGCCCATTCCGAAGCAGGTCGGCGCGAAAACGTCGCCCATCAAATACGTCTTTTACATCATCAAGGAAAACCGCACCTACGACCAGATTTTTGGCGACATGCGTGAGGGCAACGGCGACACCTCGCTATGTCTGTTTCCCCAGAACGTGACGCCCAATCAGCACGCCCTGGCCCGCGAATTTGTGCTGCTCGACAACTTTTACGTCGATGCCGAGGTCAGCGCCGACGGGCATAACTGGAGCACGGCGGCCTACGCTACCGACTATGTCGAAAAAACGTGGCCGACGAGTTACGGCGGGCGGGGCGGCACCTACGACTACGAAGGCTCGCGGCCGGTGGCGTTTCCGAAGCGCGGCTTTATCTGGGACTACTGCAAACGGGCGGGTATCCGGTACCGGTCGTACGGCGAATTTGAAGCGTATTCCAAACGGAAAAACTCCGCTCTCGCCGGCCTGTTTGCGCCCAACTATCCCGATTACGACCTGAGCATCAAAGACATCGACCGGGTGGCGGTCTGGAAGCATGATCTGGATTCACTGATAAAAATCAACGCCGTGCCGAACTTCAGCAGCATCCGGCTCGGCAACGACCACACGAGTGGTGCCCGTATCGGGGCCCGGACACCAGCCGCGTTCGTTGCCGATAACGATCTGGCCGTGGGGCGCTTTGTGGATTACCTGTCGAAAAGCCCAATCTGGAACGAATCGGCGGTGTTCGTACTGGAAGACGACGCGCAGAACGGCTCCGACCATGTCGATGCGCACCGGTCGCCCGCGCTGGTGATTAGCCCCTACACGAAGCGGCACCACGTCGAACACACATCGTACACCACGTCGGGCATGCTGCGCACGATTGAGCTGATTCTGGGTCTGCCGCCGATGAGTCAGTACGACGCGGGTGCCCGGCCGATGTACGCCCTGTTTACGGCTACGCCCGACCTGACGACCTACGACCACCGCCCCGCGCAAATCGACCTCGACGCCAAAAATACGGCCATGACCGAACCCGCCCGGCAGTCGGAAAAACTCGACCTGCGCTACGCCGACAAGATCGACGACCGGCTGTTCAACGAAATCATCTGGAAAGCTGTCCGGGGTGAACACGCCGTCATGCCCGCCCCCCGTCGCGGTGCCTTCCTGACCGTCAGCCGCAAAGACGACGATGATGACGATGACTGATTGCTACCGGTAGCGGGTGTTACCGACGGGCAGACTGCCATTTAGCACGCCGTCTTTGATAAGCTGCCGGACGACTTCGCGCGGGCCGAGGGCGGTAGTGGTCGACAACGTAATCGCTTTCCAGAATGGTTTGCCGGTAGCAACGCTGCTCATTTCCAGGTAGATATTATTGTAGCCTGTGATATACCGACCGCTGTTGCCGCTGAAACTCCGGTTTAGGTCGAGCGTCAGCATTACCTCACTGTTGCACTCCCTGAGTTGCCGACTGATGGCTTCGTCCGGCGTTTCAAACGAGATCGGCGACACATCGACGGAACATACCGTGTACTGCGACGGAAACGCACCAACGAACGTAGACGCATAGCCCGGCGGTACGTTGGGCAACCGCGACACAATCAGAATGCGCTCGAACGGTGGTTTGTCAGTGACCTTGACGTTCGACTGAATGTTGAGTATCGTCTGGCAGCTGGTGAGTAGAAACAGCAGTGTACCAACACAGAAAGAAGAAAAGCGCATGGCGTTGCTATGATTTTGTCTCAAACAGCATCCTGCTGTTTGTTAATGAGTACGGCAAACAGCAGGATGCTGTTTGAGACAGGTTGTCAGTGCCTGAACCAGTTGCGAATGCGTCGCCAGCGCGTCGGTTTTTCCACGACGTATCCGCCAACCCAGATCGTTTCACCTAACAAGCCGCCATCTTCATTGATCGCAAACAACTGCTCCTGCCCAACCTCGACGCGGTGCAGGGTTGTGCTGTAGCCAATCTGACTAACAAATACCCAAACCGTACAGCCGGGTGTGTAATCGGGAAATACCAGTCGAAAGGAGCCGGTCGAGTCGGCGGTCGAGCTGAAACTGGTTTCCCGGACCACGACGGTTGCACCGGGAATTGCCTGCCGCGTCTGGGCATCAATCACCCGCCCGTCAACAACCAGCGTAGTCGACTTTGCCGCTGTGGTGTCAACCAGGCTAGGTGTAGTTGGCATCGCTAGTCTGGGTAAAAACGTGCCACCAGTCGGCCGGTTGGCAGTAGGGCCGGTTTGCGCCTGAACAGCCTGCGTACTGAGCCAGCCCGACAGCACTACGCTCACCCACTGCCATTGGCCTGATCTGTTTGCCGTCGGGTCGGTCAGTATCCGGCTCAGCTGCGTGGCCCGGAACCGGCCGCAGCCTTCATTCCTGACACCGTGTAGGTGGGCGATCACCTGGGCATCGGTCATGGTCGTGAAATCGACCACGGTTTTCTGGCAGTGCGCGCAGAAACGACCCTGCTGATTGGGCGTCATGGCCTGCCACGGCTGCGTGCAGGGGTTGGGTATCGTTAATCGGGTGGAGAAACGCATGAAATACGCCGGTCTGAGTGTCAGTAAAGTAACTACTTTTCAGACAACCTGAGTCGATAGTTCGTTGATAAACTAGCTTCAGAAATCGGGTTTTACGTACTTTCCGGGAAAGACCCATTGCTATGCCCGCTCTGCGTTATCTAGTCGTCTGTCTGTTTCTCTTGTCGGGCCCGCTGTTTGGCCAGTATCGCCCAACCGTTAAGACAACGGTGATGCCTGCCCGTAAGGGAATTCGCCAACCCGTCGAAGTCATCCGCGACCGGTGGGGAGTCAATCACATCTATGCCCAAAACGAGCATGACCTGTTTTACGCGCAGGGATATCTGGCGGCAAAAGACCGGTTGTTTCAATTCGAACTATGGCGTCGGCAGGCAACGGGTACAGTCGCCGAGGTATTGGGACCGCAGGAAATCAAGCGCGACATCGGTACGCGGCTATTCCGGTTTCGGGGTAATATCAATCAGGAACTGCTGCATTATCACCCACATGGGCCGCAGATTGTCGGGGCGTTTGTCGAGGGTATCAATGCGTACGTGACTGAAATTGGGCAAACGCCCGAGAAGCTGCCCTTCGAGTTTCAGGTGCTGAACATGAAACCCGGCCTCTGGACGCCCGAAGTCGTTGTTAGCCGCCATCAGGGATTATTGGGTAATGTTCGCGACGAACTGAAATACGGTCGGCTGGTGAGTCTGATCGGGGCCGACAAGCTGCGCGAACTCAACTGGTTTCACCCGGCCGCTAATTCGACCCAACCCGACCTGAATCTGCGCGTCAACGGCGATGAACTGTTTCAGCCCATTCTCGAACTATACGAAGCGTTTCGTCTGCCGCTCAAATTTCAGGGTCGACTGGCGAAAGCCGACGAAGACGAAGCGGCCCTCACCCCCAACCCCTCTCCCGCTTCGGGAGAGGGGGGCAAAACTGGGAGTACTGCACCCCGCTCCCGTTTTGGGCGGTCCGCCGTCGCGGGAGGGGCTGGGGGTGAGGGTAGCATCGAGGGAAACGCCAACGAAATCGACCGCTGGTTCGACACCGAAAAACAGTATACCGGCTCGAACAACTGGGTTATCTCGGGCGATAAATCGGGTAGCGGCTACCCGATGCTGGCCAACGATCCGCACCGGTCGCAATCGACGCCGTCCCTGCGCTACTGGGCGCATCTTCATGCGCCGGGCTGGAATGTGATTGGCGCGGGGGAACCGACGTTGCCCGGTATTTCCATTGGTCATAATGACTACGGCGCGTGGGGCCTGACCATCTTCGAAACCGACAACGAAGACCTGTACGTCTACGAAACCAATCCGGCCAACCCGAATCAGTACCGGTACAAAGGCCGTTGGGTGCCGATGCGGGTACAGACTGAAACGATCTCGGTCAAAAATAGTAAGCCCGTAACGGCAACGCTCAAGTACACGCAGCATGGCCCCGTCGTGTACGAAGATGCCAGGAATCACCGGGCCTACGCCATTCGGGCGGCCTGGCTCGAACGGGGCTGCGCTCCCTATCTGGCCAGTCTGCGGATGAATCAGGCACGCAACTGGACGGAGTTTCGGCAAGCCTGCTCGTACAGCCGGATTCCGGGCGAAAACATGATCTGGGCCGAACGACCAACCGCCACAAAGCCCGGCACCATCGGCTGGCAGGCGGTGGGTCTATCGCCTATCCGCAAAAACTTCTCCGGGCTGGTGCCGGTGCCGGGCGATGGTCGTTACGAGTGGGGCGGTTATCTGCCCATTCAGCAACTGCCCAATACGCTCAACCCAACGGAAGGCTACATCGTTACGGCCAACAACAACCTGACACCGGTCAATTTTCCCCATCGCGATGCTATCGGCTGGACGTGGGCGTCGCCGAATCGGGCCAACCGTATCGAAGAAGTCCTGAACGACGGCAAGCGTAAAAATCTGGTCGATTTCATGGCGTTGCAGGCCGATTACCTGTCGCTGACCGCCCGGACGCTGGTGCCGTTACTGCAAAACCTGTCGTCGCCCGAAGGTCGGACCGAACAGGCCATTGGCTACCTCCGTAAGTGGGACTTTCGACTCGATCCCAGCTCGGTTGCCGCGTCGATTTACGTGGCGTGGGAAGGTCAGTTGAAGGCGTCGATGGGTCGGCAGACGATTCCCGCCAACGCCCGGCCGTATCTGACCTCGTTACCGACCAAACGTGTCATCGACTGGCTCGTCACCCCCGGGTTGATGCCCACTGGTACGATCACGGGCGATCCCATTGCTCACCGCGATAGCCTGCTGCTCACCTGCCTCGACAACGCTGTGGCCGAACTGAGCGACCGACTCGGTTCAGACATGGACGAGTGGCAGTACGGACAACGCAAAAACAAGCACATTACGATTACGCATCCGCTAAGCGACATGGTCGATAAAGCGATGCGCGAAAAAATCAACCTCGGCCCGGTGGCGCGGGGTGGCTACGGCGAGACGGTCAATGCAACCGGCAACGACCTGAACCAAACCCACGGAGCCACGTTTCGCATACTGGTCGATACCGAAAACTGGGACAAGACGCTGGGCATCAACAGCCCCGGCCAATCCGGCGACCCCGCCAGCCCCCACTACCGCGACCTGTTTCCGATCTGGGCCGAAAACGGCTACTTCCCCGTCTTTTTTTCGAAAGAAAAAATCAAATCCGTCGCCGAGCAAACGACAATATTGAAGTGAAGTAGCCCAGACGTCCACGTCTGGCAGCCGCAGGCTAAAAAGGCCAATTTACAAACAGAGTCTACTTTGTTCATTTGTGCGCACTATTAGCCTTCGGCTACCAGACGTAGACGTCTGGGCTACACCGGTCTGGGCTACCTGATCCCACCATGCTTACGCATTATGCGCGGTATCTGCCACACAGGCTACCGCCTGAAGAGACCTATTTCATCACGTTTCGCCTGCACGGGTCGCTACCGCAGGACGTCATCGAAAAGCTAATTGAGGAGAAAGCGATGATTCAGCGGCAGGTCGACGAAAAGCTGGCGGCCGGTAGCGATGCTGCTCAGAAGCTTGCCGTCTGGGGAAGTAAACGCTATTTCGCTTGCTTTGATCAGGCGCTGGATACGGCTGTACAGGGTAATGACTGGCTTAAAAATCCAGCTATCGCCAACGAGGTCAAAGCTGCCATTCATCATTACGACGGCATCAGCTACACCCTTCATGTTTACTGCATCATGCCGAATCACGTGCATCTGCTGATTACGGCCTTGCCGCGCAGCAATTCGTTCTTTACGGTAATGAAGTCGCTGAAAGGGTATTCCGCCCGTCGGGCCAACGCCCTGTTGAGTCGCACCGGACAACCGTTCTGGCAACCCGAAAGTTACGATCACGTCGTTCGAAACGCTGATGAGTTTAACCGCATTACAGAGTACATTCTCAACAACCCAATCAAAGCCGGACTCGCACAGGAATGGACCGACTGGCCGCATGCTTACGTCGCGACGCAGTAGCCCAGACCTCCCGGTCTGGTAGCCGCGTCAGCGGCTGACGGGTCCGCGTTACAAGGGGGTCTGCTGGGTAACTCGATTAGCCTTCGGTTGCCAGCTGTGTAGCCCAGACCTCCCGGTCTGGTAGCCGCGTCAGCGGCTGATAGGTCCCGAGTTACAAGCGGGTTTGTCAGGTAACTCAATTAGCCTTCGGCTGCCAGACGTGGACGTCTGGGCTACACAGTTGATCCGATCCGCAGCGGAGTTTGCTGGGTAACTCAATTGGTCCCCGGCTGCCAGACGTGGACGTCTGGGCTACGTATATCCGGGCTACATCCTGTACTTTTGCGGGTGAAAGCCGACAACCTGCGGCCCTACCCGTGAACATGACCATTCAGGATACGATACAACAGGCCATTCAGCAGGCCGTTAGCGAATTATACCAGCAGTCGATTGGCGAGGTCGTGCTGCAACCAACCAAAAAAGAATTTGAAGGACTTTACACGTTCGTCACGTTTCCACTGACGAAGGCCCTTCGGCAGGCTCCCGCGCAGATTGGGCAGGCTATCGGCGAGTGGCTGATTCAGCACAGCCCGGTCGTTAGTGCGTTCAATGTCGTACAGGGCTTTTTGAATCTGAGCGTGGCTGATAGTGCCTGGATCGATACGCTGAACGATATCGCTTCGACAGAAACGGTTGGTCAGCATACGGCAAAAGGGCAGTCGGTAATGGTCGAGTTTTCGTCGCCCAACACCAACAAGCCGCTGCACCTAGGCCACCTGCGTAATAACTTTCTGGGCGATTCGATCAGCCGAATTCTGACAGCCAACGGTTACGACGTGGTCAAAACCTGCATCGTCAACGACCGGGGTGTACACATCTGCAAGTCGATGCTGGCGTATCAGCGATTTGGTGACGGTGAAACGCCTGAATCGGCTGGGATGAAGGGTGACCACCTGATCGGTAAGTACTACGTGCTGTTCGATAGGGCCTACAAAGCCGAAGTTGAGCAGATGGTGGCCCAGGGAACGCCGAAAGAGGAAGCGGAAAAGACGGCTCCGCTGATGCAGGAAGTGCAGTCCATGCTACGCCGGTGGGAGCAGGGTGACCCTGAGACGGTAACGCTCTGGAAAAAACTCAACGACTGGGTCTATGAAGGCTTCGCGGTGACCTACAAAACGATCGGCGTTAGCTTCGATAAGACCTACTACGAGTCAAATACCTACCTGTTGGGCAAGGAAATCGTGCAGGAAGGACTGGAAAAAGGCGTTTTCTACCGCAAAGACGACAACTCGGTCTGGATCGACCTGACTGACGAAGGGCTCGATCAGAAACTCGTTCTCCGCGCCGATGGCACGTCGGTGTACATCACCCAGGATCTCGGTACGACCCAACTGAAAGATAACGATTTCCACGCTGACCGGCAGATTTGGGTAGTCGGTAATGAGCAGGATTACCACTTCAACGTGCTGTTTGCCATCCTGCGTCGGCTGGGTCGGTCGTACGCGCAGAACCTGTACCACCTCTCGTACGGCATGGTCGACCTGCCGACCGGTAAGATGAAATCCCGCGAGGGAACGGTGGTCGACGCCGACGATCTGATTCGCGAAACGACCGAAGCGGCTGCTACGGCGGCTGACGATGCTGCGAAAGGCAAAATGGATGAGTTCGGCGATGACGAGAAAACAGCCCTGTTTCAGATGCTGGGACTGGGTGCGTTGAAATATTACCTGCTGAAAGTAGACCCCCAGAAGCGGATGCAGTTCAATCCCGCTGAATCGGTCGACCTGCACGGAAACACGGGACCATACATTCAGTACGTCCACGCCCGCATTCAGTCGGTGCTGCGTCGGGCTGTCGATATGGGCTTGTCGCTGAGCGGCCCGGCAACGGCTACCGAACTCGATGATGTGGAGCAGCAACTGGTGTTTCAGCTCAGTCAGTACCCGCAGCGGGTGGCCGAAGCAGGGGCCGATTATGCGCCGTCGTACATCGGTCAGTACGCCTATGAACTGGCCCGGACGTTCAATCAATTTTACGACCGCCTGTCGATCCTGAAAGAAACGGACCCGGTTCGGCTACAAAACCGGCTGGTACTGGCTGGGGCCGTGGGTCGGACGATCAAGTCGGCGATGGGGTTGCTTGGTATCGACGTACCCGAAAAAATGTAGCTGATGGAGTCATTGGTGTAATCCAACGGGCTGGTACAGACGTAAAAACTATTTTTAAAGGCACCGCGTTGACCGATTGGTCGGCGCGGTGCCAGCCGCTCACCCAAACCACGATTCTCCATGAAAAAACAGATTTCTCTCACACTGGCAGCGGTCGCGCTGATCGTTATTTCTTCCGGATTTATGTTCAAAGACATTGTAAAGGGTATTTTCAGCGACAAGAATGAAGTGGCCGCTGCCCCCGCCGACTACGCAGCTCCAAGCAAAACGCTGTACGATTTTACCGTTACCTCCCTCGATGGCAAGCCCGTCGCCCTGAGTAGCTACAAGGGTAAAAAGGTCGTTATTCTTAACACAGCCTCGAAGTGCGGCTTTACTCCGCAGTATGCCGACTGGGAGAAATTCTACGAAGCGCACAAAGATAAAATCGTTGTGCTGGGCTTCCCGTCGGGCAACTTTGCCGGTCAGGAATTGGGCACCAACGCTGAGATCGCCAGCTTCTGCCAAAAGAACTACGGCGTTTCGTTCCCGATGTTCGAGAAGGTCGACGTAGTAAAAAACGATGGTCAGGCTCCGATCTACAAATGGCTGACGACCAAAGAACTAAACGGCTGGAACGACAAGGTGCCAACCTGGAATTTCTGCAAGTACGTCATCAATGAAAAAGGGGAACTGACGCACTTCTTCGCGTCGAAAGTCAAGCCCGAAGACGACGAATTCAAAAAAGCCGTAGGTATCTAATTAATGGCGAAAGAGTGAAAGAGTGAAAGAGCGATCAACCGTTACGGTACTGATCGCTCTTTCACTCTTTCACTCTTTCACTCTTTCAATACTATGAAAACCTGGCTTGCGGCTGCTCGTCCGCGTACGTTGCCGCTGGCGTTGGCCAGCATTATTCTGGGGAGCTTTCTGGCCCGCGCCGATCAGCGGTTCAGCTGGACCATTACCGGACTGGCTGCCCTGACGACTATCCTGCTACAAATCCTGTCGAATTTCGCCAACGATTACGGGGACGCTGTATCGGGGAAAGATACCGAATTACGCGTAGGTCCCCGTCGGGCCGTTGCCACGGGCGACATAACCCGCGAGGCTATGCTGCGGGGCGTTATCGTTACGTCGGTATTAGCGCTGATCTGTGGTATTGCGCTGCTCTACCTGGCGTTCAACAACCGGGCGGACGGAGCTGTCGACTCGTCGATTTTCTGGGTGTTTCTGGTCATTGGGCTGCTGTGCATTGCTGCCGCTATTGGCTACACGAATGGCAAACGTCCGTACGGTTACGCGGGGTTTGGCGACGTGGCCGTGCTGCTGTTTTTTGGCTGGGTCGGGGTGCTGGGTACGTACTTTCTGCATACGTTATCGTTCAGCCCGTTGCTGCTGCTACCTGCTACGAGCGTCGGTCTGTTTGCGACGGGTGTGCTGAACGTCAACAATATCCGCGACATCGAAACCGATACGATGACCGGCAAAAAGTCGATCCCCGCCCGGATCGGTCGTGAGCGGGCGACACAATACCACTGGCTGCTGCTATGGGCGGGTATGGCCTGCGCGATGGGGTACTCTATCTTCACCGATGCCCCGGCGACGGCGTACCTGTATCTGCTGTCGTTCCCGTTGTTTATCCTGAACGGTCGCGCTATCGCTACGCATAAAAACCCCGCTGAGTTAAATCCCCGTCTGGGCCAGCTTGCCCTGACGACACTCTTATTCGTTATTCTGTTCGGTATCGGAACGGTGCTATAGAAGGGGTTGTTTGGGATTTTATAATCCCTGGCCAAAACGGCCTTTTGTCATCCCGAGCCTGCGACCGGGCCGCCAGAGCGGGATGACAAAACAGGCCATAAAACACAATCCTAAACGACCTCTTAAACGTAACCAGCGATCTGCTGGAATTAATAGCCGAACGGCCTGCCGTTGCACTGATTGGTCCCCGTCAGGTTGGCAAAACGACACTGCTTCGTTTTATCACCAATCGGTTAGGGAAGTCCGTTACCTACTTGGATCTGGAATCAGATCAGGATCTCAGTCGATTGCAGCATCCTGAGTTTTATCTGGCGGAACGACAGAATGAACTGGTCATTCTTGATGAGATTCAGCGTTTACCGGAGTTATTTCTGGTGCTGCGTTCGCTTATCGACCAACATCGGGTGCCGGGGCGTTTTGTGCTATTAGGGTCTGCATCGCCCCGTTTGCTCCAGCACAGTTCAGAATCGCTGGCCGGGCGCATTGCCTATCTTGAACTTCAACCCCTAACCTGGTTGGAGGTACAGTCTGAGTTGACTTATCACCAACACTGGCTACGCGGTGGATATCCTGATATGTTGTTGGCCAGTTCGGACCGGACAGCGAGTCGGCGGATGAATGACTTCATTCAGACATATGTTGAGCGTGACCTGCCAATACTTGGGCTGAGTGCGTCGCCGGTCCGTATTCGAACGCTTTTGTCGATGCTGGTGAGCGTGCATGCCAATCAGCTGAATATGTCGGAACTAGCGAGGGCACTGAGCGTTTCTGTACCGACGATTCAAACGTATCTGAATTTTCTGGAGCAGGCATTTCTTATTCGTCGGCTAGCTCCCTATTTCGTGAACATCAGCAAACGGCTGGTGAAGGCACCGAAACTATATTTGCGCGACAGTGGAATGTTTCACGCACTGGTGACTATCAGTACGACAGACGCGCTTAGCAATAGTCTCCACGTAGGAAGCTCGTGGGAAGGTTACATTGTACAGCAGCTAATCGCCAGCCTGTCATACGACACACAGTTTTTTTATTACCGGACTGCCGATGGATCTGAACTGGATCTGGTATTAGTTCGGGGAAATCAACCGGTGGTTGGTATTGAAATCAAGTATACCAACGCACCGACTCTTAGCCGGGGCAATTACGTTGCCAGTCGCGATCTGGGGAATATTCCGTTGCTCGTCGTTACACCGTCCGCCAGTGATTACAAAATCGACGTACAGACACAGGTGTGCAATCTGGGTACCGTATGGCAGTATTTGTTGCCATACGGTGTTCTAAACGATATAATACCACTGAGCTGAAATCACATTACTCTTTCACCACTTTTCGGGTAATTGTCTGCGTGCCAACGGTAATAGAAAGCAGGTACGTACCGGTTGCCGCTGAAATTGGTATCGTAGTGGTTAGCGTGGTTGTCGGGCCGAACTGTTGCTGGTAAATCGTTTGCCCCTGCACATCGCGCAGTACCAGACTGATCGGATTCGTCTGGGCTGTTGTCAGTTTGAGTTGAACGTTGTCTTTTGTCGGGTTCGGGAAGAGTTGCAACTGCCCGCCAGCAAACGCTTCCGTTTCCGTTGGCAGCAGGACCATAACGGTTCCCTGACCGGTCGAGGTGCCCGTTCCGCAACCGTTGCGCAGCGAAGCGATGCCGTACGTCGTTGTGCGGCTGGGAGAAACGGATAGTGTCGTGGGTGAGGTGGTAGCCGAAAAAGCGGTGCCGTCGGTGAGGGTGCCCTGCCAGGGGGCGTCGCCGGTAAAGGTCAGCGTCAGCGACGCCGGTACACCCTGGACAATTGTACTCGATCCCGTCAGCGTGGCCGTTGGAGCGGGGCGAATGGTGATAGCGTCGCTGGCTACTAACTCCGCGTAGCTGATGCCCCGTGCCCGTGCACGCAACCGGTAGCCACTGCCCGACACATCCGTTGGCAGCGTTGCCTGTAAGGTGTTGATTGACCCCTGGCCGATAATGCGTTCGGTGGTGAAATTGCCCGACGCATCCGATAGCAGTACGTCGTATTGCCAGCCAGCCGCTTTGGTCGTGTTTTCGGGCGATGCCGTAACGGGGATGGTACTGCCCGCGCAGGCGGTCGTCGCTGTTTTCGTGGTCAGGCGGGGGGGGGCTGATACGGTTAGTGCAAACTTATCCACCAGGCACTGCCTGTCGTCGGTAACGTCAACGGTATAGGTGCCCGCTTTCGACGCCGGGTAGCGAATGGCGCGGGTCGTTGCGCCGGTGGGCCAGCGGTAGATATTATTGGATGCGCCGGACGTAGATGCTACTGGCCACGATGCCTGTAACGCTAGTGTATCGGCAAATTCGGCGGTGAGTGACGTGGTTTTATTTGTGTTTTTTATAATCGTGAATCGGTCGGGAAATGTACCGTCGGCCAGTATCAGCTGCGCGTCGAGCCGGTTGTCCGTTACGTCAATCGCCATCGAACCGCCCACGTACGTATTGGCGTAGATCGTGGCCGGGTGCGGGAAACCAGGCGACTGACCACCCAGTGCGCCACCCGACCCGCTGACGACGTAAACCGTTCCCTGTCCCTTCATCAGAATCGGGCAGGAATTAGCCGAGCCATCGTAGCGGCCGGTTGTGCTTTCAGCCCGGTTGGCATCAGCCTTATAGCTTTCGGCAAAGCCGGTCAGGTTCTTTAAGCGGTAGTATCGTTCGTAGCCGTGACTGTGCCCGTTCAGCACCAGATCGACGCCGTACCGCTCCAGAATGGGCGTCAGATTTCGGCGAATCATCATCATCTGATCTTCGGTATCGGAATCGTGCCCGCCTTTGCTATAGGGCGGGTGGTGGAAAATGACGATCGTCCACGGTAACTTGTTGGCGGCCAGGTCGCGTTTGAGCCACTGCACCTGCCGACCGGTCGTGTCGTAGAGTCGATAGATTCCGTCTTCCTGCGCCTGCGAGTCCAGCGAGATCAGATGAACGTTGCCGTAGTTAGCCGAAAAATAAGCCTTCGACCCGGAGGCAACACCCCCCGCTTCGCCCTGCGTCGGAAACGAAAACAGCTTGTAGTACGCAATGTCGAAATTGGTCCGGCTATCGGCGTAATCGTGGTTGCCGGGCGTTGGGAAAATGGGTGTATTGCGCAGCGACGGGCCGTAGAGGTTGAAAACATACTCCTGAAACTGATCTTCCGTACCGCAGCAATACGCGTTGTCGCCGAGCCAGAGCCACAGGTCGGCCGGGTGGGTAGCCGTGGCCTTTTGCCAGGCCTGATACACCTGCTTCTGATTATCGCTACCAATGCCGAAATCGCCTAAGGCCCAGATACGAAACGGGCGCGTATCGCCGGTGGCTGGTGCGGTCGGGATGTAATAATCCGCGCCCGATGCCAGTTTGGTGTCGTCGTAGCCAATGGCATAGGCGTAGCGGGTGGACGGTTGCAGCCCGCTGATGGTGACGACGTGTTCCTGCGTAGCCTGTGTTTCGCGCTGATCGCCACTGAGCGACGTGGCCGATAAACCGTACCATACCCGACCAACTGTCGGCTGGCTCGTACGCCAGCGGACAATGGCTGACGTAGGCGTGACGACCTGGATGTAGGGACCCCTCACCAGCTGACTGGTTTGGGCTACTGCTGGAAAATAGCTGATGAGGCATACCAGCAGGAAGCGGGTAAACAGGTTAGTCATGCAGGGTTGGCTAAGTACATGACAAAAATAAGCCGGGGGCTGGAATTACCAGCACCCCGGCCTGACCACCCGGTTACGGATGGGTACCGGATCACGAGGCAAGCTCTTCGTTCAGAATCAGATTCTGGTACATTTTCAGTAAGTGGTGGACCGGCCAGTCGCTCACGTTGTATGCGTGAAACTGCGACTTCTTGATGGGCAGCAACCGTTCATAGCGCCGACGTTCGCGCAGGGGTAGCGCCATCCATTGCTGCGGTATTTCTTTCAAAAGCTGGTCGAGTTGCACGCAGGCCGTTGTCGGCATGTTGAAATACGCCGACAGCCGGTTGATGTCCGACAGTTTCCAGAGGTCGGGTTTGGCCCGGCGACTACGAATAACGCTGCTGCTGACACCGATGGCCGTTGCCAGTTGCTCATCGTTGAGCGCGCATTCGCGCAGCCGCCACATAACGGCTTTGTAACTGTTTACAAAGGATTGGAGGGAGGTATGTAATGGTTCGATCATATTAGAGCGGTGAGTAACGACGCCGTGCAGCCGGGAGGCCACACGACAGTCGCATTTTTTAAAGTTGGATAAGGCGGTATGTGATGCCGCTCAGTGCGCATTAAGACAGACTGACCACCGTCTGGTTACACACTACGTATCGCCATTACAAATCCTGTGCCGCTCGACTTTTATTTTTTACAATAGAGATACAAAAAGATTATTAAGGTAACAAAAAAGGTCAAATAGGTATATACGTTAAAAGCCCTTACTGCGTCGGATTGCAGTAAGGGCTTCACGTAACTAGTGCGGGAAAAAGAATCAGCTTTTGCCGATCAGCACCCGAAGCCGGAATTCATCGATCTCTACTTCGGTCGATGCGCCGTTCAGGTCGGGTACGATCTGTAGCGATACGGCCTGCACTTCCTGCTGGATGTAGGGCCGGTTGGCCTCGATCGCGTCGATCAGTTGTGCGTCTGTCTGCCCAATTTCGATGGTGATTTTATCGGTCACGTCGAATTGCAGGTCTTTACGCAAGTTCTGAATCCGGTTCACAAAATCACGGGCAATACCTTCCCGCCGGAGTTCGTCCGTAACGGTCACGTCGAGGGCAACGGTCAGACCGCCTTCGCTGGCAACCAGCCAGCCGGGGATGTCTTCCGTCAGAATCTCGACGTCGCTCAGCTGAATCGTAAACGGCGGCAGGTCGATACTCCCCTGCTGTTCTAGCTGGGCCAGCTGCGACTCGTTCATAGCCGTGATCGCAGCCGCTACATCTTTCATCTGTTTGCCAAAGCGAGGGCCGAGGGCTTTGAAATTCGGCTTTACCCGCTTTTTTAGAATGCCGCTCGCATCGTCGATAAACTCGACTTCTTTCACGTTTACCTCCGATTTGATGATCGGGGCGACGTGCTCGATCTGCCGGCGCGTGGCGGGATTGAGCACCGGAATCAGCACCCGGCTCAGCGGTTGCCGTACTTTCAGTTTGTGTCCTTTCCGTAGCGAGTGAACCAGCGACGACACCTGTTGCGCCAGCGCCATCGACGTTTCCAGGTCGGTGTCAATCTGCGATTGATCGGCGACTACAAAATCGGTCAGGTGAACCGACGTGGCGCCCTCAACCAGGTTACGGTACAGCCAGTCGGCGTAAAACGGCGCGATGGGCGACATTAGCTGGGCTACGGTCGTCAGGCAGGTGTACAGCGTTTCGTAAGCCGCCTGCTTGTCGGTGGTCATCGCGGCACCGTCATGCGCCGAGCCTGCCCAGAAGCGCCGACGCGACAGCCGAACGTACCAGTTCGAGAGCTGGTCGTTGACGAAATCCTGCACGGCCCGGCCCGCTTTCGTCGGGTTGTAACTATCGAACTGACTTTGCACCTCCAGCACCAGCGACTGTAATTTCGACAGAATCCAGCGGTCAAGTTCGGGCCGTTCGGCAACGGGAATAGCGTTGCCTGTCCCCGCCGTGAATTTGTCGAGATTGGCGTAGAGCGCGAAAAAATTATACGTGTTCGACAGCGTGCCGAATAGCTTGCGCTGTACTTCACCCACGCCGTCGAGGTTGAACTTCAGGTTATCCCACGGTTCGGCATTGGTAATCATGTACCAACGGGTTGCGTCGGGACCGTACTGTTCCAGTGTCCTGAACGGATCGACGGCGTTGCCCAGCCGCTTCGACATTTTGTTGCCGTTTTTGTCGAGCACCAGCCCCGTCGAAACCACGTTTTTGAACGCGACCGAATCAAACAGCAACCCGGCGATGGCGTGAAGCGTGAAGAACCAGCCCCGCGTCTGATCGACTCCTTCCGAGATAAAGTCAGCCGGGAAGGCGGTGCCGTTGTCAATCTTGTCTTTGTTCTCGAACGGATAGTGCCACTGCGCGTACGGCATCGCCCCCGAATCGAACCACACGTCGATCAGGTCCGGCTCGCGCTGCATCACGTTGCCCGATTCTGAAATCAGGTAGATTTCATCAACGTACGGGCGATGCAGATCGAACGAATTTTCTTTACCCATCGCTTCCGCAACGACTCCCGAAATGAACTCGCTATTTTTCGCGTGTTGTTCGTCCGTTAGTTTACCGGAATTTACAGCTTCCAGCGCTTTGTCGACCAGTTCGTTCACCGATCCGATGCACACTTCTTCGCCCGATTCGCTGCGCCAGATCGGTAGGGGTGTACCCCAGTAGCGACTGCGGCTGAGGTTCCAGTCGACCAGGTTTTCGAGCCAGTTACCGAAGCGACCGGTGCCGGTGCTTTCGGGTTGCCAGTTGATCGTTTTGTTCAGTTCAACGAGTCGATCTTTCTTCGCCGTCGTGCGGATAAACCAGCTGTCGAGCGGGTAGTACAGAATCGGCTTGTCGGTGCGCCAGCAGTGCGGGTACGGGTGCTCATACTTTTCCACCTTGAACGCCTTGTTTTCCTGCTTCAGCTTGATCGATATCAGCACGTCGGTCGGTTTGAAGTCCGGGTCGGCGCGTTCCTCGTCGCTGTAGTACTCTTCCTTGACGTACCGCCCGGCGAAGTCGGCGATTTCAGCTACGAACCGGCCCTGCCGATCCACGACGGGGACATCCTTCCCCGTCTCATCCTTTACCATGATTGCCGGGATACCAGCCGCCTGCGCGACGCGAAAGTCATCGGCACCAAACGTTGGCGACGTATGCACGATACCCGTACCGTCTTCCGTCGTCACGAAATCACCCGCAATAATGCGGAAGGCAGGCTGCTCGGGCTGCACATAGGGCATCAGCTGCTCGTATTCGATGTCGAGCAGGTGCTGGCCCTTGAATGTCGACAAGATGGTCCAGGGAATTACTTTATCATCGGCCCGGTACGCGCCGAAAGCCGGATCGGTGGGCGAGTCGACGTGGCCCTTTTCGTTGAACCACCGGCTCACCAGTGCTTTGGCCAGCACCACATTGATAGGGGCGAAGGTGTAGGCATTGAACGTTTTGACCAGTACGTAGTCGATATCTTTACCAACGGTCAGGGCCGAATTGGCGGGCAGGGTCCAGGGTGTGGTGGTCCAGGCCAAGATGTAAATGTCCTCGTCCGACGAATCGAAAAACAGAAAGGCCGATTTCCCCGCTGGCTTTACCTTGAACTGGGCCACGATGGTTGTATCGCGCACGTCCTTGTAAGTGCCCGGCTGATTCAGTTCGTGCGAACTCAGGCCCGTGCCGGCTTTGGGCGAAAAGGGCTGAATCGTGTAGCCTTTGTAGATCAGGTTCTGGTCGTACAACTGCTTGAGCAACCACCAGACCGACTCGATGTATTCGTTTTTGTAGGTGACATACGGGTTCTCCAGATCGACCCAATAGCCCATTTTCTGGGTCAGGTCGTTCCACTGATCCGTGAAGCGCATGACCGTCTCGCGGCACCGACGGTTGTATTCTTCGACGCTGATCGTCTTGCCGATGTCGTCTTTGGTAATGCCCAGTTCCTTCTCGACCTGTAGTTCGATCGGCAGACCGTGGGTATCCCAGCCCCCCTTCCGGTTGACCTGAAAGCCCTGCAACGTCTTGTATCGGCAGAAAATATCCTTGATCGTCCGGGCCATGACGTGGTGAATACCCGGTGCTCCGTTGGCCGAAGGCGGCCCTTCGTAGAATGTAAATGTCGGCTGACCGTCGCGGTGGGCAACGGACTGCTCAAATACCTGGTTTCTGGTCCAGTAGTCTAGTACCCCGGCTGCGAGTTTGGCATAATCGAGGGAGTCGTATTGCTGGTAAGTCACGCCTGCTATAATTAATCGGCGGACAGGCTGCCTGTCAGCTGTCCGGTCGGTATGATACGGAAAAAGTAAGGGCAAAGATACGGAAATTGGGTGGGCACCCTATGTACCGGGCAACACCACTAAGCAGGTGACGGGTTCGATACCCTACTCAAACAGTAAGTAATACAGCAGCAATAGGCCTATGCTGCTGAAGGTAAGGCTCCACAACAGCGAGAGTGCACGCGCCGGCTTTGTGCGCTGCGGATCAATTGCGTCACGCATGTACACGTAAGCGCACGTCAGCTCCAGCAGTAAGGAAAGACACACAAACACAGTATTCATTCAGTTAACGCGCGGAGAGGAAGTCGCCTGTACCAGGCGGCTGGTCCTGCGGGTACGTACGCAGTTGACCAGTTGTCGGTTTGTACCGTTAAATAAGCAATAGTGTGGTCAAGACAAGGCAGTACGCCCATCGTCACAGAAGTCGTCCGTGTATCGGGAGCAAAAACGAGTCCAGCCAATTTTTTGTTGAAGCTAAAATAAACAAGTTGGGCATCCAACGGATAAAATAAAGTTAGTTGGAGCCTGAGTCTGTTTGCTTTACCGTCTGAACAACTTTGCCGTTTTCTATTAAACGGGTACGTAAGACCGTCTGTTTGGGGATGCTCAGCAGTAAAAGAGGCTGTGCCACGAATGACTGCGCATTTTTGGCGGTGTCGGCCAGCCGGATATAACGAACGGTCAGCGTTGAATCCTGCACAAATACCCGGCTGACCGACAGGCGGGGTGGCTTGCTCGTGGCGGGGGTGACGATGCCAACAACCATATCCTGCCTGAAGTTGGGCGCGTCGGGACGGCGGTTGGTGGTGGCGGCTGGCTTGAAAACGGTATTGAACGCATCCGCGTCGTTGAAAATAAACAACGTCGCTTTTCCCTTATTCACGGACGCGTCGGTGCTGAGCAGATAGCCACTAAATAGCCGGAAGGTGAGGTTGGTCTGGGCCAGAGTCAACAGGCTGATCGACAGGCAGAGGATAATAACAAGTGGAAGGCGAAAAAAACGGGACAGACGTTGCGGATGAAGAGAGGAAGGCATACTAAAACGCGAACTACATAGGGATACTCTGTTTAGTAACGCCCGGTGGCGTGGTTCGGTGTACGTATGAACGGAAAAAAACGCGCAGGCGCGGTCGGTTGGCCCTTACCGGCCGGGATTCTCAACGGCCAGCCCGGCCACGTTGAAGCAGGAATTCTGGTTATCGCTCTGGCACTCAAACAGATCAAAGTTCTCAACCCCTTCGTCCAGCCGTTCAAAGTACAGGACAAACGACACGTGCTCGTCATTCTTGATCTCGCGACTATCGGGCGTCATCGGAATGCCGTCGGCTTTGAGCAGCGCGTAGGTTTTTCGCCCATCGCTCGACGCTAGTTTCGCCTTGGGGTTGAACGAGATGCTGCTGGTGCCGAAGTAAGAACCGTCGCGGTTCGTAGGATCTTTGGCGAAGGTTATATAGACGACCGTGTAACTGGCCGTGAGCTGGATGTCGGTCACCCGGATGTCGGGGTCCTGCGAATGGCCCAGCCCACCGTGCGGGTCGGGGTACAGCCGCGACGAAGCGGGCAGCGCCGACTGATTGGGCTGGTAATATTCCGCCCCATCGGCGGGTACGTTCCGGGCTGTGGGCCGATTCGAGGCACAGCCCACAGCCAGCAGACAGAACAAAAACAGGATTGCTTTCATAGCCGGGTCTGCGCGCCATTGATTGCCACTACAAACCGTATTCCAAGGTACAACCGGCCCCGTAGAGACGCAACCCTTTGCGTCTCTTTTTACGCCAGCTTCACCGCTATGTGTGCTTGTGGTACCCGGTCGGTAGCAATCAGTGACCTGATGCCGTAACTACGTTCATTATCAGGCTGTAACTGACGCGTTGAGGGTTTCCCACACCTGATCGTATACATCAATCGCCGACAGCGTTTTCGCCGTCTGGCGGTTGCTGATGAAGACGGGGTGGTATTCGGGGGTGGTACCGGTGCGGCCGTGTGACCCCTTGACCAAGGTGGCATCCAGCGAGATGACGTTCATCAGGTAGCGGAAACCGAGCATCTTGCGGCCCAGCTTGTAGCCCGCCTTGAGCTTGATAAGCGGATTGGTCTGGTCCATAAACATCTCGGCGGGGTCGTAGCCGGGCTTCTGATGAATCGCGACCAGCCGGGCAAAATCAGGCGCGCGGGCATCGTCGAGCCAGTAGTAGTACGTAAACCAGCTATCCGCATCCGCTACGACGACCAGATCACCGGCCCGCTCGTGGTCGATATGCTCGGTTTTCTGCTGGTCGCGGTCGAGTACGCGCTCGACGCCGGGCGTCTTCTCCAGCAGCGTCTTTACCTGCTCGTAAACCGACCCAGCACCCCGCGATTCGTCGTTGATGTACACGTGAGCGATCTGATGGTCGGACAGGGCAAAGGCGGGGGATGCCCCGGCGTCGAACAGTTCGAGGCCGCGCTCTTCGCGGTAGCGAATCATCCCGGCATCCCGCAGAATCCGGTTCAGGTGGACGGGCCGACTGACGTTGGTGATGCCGTATTCCGACAGGACAATTACGTCAGCCCCTTTTTGTTCGTAATACTGAATCAGGTCGCGGCATACGTCGTCGATTTCGCGCAGGTCGCTGGCTATTTTCGGAATGTCCTGGCCGAACTTCTGGAGGCAGTAGTCGAGGTGGGGCAGGTAGATAAGCGTGAGCGTCGGGTCGTGCCATTTATCGACCAGCATCGACGCGTCAGCGATCCAGCGTGAACTTTTGATCGTCGTTTGCGGACCCCAGAAATGAAACAGCGGAAACGTGCCGAGTTCTTTTTGAAGCCGGTCGCGCAGGTCGCCGGGTTGGGTGTAGCAGTCGGGAAGTTTGATGCCGTCGGAGGGGTACTGCGGGCGGGGTGTGGCGGAGTAATCGGCCGATGAGTACATATTGTACCACCAGAACATCTTCGACACGGTAAACGAGGGGTCTTCGCGCCGGGCGCGTTCCCAGATTTTCTCACCCGCCACCAGCTTGTTCGACTGTTTCCACATCTTCACCTCCGCGTCGGCCCGGTCGTACCAGCCGTTGCCGACGATGCCCGTTTCGCTGGGCCATTTCCCCGTTACGTAGGTCGATTGCACGGACGTGGTCAGGGCGGGGAGCATAGGGTCGATGGTGGCCTGGTTGCGGCTTTGCATCCACTGGTTCAGAAAGGGCGTATGCTCGCCAATCAGCGAATACGACAACCCCACAACGTCGAGTACTACAGTCTTTTGCATGAGTTAGTTTAAGGTTTGTAGTTCAACGTTTAAAGTCGACCCGAAAAGACAGTCTACTCTATCGCTGACATACCTGTTTGGGATAATTACGTTTCGGTCGATCTTCGCAACACGTCCAACCTTACACTGACAACACAGTACCCGTGCGCCCAACTTTAAACGTTAGACATTGACCCTTAAACCAATTGAACCACCCAGTTCAGTTCACGGGCAATGGAGTCGGTGAGGTTCGTTTTAAGTTCGGGGGGCAGCACATCCCAGGTGTACGTTTCGACTTCAAACTGATTGGTAAACGAGCGTTCTTTTTGCAGTTGAATCACCTCCGTAATGGCGTCGCGGGTCGAGTGAAGCAGGCCGTAGCCATCGGCAAACAGGGGTACGTGGAAATGCGCCCGCCATTCAGCGTGCGTATCGTTGAACGCACCCAGGGCGTCGGGTAAGTCGGCGAAGCGCAGCAGTTGGCCGTCGGTCGTGCGGGCCACTACCTGATGCAGATAGGTTGGCTCGTTGAATGTCGCGAACGTGTTTTTAACCGCGTCACGTGTAGCGGCATCGCCAGTCGGGAAATCGGCTTTCAGGGCCGCGCTGATCTGTACTTTCCCGACGCGCAGACCATAGTTTTTCAACTTATCAAGCACCTCGGCCGGTCGTTCGTAACTGACAGCCGCGTGACAAACGTCGTAGCACAGCCGGACGTGTTCGCAGATGGCGGTTTCGGCGGCTTCGTCGGTCAGGCCAAACTGGTCGGTCAGCTGTTCGATACCCATGGGCAGCAGGTAGTCGGTATACCAGGCGATGAATTCGTCGGTGGTTTCGAGCAGGCCGTCGGGTTCGGGTTCGATGTCGAGGTGCATCAGCCGGTCGGTCTGTTGCCGCAGTGTAATCAGTTCGGCCACGACTTCGAGTATATTCTGTGTCGTCTGCGAAAATAAATAGTCGCGGGCGGCCGGTTGTTCCCACTCAAACCAGTGCCGGTAGGAGAGGGGGGAAGTAGAAATGCCGCCCTGAATGGCGTTGCCCAGCTCATCGACCGGCAGCAAAATCGCCAGCAGTCTGAACAGCCGTTTGGTGTACTCGACCCGCGCTTCGGTGGTCCAGTCGGGCGCGTGTACCTGATCTTTCACAACCGTATGATGAAAGCCGCCATACGGAAAGCCGTTCATCGTAAACACGTAACAGTCGTTGTCGGCCAGCCAGTGCTGGAAAGCAATCAGGGTTTCAGGCTGCTCCAGTTCTTCGCTCGCCTGATTCGACAGCCGCAGGCCGATGCCAAACGAGCCCGGTGGCGTGCCGTCGGCGGAGGGCGTCAACTGCATTCTCAGTGCTGGAATGGCCCGCTGTAATTCGGCAAAGTGATCGGCCCAGCTTTCGCCGGGGTGGATGTTGGTGCAGTAGCCGAGGTGACCGATAGCCGTTTTCATGCGGGTTGGGTTTCGGTCTGTTTCAACTGCGCAATCGCCTGCCGAACCCGCGCATCGTCCATCTCGTGGACTTCTACGCCGGTGCCAAGTCCGGTCAGCAGCATAATCGTCAGTTGGCCACCGAGGTGTTCGCGAAATTCCGCCAGTCCGCGCAGCACATCGGCGCTGTCGTTGGCGTCGAGCATGGGCTGGTAGAGCGAAAAGCCCAGCGTCCGCAGCAGGTTCAGCACCCGGTCAGCGTCGGCCGGGGGGAGCCAGCCAAGTTGCGCCGAGTAAATGGTGTCGAGCGCGATGCCGATGGCGACAGCTTCGCCGTGCCGCAGTTCGAAGTTGGTGAGCTGTTCGAGTTTGTGGGCGCTCCAGTGACCAAAATCCAGCGGCCGCGATGAGCCCATTTCAAACGGGTCACCCCCGGCGATGTGCTTCAGGTGCAGATCGGCGCAGCGGTGAATCAGGTACTGCATGGCCGTCGGGTCGCGTTGGGCGAGAGCCGTCGCGTTGGTATCGAGCCAGTCGAAAAAAGCACGGTCTTTAATCAGGGCTACTTTGATCGCTTCGGCCATACCCGCCCGCCAGTCGCGGTCATCGAGCGTGCTCAGGAACGCACTGTCATTGAACACGGCCACAGGGGGGACAAACGTGCCGAGAAAATTCTTTTTGCCCCGGTAGTTTACCCCGTTTTTGACGCCCACGCCCGAGTCATTCTGTGACAGTACCGTGGTTGGAATACGCACGTGGCGAATGCCACGGTGCGAGATAGCGGCTGCATACCCAACCATGTCGAGTACCGACCCACCGCCAATGCCAATGACGAACGAGTGCCGGTCGACACCATTGCGATCCACCGCGTCGACAATCGTTTCGACCACGTCGGGGTCATTCTTGGCTACTTCGCCCCCCGGTATCACTACCAGCTCGTCGATCAGGTCGAACAAAGGCAGGTGCTGTGCTGTATAGGCTCGTATCGAGTCGGTTAGTTGCGGATGGGCGTCGGCAACACCGGAGTCGATAACGAACAGCAGTTTCCGGCGAACGGGTCCGGCGGAAGCGGAAAAGAAATCGGCAAAAAGCGGATTCGTTGGGGTAAACAGGCCGTCGGTAAAGTAAACCGGGTAGGAAAAACGGACGCTGAAATCTTGTTGCAGATGATCCATGAAGGAATAAACGGAACGTTGTCGGAAAAGCTGTCAGGACAGCCAATCACCAGTCAGGCCTTTGGAAAACCTATTCTGATAGACGGTAGTTCCGGACTGGTGCGTCGGCTCGCGGGCCAGACACAGGCTGTCGGTAGAAGCCAATCACAGCCGCTTTATACCCAATGGTGGTCGTTACTCCGTGGCGCCCTGTTTCAACGTGCTGTACAACTGCCAGTAAACCGATACGAAGGGGGTAGCCAGCTGAACGCCCACCTGCTGTATGAAGGCCGCCTGTTGCCGTGCCTGGGGTTGCTCCCGTCGGCCAAACAGCGCCGATAGCATCAGCCAGACGCCGAAGCCCACGATCGTCAGCAGGAAACCACCCGTCAGCAGTCCCGTCAAACCGGTCAATGCGCCACTGATGGCTGCGCAGTGGATGGGTAGCGACTGTTTGTTGATGCTTACGTGTTCGCCGGGTTGCTGCGCCTGCTGACCATCGCTTACGGCATTGTACCCGTACGGTTGTGGCTGAAACTGCCTGGCCATCGCGCGTGGATCGCTCATGTGGTGAACAACGGACACCTTGTTGCTTTTCTTTATGGCGATAGCCTGTCGGGTAAGGTTGGCCAGCAAGAGCACATCGGCCTGCCGACTGTAAACAGTTTCCGGAAAACCGCCCACGCGTTCGAGCGTAGGTTTACGGCAGAAGCAGTTCGCCGACAACAGACTGACCGGATCGATGTGTAGCGTATCAGGACTGACGGGATCAGCCAGGTAGGGCGGCTGTATCCACAGTTGACCAATAACAAATTCAGTGGTATCGTCGAAACAGGAAAGCGCATTGGCAAGCCAGGTTGGCTGGGGTAAACACTCGTCGTTGGTGAAGGCAACGAGTCGGCCCCGTGCGGCCTGCCAGCCCCGGTTGCGGGCCGCAGCGGCTCCCCGGCTGATCGGTTGGGGGAGGTAACGAATGTCTAACGTGCCATGCTGCCGGTTGAGTTGACGGGTAAACAGCGCAACGGCTGCGGCCATCGCCGGCGAATCACCGTCATCGACAACGATAATTTCAAATTGATGGCGTGCTATTGATTGACGTCCCAGCGCGTCGAGGCATTTTAACAACTGAGCGGGCTGCTGGTGCGCAGTAATGACTACCGAAAAATCGGGTTTCATGGTCTGGATGATATTACGGTATTGTAGGCATTGAAGAGGTCGGTTTTTTTAGCGTAGATAAAGCAGTGAAGTAGCGTGGTATGCTGCTTACGAAATGAGCAAATTTGGGGCCGGGTTTGGGGTGAATAAGCCGTTTTGTGACCGATAATCGCCAATTGAGCCTTAATTTTCCATTAACGGGAGCTTGTGTAAATTTTCTTAAACTACTAAAGAACATATGGTAGCATTAATTACGGGTGCAACGTCGGGCATTGGCCGGGCGACCGCCGAAGCCCTTGCCCCACTCAACTACCGACTCATTCTGTGTGGTCGGCGGCAGGACCGGCTGGACGACCTCAGCCGTGAGTTAGCGTCAATAACGGAGGTGTATACGCTGGCGTTCGACGTGCGCGACCGGGCGGCTGTTGACACCGCCATCGGTGGTTTACCCGCCCAGTGGCAGGCGATTGATCTGTTGGTGAACAACGCTGGCAACGCACACGGCCTCGACCCGATTCAGGATGGTGACCCCGCCGACTGGGACCTGATGATCGACGCCAATGTGCAGGGGTTACTCTACGTCTCGAAGGCGGTGATACCGGGCATGGTCAGCCGGGGTAAGGGACAT
The DNA here is from genome assembly GCA_964581865.1 of uncultured Spirosoma sp. Taxonomy (GTDB): domain Bacteria; phylum Bacteroidota; class Bacteroidia; order Cytophagales; family Spirosomataceae; genus Spirosoma. Next base: position 287,600 of record CAZOQC010000001.1, read on the forward strand.
ATTGTGAACCTGAGTTCGATTGCCGGGAAGCAGACCTACGCCAACGGGGCCGTGTACTGCGCCAGCAAAGCGGCCGTCGAAGCCCTCAGCACCGGCATGCGGCTCGACCTGACCCAGCACGGTATTAAAGTGACGAATATTGCACCGGGTGCGGTCGAAACGGAGTTTTCGGTGACGCGCTTCAAAGGCGACGCCAGCAGGGCCGGTAAAGTATACGAAGGCTTCGACCCGCTCACGGCCAAAGACATTGCCGATACGATCGTCTACGCCGTGACGGCTCCGCCCCACGTCACCATTGCCGACGTCACGATTCTAGCTAGTGCGCAGGCGGCCGCATCAACGATTTATCGGAAGTGAGTTTAGAGGTTGTTTGGGATTGTGTTTTGTGGCCTGTTTTGTCATCCCGAGCCTGCGACCGGGCCGCAGGCTCGGGATGACAAAAACACTTCCCCATCTTACCCCTCGCTATCTCACAGGTTCAGCGTCAGCTGGCCCGTAGGCGTAGCGTTGGCGGGTTGTAGCGTTGAAAGCGACACGCCGAGTAAGCGAATCCCCTTGTCGACGGGCAGAATCGACTGTAAGAGTTGCGTAATTGTCTGCTCGATAATCGCCCGGCTAACGGCGGGGCTGAGTAGCGTCCGGCTGCGGGTAATTTGTTGAAAATCGGTGTACTTCACTTTCAGCGTGACGGTACGCCCGCGAATGCCGGTTCGTTCGCAATACTGCCATACGTCATCGATCAGCGGACCTAACGCGGTTAGCAAGTCCGGTTCGTCGGTTAAGTCCTGCTCGAAGGTTGTTTCGGAGCCGACCGATTTGCGGACGCGGTTGGGCATAACGGGCCGTTCGTCGATAGCGCGGGCGATGCAGTAATAGTGATGCCCAACCTTGCCGAACTGCTGCGTCAGGTAAGCTTCGCTCTGTTGTCGTAAATCGAAGCCGGTAAAAATGCCCAGTTCATTGAGCCGGGCCGCCGTCACCCGCCCGATGCCATGAAACTGCCCCACCGCCAACCGGGCGACAAAGTCCAGCCCCTGATGCGGCTTGATGACGTACAGCCCATCGGGTTTGTTGTAATCCGACGCCAGCTTCGCCAGAAACTTATTGTACGATACCCCCGCCGATGCCGTCAGGCCCGTTACCTGCCGGATGCGCTCTTTCAGCACACGGGCTAGTTGCGTTGCTGTGCGCTCGTCGTTCGTCGCGTCGGTTACGTCGAGGTACGCTTCATCCAGCGACAGCGGTTCGATCAGGTCGGTATGCTCGGCGAATACGGCCCGAATCTGCGCCGAAACAGCCTTGTAAACGTCAAATCGGGGTTTGACGAAAATCAGATCAGGGCATTTGCGGATAGCGATCGACGACGCCATCGCCGAGTAAACGCCGTACCGACGGGCCTCGTAACTCGCGGCAGCCACCACCCCGCGCTGCCGCGAACCACCTACTGCCAGCGGTTTCCCGCGCAGATCAGGATTGTCGCGCTGCTCGACGGATGCGTAGAAGGCATCCATGTCGACATGAATAATTTTGCGGTACGCCGGGGCTGTCACGGCTGATTGGTTAAATAGACCCCACCCCAGCCCCTCCCTGTTGAGGGAGATCAACATACTCAAGATGTAAAGCCCGGCAGCGGCCGACCGTCTCCCTCAACGGGGAGGGGTTGGGGTGATATAGCAAAAATAAAACATAGTCGGCTAAATCGGTAATCTTACTCGGCATTTGCCAGCGACCGGTCGAGGTGGACGTAACCGCCGTCGACGTACACTAGCTGACCCGTTGTGTGGCTCGATCGGGGCGACAGGAGAAACACCACCGCGTCGGCGATTTCCTGCGCGGTTGTCATGCGGTTTTCAAGCGGAATACGAGCCGTAATCGACGCCAGTTTTTCCTGCGGGTCGGGCAGCGACTCGATCCAGCGTTCGTAGAGCGGGGTCCAGCATTCGGCTACCACGACAGCGTTAACCCGGATGCCGTATTTAAGTAGCTCAACGGCCCACTCACGGGTCAGCGCATTGCGGCCCCCGTTGGCGGCTGCGTAGGCCGAGGTGTTGCCCTGCCCGGTGTCGGCGGTTTTCGAGGTGATGTTCACAATCGACCCTTTCGATGCTTTCAGAGCGGGCAGCGCGTGGTGCGCCATCAGGTAATAATGCACCACGTTTTTGTGCAGCGAGTGCATGAACCGCTCGTAATCGCCCGACTCCAGCCCAACGCCATCGTTTTCGCCCGCGTTGTTGACCAGCCCATCGATGCGGCCAAATTGTGCCAGCACTGCTTCGACGGCGCGTTGGGAAGCGGCCGGGTCGGTAAGTTCGGCAACGACCTGAAACGCCTGCTGTCCGGCTGTTTCCAGTTCGGCAACCAGGTTCAGATTATGTACTTCGCTCCGGCCGACGATAACGGGAATCGCCCCTTCTGCCGCTAGACTTTTAACGATTCCGGCACCGATACCCCGCGCGCCACCGGTGACGATAACAACTTTTTTCTGCAGTCCTAGATCCATGCCTTTACGAATAGGGGCGCAAGATAGGCAATGCCGGACGGTGGGTAAAATTTCCGTTAATACCACTGTTTATTTACCCCACCGGTTATTTTTGCACCGGCTTCTGGCCGATGTTGCCCAATTTTTCCCGTCCCTCATGTCTAAGAAAACCAAGATCGTGGCCACGATAGGCCCGGCTTCCGAAACGAAAGAACAATTGCTGGCATTGGCTCAGGCCGGAGTAAACGTTTTTCGGCTCAATTTCTCCCACGGCACCCACGAAGATCACCTGATGCGACTCAGCCGCATTCGCGAAATCAACGCTGAACATAACCTCAATCTCTGCGTTTTGCAGGATTTGCAGGGACCCAAGATCCGCATCGGTAACGTCGAAAACAAAGACGGCGTACTGATCGAAGCGGGTAACGAGTTGACCTTTACCAACGATGATATCGTCGGTACGGCCCAGCGCGTCAGCACGCCTTACAAAGATATGTATCGGGATGTACACCCCGGCGAGCGCATCCTCATGGATGATGGTAAGCTGGAAGTAAAGGTGTTGCGGACGGAAGGAACCGACGTCGTAACCGAAGTTGTGTATGGTGGCCCGATGAAGTCGAAGAAAGGCGTGAACCTGCCCAACACGAAAGTATCGATGCCGGCGGTAACGGAAAAAGACTGGGCCGATCTGGAGTTTGGCCTCGAGCACAACGCCGAGTGGATCGCCCTGTCGTTTGTGCGGGAAGCTTCGGAGATCATCGAGATCAAAGAATATATCCGCTCGAAGGGCAAAAAATGCCGGGTTATCGCCAAGATCGAAAAGCCCGAAGCCATTCAGAACATCGACGAAATCATTGCCGCTACCGACGGGCTGATGGTAGCGCGGGGTGACCTCGGCGTGGAACTGCCCGCCGAAGAGGTGCCGATGATTCAGAAGATGCTGGTGGAAAAATGCAACCGGGCTGCCAAGCCGGTTATCGTAGCGACGCAGATGCTCGAAAGCATGATCGACGCTCCCCGCCCGACCCGCGCCGAAATCAACGACATTGCCAACTCGGTCATGGACGGTGCCGATGCCGTGATGCTGAGCGCCGAAACCGCGTCGGGCAAGTACCCGATTCTGGCGGTTGAAGCGATGGCCAACACGATTTTGCAGGTCGAAACGTCGACGGATAAGATTTATTACCGTTACCACGCGCAGGTGAATGAGCAGCCGAGCGAAAACGCCATCAACGACAACGTCGTGATGAGCGCCTGCCGCCTGGCCCGCGATACCCACGCCAAAGCCCTGATCGGGATTACCAATTCAGGCTATACGGCCGTGCGGCTGTCGCACCACCGCCCGAAAGCTGATTTGCTGGTGTTCTCGCCCGACGCGCAGCTACGCAATACGCTGGGTCTGTACTGGGGTGTGCAGGTAATGCCGTACGAGCCCGACACCAACCTGACGGTCGATGAAACGGTCGAAGGCATCAAGCAGACGCTGATTAGCCAGAAACGGCTGGTATCGGGCGATATTTTCATCAATACGCTCAGCATGCCGCTGACGCAGGCCCGCCGGACCAACACCGTCAAACTGAGCACGGTCGATTAATTTTCTCGATAGGATTATATTTTTACAGTGGTGTCGGGTCCCAGATCCGACACTTTTTTTGTGCCGAATTTGTGGTGTCAGTTGTCGCGCAACGATATAGTCACTCCAGGGCTGAGGTCTGCCAGACGCTGTTGTGCTGACTGATGAAATCCTGAAGCGACTGGGGTTGTTGACCTGTCAGCTGTACGTAATCGGTGGTCAGCGGGGGGGCTTTCCGCAACCGGGGTAGCACGTGTAGCAACAGCAGTACGCCGATGTACCCCCATGATACCCCCTCCAATCGTTTGTGCCAGCAGAAGCGGATCAGGTTTGGACTGATATACTTTACCCGAAACGGCAACTGCTGGTTCAACCACCGGCTGACGGTACCAAAATCAACTCGGTCGCTTCCGGTGATGGTGTACTGCTGGTTTCGGTGAGCAGCGGGCGTTTCCAGCACCCGGGCAATTGCCCGACCAACGTCTGAAACATCCACCCAGACAAACAACGCCTGCCCGGCGGGTAAAAACAGTTCATGCCGGACACGGATATCATCGGCCAGCAATGTGGTCAGATTCTGCATGAAATAGGCGGGCCGGATAAACGTATAGGTCAGGCTACTGGCTGCAATCAGGGCTTCGAGTCTGGCATGCGGAATAAAAGGCAACTGATCGGCTCCCTGCACTGATAAAAAAACCAGGTGTTGAACACGCGCCTGCTGGCAAGCACGGATAAACGGGGCGAAGTAGCGGGCCACGTCAGCCAGCTGTGGGGGGCGCAGCAGAAAGACGACGTCCACCCCCTGTAAAGCGGGCGCAAAGGAAGCGGGATGCTCAAAATCAAGCCAGCGCTGGCCGGTATCGCCCGGCGCTGCACGACGGACGGCCTGGTAGAGATAATCGTCGGGGCCATGACGGAAGTGCTGGAGGATAGCCTGCCCAACGTTACCCGAAGCCCCGGTAAGCAAATACGTTGTCGCCATAGCCGGAGAACGAGTTTGTCAGCCGTTCGGCTGGTCATGCGTGCGTACTGCCGGGTACAACTTAGCTAACGGGCTGTGGTACAGAATAATCATAGCCGTGGTGTCGGGTCTGGAACGCCAGCCCGGCCCGACACCACGGACTGTGTACACAGAGAAAATCCTGCCCTATCCTGTAATCCTGTCGAAAACAAAAAAAAGCCGCGAAACCAAGGGTCATCGCGGCTTTTCCGTTCTCACTGAAAAATGAAGTTGGTGGCAGATCAGCCCGTGGGCTGATACTGCTTATGCTTTCTCGTCCGACCCGGTTTCGGCGGCCGGTGCTTCCGCAACAGACGCTTCGTCGGTGGGCGTTTCGGTTGCTGGCTGCGGCTCGAAAATCTCGGGAGCGTGTTGCCGGAGCAGGCCGTACCACACGATGAGTTTCTTGATATCGGCTGGCCGCACGCGGTCCCGGTCGTAATCGGGTACGACAGTGGCCATAAAGTCGGCCAGTTCGTCGTTCGACCCTTTCGGATCAGCGGTCAGGTTTTCGCCGTATTTTTCATTGACGGCCAATAGTACGTCAGCCAGTGGCACCGATTGTTCCTCGGTGTCGACGTAAATCGAAATATCATTCAGCACCGAGACGCGGGCAGTTGGGCCCATCATCGTCTTGGTTTTTTTGTCGTCAAGCGTTTCAACAATGACCCCGTTGCGGCTGGGTTTCAGGATACGATACAGGCCGCTCTGACCGGCAATGTTGGCAATTTGTTTTAGGGCTTCCATAAATACTGTAGTAACTGACTAACGCCTGTTTCGGCCGGCGTATTGCCTTTTTTTAGAGAATGACTGGTGAATTAAGACGAATTAACAACCGGGTTGATACGACCCTGACGGGCTCATTTCTTCGCGGCCCGGTAGTCGACGTTGAGGGGGCGGATAAAGCCAAGTATCTCCTCGCGACCCGCTGCCGTTACTGCCGACGTGACAAACGTGGTCGGGACTTCTTCCCAGGTCTGGAGCAGCGTCGTCCGGTACTGATCGAGTGCTGCCTGTAGCTTGACCTGACTTAGTTTTTCGGTCTTGGTAAACACGATGACGAAGGGCAGGCCCCGTTCGCCAAGATTGGTCATAAAATCGAGATCAAGGCGCTGCGGGTCGATGCGCGAGTCGACGAGTACGAAAATGCACAGCAGGTTGGGGCGGCTGGTGAGGTAGCCATCGATCAGAGCCGCAAACTTCTCACGTTCGGCCTTACCCACCTGCGCGTAGCCATAACCCGGCAAATCGACCAGATACCAGTCGTTATCGATGATAAAGTGATTGATAAGCTGCGTTTTACCCGGCTTTCCCGACGTTTTGGCCAGCGACGAACGCCCCGTCAGCATATTGATCAGCGACGATTTGCCCACGTTGGAGCGCCCGATAAACGCATATTCGGGACGGTCGGGTGGGGGGCATTTGGCTGGGTCGGAGTTACTGACGAAAAACTCGGCTTGCTTGACGGGCATAACGAAGGCAGAAAGACAGGGGGCAAAGGTCGGAAAGAATCGCCAGAAAGCCACGGTTGCGTTTTGCCGGACGACTTGCTTACTTTGGATTCCAAACGGTACAGAAACGAAAGCTGTCTGTTGATTCGTTATCATCCGAAACTATCAAACAAACCGGTCCGCCGGTCGATCTATGAAAAAAGTAACTTGGCTGCTGGTTCTGTTGCTCGTTGGTGCTACGCTCGCCGGAACTCAGGCATCGTCGCCGGGCAAGTCGTCGCCCGGCAAACCGGCAACTGCTAAAGAAGAGGGTATTCAGTTTACGGAATCGTCGTGGAAAGACGTGCTGAAAAAGGCGAAGGCCGAGAAAAAAGTTATTTTCCTCGACGCCTACGCCAGCTGGTGCGGGCCCTGCAAGATGCTGCAAAAGAAAGTGTTTACGCAGCGGGCTGTTGGTGACCTGTACAACAGCAAATTCATCAATGTGAAGATGGACATGGAGAAGGGCGAAGGGCCTGCTCTGTCGGAAGTGTACCCGCTGGAAGCCTACCCGACATTGCTGTATATCAATGCCGATGGTCGCGTTATTCGGAAAGTTGTTGGCGCTATTCCGGCCGAAGAACTGATTGCGGTCGGCCGTAGTATCCGGTAAACGCCGTACGACTGATTGATATAATGCCGACAGCTCACCGTAGTTGTCGGCATTTTTTGTGGGTATTGAAAAAACCAGTGATGCGCCTGTCAGTCGTCGGTAGGAACGGGCTGAAAAACCGGTGCCGGCGCCAGCCAGTGACGGGCCATGTCGGCCATGATCGTTCGGCGCTGGAATCGGTCGATGAACTGGGGGCGGGCCAGCCGTTGGTACCGTGTCTGACGTACTTGCTGGACCAGCCCGGCCGCGTCGCCCGGCGCAAAGAGCAGCGTATTGGTGAGATGCTCACGAATAAACTGCGCGGCATACCCCGTTACGCCAGCCACGATTGGCTTGTCGGTAGCGCCGTACTCAAACAGTTTGGAGGGCAGCACCCGCCGGAACGCGTTCAGGTCATTGAGGTGCACGAACAGATAATCAGCCTGGGCGTACACGTCGAGCAGCGCCTGTCGGCTGACGGGTGGGCGCAGGTCGATAGTGGTGACGCCCCCGGCCCGGATCGCGGCTTCGAGTTTGTGCCGCCCCGCCCCGTCGCCGATGACGATAAACCGGTAGCCGTTGCCCAGCAGCCGGGCCGCCTGCGGTAAGATGGTATGCAGGCCCTGCCCCTCACCGATGTTCCCCGCGTATAGCAGCGTACGTGGCTTATCCGCTGGCAGTGAACGGGTTTCGTTGTCAGGAGGGATTAAAAATTCGTCGTCTATACCATTGGTGAAGAAGCTGTAGCTGGCGTTGGGAAAGCCGTCAAAGTAAGATCGGAACCCTTCCGAGACGAGATTGATGTGCCGCGCCCTGCCGAATGTATAGCGTTCAATCCGGGTTAGTGCCGGGTTGAGCAGCAGACGCAGCAGCGGGTTGGGAAGCACGTCCAGAATACTTTCGCGGAATAGATCACGAATGTCGAGCGAAAGTAAAGCGTGGCATCGACGGGCGATCATTGACCCCAAAAATGCCGTAAACAACCGCGAAGACGATACCATGACCCGGTCGTACTGGTGGTCGCGGGTCAGGCGATAGACAGCCCGGAAGTAAACGGCAAATGCCCGAATCTGACTGCCCATGCTCCCCGTATGCGCTGGCACGGGTACCCGCTCAACCCACACCCGCGCGCCGGTTGCCTTGCTGCGGTCTTCCTGCGCTGGTGCCGCCAGATTGAACGAGCGGTAGCGGTTCGGCTGGGTCGTGATAATGTGAATCGTATCGGCGGGGCTCAGCTGCCGGGCCAGTTCATCAACGAAGGGGGTATTGCGAAACGAACCGGCACTCAGGTCAGGGTGAAAAAAATAAGTCAGGTACAGAATGGTCATGCGTCAATGGTCAGCGTCGTGGTCAGCTGTTGCTGGAAGATTACAGCAATGCACGTGCCGCGCCGGAGCCGGTTGAAGCCGTCGCTTAGGTCGACAGGGGTGATACGAACCACCGGGGGCGGCTCGGCCAGAAAGGTTAGCTGAATCGGTCCGAGCTGAAGACCTGATTCCGACTGCTGGACTCGAACGTCGGCATGAACGTAGAACCGGGCGATGCCGGTCTGGGTGTCCGGGCGTCGGCGGTTCGGGATCAACTGATCCAGAATCTGAATAACGGTGGGTGTCGCATGCCAGCATCGTTCGTGGATCAGGCCAAGTTCCTGATAGCCATCGTGCCGGGCCATCAGCGTATCGTCGTTGCTGGCGGTTACGGTAGCCCGGGCTCGCTGCCCCACCCGGAACGTACTCCATACTTCCGAGGAGTTCAGCCCCCCCACCTCAACGGTGTTGTGCGCGGCCGTGCTGCGTTCCCACAAGCGCCGGGGACCCAGCTGATACGTCGACGTGCCCGCATCAACCAGAATTGGTTTGTTGTCGACATGCAGGATAAATGACAGCGTATCGGCGTGGGCGTGGCCCGGCTGTAAGCCCGATCCGATCGGCCCTACGTCGGCCAGTAGTTCGTACCGGGGCCGACGGATCATGCGGTAGCCCGATTCCGCCAGCCGACCGCCTATAGGACGAATGCCCAGCCGGATTGCCTTCCACCGGATCTGGCTGGTATCGGGAGCCATGTCGAGAGCCGCATCATTGACCAGTGGAATAGCGCCGTTGCCAAACGTAATGGTATCGAGCCAGCCCAGCATCTGCCCGGTTTTTTGCCCCAGAAAGTCGAGTATCGTATCCCCTGCCGACCAGCTGGAACTACGCAGGATAAACAGCAGATCGAGCAGCCGGTCCAGCAGAATCTGGTGGTACATCGGGCTGCGTTCGTCGTGTCCGCCATCGGGTAATAGCTGGCGATCGAGTTCGGCCCAGAGTAACGAACGCCCTTTGTCGAACCAGCGTCGGTGCTGAAAAAAAAGGGAGGCCGTTAGCAGCGCAATGCCGTTTTCGAGCAGGTGGTTGCCCCCCAGGTGGTACTCCAGGCGATGGTGCAGGCGGTCGGCCTGCATGAACAGGTGCGTGTTGATGTAGGCGTCCTGCACCCGGTGGCGGCTTAGAAACTGAACCCAGTTGCCGATGCGCAGCGAGATCGGATAGGGTTCCATCCCGTCGATAAGGCTGTCGGTCTGCTGCATGAAATCGTCGATCAGGGCCAGCCCCGTCGCCAGATCCATCGTAGGCTGATTGAGGCAGTCGAAGTAGTTGAGCGTGTAGGTCCAGAGTCTGCCATGCCGGGCTTCGTTCCAGTTTTCCGGTCGCAGCGGGGGGCAGTTCAGCAGGGAGAAGGTACCGTCGCTGTTGTAGGACACCGGTTTTGTTGGCTCCGGAACCGTTAGTGGATAGCCCGTTGGTGCATGATTGGGTAGCCGCAGCGCCGACCGACGACGAATTCTATACGCGAATTGATACACTACCTGCCGGGCATGCAGGTGCCGAACCGTACGCCAGTAACGTCCGATAGTACTCATGCTGATTCGTGCGTTACGGGTTGATACCAATGCCGTTCGCCCTGTATGCTGCTGCCCGGTACTCGCTGGTGTGGGGCTCCGTTTGTCAGGAGCTGCTGTCTATATCGTGTTGCCATGCTGGTGCTATCCAGTATTCGGGGTTAGCAAAAGCTTAGCCAATTCGCGCAATGATTGAATTATCATGTGTCAGCGGTTCGCTATAAACAGAAATCGCCGTGACTGCGGGGCAGCACGGCGATTTCACTCAAGTCAGTGGTGGGGTTAATACCGGGTCAACACGGAGTCGGGCAACGCCTGTACGTCGATACCCGTCGCTTTCATCAGGTTGTTGCGGTTGTTCTGCCCGTCGACATAGGCGGGGTTGACAACCATCGACCGGTTGTAGTAGTACGACGCCAGTTCCAGTTTCCGCCGGTCATTGTTGGCGAAGCCTTCGGTCTGGTAGATCACACCCAGGTTGTTGTAGGCCGGGGCGTAGGCGTTGGCCGCACGGATGGTCTGTTTGTAGTAGTACTTGGCGGAGTCAACGTTCGGAATGATCTTCTGGAAGACGTAGGCCATCGAGAAGTACGCTTCACCAAAGCTCGGATAAATCCGGGTCGATTCCTGAAGATGGTCGAGTGCCCAGCGGCCGTGGGTGTTGGCCCATTTCTGCGCCGTGTCCAGCGAAATCTGCGCCCGACGCAGCGAATCGGGCTGCTTCATTTTGGGCAGTTTTGCCGACACGGAATCCATCACGGCGCGGTCTTTCAGGCCCTTCTGAATCCACTCGTTCGCGACGTGCCGCTGTACCTGGCAACTATTTTCGGCGGCAGGCAGGGCCGAGTTAAACAGCACAAAGTTGTTTTCCCAGTCCCGGTTACGGTCGACGGTTTTAAACGAATACAACCCGGCCACCACGACCATCAGGGCCAGCAGGGGAGCGTACCGAACCAGCGCCGGGCGGGTTGCCGGTGTCGCGTCGTCTTCAGTGCCGGGCTGGCGCACCAGTAGTTTCTGAGCGGCCCAGACAAAGACAAAGGCAAAGCCCATCACCGCTGCGTACAGAAAACGCTCGGCGAAGATGCCGCCCCGCGCCCAGATAAAGCCCAGTCCCGGCATCATCGTCACGAAGAACCAGAACAGGCCGAAGCCCCACAGTGTGCGTTTCACAAAGCCTTTCCACGATAGCCAGACCAGCCCAATCAGCGTGACGAAACCCGCCCAGGTCAGTAAGTCGCCCTTGCCGCCGGAGGGAATGATGTTGTACGAATAATCGTAAACCAGCGGATGGGGGAGTATCAGCAACCGGATGTAGTACATCAAAAACTTGAAGGTGGTCGACTTCTGCGTTTTCTCGATGGCATACGGATAGTTGGCCCAGTCGACGGGCGGGTTACCACTCAGTGTGCCGATCATTCGCTGTTTCTGGTAGAAAAACAGGGCGGCTACGATCAGAAAGGGCCACAGGCTGATGAGCGACTGCCACACGTTGCGCTTGGCAAACCAGTATTGCATCCCCGGAATCAGGGCCAGACTGACGACCGACGATTCTTTCGACAGAAAAGCAAAGTAGAGCGATGTACACGAACCAATGATCCAGCCCCAGTCATTTGTCTCCAGGTATTTCCAGTAGCTCAATAACATGAGCGAAATAAACAGAAAACTCAGAATTTCGTCCCGCCCTTTGATGTTGGCAACAATCTCAGTGTGAAGAGGATGCGCGATAAAGACAAGTCCAATCAACAAGGCGATGATCGTCTGGCCGGGGAGCCACTTTTGCAGCAGGATAGCGATCACCGCACCCGTCAGGCCGTACAGCACCGCGTTGATGATGTGGCTGACGCCGGGGTTGGTGCCGAAATATTCCTGCTCCAGCGCAAACGTGATCAAGGAAAGCGGCCGGTAGTAGCCAAGCGAAATATTGCTGAAGTGCCAGAATTCGGTGCGCATCAGGTCGGGAATACCGGCGATACCTTTGCGTACGAACAGATTCTGCTCGATAGCGGCAATATCATCGAGCGCGTACTGATGGCCGAACGTGTTGACGTACAGCAGGAGCCCCAGCAGGCCCAGTACGGCCACGGGCCACCAGACAAACGGCCGGGTATCGATGGGCAGGTCGGATTTGGGCGGTTGCGATGCGGTCGTTACCGGGCGAACGGGTTGCCGAACGGTGGTCTCGGCAACACGGGCCGGGGCTGGTCGGCTGGCAACTGGCGTTACCGGCTTTGGGGAAACTGGTTGGGTCGGCCGGTCGGTGTTGGGTCGGTCGGTCGAATTACCAGCGGTCTTTTTTTTGGCCATAAGAGCAGGGAAGCGTCTGTTTCGGATCAGTTTAGCGTTACAGTTGCGGTGCGTATTCGATTCTTACGTAAAGTTCATCAGGAATGGTAGCAAAATCAATTCAGCCCTTTGGTATGAAGCAAACAATTCTCCTTTTTCTGGGTATCAGCCTGTTTATCAACGGTTGCCGACGCCCTGTATTGCCGGGTGGCCCGGTGCCGACGACCCCACCGACCGTCCCCACATCCCCGCCACCCGTCAGTAGCGCCGAGCCTACCCGTGATGATAACCTGGCGCTGGGCAACCCGACGGCCGGTCTGCCCGAAGGCGATGACAATTTTGTCATTCGCCGATCGACCTACGTGCTGTCGTACAACCGGCAGCGGGGCATTGCCAACTGGGTGAGCTGGCATTTGAGCACGGCGTGGAAAGGCGACGCGAAGCGGGCCAATGAGTTCCGCCCCGATCCCCTGATTCCGGCGGACTGGGCCGTTATCCGCACGAGTGATTACACCAACACGGGCTTCGACCGGGGGCATTTGTGCCCCTCCGACGATCGTGATGGGTCGCCGGAAGACAATGCCACTACGTTCTTTTTATCCAACATCGTGCCACAATCCCCGCGCCACAACCGGGAGGTCTGGCGGTTTCTGGAGGAGTATGAACGCAAGCTGATCGACAACGGCAACGAGGTTTATATCATTGTCGGACCCAATGGCACCGGCGGAACCGGACAGAGCGGATCAGTTACCAGCATCGCCAACGGCAAGATTACGGTACCGGCGATGCTGTGGAAAATTATCGTGGTGTTGCCGGTGGGCACCGACGATCTGAACCGGATCACGACCAACACGCGGGTCATTGCCGTCGGTATACCCAACGTCCCGACCGCTGCCGACAAGCCGTGGCAAGCCTATCTGATGAGTGTCGACGCGCTGGAAAAACTGACCGGATACGATTTTCTGTCCACCGTTCCGACCGATGTGCAACGCGTGATCGAAGCCCGGATCGATGTGGGGAATAGTTGAAGGGGAGTTTATAAAGTTGTAGAGTTGTAAGGTTGTAGAGTTGAGTCTGTTCCGGGGGCTGTGTATTCACCTCATTACACTGTGAGGTCAGCCATGCAATACTTGCCACCCCCAGGGCTGTGTCCAGCCCTTTTGCGATTGGCTGACGCATGGGTGTCTGCCTCCGTGGCGCGGTGAAGACACCGACACTGTTCGAGTACACAAAAAGAGCGGGTTGACGCCTGGCGCAGGAAGCATTTTCCTTGCGTCAGGCGTCAACCCGCTCTCTTTGTGTGCCAGCACTTACGCGCCAGCTACTGAAAACCGTAAACTGAAAACCGAATACTCCATTACGCAGCTACCGGCTCGGCTACGACGAGCGGGATACGCTGTGTCCGGCTGCGGAGCAGGTCGATGGCTTCCTGTTCGCTAGCAAACATGTCGTTAACGTTGACCATGTGCTGCGCCAGCCGGTCGTAGCGACGGCTCATCAGCAGCGAGAAAATTTGCAGGTAATCGAGTCCGTCGAAAACAACGGCTTTGTGCTGGGCGTACTTGTCGATGGTTTTCTGGAAAAAGCCGGGGTGTTCGGTCCAGTGCATAGCCGGGCGAATGTGATGGCTGATGTGATAGCCATCGTTCCAGCACTTTTTGTTGTACTTCACGTTGATGCACGTGATGCTGTTTTTATAGGCGTTGCCGGGGTCTTCGCTGCACACGAAAGCGTGCTGTGTCCAGTTGCCGAGCATGGCGATCAGCCGGTAAATAAACATCGGCAGGATGAATACCGCGACCGTAGCGGGCCAGTTGACGAAGCACAGGCCGATGCAGAACGCGATGAAGGCCAGTTCGCCAATCATGGCGCGTTTCGCCAGCTTGTCCCGATTTTTCCAGCGCAGATAACCCAGCAGTTCGTGGACCCCCAGCAGCAGAAACTGCCCGAAATACGCCATAAAGCTGCGCAGACTGTCGCGCTGATAGGTCATCGTGCTGCTTTCGTCGTCTTCGAGGTTGTTTTCCGAATGGTGCATGCCAATGTGGTGGCTGTAGTACGTTTCGGGGGAGTGACCAAAAAATGGGGCCATCACCCAGGGAATGTACTTGTTCATCCAGTCGTATTCCGACTTGAAAAACTGCCGGTGACTCGTGCAGTGCAGCATCAGCCCGAATGGCCCTTTGAACACAAAGTTGCTGATGTAGAAATGTACCGCTGCAATGCCCCACCACAGCGCCCCCGTTACGAAGGGCATAAACAGCAGTATCGACAGGGGAATAAGCGTCAGGGAGATCTTAATGGTCAGGTAGGTAAAAGGCAGATCGCGTTCGTCTTTGATAAAGGGGAGCAACGCCTGGTCGAACCGGGAATACGTACGACCGGTAAAAACCGGATCGTGAATAGGGCCAAGTGTTTTCATAGATGTACGGTGGAGGGTTAATGGATCAGAGTATATAGCTATAAAAAAACCGGCGAATGTTTAACAATCCGCCGGTTGCCAACAAATGCTCTGGTAATTTAACGAAGCAAGTTTACATAGATTTGATCGGCGACCAGATAATGAGAATTATCTGGTCGCCAACAGGCACTAATCGGGGCTTAGTTTACTCACTGTCAGGACTATACTGTGCGAACGAAAGCCTTACTTTTTCTCGACCGCGTGGCCGCCAAATTCGTTTCGCAGCGCGGCTACAACCTTACCCGTGAAAGTGTCGTCCTGCAGCGAGCGGTAACGCATAATCAGCGACAGGGCGATAACGGGCGTCGGTACACCCAGATCGAGCGCCGTTTCGAGCGTCCATTTGCCTTCGCCCGACGAAAACATCCGCCCTTTGATCTCATCCAGTTTGGGGTCTTTGCTGAAGGCGTTCTGCGTCAGCTCCATCAGCCAGCCGCGAATCACCGAGCCATTGCTCCACATCTTGGCCACTGCTTCAAAGTCGATCGGGAACTCGCTCTTGTCGAGTACTTCAAAGCCTTCGGCAATCGACTGCATCATGCCGTACTCAATGCCGTTGTGAACCATCTTGACGAAGTGGCCGCTTCCCGACGGGCCTGTGTAGAGGTACCCGTTTTCGACAGAAATGTCCGTGAATACGCCGTGCAGCGG
This sequence comes from uncultured Spirosoma sp., assembly GCA_964581865.1. Lineage (GTDB taxonomy): Bacteria > Bacteroidota > Bacteroidia > Cytophagales > Spirosomataceae > Spirosoma. The sequence continues at coordinate 303,013 of CAZOQC010000001.1, forward strand.
TTCAATGACGTCGGGGTCGCCACCGACCATCGTACAGGCCCCGTCGAGGGCACCACTCATCCCACCGCTCGTACCGCAGTCGAGGTAGCCGATGCCTTTTTCCTTGAGGTAATCGTGCCGCCGGATCGAATCTTTATAGTGCGAGTTACCGCCGTCGATCACTGTATCGCCTGCCTTGATAACGCCCAGTAGTTCTTCGATAACTTTGTCGATCAGTGGACCCGCTGGAATCATCAGCCACAATATCCGCTTTTCGGGCAGCGAGTCGTACAGTTCCTGCAATGTATAGGCACCCTGCGCGCCCTGCTCTTTAATGGAATCAACCAACGTCCGATTGACGTCATAGCCGACTACGGTATGACCATGACGGATCAGGTTCTTGACAAGGTTGAACCCCATCTTACCCAGACCAACAAATCCAATGTGCATAAAAATCAATGGTTAGTGGGCCTCAAATTGGTGAATTTTCGCGAAAGGGTAGCCGTTGTTTCGCACATTTTAACCCTACGCGCCAACACCCCGCCCCCGGCCTGCCTTCGTTCGGCAAGGAATAAAGCGATAGACCCTACGCACCCTTTCACCAACGAGCAGGTGCGGAAAATGAAACGTTGTCGGGTGCGTACAACACAAACGCCCGAATAAGCAGGAAGCTTATCGGGCGTTTGCGGCTGAGCGACAGGTTATTGGCCAGTGTCGATCCGCTACTCTCATGGTGTGGACGGAAGCAATATGGTACAAAACTGCCCACTCGACAGAGCTGGTCCTATACCACATTCGGGGTATTTTTACTCTTCCACAAAGCCTGTTACCTTGGCGGTATGTACCAACGTCGGTCGATCCGCTTTATCGTCACTATGCTGCTGCTCACCGGACTGCTGACTGGGAATCGTCAGCCGTCGGTTGGGCAGTCGGTACCCGCCCTGCTGAGTGATCGCCGGGGCAATGCGGTCTACATAGACAGTATGGCTAATGTCATCAGGCAGCTATACGTCCGGCTGATCGCTGCCCCCGCTACACCCCATACCGACACCCTGCGGTTCAAGTGCCTGTATCGGCTGGCGGAGTTATACCGGGGGCGCGACAGCGTGCTTTATTTTGGTAGCGAACTGGTGCGGCAGGCCCGCAGTCGGCAAAATCTGTACTACGAAGTAAACGGTAAGCTGCTGCTCGAAGCATACTACCGCCACGGCGAAATAAATATGCCCAAAGCGTTGCGGCTCAACCTCGATGTGCTGGCATTGATTCCGCCACATTCCTACTATGATAATGTTCGGTTTCAGGCCAACCTGCATCTGGGGAGTCTGTACAAACTGTCGAACGAATACGATAAAGCCCTGTATTATGCTGAACGGGCGCGGCAGGTCATCAGTCGGAACACCGTGCACCAGACCGCCATAACGAACAGCCTGCTCATTGATCTGGAGCAGAACATTGGCAGTATTTACAACCGGCAGGACCGGTTTCCGGACAGCGAACGCCATTACCTGAAGGCTGAATCGCTGCTTCGCCACACGTCTTCCAAAGCCGAATACGGGTACGTTTACGACGATCTGGCTGAGCTGTATCTGAAGTATGGTCGCTACGGGCAGGCGCTGCATTACGGCAAGAAAGCCGAAGCCGTCTGGGAGCGGGTCAGGTCGGCCAACGAGTCGAAAGGGTGGGGAACGCTGGCCTGCGCCTATGCCGGACTGGGCAACGATGAACTGGCGGTCTGGTATGCGCAGAAAGTGCTGCACCTGACCCGGCCACACAAATTTATTCGGGAGCAGGCTTACCAAACGCTGTATCTGGTCGCCGAGCACCAGCACGACTGGCAGCGCGCCATGGGTTATTACAAACAGTACGTAACGATCCGCGATACCATCGAACGTGATCGGCGGGGGCTGGAGCTGGTGACTATTGAGAAGCAGGCTGAATACGATCAGCTGGCGTTGGAGAGCAAACAGGTGCAGCAGTTGCAGGCCGAACGGATGCAAACTGTGGAGAAAGAAAACCAGCTGGTCAAGTTGCTGGCTGATGCGCAGGCAGACTCTCTTTACCTGACAGAACAGCAGCGGATACTGGATCGGGAACGGGCGGCTGGTCAGATGGCCCGGCAGCGTGTCGAACAGGAACGTCAGCAGCAGAATTTCGACCGGACAGTTGGGCAACAGGCCGATCAGACACAGCGAAACTGGCTGTTTTTTGGGTTTGTGTCGACCCTGTTGCTGCTGGTTGTGCTAGTTCTGCTACTGTATTCGACCCGGCTCCGTAAACGACAGGTCGATGCCGACCTGCGCCTGGCTTACGAACGAAAGGCGACCGACGCCCGCATCATTCAGACGCAGGAGGCAGAGCGGGCGCGACTGGCGGCCGACCTGCACGACGATCTGGGCGGTACGCTCGCCACGCTGAACCGACGCCTGACCGATATGCAGGATCTTGTCCACGACGATGCCGGTCAACAGGCGTTTGCCGATCTGGTACCGCTGGTGCAGAAAAGCAGCGACGACCTCCGGCGGATTGCGCATAACCTGATGCCGCCTGAATTTGCCCGTATCGGTCTGCGCTACGCGCTGGAACAACTCGTGCGCAGTCAGCCACCCGTACCGACCCGGTTTACGTTTCTGGTATCGGGGCACGAACGCCGACTGCCGCTGGACACTGAACTGAATCTGTATCGAATTATATCGGAGCAGATTCAGAACGTCAACAAGCACGCAAAGGCCGACCGCGCTGCCGTTCAATTGCTTTACTACGACGATAAGCTAACCCTTACAGTCGAAGACGATGGCCTGGGTAACAAAACGACTTTGTCAGGTGCCTCGCCCGGAATCGGATTAAAAACCAGTAAATTACGGGCTGAATACATCGGGGCAACCCTGTGGCGCGACGTAAGTGAAGTCGGGACGCTGGTTGTTCTGGAGATCACCTACCCACTCCTCGCTCATGAATCGACCCAACCCCGCCCGCCTGCTCCTGATTGACGATCACCGTATTTTCAACGACGCGCTGGTTAGTTTGCTGAGCGCTCAGCCCGACCTACAGATTTGCGGACAGGTATTCGACGCGGCCGACGCGCTGCCCACCATTCATCGTACCAGCCCAGACCTGATTCTGCTCGACATCAACCTCAACCACAGCAACGGTATCGATCTGGGTAAGACGATCCTGGCCAGCTTCCCCGCCGTCCGGATCATGATGCTGACGATGTATAACCAGGCCAGACTACAGGATGAGTCCCGCCGGGCGGGGCTGCATGGCTATATGCTCAAGGAAGCAAAAACGACTGATCTACTGCGGGGTATCCGCGCGGTACTGGCCAACGAAAGGCACTTTGCCAGCGACCTGATAAACAAAGCCGCGCCCACCGACGATGCCTTCGGCGACGAATTTGCCCGACGGTTAAACCTGAGTTTTCGGGAAGTGGAGGTCGTGGCGCTGATTCGGGAGGGGCTGAACAATGAGCAGATTGCCGCCCGGATGCACATCAGTGTCGAAACAGTGAAGACGCACCGTAAAAACATCCATTTCAAACTGGGTATCACGAAAGTCACCGATCTGATTCAGTTTGCCGTCCGGCATGGGATATGACCACTGCCTGCGTCAGCCGGTTTTGTCGAAACGTAGCCAGCCGATCGCATACTTTGAGAAACTGTTTAGATTTTCGTGATCCCCGTCAAAATCCTCCTTTTTTTGTCATCCCGAGCCTGCGAGGGATCTTCGCTAGGAGCAAGAAAACGCCTGTTAGCGAAGATCCCTCGCAGGCTCGGGATGACAAAAACGATTTCCCAAACAACCGCTAAGGGGACGGGGTAGGGCCAGCTCTGACACAGCCAACTCCTGATCAACCGCTCAGAGACAAGGCGTATGTATAGCCAGATGGCCTTTAACCGATTTTCGCCAGATACCGACCGACGGGCAGGGCGAGCAGCAGGCCAATGCAAACGCCGGCGGCATCAGCGACGGCATCGGCGAGGTCGCAGGACCGGTTGATCGGCATTATGCCCTGCCAGATCTCGATCAGGACCCCGTAAAGAATACCCGCCAGCAACACTTTAGCCATGCTTTGCCCCGTGAGTCGCCAGAGAAAACCGAACGCAGCAAAGATGCCAATGTGCGTCAGTTTGTCGCTGTTCGAAAGCGATTCAGGAACGCTCTCCCCCGGCCACGAACAGCCAATAAACATGATGATTGTCCAGCCGATAGCCGCAATCAACAGCAGTTTTTTCAGATTCGTTGTATTCATAGCGTTGTATCCAGCGGGTCGATAACCGCTATACCTTACTTTCCGTTTATCGGCTTAGTCGATTTACGGTCAGCCACAGGAAGAAGCCCATCAGGCTCAATAGATAAATCACGTTACGGGAATCGATCAGGCCACGACCCAGCGCCCGGTACTGCTCGTCGAGGGCGAAATACCCCACGTAATACCCCAGACTGCCCAGTATCGGTAAGCTGGCAACGGCCCCCAACCCAACGTACAGCAGAAAGCATAAAAAGACGCCCAGCACGAAAGCAACGACCTGATTGTCGTTGAGCGACGACGCCCACATCCCGATCGCGACAAACACACCCCCCAGCAGCAGCAGTCCCGTATACGCCCCAAACACCCCCGCCGAGTCGATGTTGCCGACCGGTGAACCAAGTTGATACAGCGTGAGGTAATACAGCAGCGTCGGGAGGAGGGTAATCAGTACCAGCAGCCAGCAGGCCAGAAATTTGCCCCCCACAATGCCCCACCGGCTGACGGGTTTGGTCAGTATCCATTCGAGTGTGCCGCCACGAACTTCATCGGCGATGGTGCGCATCGTAACAGCCGGTACCAGAAACAGGAGCACATAAGGCGTCAGGCTGAAAAACGATGACAGGTCGGCGTACCCGGCTTCCAGCAGGCTCGTGTCGGGAAACACCCACAGCATCAGGCCAACGGCCGTCAGGAAAACGGCCATGATGATGTACGCAATGGGCGACGAGAAAAACTGATTGACTTCTTTGCGAAAAATAGCCAGCACGGAGAGCGGTTGGGGTGTAGGTTGCGCCGTCTGACGCAGTTTAGAACAGGGGACGGTTTCGGCGTACGACGGCCGCAACGATCAGTGTCAGCAGTACGCCCATGATGATGGTACCGAAGATGCCCGATACAAAAACGAAACCCGGCGACTGAAATTTTTGCGCCAGCTCCATCGCCTTGTCAATCTGGTCGTCATCCATGTTGTTCTTTTCCAGTTGTTCGCGGGCCGCTTCCATGGTGCGCTGCTGAATTGTCGGGTCGATGACTACGTTGTAGAACGTGATAAACACCGACGACAGCAGACCCGCTATCGCCGACAGGAGTGCGCCAATCCCCATCCCTTCACCGTAGGTAATAAACCCTTCGTTTGCCCGTCGGTATTCCAGCAGACCCAGCGCCAGGAAGGCGGTCATCGCCACCAGCGTCAGGACTGAAAAGCCAGGGTTACCTGCCGGTGTGGTCATGTACATAATCAGGGTAATCAGGATCAGGACAAGACCGAGAATACCACCCCATTTAAGGGCGATGCGCGCTGAAGAAGGCTGTTCGTTCATGGTGCTAGCGTGAGAAAAATGATTGACTACAGGGAGAATAGAAAGTAACTACTGCCGGTAAATACCGTAATCCTGTTTGCGGAATAGCAACGAAATAATCAGCACCGGCAACACGGCCAGGGCGGTTTTCTTTGTCATTTCGTCGGGCATCAGCACGCCGGGTGTCATAGCGCTTACCTTCTGCCACTGTTCAGCAAACGTCTCCGGTCCAAACTGATCGATCAGTTGTTTTTTGCCTTCGAGCAGGAGTTTCTTCGAGTTGATGACGTACTCGGCAAAGACGCCGGGGTTGACGGCGGTTACGAAAAAGTAAATGAGCCAGCCCGTCATCAGGGCAGCGATCGTGTTGAGTACGTAGCAGATCGTGATGCCTTCCCACAGGTGCAGCGTGCCGTGCCCGACGTGCTTGCGGTAGTACCAGACGGTGGCGATCATCATGATGATAACGATGCCAAAGTCGAGCACGCGAATGTTGCCCAGCGGAGGAATGCCCAGCGCGTAGAGCGACAGGAAATAGACGAAGCAGAGAAACCCGGTAATCAGCCCCCCCAGAAACGGGTACTTCAGCAGCGGGTTATTGAAATAAGACAGAAAGGTGTTCATGGTAATTTGTTCAAAGTTTGTGGGTCAACGTTTACTGTTGCTGCCAAGTTGGGGGCGTTTGATGAAAGACGTACCACGCAGATGAAACTGGCAATAGCACAGCAAACCTTAACCACTAACTGTATGTTGTCCCCGGCATCGGACCGCCGAAGTGGCTGGAAGCTGCCGGGGACAATATAATCAACCCGTTTCCTAACCGTGAAACGTCGAACCAATCACCGTGCCCAGCACCCGACCCGTGAGGGTCTTGCCCAGCAACGGCGAGTTGTGCGACTTCGACAGCGTTCTGGCGTAAGTCCACGACTGAGCGGGGTCGAACAGGGTGAGCGTGGCGGGTTCACCCTCAGCGACATGGGCGGCAGGTAACCGCAGAATCTGCCGGGGCCGGGTAGCCAACCGGTCGATTAGTAGCGATAGGGGCAGGTTGCGGTTGTGGGTCATCAGCACGGCGAAGACCGTTTCCAGCCCGATGATGCCGAACTCCGCCAGATCGAATTCCAGATTTTTGCTTTCGGCATCCTGCGGGGTATGGTCCGACACGATGGCGTCGATGGTGCCATCGGCCAGCCCGGCCCAGAGCGCGTCGACGTCGGCGGCTGACCGGAACGGTGGTTTTACTTTCAGGTTGGTATCGAAACCCGCCAGGTCTGTATCGGTGAACACCAGCTGATGAACCGCTACGTCGCAGCTAATGGGTAAGCCCTGTGCCTTCGCCTGCCGGATCAGCTCGACCGACCGGGCCGATGACAGCGTCGAGAAGTGAAGCATTGGCGGCTGCGGTCCGGTTGCGTCGGGTTCGGTGTCCAGCACGTAGGCCAGCAGTCGCAGATCGCGCTCGATGGCAATTTCCTCGGCCAGCGCCGGTATGCCCTTCATCCCCAGCAGTGTACTCTGAACCCCTTCGTGCATCTGCCCGTAGCGGGTCAGCGTGGCTTCTTCGGACTGATTGATGAGCAGTCCGCCGATGGGTTGCAGGTACTGTAGCGTTTTCAGCAGCAGATCGGGGCTTTGCAGCGAATGGGTCCCATCGGAGAAAGCGACCGCCCCGGCATGGTGCAGGTCCATCATGTCCGTAAAGTCGACCCCGGCGGCTCCCTTCGTCACGGCTGCCAGCGCATGCACCCGCACGCCGAGTCCGTCGCTCATTCGCTGCACATAACCCAGCGTACCTTTCGCGTCGACCACAGGCTGGGTATTGGGCAGTAGTGCAATGTCGGTAAAGCCGCCGGCCGCTGCCGCCCGGCATACGCTCGTGAGGTCTTCCTTGTGCTCATAGCCGGGGTCCTGCGCCAGTACCCGCATATCGAGCCAGCCCGTCGATACGTGCAGATTATCGCCTTCGATTAACCGGATACCGTCGGGAGCCGACAGACCAACGCCGATCTGCCGGATCAGGCCGTTTTCGATCAGCAGGTCGACCGTTTGCCCGTCGTAAGCCGAATTTGTGTCAACAATCCGGGCCGCGCGAATAAATAGGTTCATGAAGAAAGTTGCTCGTTGCGTTTTCATAAAAAAGGCTCCCCCGGCGCGGTGCTGGTGGAGCCTTTTTTAGTGGTATATAGTCAGAACGATCAGGCTCCCACCAGTTCCTGATAGGCATCAACGCTAAGCAGACTGTCGAAATCTGTACTGGCGGGTTTGATCTTGATGATCCAGCCATCGCCGTAGGGGTCGCTGTTCAGCAGTTCGGGCTTCTTCTCGACCGCGCTGTTGAGTTCCAGAATCTCGCCGTCCAGGGGAAGAAACAGGTCCGATACCGTTTTAACGGCTTCGACCGAGCCAAATACGTCGCCCTGCGCCATCGACTGACCAACCGACGATACGTCGACGAAAACGATGTCGCCCAGTTCGTGCTGCGCAAAATCCGTGATGCCAACAACGGCCGTTCCGTCGGCTTCCAGCCGAATCCACTCGTGGTCCTGGGTATATTTCAGTTCTGCGGGGAAATTCATTTCAGGTACGTGATTTATGGTCGCAAAATACGGTATTGCTACCCGCATTTGCAACGGACTCACTTATTCTGTTAGTTGCATAAATTTTTATATAAATGCTTATGCAAAATAACTTTTTTCAAAAGACCGGATCGATGGCGCTGGGGAGCCGACTGCGGCAAACCAGTGATCGGCTGACGCAGGAAGCAGCCAAAATATACCAGTTATATGGTCTTGATATCGAACCGAGGTGGTTTCCCGTGCTTTATACCCTGATCCAGCAGGATAATCAGTCGGTTGTTCAACTGGCCGAGTCTATTGGTCATTCGCAGGCGTCGGTCAGCCAGATCATAAAAGAGATGCAGGCGCGGGGCTATGTACACGTCGCCAAATCGGCGAATGACGGGCGAAAAACAATGATTACGCTGTCGGAAAAAGCGCAACAGCAGGCACCGCTTCTCCAGCAGCAAATTACCGATGTTGCCCACGTAGTTGATGAGCTACTGGCGCAGATGCAACACGACATCTGGCGGGCACTCGATGAGCTGGATTACCTGCTCGACCAGCGGGGTATGCTGGCCCGCACCAGTCAGCAGCGCAAACAGCGCGAAAGCAGCCGGGTCGAGATCGTTCCCTACGAGGAGTCGTACCATGACTCGTTTCGGCAGCTGAATCAGGAGTGGATCACCACCTATTTTACTATGGAAGCCGCCGACTATCAGACGCTTGACCACCCGGATGAAAAGATTCTACGGCCGGGCGGCTGCATTCTGATGGCGCTGTACGACGGTGAAGCGGTTGGCACCTGTGCGCTGCTGAAAATGGACGACGACACCTACGAACTGGCGAAGATGGCGGTTTCGCCCCGCGCCCAGGGTAAGCACGTGGGCTGGCTGCTGGGGCAGGCGGTGCTGGAAAAAGCGAAAGCCATGGGGGCCAAAACGGTGTATCTGGAAAGCAACACGATACTGAAGCCAGCCATCAGCCTGTACCATAAGCTGGGTTTTGAGCGTGTCAAGGGACCGGCTTCGCCGTATGAGCGGTGCAATATTCAGATGAAACGGACCCTGTAGCAACCAGCCAAATCCGGCGGATACCAGTGATTGGCCCGGTGATGAGCCTGTGTTTATGCGGCACCCCATCAGCTACAGACAAGCCATACGATGAGCTAACTGGCAGTTCCACCGGTCTGTCAAAAGATAACTCGTTGACAACCAAATTTATGCATTTTACATACACGGTTCGATTATTTAGCAATCCATCATACGTGACTGTTCACTTTTAAATAGTTTTACGCCTTTTCCCCAATTCATGGCGCGCCTTATAGCATTACTGGCTTTTCTGCTTACCACGAATATATCGCTGTGGGCGCAGTCGGCGCGGGTCGTTCTCGATTCTATTGCGCTGAAACCCGATACTGTACAGATAAAAATCTGCCGAAAGGCCACCGACAGATTTGTTGATATGGGGCAGTTCGATGCCGCGGATTCACTGCTGCACTATGCACTGCGGCTGGCTACCCAGACGGGTAAGCCTGCTGTGCTGGGAAACGTGTACCGGTCGATGGGCTACCTGGCCAAGCAGCGGAGCGAATTCCCTGCCGCCCTGCGCTACTTTCAGCAGGCTATCGCGCTGCACCGGCAGGCCGGAAATCACGGGCAGGTGTCGAACCTGCTGGTTATGATCGGGCACGTCTACGAACGCGTCAGCGACGAAACAAACCGGGGTAATTACTACCGGGCGGGGCTGGCCGAAGCGCAGCGGTATAAGCTGGTCGGGGCGGAGGCCGATGCGCTGTCGAACATGGCGAACTACTATGACAACGCCCGCCATCGTTCCCAATCGCTGGCGTACAGCGAAAAAGCACTCCGGTTATACCGGCAAATCAACGAGGACTGGGGGTATTACGTGCTGCTGCTCAACCGGGCGATCACGCTGAAAAACGCCGGTCGGCCAGTTGAGTCGGAGCGGGCCTTGCGGACTTGTCTGGCCTGGGCCCGAAAAGCCAACGAGAAAGCCCTTGAAGAAGCCGTGTATGTAAATCTGCCCCTTACATTGTTGCTATTGAATCGCCCGGCCGAAGCGATTACCTACGCCCGGCTGGCCCTGGAGCAGGCACCACAATCGGGCGAAGCGCTTACGACACAGAAGGACGTCTACGATGCCCTGACGCGTATTGCCGAGCATCAGGGTAATTACAAACAGGCACTAACCTACCACCGGCAGTACATAACGTTCCGCGACAGCATCGTGACGCTGGAGAAAAATCGACAACTGATCGAAGTGGAAACCCGCTACCAGACGGCCAGAAAGCAGGCTCAGATCGGGCAACTGGCTACCGACAATGAGCGACAGCGTCACCAGCTCTGGTGGCTGATCGGAGGGGCGTCGGTGCTGGCCATACTGCTGGGGCTGCTCTTCTGGCAGTACCGCACGATTCAGCGTGCGAACGCGCAACTGGCCGACACCAACCGGACCATATCGGCCAACAACACGCAGATCAGCCAGCAGACCGATCAACTGAAAACGCTGATGCAGGAACTGCACCACCGGGTTAAAAATAACCTCAGCATCATTTCCAGTCTGCTGCGGCTTCAGTCGAGCCGGTTGCAGGACAAAGTAGCCGCACAGGCCGTACTCGACGGGCAGTTACGCGTTGAAGCGATGGCGATGATTCACCACCGACTCTATCAGAGCGACAACGTAAGCCGCCTGAATATGCAGGAATACATCCGGGAACTGGCTTATGAACTGATGCGGGCTTATAACTTCTCACCTGCCGATATTGATGTCGAGATGGACGTAACCCCCCTGCAACTCGACGTCGACGTGGCCGTGCCGATTGGGTTGATACTCAATGAACTGTTGACAAACGCATTCAAATACGCCTACCATAGCGTAGACAAGCCCCGTCTGTTTATCCGCTTCGGCCCGCCTGCCGACAGCCCGGCAACGGACGAACACCATACGTCACTTCAACTCGTCGTACACGACAACGGGCCGGGCATCGACACGCAGTTGTGGGGTCGGGGCAATTCGTTTGGGCACCGGCTGATCGTATCGTTAAGCAGGCAACTCAGCGGCATCATCCACGTCGATGGGCGGCAAGGAACCCGGTTCGAACTGCTCATCCCGGCCGAAGAACTGTGGAATCGTCACGCAGCCAAGAGCGTGTAACCCAGACCTCCAGGTCTGGTAGCCGCCAGGCTAACTGATTCAGTTGCCAGCCTTTCTGACCTAACGGCCTCCAGCCCTGTAGCCTGGACGTCCACGTCTGGTAGCCGTCAGGCTAACTAGTTCGGGTGGCAACTTTTTTGGCCTAACGGCCTCCAGACCTGTAGCCTGGACCGGTCCGCCGGCGCGGGTCCACGTCCGGGTGGACGCGCTAGCGGCCAACAAAGCGACCACACAAAACAAATGGCACAACGCACACTAGTGAGGAAATCGATTTGCCAGTTACCATAGCTGTGACATACAGCCGGGTGTCTGCTGAGCGCGTTACTCGAAACGGCAGCTTTTAGGCCGCTGGCGCGTCCACCCGGACCTGGAGGTCCAGGCTACAGGGTACGCACTACTCAGCCAGATTGAATTTGACCTGAATACCCCCGGCGGTGGTAGCCCGGCGGAACGAGTTCGACACGAGCGGATCGTTGAAGGTGCGGTCGAAGTAGAAGTTCAGATTCAGTCGGCGGCTAACGATGTAGCTGACCTGCGGGCGCAGCTGAAAATTGACGTTACCAGCCGTGATCGTCTGCTCCGCATCGAGTTTGCGCTGAATGGCGCGGGTGTCGCGCAGGGTCAGGTTCATCGAGAATGTCAGGTCGTTTTTCAGCTTCTTGTACGCTCCGTTGATGCGGAACGGGATACGGATATTCTGCCGTGTGAACCCCACCGACGCCGTCAGGTCTTTGTTGGTCAGTTCGGCTACCTGCGCGTTCGACAGATTCAGCGCCACGTCGCGGCTTTGGTTGTATTCGAGCCGACCGCTTACCCGGCTTTTGGTCTGAAACTGGACCCCCAGCATCGGCGCAAACTTCTCCGACATCGTAATCGTGCTCATCGCAAACACCGGCACGTACTGCCCCAGCTGATTGACCGCCGACGCCAGCGGGTATCCCTGCACCGACAGGTTCACGAAAGCTGCGCCGTAATCAAGATTCGAGATAAAGTTACCCACGCTGTAGTTCGACGTGTAGCTGTGGGTGATGGTAAAGGCGCTGAACTTGTTACGAATCAGCGACAGACCCGACAGCCCGTTGTAGTCGACGCGCCAGTTGGGCAACGGAAAACTATAGAACGGCGACAACTGTGCTTTTTCTTTCGGTTGACCGCTGTAGGCCGAGAAGAAAGCCGGAATCAGTACGTCCTGCGAATTCTTGTCGTACTTACCTCTCGTCTCGGGATTTTCTGCCGTCAGCCGGTCGAGGAAATACTGGCGATTTTTAGCAAACTCATCGAAGATCGGTGAGGTATTGTCGCCCCGCAGGCCGGTAAAGGCGGTACGAAACGACCAGAACGACATCGAAAACTGCCCGTTGCGCACCGGTGTCTGCGTCTCAAACGGGCCACCGATCGAGGCTGGCCGGAAATATTCCTGGTACGCATCGGTTCGGCTCAGCCGCCATTCGACCTGCATCCGGAAATCTTTGAACGGCTCCAGCGTGGTGCGGGCGTTGAAGTTGCGCGACAGGTTTTGTTGAAACGCTGTATTCTGCACCGTGCTCGGCGACAGCCAGCCCTTGTCGGCCGCTTTGTAGGCGATACTCCGATCCTGTCCGCCCAGCACGAAGCCCAGGCCCGGTGCGCCGTTGCGGTCGAGCCCGAAGAAGCGGGGCGTCGGCAGGAAGCCCGGCAGGATGGTCGATTCCTGCACCGTGTACGAGAAGTTGATGCCGCGAACGGTAAGCAGGGCGCGGGTGAAGTTTTTCAGGATTTTGCTTTCACCCCGTTCAATCTCTTCGATGTCGCCGGGGTTACGGGCGAAGTTTTTCCGAATCGGCGCGGGGGTGTTGGCGAAACGCAGGTAGCGGATTTTGTTGTACAGCCGGATCAGGTCGACGCGGCCGGTAATGCCCCGTTCGCGGTTGTTGCGCAGCACATTGCCAAACGGTACGTTGAGCGAATCGGCGATGCCGTAGGAGTTGGCCTGGAATTGGTAGCCCATCGCATACACGGCGTCGGCGGCCATCCAGTCGAGCAGCGGAATTTTGTCGAGCGGCAGGCGGTAGGTAGCCCGGATGTCCTGCACGTAGTTTTTCAGTCGGCCGAACCGTTTCAGGCTGTTAAGCATCGAGTCGCGTTTAGCCTGCGTGTCGATATCGCCCGCCGGTTCGTCGATGATGGCGTTAGCCTGCGCGTGGTAGGTCAGAATCAGGCTGCGCGTCAGGTTCCAGGTCAGGTCGTAATAGCGATTGAACAGGAAGTATTTTTCGTACTGTGGCAGAATACCGGAGGTCGTCAGGTCGGAGTTACGCAGCTGCGTTTTGATAAAACTCCGGTCCAGGTCCGTCCGCAGCGACACCAGTGACGGCAGGGGCGTCAGATTGAAATCCTTGAGCCAGCGCAGGTACGGGGCTTCAAACGACGCTTTGTTGCGGAACGGCTCGAACGTTTTGGGCTGAGCCGCGAAGGTGTACGACAACCCGCCCCGGTTCTGCTGCTGAATGTACTCCTGCGTCAGAATGTTGGTGCGTTTGACATCGTTGAAGGCGTACGTCAGGGCGAAGTTCTCGACGTCCCAGAAGTGCGCTTTGGCGTTGGTATTGGTCTTGATCTTCCGGACGTTGGAAAAATTATAGCCGCGCCGGGTGGTGTTGTCCTGCACCAGCAGATTATAAGCCCCCCGGTCGGATTCGGGGCGGGTCGACAGCGACGTCGTTAGCGGTACGTCGGGGTCGAGCGGGTCGAAGTGGGGGGTTATGTTGCGGTGGTCGTAGTTGAGGTAGAGCGGAATCTGCAATCCCCACTTGGCGGGCAGAAACTTACCCACCGACAGGGCCGAGGCTACGCTGAACTCGGTCGTCGTTTCGAGGGCACGGTCGCCGATGCGGGTCTGCACACCACCAAAACCAAACGTCTGAATCCGGCCCGACGCCGTCAGTGTACCGAGGTCGGCCAGCTTCATGTTGACGGCGGCAATGGCGGCTGTTCCCGCGTGCTGATCGTAGCCGTAGGCCCGCATCTCATCGACCCACAGCGTAAACGTTTCGGCCCGTTCGCCGTCGCCGGCCTGTTTGGGGTTGCGCATCCCGATCATCACCGACTGCACAGCGCTCAGATCGGGGTTGCCCACGACCGTAATGATGTATTTCTGGTTGGCCGATCGGGCTGAAAAGGGCAGGCCGGTCCGGCGGGTCAGTTGCAGGTTGCGCTGCGCTTTCAGGTTGACCAGTTCCTCGAAGGCAATGTCGAGGTTGTTGGCTTCGGGCCATACCTGCAACCGGAAATTCTCGTCGTTGATATCGCCCGTTACGCCGTCGCGGGTGGCCTGCAAATTCGGTACTTCGATCTCGTAGTAGTTGTCGGTATAGTCGGTGCCGAGCCGGACAAAGGCCGACACGGTACCGCTGGTGTTGCTAGGGTTGTGCATGTGGATAAACATGCGCATCGACTGCCGGAACAGCAGGTTGAAATTGGTGTTGCGGAAGGCCCCCCGCGAGTCGCCGTCGCGCAGGTTAGTCACGCTCATCCGCATCGACTGCTCATTCAGCTCCACCGTGTTGACCTGCGTGTAATCGCGGTCGCGGACGTAGCCCGGTGGTACGGTGTAGACGTATTTATTGTCGTTGTTGGGGGTAGTACCACTGCCGGTGGTGGTACTAACTGGCTGACTACTATTTTCTTCCACGTTTACCGTCGATACCGTAAACTGGGCGTCGTAGGGTTCGGGCACTTCCTGCAAGCCGCGCTGATTCAGGTCACCGGTGTACTTGCGGTACTGGTTGGCTTCCATCTGCAACTGAGCGAAGCGCAGCACGACCGGCTGCGAGAAGCCCGTCAAATACATCCGCATAAACCGGATCGACTTGAAGCCATTGATGCTGCCCACTTTGCGCAGGTATTCGCGAATCGGGATACGGTACTGATACCAGGTAACGGGTACCCCACCTGATGACGCGGCCGGTACCGTCACTTTATCGACGATGTACCCCTTACCCACTTCCAGCTGACCGGGTTGCAGACCCAGTTCGTACTCGTAATAGGCTTCGGTGTCGTTGATGGTGTTGTCGATGTTGAGGTCTTCGATGTCGGGTAGCGTGGTCGACGCCGGTGTCAGAAACTGGTTAGTCGTGGTGTTTTCAGGGGAGTTGTTTTCCATCCCCATAAACTGCTTGTACCGCGCCACGATATACCGCTCCCGGTCGGCTTCTTCGCCCAGGTAAAACTTGAAATCGTCGCCCGATGGGTCGTTCAGGATGGCCGACAGCGCAGAGGGATCGGTTACTACGTTCCGGATTTGATTCAGGTAGTTGCTGAATTTCTGCTGTTCGCCGTTGCTCACGCGGCTACCCAGCCCGTCGAGGCCGATGTCCTGCTGATCGCGGCCTGCACTCTGGAACGCGTTGGTCACGAACTGCTGACGAGGTGCCCGGCCCCAGGCGGTATTGTCGGTGCCGCCGTTGATGCGCGGGTCAGCCAAACTATCGATGGGGTAGCCGTTTTCAAATTCGTAGCGGCTGTCTTTCATCACGTCCTCCGACACGTCGCCGAGGTTAAAAATCAGTCGGCCACCGGTCGTGTTATTGACGTTTTTGCTGGGGTCTGCGCTCCACCGGACTTTACCGGCTTCACCCTGTACAAACGGGTCCATCAGCCAGAACGTCAGGTTTTCGATGTTGGCGTTGTCGAAGTCAATGTCCGACGCGATAGCCCGTGTGACCGAACCGAAGTTCTGGCGCGGGTCATTGTTCAGTGTACCGTCGGCGCGCAGGTTGGGGTTGTAGTTGTACATGCCCCGCTCCGCCGGGAAATACGACACGTCGAGGATGCTCTCGGGCAGGTTCACCACGCGCACTGACCGACCGGGAAACAGATCCTGCGGTAGAAAATACCGTTCGTACGCGTACCGGTTCACTTCGTCCGGGTCGATGTTCGAGGCTACTCCCACCTGACCGGGCGTGTAGAGCGACGGGTCGACGGAGTAGACCGACATCCGGGCGCGGTTGTAGGCCGATTCGAGCGGATTCTGGAATGAGCCCTGCGGAAACTGCTGCGGGGTGCTGCCCAGCCGCCACCGCGTGGGCTGACGCGTCAGGTCGAAGATGGTCCGGGCGGCTTCAAAATCGTCGAGGTAGCTTTCGTTGCGGGCGCGGGGGTTGGTGCCCGGCAGCAGCTGCGCCACTTCGCCCGATGCCTGAATGGTCGACATCTCTTTGGTTTGCACGTTGGGCAGCTTGTCGAGCAGGCGGGTCAGGCCGGGCAGGTCTTTGCGGATGTTGGCGTTGATGCCCAGAATTGTGTTGTTGACCGGCTCGTTGCCCAGCGCTACGCGGGTCAGGAACCCGGCGGGGGTTTCTTTCATGTGCATGGCCGTAAAGCCGATGCTGATGTCGCGGTTGATGGCGTAGTCGAGCCGCGTACCGATCAGCGTCCGAATCTGGTTTTGGAACAGGTCGGGCTGTTCGTAGCCGATGCGGATTTCGCGGCCCGAGTTGGTCACGCTCTCGTTGATGATCCGCAGCCGCCCCGTCTGACTTTCAAACACGTAATCGGCCCCCGGTGCCAGCGGAACGCCCCCCGCCGTCACGGTGATCGACTGCTCATTGACGCCGTAGGGCAGCTGTACTTCGGCCCCGTTGCCCGACTGGAAGGCACCCTTCAAAAAGAACTTGTTTTTGTCGGCGATCTGCTGGGCATCGGCCAGGGTCGTGCGGTACAACTGGCTAAAGACATATTTGGCCCGCAGGTTCTCTTCACCATTGGTAAACTGGGTATTCAGGTACGAGCCGAACGGTTCGAGCACCGGGAAAATAACCTTGCCGAGCGTACTGTTGATCGTGATGTTTTCGACGTAATCGAAGTTGCCGTCGGGTTGTGCGTCGAGTTGCTGATTGAGCCGGTCGAGGCCGAATACCCGGATCAGCGGCTTGTTCTGAATCAGTACGCCCTCCTGCAAATTGGGGTTGTCGATACCCGTCAGGTCGTCTTTGTAGATCACGCGCAGCTGAAATCCCTGTCGTGAAATCTGGCCCGTATTGATGGAATAGATGTTTTTCATCATCAGGTTCCACATGGGCAGTTGCAGGTTGTTGCGCAGCGTGGCCGACTTCAGCAGCTTCAGCACCAGCACTTCGCTGGCTTCCCGCGACTGGTAGTCTTCGGTCAGTTCACCGACCTTATACCGCCGACCCTGGTAGGTGTATTCAAACGCCACGGCCAGCACTTCGTCGTTGCGTAGCGGGGTGATGAGCGAGATGTACCCCAGCTCGGGCTGGAGCTTGAAGTCGCGGTCGGTCAGGCGCTTGGCTCCGCGCAGAAAGTCGAAGTCAGTGCCTTTGGTCAGGCCAAAATTAGTGGTCAGGGCTTCCGTCGTCTGATCGACCTGCCGGAAGGGCGCGGTGGGATTACTGGTCAGCTTGGGATACAGGCCGTTGGCGTTGTTGTCGGCGACCGACCGGGTGTTGATCGGTTGCAGGTTGGGGTTGGCCGTATTGTACGGATTACCTTCGCCCAGGTCCTGAAAGCCGACGATATTGCGTAGTGTCTCGGTCGTGTTGGTGCGGTTGGTCACGTACACCTCCACCCGCGTCACATTGACGCCCGACGTCACCTGCGGCAGCGTTTTCAGCGACCGTTCGTAGTTGCTGCGGAAAAACTGCGACAGGAAAAAGTGCCGGTTTTCGTCGTACTGATCGGCGCGAATCTCGAACGGCCGGTTCGAGGTCCCGCCCCGAATCACGATCTCGCTCTTGCGTGACCGCTGCTGCGACGCGACGACCGTGGCGTTGAGTTTGCCGAAGCGTAACTGCGTTTTTACCCCAAACAGATTCTGCACCCCCGGAATCAGCTGACTGTTGACAGCCCAGCTGATGTTGCCCACTTCCAGCCCCTGAATGATGCTCTCGTTCTGCGGCTGAAACTGACCGGGGCTAGGCAGTTGCCCGTTCATGCCGGGCAGGGTGGGGGCAGTGGGCAGGTTGGGAACGCCCGGCAATCCGCCGGTACCCAAAGCGGGCAGGCCACCACCGGGCCGGTAGTTGACCTTCAGCGCGTTCTCGAAGTTGAACGCGGCTTTGGTGTCGAAGTTGGCCAGTATCCCCAGCCGTTCGCCGATCTTACCGTTGAAGTTGATACTGATCTGCTCATTGAACAGGAAGTTGCCGTTCCGACGCTGCCGCACCGGGATAACGGGGTTATCGATAAACTGGTAGAGGTAACCGAAGTCGAGCGTAACGAAGCCGTTGGGTTTGAAGTCGACGGTGCTGCCGCCAAACAACCGGTCGACCAGCGGGGGCAGTTCGAGTTTAGGAAACAGGCCCCGACCCGTCAGGGCGTTCTGCCCGTCGCTGCTGGCCCCGTAGTCGCGCCAGATGCTCCGCTGTACCCGATCATTCTGTAACTGGTTGTAGGTCGAAAAGGGAATCGTTTCCGAAGGGCGGAAGGGCATCCCGAACTGAGAAGGCGGCAGCACCACCCCCGGCAGCGGCTCGCCCGGTGGCAGTGTAACCGGCATCACAACAGGGGCAGTCGTACTACCTGGCGTAGAGACGCCTGGGGAGATGCCGTTTGTTTGCCCCTGTACGTTGTTTTGCATGGGTGCCCCCGACAGCGACACGCCCGAACGAACACGCTCCGATACCCCCACGCGCCCGTCGGGGCTGAGCAGGAAATCGGTCGACACGCCTTTGGGGTCGCGCAGGATGAAGGGCGACCGTGAGGGCCGATCCGAGAAGCGGGTGGCCCGGCGGTCGGGCCAGTTGACGGTTGGTCGGCGGTTGGCTGACCGCAGCGCGCGCAGGCTGTCGGTACGGTTCTGATTGACCTGTTTGACCGAGTCGGCCCGGAACTGAGCGCGACGCCGGGCATCGGCGCGGGCCGAATCCGTCAGTGCCTGCTGCCGACGGCCAGCGGCTCCCCGGCGGGCGGGGGGTGTCTGCGCCAGACCCGATCCGGTACCGATAAGCAGGCCGATCAACAACAATATCAGTCGTTTGCTACCCAGTAGCCACGTCGCCCGGTTGGGGGTGAAGCGGTTAACTGTCAAGAAATTACAAACGAAGTAGGGGTGGGTCATTGACTAAACGTGCTGATTCTGGTCAGGGCTTTGACAGGCGATGACTATCCTTAAACGGCCAAAATCGCGCCAATTGTCTAGGAAAGTGGTATATTTTTTAACCGGCTTTAAACCTTTTGGGTAGATTATTGTTGGAGCCGGTTTCCCACAAAGCTAACCGATGCGTGGGAAGAAAGAGGATAGATGTAAGAAGAAAGACAATAGATGCCCGCCCGCCTACTTTTCTTCTTACATCTATCCTCTTTCTTCTGGCTTACCTTTGCCAGTCTAACTCACAATACAACCGTACATGAAACACGCCCACTGGCTCACCGCTATTGGCCTGATGCTGACAATCGGCGCATCGGCGCAGCAGCATTCTGAACAGAACAACAGTCACTACATGGCCCCCACCGATCCGGCCGTGAAGCAAAAGTTAAGTCAGTGGCAGGACACTAAATTCGGCCTGCTCATGCACTGGGGGACGTACAGTGAACGCGGCATCGTGGAGTCGTGGTCGCTCTGCCCGGAGGACGAAGGCTGGTGCGAACGCAAAGGCCCGACGGCTGCCAATTATTTTGACTACAAAAAAGGCTACGAGGGCTTGCAGACGACGTTCAACCCGGTGAAATTCAACCCAGAGCGCTGGGCTGAAGCCGCCAAAGGGGCCGGTATGAAGTACATGATCTTCACGACCAAGCACCACGACGGCTTCTGCATGTTCGACACCAAGCAGACCGACTACAAGATCACGGACGCCAAAACGCCCTTCTCGACCAATCCCCGCAGCAACGTCACGAAGGAAATTCTGGACGCCTTCCGCAAGCAGAATTTTATGGTCGGCACGTACTTCTCCAAACCCGACTGGCACACGGATTCGTACTGGTGGCCCTACTTCCCGCCCAAAGACCGCAACGTCAACTACGACCCGAAGAAGCACTCGGAGATGTGGACCAAGTTTAAAGATTTTACCTACAACCAGATTCAGGAACTGATGACGGGCTACGGGAAAGTCGATATTCTCTGGCTCGACGGCGGCTGGGTGCGGCCCTTCAACACCATCGATACGACGATCAGCTGGCAGAAAACCATTCCGTTCGATCAGGACATCGACATGGCCCGGATTGCGGCAATGGGCCGGAAAAATCAGCCTGGTCTGCTCGTCGTCGACCGGACGGTGGAAGGCGAATTTGAGAACTACGCCACACCCGAACAGACCATCCCCGACAAGTACCTGCCTATCCCTTGGGAGTCGTGCATGACGATGGGCGATAGCTGGTCGTACATCCCAAAAGAAAACTTCAAACCCGCCCGTAAGCTGATTCAGATACTGGTCGATATCGTCGCCAAAAACGGTAATCTGCTGCTCAACGTCGCTCCCGGCCCCGATGGCGAGTGGCACGAAGAAGCTTATACGCGGCTGAAAGAAATCGGCAACTGGATGACTGTCAACGGTGAGTCGATTTACGGTACCAAGCCGATGGCACCTTACCGGCAGGGGCAGTGGGCGTTCACATCGGGCAACGGCGCGTCGTACGTGTCGTACCTGCCTACTGACGCCGAAACGATGCTCCCCGCCAAACTGACGCTGCCCAAATCGGCCAAAACGATCACGATTTTAGGGGTGAAGCAGCCCTTGAAAACGACAAAAACGGCTGATGGCGTCAGCGTTGTCATTCCCGAAAAAGTCCGGCAGCAGCTGGCCAAACAACCCGTCTGGGTATTCAAACTGGTGTAATGTGCAATGTAGCCCAGACCGGCCACCGCGTGGCGGCCACCGCGTGGCGGCCACCGCGTGGGTCCTGGTCTGGAGGCCGTCAGGCCAAAAAGCTGCCGCCACGAGTAAGTAGCCTGGCACTATGTAGCCTGGACCTCCAGGTCCGGGTGGGCGCGTAGCGACCAAATAGCTGCCGCCACGATTAATTGCCCTGACGGGCACCCGGACCTGGAGGTCCAGGCTACATAGTGCCAGGCTACTTACTCGTGAGTCGACGCGAACTCACACCATACATAAGGACTTATAAGCCGTTGATACAGAAATTTATAGACTGTATCAACGGCTTTTTTTAGCTTCGTACAGAACCAAAACACATCCTCTTATGAACTCTGTACTTTATCGGTTGGCGGTGATCGTCGGACTGGTGCTGCCCATGACCACGCAGGCGCAGCAACCGGCTCTCATCGACCGGCAACTGATCTTCGGTGACCCCGAAATTGCGGGTGCGCAGCTCTCGCCCGACGGCAAGTTCATGTCGTTTATCAAGCCTTACAAAGGCACCCGCAATATCTGGGTCAAGAAAACGACCGAACCCTTCGACGTCGCTAAACCCATGACCGCCGATACGACCCGGCCCGTTCGCGGCTATTTCTGGTCGCGCGATGGGAAATATCTGCTGTATTCGCAGGATAAAGGGGGCGACGAGAATTTTAACGTCTACGCCGTCGACCCGTCCGAGACGCTGAAGTCGGGGCAGGACGTGCCCACCGCCCGCGACCTGACGCAGCTCAAAGGTGTTCGGGTATTTATCTACAACGTCCCGAAAACCGATCCCAACGCGCTGTACATCGGCCTGAACGACCGCGACAAAGCCTGGCACGATCTGTACAAACTAAACATCGCGACCGGCGAAAAAACGCTGATCCGCAAAAACACTGACCGGATTTCAGGCTGGAATTTCGACTGGGCCGATAAGCTGCGTATGGCCAGCCGGTCGCCACAGGACGGTAGCACCGAACTCCTGCGCGTCGACGGTGATTCGCTGGTGAAGGTATATAGCAACAAGCTGGAGGAGGAGAGTTATGTGGCGGGCTTCCACAAAGACAACAAGCGGGTGTATCTGGTGAGCAATACCGGCAACCGCGACCTGACCCAACTGCTGCTGTTCGACCCGGCTACCGGCAAGGAGGAACTGGTGGAGATGGACCCGCAAAAGCGCGTCGATTTTGGAGAGCTTTCCCTGTCCGAAGTGACCCACGAGCCGATCTTCACGGCTTACGTCGACGACCGCCTGCGTCGCAGCTGGAAAGACAAATCGTACCAAAGCGACTTCGCCCTGATACAGGCCAAACTGCCCGGTGCTGATCTGTACCCGACCTCATCGACCGCCGACGAACAGTTGTGGCTAGTCTCGGCGACGAGTGCTACCGATCCCGGCGCGGTCTACCTGCTCGACCGTAAAACGAAACAGTTTACACTTCAGTACCGCCCCCGACCAAAACTGCCCATCGCTGACCTGGCTCCGATGACGGTAGTTCGTTACAAATCGTCGGACGGGCTGGAAATCCCGGCCTACCTGACACTGCCTAAAGGTGTTCCGGCGAAGAATCTGCCCGTTGTTCTATTTCCGCACGGTGGCCCCTGGGGGCGGGATGAATATGGCTACAATGCCTATCACCAGTTTCTGGCCAACCGGGGCTACGCCGTGCTGTCGCCCAACTTCCGCGCGTCGACGGGCTACGGCAAAGCATTCCTGAACGCGGGCAACAAGCAATGGGGCGACAAGATGCAGGATGACATCACATGGGGCGTGAAGTACCTCATCAGTCAGGGTATTGCCGATCCGAAACGGGTGGGGATTATGGGTGGCTCATACGGCGGCTATGCAACGCTGGCCGGGGTGACGTTTACGCCCGATCTGTACGCGGCTGCGGTGGCAATCGTAGCCCCGTCGAACCTGATTACGCTGCTCAAGTCGATCCCGCCGTACTGGGAAGCGGGTCGCAAGCAATTTTATGAGCGCATGGGCGACCCCAACACGCCCGAGGGTAAAGCCCAGCTCGAACGGCAGTCTCCGCTGAACGCAGCGAATAAGATCAAGACGCCGTTGATGGTAGTGCAGGGGGCCAACGACCCGCGCGTCAACAAAGCGGAATCCGACCAGATTGTGATCGCCCTGCGCGACCGCAACTACCCGGTGCAGTACATCTGCGCACCCGACGAAGGCCACGGTTTCGCCCGACCCGTCAACAACATGGCGATGCTGGCAGCGGCCGAGAAATTCCTGGCCGCTCAACTGGGTGGTCGCTATCAGGAGTCGATGCCCGCTGACGTGGCCAAACGCCTGACCGACATCACCGTCGACCCCAAAACGGTAACGCTGGCTAAGAAAGAAACAGCCGAGAAGAAGTAAGTTTTCGGTTTAGGGTATGTGGTGTAGTCTGGCGGGTTTGTGTAGCCTGGACGTCCACGTCCGGGTGGCCGTCAGGCCAACTACTCGTGGCGGCAGCTTTTTGGTCGCTACGCGCCCACCCGGACGTGGACCCGCGCCGGCGGACCGGTCCAGGCTACACCCACCGTAAGCTATCAGCCGAACCGTTCAAAGAAATCGGCTTCGTAGCTGGCACCGATGGGGATGGATTGGCCGGCAAGTTGAATGACTTTGTTGCGTACGGCTTCGATGCGCCGGAACGGGATGATAAACGAGCGGTGAACCCGGATGAAATCGCTGCCGGGAAGTTTCTGCTGCATCGCTTTCATGGTCATGCGGGCAACGATGGGCGGGCCGGTCTGCACGTGGATTTTCAGGTAATCGTCCAGCCCCTCGACGTATAGAATGTCGCTCAGGGCAATCTGATACAGCTTGTAGTCGGCCCGGACGTGCAGAAAGCGGTCGGGCGCAGACTCAGGACCGACCGGTCGCTGGAGTTGCCCGACCGCCTTGTCGATGGCCTGCCGGAAACGATCGAGCGTAAACGGTTTGAGCAGGTAATCGACGGCGCTCAGGTCGAAGCCCGTCACGGCGTATTCAGCGTAAGCTGTCGTAAACACAACCATAGTCCGGGTTGGCATAGCTTTGTAAAACTCGATCCCCGTCATGGCTGGCATGTTGATGTCGAGAAACAGCAGGTCGACCGGGTTGGCTTCCAGAAACTGCATGGCTTCGTCGGTACGGGTAAACGTTTGCAGCAGATCGACGGACTCGAGCATGGCGCAGAAGTGCGTGATGATGCGCAGCGCGGGCGGCTCGTCGTCGATAGCAATGGCGCGGATCATATAAGCTGGATGGTTAGGTCAACCGTAAACGTATCGGGCTGGTCGGCGATAAGAAGTGTATGGCGATCCGGGTACAGCAGGGCAAGCCGGGCGCGGGTATTCGTCAGGCCGATACCGCCCGACTCGCCCGCCGAGGTGGCCTGCCGTACTTTTCGGTTGCAAACGTGTACGTGTAGCTGGCTGGCCTGAATCGTGACCACCATGTCAATGGGTGAGTCGACGGCCGGATTGACACCGTATTTGAACGCGTTTTCAACGAATGAAATCAGCAGCAGCGGGGCAATCTGCAAACCCGCCGTTGATCCGGTCAGGGTATACGTCACCGTGGCGGTGTCGGCCAGCCGCAGCCGTTGCAGATCGATGTATTGCTCAATGTAATCAAGCTCGCGCTGGAGCGGCACCCAGTCGTTGCCCGTGTCGCGGGTGACGTAGCGCATAAACGACGACAGCTTGACCACCGCGTCGGCCGTGTGTGGCGACTGCTCGATCGCCAGCGCGTAGATGCTGTTGAGGGTGTTGAACAGAAAATGCGGGTTGATCTGTGCTTTCAGAAACGACAGTTCGGAGGCAATGCGCTCCTGCTCCGTTTGCCGCCATCGCCCACTGACCCGCAGCGACAGCGTAACAAACACACCCACCAGAAACAGAAACAGAGCCTGGTTCAGCTCAAACCCGTAGGCGGGTTTTGCCGTGTTGCCAGACGGGGGGATGGGATAAGCGGGTGAGCCTGCGCGAGGTGGTTGCCGCGCCGGCAATGCGCCCGGCGGTGGGACCATCCAGCCCGGTCGATCTGACTGCTGACGGGGCTGGTTGAACGGGGGCGGATTATCGAACAGGTCGTGTCGGTCGCGGATCGTCATAACAAACCCGATGGCTAGAAAACCAAGTAGCATCGTCCCGGTATACAGTCCGTACCGATACGAAAAGTACAGCCGGGGAATCAGGACGTAGTAGTTCAGGTACAGAAACGCCAGCATCAGCAGGTAGCCCAGCAGCGTTGTCTGCTCGTGCGGACTCGTCCCGATCAGCTTCAGCTGACCCGTCAGCCCGTGCGGGGCAAACACGTAGGGCAGTGCCAGAAACGCCAGACAAGCGAGTATGTGAATGGCGATTCGGCGGGGTAATGGAGAAACATGCATCGTTTGATAAAGCTACAAAACGGGGCTGGTGCGTAAAAATGATTGCGGCCAACAGCGGATTTGTGCCGGTTACGCCATTGTGCGCAGTCAACCGGACGGCACGTGCCGAC
Organism: uncultured Spirosoma sp.; assembly: GCA_964581865.1. GTDB lineage: Bacteria > Bacteroidota > Bacteroidia > Cytophagales > Spirosomataceae > Spirosoma. The sequence continues at coordinate 328,548 of CAZOQC010000001.1, forward strand.
CCGCACATTGTCGTCAAATCTTATACAATGAAGGGAGCGCGGCCTGTCGTGTTTTGCCGGCCAGTCGATGGCAAACGGGCACTGAGTATCAGTACGATGGATAGATGCCTGGGGCTGATCGGCCGAAACGGCCCCGGAACATTAAAGTATCGCCCTGACTGGCATCTTTTTTGGCGGACTTGCGTAGATTTGCACTTTACTAAGAAAGACCCCGGTAGCTATCGGCTCACCGGGTTTGCTGCAACGACTGGACGTCTAGCTTACAACCACGATTATGCAAACATCAACGTACGTTCCGTACAAAGTAAAAGACATCGCGCTGGCCGACTGGGGTCGCAAAGAGATTAAACTGGCTGAGGCCGAAATGCCGGGCCTGATGGCACTGCGGGCTGAGTACGGCCCGTCGAAGCCGCTGGCTGGTGCGCGCGTCGCCGGTTGCCTGCACATGACCATTCAGACCGCCGTGCTGATCGAAACGCTGGTCGAACTGGGTGCCGACGTTACCTGGTCGTCGTGTAATATCTTCTCGACACAGGATCACGCGGCTGCTGCCATTGCGGCTGCCGGTATTCCGGTGTACGCGTGGAAAGGCATGAACGAAGAAGAGTTCAACTGGTGCATCGAGCAGACGCTGTTTTTCGGCGAAGATCGTCAGCCGCTCAACATGATTCTCGACGATGGTGGCGACCTGACCAACATGGTATTCGACGTCTATCCCGAACTGATTCAGAATATCAAAGGGCTGTCGGAAGAAACCACGACGGGGGTTCACCGCCTGTACGAGCGGATGAAAAACGGTACGCTGCATCTGCCGTCGATCAACGTCAACGACTCGGTAACAAAGTCGAAATTCGACAACAAATACGGTTGCCGCGAATCGCTGGTCGACGCCATCCGTCGCGCTACCGACCTGATGATGGCTGGTAAAGTGGCCGTTGTTGCTGGTTATGGCGACGTAGGCAAAGGCTCGGCCGAGTCGCTGCGGGGCGTTGGCTGCCGCGTACTGGTGACGGAAATCGACCCGATCTGTGCGCTACAGGCCGCTATGGATGGCTACGAAGTGGTACCGATGGATGAGGCTGCTCCCCGCGCCAACATCTTCGTTACGGCGACTGGTAATGTCAACATCATCAAGGAGCGGCACTTCAAGGCCATGCGCGACAAGGCCGTTGTCTGTAACATCGGTCACTTCGACAACGAGATCGATATGGCTTGGTTAAACAGCGCTTACGGCAGCACCAAGAGCCAGATCAAACCGCAGGTCGACATGTACGAGATCGACGGCAAAGAGATCATCGTACTGGCTGAAGGGCGTCTGGTAAACCTGGGTTGCGCGATGGGTCACCCTTCGTTTGTCATGTCGTGTTCGTTCTCCAACCAGACGCTGGCGCAGCTTGAGCTGTGGGCCAACTCGGACAAGTACGAAAACAAAGTATATGTGCTACCGAAGCAACTCGATGAGAAAGTAGCCGCCCTTCACCTTGCTCACGTCGGTGCCAAACTGGAGCCGCTGGAGCAGGAGCAGGCCGACTACATCGGCGTATCGATGGAAGGACCGTTCAAATCAGAAATGTACCGGTACTAGACCGCTGATTTTGTCTGAACTGTGATTTGTCTGAACTGTGATTTTTGTGATTATAGGATTGCACTGATTCTGACGTAGAAAATCATAGGAATCACGGAATCACCATTAATCACAGTTCAAGACAAATCACAGCAATCAGTTAATCACAAAAATCACAGTTCAGGACTAATCACAGTTCAGAACACACAGCGCAGCTTCGGAAACGGAGCTGCGCTTTTTTGTTACATTTGTTGATAGTGAGCCCGATAGCCGTTTCGTATGCGTAGTCTGTCCATTCTGCTGCTGTTGATTGCCCGCCTGACCTGTGCGCAGACGCCTATCGATACGCTGCACTGGCAGGCCGGTCGGCGGCTTCAGCTGGCCGATTTCCACGGTCCGGCGCAACGGGGACTGGGTGGGTCTGAGTTTCACTACCAGCTTGGTTACAACATGCAGCCGCTGCTGCTGAGCCGGCAACCCGCCGTCGATGCGTACTGCCTGATGTTTCGCAACCTGTCGTGGGTGTCGGAAACGGCCCGCAACGACCGCACGCTCGATTACAATCAGGTGCTGTTCGATCTGGTCGAACTGTATACCCGTCGACTGAAAACGCAGTTGGTAGCGCTGCGCCCCGACCGGCATTTCCGGGAAAAAGCGACCCGGCTTGATTACGAAACTAACGCCGAACTGGGCCGCGAAGTAGGTCAGTTTCGGGCCGAGACGGGTGGGGGGGATGAAGTGGTTCCCCTGCGGGACTGGCAACAGCGCGTGGCCCGGCAACTGGGCGAAACGCCTGAACTACGAACCGTATACCGACAGTCGGCGGTGGGCTACGGCATCTGGATCGGGCTGACAGGGCTGCTTCCCGTCGGGGCGGCAAGGCAGTCGCTGAACGTTGCGCCCGGACTGACATACGGGCTGGATATGTCTTACCGGCAGACGATGCTGTTTGCCAGCATGGGCCTGCATCGGACCAGCCTGAAAAGTACGGTCAATCAGTCAGCGCACGTTTGGGAAAGTGGGTTGCCGGTACGGGCCGTAACGCTTGATCTGGCACTGGGGCAGGTTATCGCCGAATCGGCGAATCGTCGGCTGATTCCGTTTGTGGGGTATCGTCAACTGGTGATTACGCCACAAAACCGGTTCGACGAGCCGTATAAAGGCTATGCGATGACCTATCATTTACCGGTTGTTGGCGCACTGCTCGATCTGACGTTTGCCGACAATGTGCGCAACCGCAACCGAATCACTAATCGACGGTGGTTTGTCCGTACGCGCGTTAGCTACAGCCCACTGCTGACCAATGAAACACTAACGGGCGGCTTGCTGATGGTACAGGTTGGCGTGGGTAGTTTCGGGCGGCTGCGTCGCGTCAGCTATCAGTCGATCACCACAAATCCTTAATCGATTCCCCGCTAAAGATTGGTCGCTCTTCGCGAACTTGCGTCTTGATTTTTGTAAACACGGAGAACACAAAGACATGTTCGGTTATGCTTTCAGGGGCGCGCCCTCACTGACCGCTCCCGGACACGTGTCAAAACGCTGTGTTCTCTTTATCAGGTTAACCAATTGTCGATGAAATATATCAGTTTACTACTGCTGGGCGCCCTGGTTGCCTGCCAGCCCGGCGGGTATCATCTGGCCAACAGAACGGCGCAGCGAATCGGCGTCGACTCGATGGCGGCTCCGGCCGATAGCAGCGTGGCCCACTTTCTGCAACCCTACCGCGACGGGCTGAACCGCAGCATGAACGAAGTGCTGACCCACTCGACGGCCCGCATCGAGAAAGGGCAACCCGACGCCCCCCTCAACGATCTGCTCTGCGACGCCCTGCTGCAACAGGCCCGGCTGCGCTACGGCAAACCCATCGACATGGCGCACCTGAACTACGGCGGTATTCGTAACAACCTGCCCGATGGCGACATAACCACCGGCTCTGTTTTCGAAGTGATGCCGTTTGATAATCAGCTGGTCGTGCTGACGTTGCGGGGTGATATGCTCCAGCAGCTGCTCGATCATTTTGCCAATGGCGACAAGCTGGTGGTGGGTGGCATACGGGCCAAAGTGCATGCCGGACACGCGCACGATGTCGTGTTTACCAACGGCCGGACGCTGCAACCCACCGAGTTGTATACCGTGGCGATGAGCGATTACATCGCCGATGGGGGCGATAACGCCAGCTTTCTGAAAAGTGCCGTTCGGCGCGAAACCCTGACCTATCTGATCCGTGATGCCCTGCTCGACTATTTCCGGCAGCAGGGCAAAACCGGCCAACTTATAACACCCCGTTCCGATGGACGCATCAGCCTCGACTAGACGCGATTTTCTCAAACTGCTGGGCACGGCCGCCGTAATCGGGGCTACTACGCCCGACCTGGTGGCCGGGGTTCATAAACAGCCCGTCCGCCTGACGATTCTGCACACCAACGACGTACACAGCCGACTCGATCCGTTCCCGATGGACGGGGGGCGCAATGCGGGAAAGGGCGGGGTTGCCCGCCGGGCCACGCTGATTGAGCAGATTCGGAAGCAGGAAAAAAACGTGCTGCTGTTCGATGCGGGCGACATTTTCCAGGGCACGCCTTATTTCAACCTGTACAAAGGTGAACCCGAAATCCTGGCGATGAACCAACTGGGTTACGACGCGGGGACGCTGGGCAACCACGACTTCGACGGCGGTATCGACAACATGGTGACGCAGTTCGGTAAGGCCACGTTTCCGATGCTGATCGCCAACTATGACTTCAAAAACACGGTGATGAACGGCCGCACGAAGCCGTACACCGTGTTTGAAAAAGACGGTATACGCGTCGGCGTGTTCGGGCTGGGTATCAAACCGGAAGGACTGATTCCGAAAGATGCCTACCGCGAAACGGTCTATCTCGACCCTATCGAAACGGCCACGACCACCGCACAGCAACTTCGGCAGCAGGAGCGATGTGATTACGTTGTCTGCCTGTCGCACCTGGGCTACAAGTACGAGGGGCCGACGATTTCGGATACGGTGCTGGCCGGTAAGACGCGCAACATCGACCTGATTATCGGGGGGCATACGCATACCTTCCTCGACGCGCCCGTCGCCATCAGTAACCTCGACGGATTGCCGGTTTGGGTCAATCAGGTGGGCTTTGCCGGTATCAACCTCGGTCGGCTCGACCTTACGTTTGCACGCGGAAAAGCGGCACTTAGCGGTCAATCGCTCGAAATAAAGGCGTAGATTTGCCAAAGAGTGAAAGAGCGAATGAGTGAAAGAGTGAGGCTGAAACGGCAACTCGTTTACTTCTCGCGGTAGACTTTCGCTCTTTCACTCATTCGCTCTTTCACTCTTTATGAAATTTGGCGTTGTTGTTTTTCCCGGTTCGAACTGCGATCAGGATGCGGTCGATGCGCTGACGCTGATGGATCAGCCGGTAGTTAAGCTCTGGCACAAAGACCACGACCTCCAGGGCTGTGACTTTATCATTCTGCCCGGCGGTTTTTCCTACGGCGACTACCTCCGTACGGGAGCCGTTGCCCGCTTTTCGCCCATCATGAACGAGGTGATCGCCCACGCCAAACGGGGTGGTTACCTGATGGGTATCTGCAACGGCTTTCAGATTCTGGCCGAAGCGCGGCTGGTGCCCGGCGTCCTGCTGCGTAATACGAGCCAGAAATACGTCTGTAAAAATATCTACCTCAAACCCCAGTCGACCGACGCGCTGCTGACGGCCGGGCTCGATAAACCTGCTTACAAAATCCCCATCGCCCACGGCGACGGTCGGTACTTTGTGGATGCCGATACGCTCAACGAACTGAACGACAACGGGCAGGTACTGTTCCGCTACTGCGACGAGTTCGGGAACATTGGTGAGGACGTCCATAATCCTAACGGCAGTATCGATCACATCGCCGGTGTCTGCAACCTGGAAAAGAACGTATTCGGGATGATGCCGCACCCCGAACGGGCCGCCGACTCTATGTTGGGCAACACCGACGGACGGCTGATTCTGGAGCAATTGCTGAAGGGCGCACTGGTGTAGAACAAGCTTATCGTCAGTTGCCCAAAACGGGAACGGGTCTGCCAGGTGGCAGACCCGTTCCCGTTTTGCATTATTGGCTTTCTCAGCGAGAATGGCGTGGTATAAATAAGCTGGAAAACGCTTTTCTTGCGTACAGAATCCGGTCACGTCTGTCTACCGACACCAGCCGCATTCTAACCACCCCCGACCCGACCCATCCGCTATGAATCGTCTCATTACCTGCCTGTTGCTGGTCTGGCTTCGCTGCTCATTATGCGCGGGACAAACCGGCATCGACTGCCATACCGACGTCTCGACGCTCAGCCCCGCCACCCGGCAACTGATGCAGCACCTGAGCCGCGATACGCTCCGCAGCCGCGCCCGAATGGCCGCATCGACAAAGCTGGAGTGCCGCGTGGCCGTCGACATCGACAATAGTTTGTTCCAGCAGTTTGGCGGCAATTCCGATCAGATCCGGCAGTATGTCTACGCCACCATGAACGACGTGTCGGCGGTGTTTGAGCGGGAGATCAATGTCCGGTTGACGGTGACAGCCATCCAAATCTGGGATACGGCCGATCCGTACCGGGAAACGACCGAAAGCGCGGGTCATCTGTTTGCCCTCAACAACTGGTGGAAAGCCAACCGGCAGCAGATACCGCATGACATCGTGATTGGCTACACCGCCAAATTTGGTGGCGGGCGGGCCTATCTGGGGAGTACATACGGTGGCGTAAGCGGGGCTTATAGTGGTGTCGTAGGAGCGCAGCCGAACGACCTGAGTGTATCGGTAACGGCGCATGAAATTGGGCACCTGTTCGGCTCGCCCCACACCCACGACTGTAGCTGGCCGGGAGGGCCGATCGATCGTTGTGCGACACTCGAAGGGCCTTGCCCCGCTACCGAAGATCGTAACGATAACCGCTATCAGGTCGGATCGATCATGAGTTACTGCCAGAAGGCACTGACGTTTCATCCCTTCTGCCAGACACTGATGCGTAGCGTGGCCGAAGCCAGTCGGTTTACGCTGATGAAGGCGTTGCCTGATGCGCCGACGGTATCGACGATGCTGGAAACGATGGCTTTATCTGCACCGTGGCTAAACTGGCCGGTAACGTTGCGGACGGATACGTACCGCGTACAGCTATCGACCGACAGCACGTTTCAAACCTACCTGGCTGATACGGTGCTGACGAGCCCCCAGTGGCGACCGGCCCTGCTATCGCCGGGGACTAATTACTATTGGCGGGTGGCGGCCGCCAATGATACCGCTGGTGCCGGGCCGTGGTCAATGACCGGGCGGTTTCAGGTCCGTCCGGGCACCAGCCTGACGGCACCCGCCTTGCGATGGCCCCGGTTTGGGGAAAAGAACGACCGCGATGGCAGACTGGCGTGGGACCCCGTTGCCGGTGGTAGCACCACCTATGTAGTGCAATGGTCGGAATACCCCAATCTGGACCAGCAGAATAGTTCTTCCTACGCGACGGTTTATGGAACGGAAACAAGGATCGACAGAGTTGGTACTACCGCGAGTTCCGATGGCAACGTTTACTGGCGGGTACGGGCCGTACGCGACGGTAATGTGGGCCCTTGGTCGGAGGTGGGCCGCTTCAAACGAACCCCACTGGCTTGGTTTGTTACGCCCGGCAATCAGAACGGCTACGTAGATGCCATGCCGCTGGGCTGGGGAATCAGCCAGGAGTCGCCGGTGACGACGACGGTCGAACTGGCAAAGAAACCCGACTACAGCGGTATGGTACGGCGGCAGACGTTTGTTTATAACAGACTGGATTCGGAAAGTACGGGACTGGCTACAACCCTGCTCGATTCGTTGCAGGATGGTACGAATTACTATTATCGAATCCGGCAGACAACGCCCAACGGAACGGGGCCTTTCCGGCAGGGGAGTTTCTCGACCGGGACGCAGCGACCCGCCTGGCATTACATTAATCCGGGCAATTCGCCGATGCCGCCGAACGGTTCGGTGCGCGTGCTGCCGCAACCCGATGGTGGGTTATGGATCGCTGCCAATAGCGGAATTTACTACCGAAAGCCCGACAGGATCACCTGGCAAAGCTACACCTACGAATCCACCGGCAGGCAACTCACCGGCTTGATCAGAGATATGGCCGTCGATCGGAGTGGGGTTGTCTGGGTAGCTACTGAACGCAGTCTGTTCCGGCTGGAAAACGGTAGCTGGCAAAAAAGCAGCTATCCTTTCAGTCAGGCAACCTACATTGCATCGCTACACGTCGATTCCAAAGGAACAGTCTATGTGCTGACGGGTGGCCAGGGAACGCTGCGCTACAAAGACAAACAGTGGACGCAGTATGGGCCACCTAACTGCGCGGCTTACCTATACGTGGGTACTGTCGATGTCAATGATGTGCTGTGGACTGGCTCGGGAAATCCCAGCGAAGGCGTATATCGCTTCGACGGTCGTTTGTGGACTCAACTCAATAATGCTACGACGAATTTCCCGCTCGGCTACTTCAATCAGTTGGCGGTGGATACGAGCGGTCGGCAGCTTTGTATCGCCAACAGCCGTGAAATGGCCGTCTGGAATAATACGTCGGGCAAGTGGACCTATACCATTTTGGACAATATCGATTCGCGTGGTTCCTACATCGGTGGTGTCGCCTTCGACCGGCAGAATCGACTGAGCGTACTGACGCAGGCTAACATCTACCGGTACGACGGGCAGCGATGGAACGGTATTCCCGACGCATTTATGACCGAAACCAACGGTACCCCCCGACTGATAGTCGATGCTCATAACCGGTTTTGGTTGCCCGGTGCCAACAGCACACTGCCGGGCATCAGCATATACGACGAACGGAATATCCGTTTAAGCCAGCCGGTTCGGACCCGCTATTGCACCGGTGATTCACTGACGTTGCGGGTACTGCCTACATTCACAATGCCCGCCAGTGCTACCTACGCAGCGCAGCTCAAAATGGCCGATGGCTCCTACCGAACACTGCCCGTCCGGCATTTAGGCGATTCGATACGTGTACAACTTCCCGACGACATACCTGCCTTCGACTTTTACGCGTTGCGGCTGTTGCTGCCCGACCAGGACATTACGGGCGACCGCACCACTTCGTTTCGGGTAGGTCAGCGTCCGGCGGGGCAGATCAACGGGAATCTGACACGTAGCCTTTGCATCGGCAGTATTGTTACGCTGTCGGCCACGGCCACGGCCGGTTCGTACCAGTGGCTTCGCAATGGAGTGGCCATACTGGGCAGTACCTCACTGACGTATGCGCCGTCGCAGTCGGGTGTGTATTCGCTCTCGGTCACATCGGATGGGTGCAGTACGGTAACACCCGCCGTCAGTATGACGCTGAACGAATCGCCGGTTGCGACGGCCGTTCCGCAGAGCGCGACGCAGGTGTATGCACCTGCTACAGTTGCATTACTGGGCAGTGGGGGAGGCCGCTACCAGTGGCTCAACGGTGGGCTTGTGGTGGCCGGTGCTACAGGGGCCGTCTATCAGGCACCAGTCTCGGGCGCATACACGGTTCAGGTGACCAGTCCGGCGGGGTGTACGGCCGTATCCGCTCCGGTAGCCGTGAACGTACTGATCCCGCTGGCAACGGACGAACTACCCGACCTTGACCTGACCGTTGGCCCTAATCCCGCATCGGGCGCGGTCGATGTGCGCTATACGGCGATACGCCGGGCCGATGTGGGTCTGACACTAACCGACGCAGCCGGACGTGTCGTTCGGACGCAGACCTGGCCGGGGATGGCGGCTGGCACACATCGGCATACACTGGATATGCCCGTCAGTGCCGGAACGTACATACTGACGCTGACTATCGGCACCCGGCGGGTCAGCCGACAACTGATCCGGCAGTGAGCCAAAAAAACCGGGTCGCTATCCGGCGCAGCATTCTTATAGGAACCTGCGCCGGATAGCGACCCGGTCTGTCAGAGTAGCTATTTACTGTTTTATCAGCTTCACCGTCTGGCGTTGCTGACCACTCTGCGCCCGCAGGAACAGTACTCCCGACGACTGACGCTGTAAGTCGAAACGCTGCTCCTCGACGGCTCCGGCCTGCTCGATGTGTCGCTGCTCCAGCACGTGTCCGCTGGCGTTGAGCAGATCGAGCTGAACCGATTGCCCGTCGACACCACTGATGTCGACAATAGCCGTGTTGCCCACCGGGTTGCCTTTCACCGTCAGTTGCAGCCCCTGTCCGGCTTCCCCAGCCGCTACCCGCGCCGAGCGGCCGCAGGCGGCTTTCAAATCCCAGGTGTAGGTCACGACCTGCCCATTCTGCCGCGCCATCAGCGTAAACGGCTTGACATCGTTGGCGGTACGGGAGTCTTTGTCAACAAACTGATTCGGATTAGTCGTCCAGCCAGTGATGCCCGCGGCCTGAAACTCAACGGCTGACCCGTTGCCCCCGGTGTAGTTGAACGTAATGGCTCCCGTCGAACAGTTGTAGGTTGGAGAAACGAGTGTCAGCGCGTTCCCTGGCGGTGTGGGCGTTGGCGTAGGTGGGTTGCCGCTACAGAACGACTTGAAGTCGAAGCTGTAAGTAGCCGTCTGACCACTTTGCGTGGCCGTAATCAGAATTGTCTTGGGGTCGTTGCGTAGTCCCTGTTCGACGGTGCCGGTGTTGCTCGTAGCCGACGAGCGTGTGATGCCCGGTGCGGAGTAGGTAATGGTTGATCCATTGCCCCCGGTGCTGTTGAAGGTAATCGCCCCGGTTGAGCAATCGTAGGTTGGCTGGGTTAGTGTCAGCGTGCCGCCGGTTGTGGGTGGGGGCGTTACGACTGGGCTATCCGTAATTGTGATGCGAAACGTGGTGCTGGTACTGGGTTGGGGGGCCAATGCGTTACTAACATAAGCTGTGATTGTAACGGAGTACGTACCGGTTACCGTAGGCGTACCACCGATATAGGCCAGCTGCTGCGACTCATTGCTGCTGTCGAACAGAATCAATCCTGGCGGTAATCCGTCTGCCCGGTAATTAACAATCGGGCGGAAGCTTTTGAATGACGGGACACCGTTAAAATAGCTATTAATCGGAATTATGTTGCTGATGATCTGAACGTTGACCGGTCGGAATTGATCAGGGATCGGTTCTTTCAGTGTGGGTGTGATAATACCCAGGCAGTAGGCTTTAAAGTCGAAAACGTAGTTAGTTGAGTAGCCATTTTGGGTCGCCGTAATCGTGATTGGCTTGGGGTCGTTGCGCAGCCCCTGCTCGACAAAGCCGGTGTTGCTGGTAGCTGACTGGCGACTAACGCCCGGTGCGGAATAGGTAATGGGTGATCCGTCGCCCCCAGTGGTGATAAAGGTGATCGATCCACGGTCGCAATCGTAACTAGGCTGGGTTAGTGCCAGAGCCGTACCGGGAATTAGTTTCACTAGCCAGCCAGATACGTTATTAGCCGTATTCCCCTGTACATCGCCATCGTTTGATTGAGTTAATCCTGCCAGTAGATAGCCGCCGTCCTGAGTGCCAATTACATCACTAGTCAGATCGGCGGCAGAGCCACCCAGTATTTTAGTCCAGCGGGTCTGATTAGCTGCCCCAAAGCTAGTAATTCGAATGTCGCCCGACCGCTGGTCTATTTCGTCCAGTACCTCGAAGCTGTTGGCATTGTTACTTACGATTTTCGGAAGGGGAAACGCATTGGTTTGAATTCCCTCATTCGGATAGTTAGTGAACGTAAGATTAAAGAAAGAGGGTCTGTATATGCCCCCTGTGTTGTTCAAACCAGATTGGGTCGGGCTGATTACCAAGGTAGTAGTTCCTGACTGATCGCCTACTCTACCTGCTGTGATGAAAGCGTTTGAATCGAAAGGACTAGGAATAACATCGGAGAACTCAGTGGCAAAAGTGTACCGGTCATTCCAGATCTGATTCAGATTTTGATCCAGTTTGGTTGCCCAGCCTGTTACCGCATCCGCACCACTCGATGCGCGTCCTACGATTAGAAAGCCACCGTCGGTGGTTGAAATGATTTTATTGCCAACCGAACTGGGCCGAAATGGATTAGAGTACGGATAGCCGACATCGACTGTTTTTGTGTTCGAACTCGCTGCGTCGAATTTGTACAGCGTAGTTGCTGATCCATTACGACCATAAAGCGTGCTGCTGATTACTGCATAACCACCGTCTAAGGCTTGAATGAGGTTTTTGAATGTCTTTGTAATAATGTCTCCGCTTTGGGTGGCACCCGTGAAGGAAGTATTCCACAACACAGTACCAGTGGCATCCAGCTTAATCAGCGACCACCGCGTACGATCTTTTGCGAGCGTAACAATCGATCCATCGTTGGTTACAATTAAGTCATACACATAATTCCCTTCATAACTGGTCGGAAGTGATGCTTGCCAAAGAACCGCCCCGGTCAACTGATTTAGCCGGCTGACTGTCTGGCCGCTTCCCAAAATAATGTCTCCGTTCGGGGCTTGCTTGATAGATCCTCCGATAAGCTTCTGCCATTGAATAACCGGTGCGTTCTGTGCGGATAGGGTCTGCGTAGCGAACAGACTTAGCAGCAACAGACAAAATAGTCTTGTGTACTTGTTTTTCATGGTGTTGATTGGATTGGTTGATGTGAACTTGTCGTAAGACGCTGAAAGCTACTCAGCCGGTTGGAAGAGTAGTGTTACTTACATATGATATCTATTATATGGTAAGCCGGTGACTTAGTTGGATAAACCGGTGATCAGTATCCAGTAACTAGTTATCGTATGCCGATGGAGAAGGTGACTGAAAAGGCATAAAATAGAAAGCCCGGCCAATCAGTAAAGATCAGTCGGGTTGGGAAAGGCGAAGTAGAATGAGTACCTATAAACCGGCGATCCAGTCAGTCAATAGATCGGGGCGGGCGAAGAGAAGTAGCGTAATCAGGGCCAGCAGCACCGACAGGCCAACGGCGAAGCGGGGTAGTGGGGTAGGAGTTGGTAAATCAGCCGGGGCGGATCGGAAAAAGAGTAGAAACGGAATCCGCAGGTAGTACACCAGCGAAATCAGGGCGTTGAGCAGACCGATCGCAAACAGGGTCAGCAGCCACGGATCACCACTACGCTGATAGGCGTCGAAAAGAGCCGTAAACGATAGTAGTTTGGCGGTAAAGCCCACCGTCGGGGGTAGACCCGTCAGGGCCAGCATCACGATGAGCAGGGCGACGGCCAGTAGTGGTTGGCGACTCCCCAAGCCCGCAAACTGACTGATGGCGAGTGATTCGCTGCCCTGCGACCGGGCCAGCAGGTCGATCAGGAAAAACGCACCCAGCGACATAAAGAGGTAGGTAGCCGAATAGAACAGCACCGCGTTGAACCCCGCCGGGCTTAGGGCCACCACGCCGACCAGCAGAAACCCCGCGTGGGCAATGCTCGAGTACGCCAGTAGTCGCTTGGCGTCGGTCTGGCGCAGGGCGGTCAGGTTGCCGATCAGAATACCGGCGAGGGCCAGCACCGCCAGTGGTGTTTGCAGGGCGGTCATCGTTGCGCCCCCCGCCGAACTGTCGACCGGCAGGGCCGACACCAGCCGCAGGATTACCAGCACGGCAGCGGCTTTGGGGGCAACGGAAAAAAAGGCGGCAACAGGCACGGGCGCGGCTTCGTAGGCGTCGGGTGTCCAGACGTGGAAGGGGACGCCCGCCAGCTTGAACAGCAGCCCCGCCAGCGTCAGCAGCATCGCTACCGTCGCAACGGGTGCATCCTGCTGGGAGAGCCCCAGTCCAAAATTGTCGGCGGTCAGGTCGAGCGTGCCGGTCATGCCGTAGAGCAGCGACATTCCGTAGAGCATCACCGCCGAACTGACCGCGCCAAACAGTAGGTACTTGATACCGCCCTCCGAGGCTTTTCGATCGGCGTTGAGGGCTGTCAGGAGGTACGAGCAGATCGACACCAGTTCGATACTCAGGTAAATGCTCAGCAGGTTGACCGACAGCGTCATCAAAAACATACCGAGCGTCATCGCCAGCAGCAGCGCGTACCACTCGACGGGTAATCGATTCGCCACCGGCCGATCAGCGACGCCATACACCGACGCTTCGTAGGCTAGTACCAGTACCGCACTCAGGGCGATGACTAGCTGAAAAAAAACGGCCTGACTGTCGAGAAAGAGCAGGTGTGTAAACAGAAATCCGCGTGCGCCCAGCACCGCCGACCATACTCCCGCCACCACCACGCTACCGATGCTTAGCCCCACCAGCCACCGACGCCGACGTACTGCACTGCTCCGCAACAGCAGCAACTCCGCCAGCAGCAGTCCGCAGAACGCCACCGACAGCCACACCTCCGGTCCAAAGCCGCCGAGGCTGTTCAGAATGTCGGTAAGTTGATCGGATAGAGACAAGTCGGTTTGTGCGGTTCCCCGCCGGGATTTGTAGCCCAGACGTCCACGTCTGGTAGCCGACAGGCTAATCACACATAGGGTAGCTTTTTTCAGCCTATCGGCTACCAGACGTGGACGTCTGAGCTACATCATAACTTAAATAACTCCATCCCGTCCCGGCTGCCCGTCGTAGGGGCGAAGACTGACGGGTTTCTGGTTTTTGCGAAGTCGGATATTGAGAAATTCGACCAGCAGCGAAAAGGCAATGGCGAAATACAGGTACCCTTTCGGCACTTCGCCCACGGTCTGATTGAAGAAGGCGACTTCCGACAGGTGTGCCCCTTCGGCTACCAGCATAAAGCCGATCATAATCAGGAAGGCCAGCCCCAGCATCTGAATCGTCGGGTGTTCGTTGACGAATTTGCCAACCGGTCCGGCGAAGAACATCATGATACCGATCGACAGAATCACGGCAATCATCATAATCGTGACATTCTGCGTCAGGCCGATAGCCGTCAGGATGGAGTCGATGGAAAAGACGATGTTGGTAATGGCGATCTGCGTCACCACGTTCGAAACGGTAGCTTTGCCTTTGGTGGCGTCGGTCGTTTCTTCGTCGTTACCTTCCAGTTTGTGGTGAATTTCGGAGGTTGCCTTGTAGAGCAGAAACAAGCCCCCACCAAACAGAATCAGGCTTTGGCCCGTCAGGTCGGCTTTAAACCAGCCGGCGTCGATGTGCGTAAACGGTTTGCTGAGCGAGATAACAACCGAAATAACCGTCAGTAAGGCCAGCCGAAAGGCCATCGCCAGAATCAGCCCGATGTTACGGGCTTTGCCCTGATCCTGCGGGGCCAGCTTGTTGGCGGCAATGGAAATGAAAATGATATTGTCGATCCCCAGTACAATTTCCAGAAAGGTCAGAGTAAGCAGACTGATAATCGATTCGGCCGTAAACAGGTCGCTCATGGATAGCAGGACAACAGGTCCAGATGGTTGGCTGCAAAAGTACCGGCTGCGGGGCGGGTCTGCAACTGCCCGGCGAAGAAAGGGGTACCGGCCGGACGAAAGGCTGTTCGACGCGCCAAACGGCTGCTTTTACCCAGACAGGCAACAAAATGAGCAGGCGGAACGTATAAGAGGTTGTTTAGGACTTCGTCCAAAACGCCTTATTTTGTCATCCCTCACAGGCTTGGGATGACAAAATAGACCGTGAAATATAATCTTAAGCTACCGCGCAGAGGAATAGGGTTTCCTGCTTCGGGTAACATATTCCCTGTCTGATCCGTTACCACCTTAACCCATTACTGAAACAGCCGGTGTCAGCGCCGGACTCACTAATCGACTTTATACCAGCCGATTCACTACAGACTGAATGTCCGCCCCAAAAATACTTGTTCGTGTACTGCTCGGTTTACTGGCCCTGATCCTGCTCGTGGCGGGATTTGTCGTTTTGGTAGCCACCACCCCCTGGGGGCAGCAGTTCGTGACAAAACAGGTCAATTCCTACCTCGCCGGAAAGCTGAAATCGCCGTTTCACATTGGCCGGGTCAGCTACGAAATCCCCGATTATATTCAGCTTACCGACGTTCTGTTTATCACCCCGAAAGGCGATACGCTCATCAACGGCGGCAAGCTGCGCGTCGATCTCGATATGTGGGGCTTGCTGAACAATAAGCTGGCACTCAATCAGATCGATCTGGAAAAGGTCAATCTGAACATCAACCGTACACTTCCCGACACGACATTCAATTTCCAGTACATCATCAATGCGTTCGACACCGGCACCGCTCCCGAACCCGCTGACACGGTGTCGACGCCGATGGCCATTAACCTGACGGGTATCTCGTTGAAAGACGTTCGGATTCGCTACCACGACGATGTGGTGGGGGCCAACGTCAACGTGTATACCGACAGTCTGCGGGTCAACTTCGACAAGACAGACGTGTACAAGTCGATCTACCACCTCAAGGATGTAACGGGCAACGGTTTGAACGCGGTCGTGCGATTGTACGAAGGCTTACCCACACCACCCAGTGCGCCCTCGGCCCCCGACGATACGCTCGACATTGGTCTGGGCAAGTGGCAGCTGAACCGCACGAAGTGGGACGTCAATGTGGAAACGGCCGACTTTAAGACGACCGGCAACGTCGGGCGGCTGGCAATGGAGTCGGATTATTTTTACCTGAACGGTGAAAAAATCGGCCTTAAATCGCTCGATCTTGCCAACGGCGATATTACCGCTGCGCTGACAAAGCCAACTGCTGCCAAACCAGCATCGACAACGACATCAAGCGCATCCACGCCCGGCTGGCAGGCGAAGCTGACGAACGTTCGGTTCGCCAACAACCGCATCCGCTACAACGACGAAACGGCACCCCGGCAGGCGCGTGGCCTCGACTATAGTCACCTCGATTTGCAGAATCTGGGTATCGACGGGCGTTTCCTGGTCTACCGTGATCTGGGGGCGAAAGGGCAGCTCGTCAGCGGGCAGCTGCGCAACGGACGGTTCCGGTCGAACAGTGGTTTTTTCCTGCAAAAGCTGGAGGGCGACGTTTTATACAACGACAAAATGACGTCCATTACCCGGCTCTACGCCCAGACGCCGACCAGCCTGATCCGCGACCGGCTGGTGCTGAAATACGATTCACTGGCCCAGTTATCCGATCCGCGCTTTGCCAAACGGGTAGGCGTCAGCGTCAACCTGAAACAAAGCCGCCTGTCGGTGGCCGATGTGCTACAACTCGCTCCCTTTCTGGCCGATACCCCGCCGTTCAACAGCCCCGGCGGGGTGTTCCGTGCCAACGCCACGGCGACCGGTACGCTGGCGGCTCTGAACCTGCCCCGGCTTGAACTGGCTATGCTGTCGGGAACGCGGATCGCGGCTAGTGGTCGGCTTACCAACGTCACCGACCCCGACCGAATCGGCGTTGACCTCGCCATTCGGGAAGGCACAACCAATCTTGCCGACATAAACCGGCTGGCTCCGCCGGGCTCGATTCCGGCCTCGGTCGCCCTGCCGCCCAGTCTGCGGCTGACGGGTACGATCAAAGGGGCCCTGAACAATCTCGACCTCGATGCCAACCTGGCTACCGACTGGGGGACGGCTGCGTTCGACGGGCAACTGGCGGGCTTCGTTGCCGGTAAAAATCAGACCTACAAAGGCACCCTCAACCTGACCGATTTCGACGCGGGTAAGTGGACGAAACAAACCGGCACCGTCGGTAAAATCACCGGCCGGGCCACGGTCGATGGGCGCGGTATCGACGTCAACACGCTTAGCACGACGTTCGATCTGGCGATTCAATCCGCTGATCTGAACGGCTACGTTTACAAAAACCTCGACGCGAAAGGTAAGCTGACCAACGGCCTGCTGAATGTAACGGGCGGGCTGAAAGACCCCAACGCCAACCTGACTCTCGACATCAATACCAGCCTAAAAGGGGAGTATCCGAGTGTGGCGGGTAAAGTATCTATTGCCGAACTGAACCTGAAACCGCTCAAACTGTACAGCGATCCGCTGTCGCTCAAAGGCGATATCAACCTCGACATGACCTCGACTAATCCCGCGCGGCCTGTCGGGACGGTGTCGGCGAGCGACGCGGTGCTGACGCTCAACGGCACGCGCTACCCCGTCGATTCGCTCTACGCCAACCTGACGGCCGAGGGCAATACCAAGGGTGTGCTGGCGGTGCTGCCCGGTGCGCGGCTGCGGCTCAACGGGCAGTTTGGCTACGATCAGCTCTACGACATCGTGGCGGGAGAAATCAGCCGGTATATTGCCGCGCCCGACCTGACGTACAAGAAAGTAACGACGCCATATGACTTTACCCTCAACCTGAAAGCGTACCAGAATCCGCTGTTTCGCGCCTTCGTACCGGCCCTGACCCGGCTCGACACCGTCCGGCTGAACGCCCGGCTCGACAGTCAGGGGGGCGGTATTGCTAACGATACGACCCTCTCGGCCACGATACGAACGGGCGTCATCGTCTACGACACGACAACCATCAAAGCCAGCGATGTTACGCTGCGCGGCAACGGCAGTCAGCTGGCTGTCGCCGGAAATGTATCGGGTGTGGTCTACGATGGTATGAACATCGGCCCGACCAGCCTGACCGGTACGGCACAGAACAACCGCTTTGCCTTCGGCCTGGTCAACAAGGATTCTGTCGATCAGGCGCGGTACGGACTGGCCGGTACGCTGAGTATCGTCGATAAAAATTACCGGTTTCAGTTTGCCCGGAATGGGTTGCTGACCAATTATGAAAAGTGGACTGCCGATACCAGCGGTTTCGCCCAGTACGGCAAAGACGGCGTATTGGTAGACCGGCTACGGCTGGAAGCCGACAATCAGTCGCTGGAGGTGAGCAGCACGGAACCGTATGGCAATGCTCCGCTGCGGGTCACGACGCGGGCTGTCGAGCTGGCGAATCTGGCGCGGCTGGCGGGGCAGGATACGACGCTGGCGAGTGGTCAGCTGAACGGCACCGTCGTGGTGCGGGACTATATGTCGAATGACAGTCAGCTGGCATTTATCGGCTCGATCTACGTGGATAGCCTGCGGGTGATGCAGCAGCCTATCGGCAACCTGACGGCCCGCTTCAACAATACCGCCGACGGGAAGATAAACGTCAATACGGTGCTGAAAGGGCCCTACAACGACGCCACCGTAACCGGATTTTATAACCCGGACGATGCGAAGCAGGCCCTGAATCTGGCCATCGACCTGACCCGACTGGACGCCCGAACGATTGAAGCGTTCAGTTTTGGTCAGCTACGGCAGGCGAAAGGGCAACTGACGGGCAAGCTCGACATTGCCGGCTCGACCAGCGATCCCCGGCTCAACGGAAACGTGGCCTTCGACTCGGTGGCCTTCAACATCAAGCAGTCCAACGCGACGTATTTCATCGACAAGGAAACGATTGGCTTTGCGGGGCAGACTGTTACGCTGGACAATTTTACCCTGCGCGATACCCAGAACCGAACCCTCGACGTCGACGGAAACGTGGTGCTGAAAAACCTGCCCGACGCCACTTACAACCTGCGCGTACGAACCAGCGGTTTTCAGGTGCTGAACGCGGCCCGTAAAGACAATGACTACGCCTACGGACAGGCCGCGATCAGTGCCGATCTGCGCATTCGTGGTACCGGCACGAGTCCGGCGGTGGTGGGGAAAGTGAAGCTGGAGGAAGGCAGCAAGATTTCGGTTGTACTGCCCGACGAGTCGATTGCGGCTGAGGAAATGAACGGCATCGTGACGTTTGTCAACCCCAAAGATTCGCTGGCCCTGACCAAGTACCTGTACGCACCCAAAAAAGACAGTACACAGCGTCGGCTCTCGTTCGATAACCTCAACAACGCCAATATCTCGCTCGATCTGGAAGTCGACGAAAAATCGGAACTGACGGTGGTGGTCGATGAGTTGAACGGTGATTACCTGCGGGCCAAAGGCAATGCACAACTCAACGTGACGGTAACACCATCCGGCGACATCTCGGTATTGGGCCGTTACGACATCACGGAAGGGGAATATTCGCTGACGTACCAGGTGCTCAAACGGCAGTTTGCCATTCAAAAGGGCGGCTATATCAGCTTTACCGGCGATCCCCTCAAGGCCGACGTCAACATCACGGCGATATACAACGTTTCGACCCCGGCGGGTGACCTGATCGGTAATGAATCGACCACGGTCAACGCGACGACGGTAAAGCGAAAACTGCCCTTCGAGGTGTTGCTGACCATTTCCAACAACCTGGCCGCGCCCAAACTCGATTTCGATATTCAGCTGGAAGAAGGGCGGGGTAGCTCGAATACGGAGCTGGCGACGTCGATTGAAGCCAAGCTGAAGACGCTGCGGCAGGATCAGGCGCAGATCAACAAGCAGGTGTTTGCGCTGCTGGTACTGAACCGCTTCCTGCCCGAAAATACGTCGGATTTCTTCTCGGGTTCCGACAATGGCGGGTTGAATAATCAGGCCGAAGGTATTGCCCGGAGCAGTGTAAGCAAGCTGATTTCCGATCAGCTGGGGCGGTTGGCGTCGAACGTGCTGAAAGGCTTCGACGTCGATTTCAACCTGCTGTCGCAGACGGGCAGTACGAACACGGGCGGCACCACCAACGGCGCACGTACCGACCTGAACATCGGCCTGTCGAAGAGTTTTCTCGAAGGACGGCTGACGGTAGCGGTCGGGCGAAATTTTCTGCTCGAAAATTCAGCGAACAGTGCGACCCGAAACCCGAACGAAGTATTCGACAATGTGTCGGTAAATTACAACGTCACCCGCGATGGTCGATACGTGCTGCGTGGCTACCGGAGCAACGACTACCAGGCTATTCTGGACGGATACATCATTGAGACGGGCGTCGGTTTCATCATCACCATCGATTACAATACACTGGCCGATTTGCTCCGCCGTTCCACCGGCAAGCCCACGGCGAATTAGGTTTGTCGTTTGTGGTTTATGGTTCGTGGTTGGCTGACGCCGGAGGCACCACAAACGACAAACTACGAACTACGAACCACAAAGCAACCTACCTGCTTATGCGGATTTACCACTACCTGACTACTTACGTACACCAACTGACCGACCGGCGTGGGGCGGTGGGGCGGTGGCTGTGCTTTGGCCTGCTGCTGTCGCTGTCGGCCTGTAATATTGGGCGGCACTTACCCGCCGGTGAGAAGCTGTACGCCGGTACGGATATCAACATCAGTGCTGATTCGACGGTCACGAAAGACGAGCAGACTGTCCTCAAAACCAAACTGGCAGAACTGGCCCGGCCCCGGCCAAATTCACAGCTGTTCGGGTTTCCGTATAAAGTGGCCCTGTACTACCTGTTTGGCGAACCAAAGAAGGAACATGGTTTCCGGTCGTGGTTTCGTAACAAGTTCGGGGCCGAGCCCGTGCTGGCCAGTGCGCGGGCGATCGGGGCCAACGCGGCTGTATTCAACGGAACGCTGAAAAACGAAGGCTACCTCGAACCGTCGGTTAGCGGGGAGCTGAAAGAAGACGGGTATAAAGCACGGGGCGTGTATCAGGTCAACGTGCCGCAGCGGTTTCTGGTCGATTCGGTGGCCATAACCATCCGGCAGGAAAAGGATACCGTGCGTCGGGTAATGCAGGCCACGGCGAATCGAACGGTCATCAAAAAAGGTGATCCGTGGCGTCTGGATGCGATCAAGATCGAACGGGAGCGCATTGCCCAGGCACTCAAACAGCGCGGCTTTTATTACTTCCAGGCTGATTACATCAAAGTACTGTCGCTGAATGATACGGCCCGGCACCGCGCCAACCTGTATTTCGCCCTCGACCCGGCCATGCCCGAAGCCGCCGGGGTGCCGTACTCGATTCGCAATGTATACATCTACCCCAACTACGACCTGTCGTCGGCCCGCTCAGACACCAACCTCCGGCAAGCGTACCAGACGGATCAGAATTTTGTCGTGGTCGATTCAAGCAAGCAGTTTAGCCCTAAACTGTTTCGCGACATCGTAGCCGTGCGGCCCGGCCGACGCTACAGTTCACGGGCGCAGGATCTGACCTTGCAGCGGTTCATCAATGTCGGCGCGTTCAAGTTTGTGCGGAACCGCTTCGCGCCCGATGAGCAGGGCGATTCGGCCGTTCTCGACGTGCACTACTACCTGACGCCCTACCCGTCGAAGTCGATCAAGCTGGAACTGGATGGTACGTCGCGCTCCAACAACTTCAACGGGACGCAGGTAATCGCGAGCTGGCGCAACCGCAATACGCTGGGCCGGGCCGAACTGCTGACAATCAATGCCAACGCGGGTATCGAATTTCAGATCAACTCGGGTGAGCAGAGCGTAACCAATTACCGCTTCGGTACCGACGCGACGCTGACGTTCCCCCGGCTGGTCAGCCCGTTCCGGTTTTCGTACGATCAGCGGGCTGCGTTGCCCCGCACCAACATCACGCTCGGTTACCAGCTTATCAAACGTGGGGGGCTGTATGACCTTAACTCGTCGCAGATTACCTATGGCTATGCCTGGCGACGAAACCAGAAAATCGAGCATATTTTCCAGCCGTTCAGCATCAATTACATCTCGGTGACGAATGTCAGCCAGGCGGTTACGGATACATTGATAAGTGCTGACGTGTCGCCTATTATCAAGCGGCAGTTCAATAGTATTCTAATGAGCGATCAGCTCATCTTTAGTACGCTCTACACCTTCAACTACAACTCATCGCCCCGGTCTAACTCGCCCAATACGTTCCTGTTGACGGCCAATGTTGAACCGGCGGGTAATCTGGCGAGTCTGTTCCTGCGCAAGTCGCTGGAGAATGATCCGCTGCGGAAGGGAATCTTCAATGTTCCCTTCGCGCAGTTTATCCGGGCCGACGTCAACGCCCGGTTTTACCGCAAGCTGACGCCGACGCTGACCTGGGCCAACCGGATTTTTGCGGGCGCGGGCTTCACGTACGGCAACTCGCAGGGTTTCCAGATACCGTTTACCAAGCAGTATTTCGTGGGTGGTATCAACAGCATCCGGGCGTTCCGGCCGCGCGCCTTAGGGCCGGGCATTATCCCCCGCGACACGGTCACGACGTCTGCCCCGTTTCAGGATGGTGGGGGCGACATCAAACTGGAACTTAACACCGAATTCCGGCTTAAATTCAATAAGTATCTGGAAGGGGCGGCCTTTGTTGATGCCGGTAATATCTGGACCTACACGAATACAGCACTCTATGGCGAGGGGTCGCAGTTCACCGCTGATTTTTATAAACAACTCGCTGTTGGGGCGGGGGTAGGTATCCGGCTCGATCTGTCGTATTTCCTGATCCGACTTGATCTGGCGACACCGTTGCGTAAACCTTATGATGTCAACGGCAGCAACTGGGTTATCAAAGACTTCGACTTTGGCAGTAGTGCCTGGCGTCGGCAGAACCTGATCTTCAACATCGGTATCGGCTACCCGTTCTAGTGTAGCCCAGACCCGCCCGGCGGCCCGGTCCAGGTCTGGTAGCCGAAGGCTAATAAAGCTGCCGCCTGGAAAATAGCATATCGGTTACCAGACCTGGACCGGGCCGCCGGGCGGGTCTGGGCTACAGGTAAGCTACAAAATCGGCTGAATTACCTGCCAGACGGTGTTGGCGACGATGCGGTGGCCCGTTACGTTCGGGTGAATGCCGTCGGGCTGGTTTAGCTTCGGAATACCGCCCACGTTTTCCAGCAGGAACGGAATCAGCACCAGCTTGTTTTTGTCGGCCAATTGCTTGTATAACTCGCGAAACTCTTTCGTGTAGGCCGTGCCCATGTTGGGCGGAATCTGCATACCCGCCAGCACGATCTGTGCCTGCGGACTCTTTGCCCGGACGGTGTCGATGATGGCCTGTAAATTCTGGCGCGTGGCCGAGAGTGGTAAACCCCGTAAGCCGTCGTTGCCGCCCAGTTCGAGCACGAACACGTCGACCGGTTTGCGCAGTACCCAGCCGATCCGGCTTTTACCCCCGGCCGTTGTCTCACCGCTCAACCCGGCATTGACAACTGTATAGCCCAGCCCAACGGAATCGATTTTTTTGCCGACCAGCGCGGGAAATGCCTGCGTCGGTTCAACGCCGTACCCGGCCGTCAGGCTGTTGCCATAAAACAGAATCGTCTTTTTAGTCGACGTGGCTGCGGTTTGGGGAGCCGACGTAGTCGCGGGGGCGGTGGTTTCGGTCGCGGACCCGGTTTTCGTATCGGACGAGCCGCAGCCCGCAACCACTGACAACAGCAGCCAGCCGCTTATCAAGGAACCAGCCAATCGGGAGAACTTCATAGGGGGAATGGGGGTTGGGTTTGTATCGTTTGTCGTTCGTAGTTGGTGGTTCGTGGTTCCTCCGGCGGATGCGCTGGCGCAAGCAACTACAAACCACAAACCACCAACTACAAACCATTTGTTCAATGAGTATACTTCGCGTCGAGGATCTGACCCGCACCTATTCGAGTGGCGGGCGCGATCTGACGGTTCTGCACGGGGTCAGCTTTACGCTCGAACCCGGTGATACTTTCGCCATCGTTGGCCCGTCGGGGTCGGGAAAGACAACCCTGCTGGGTCTGTGCGCCGGGCTGGACCGTGCCACCTCGGGCAGCGTCTATCTGAACGACATCCGGCTCGATACGCTCAACGAAGATCAGCGGGCGGTCATCCGTAACCAGCATGTCGGCTTCATTTTCCAGAACTTTCAGCTGCTGCCCACGCTGACGGCGCTCGAAAACGTGATGGTGCCATTAGAATTACGTGGTGAGAAAGGAGCGAAGCAAACGGCTCAGTCGCTGCTGGACCGGGTCGGGCTGGGGCAGCGGGGCCACCATTACCCTACGCAACTCTCGGGTGGCGAACAGCAGCGCGTGTCGCTGGCCCGTGCCTTCGCCAACCGCCCCAAAATCCTGTTTGCCGACGAACCCACCGGTAACCTCGACGCCGACACCAGTGCCACCGTCATCGACCTCCTGTTTGAACTCAACCGCGAAGCCGGTACAACGCTCGTGCTCGTCACCCACGACCTTGATCTGGCCGCCAAAACCAACCGCATCATCCGCATCAAAGGCGGAACGATGATTAAAGAGTGAAAGTAGCCTGGACGTCCACGTCCGGGTGGCCGTCAGGCCAACTATGTCAGGCGGAAGCTTTATAGGTCGCTATCGCGCCCACCCGGACGTGGACGTCCAGGCTACTTTCACTCATTGACTCTTCAAAAATGAATCTCTCCTGGCTTTTCAAAATGGCGTGGCGCGACAGTCGCCGGAGCCGACAGCGGTTGCTGCTGTTTATGTCGGCCATTGTGCTGGGCATAGCCGCGCTGGTTGCCATCAACTCGTTTGGCGACAACCTGGCCCGCAGCATCGACGGACAGGCCCGCGAACTGCTCGGTGCCGACCTGACGCTGTCGTGGAACCGAACTCCCGGCAAACGGACGCAGCAACTGTTGAAAACCATCGGGCAGAACCGCGCCTACGAAGTATCGTTTCCGTCGCTGGTGTCGATTCCACGAACGGGTGGGGTGCGGCTGGCGCAGGTCAAGGGGCTGGAAGGCGGCTTTCCGTACTATGGCGAGTGGGAGGTGGAGCCGCGCTCGGCTGTCGCGTCGTTTCGCCGGGCTGGTCAGCGTGTTGCTTTAGTTGACGATGCCCTGCTGGTGCAACTCGGTGCGCAGGTCGGCGACTCGGTACGTCTGGGTGAACTGGCGTTTTTGATTGCCGGGCGCGTCGAGAAAACACCCGGTCAGGCGGCTATCGCGGCTACCGTGGCCCCGACGGTCTTTGTGCCGAATCAGTACCTGAGCAAGACTGGCCTGCTGCAACGCGGGAGCCGGGTCAACTACAAATACTACTACCAGTTCGCGCCCGGTACCGATGTAGCGCGTACAATTCGGCCCATCGAGCGTCGGCTGGAGCGGGCGGGGATCAACGTCGATACGGTCGCTGACCGCAAAAAACAGACTGGCCGGGCGTTTGGTGATCTGACCAAATACCTGAGTCTGGTCGCGTTTGTCGCCCTGCTGCTGGGTTGCGTGGGCGTGGCCAGCGCGGTGCAGTTGTACGTGAAGGAGAAAGTGGCGTCGGTCGCTATTCTGCGGACGCTGGGCGCGAGTGGTCGGCAGGCGATGCTGATTTATCTGCTGCAAACGGCTGTCATGGGGCTCATCGGTGCGACGCTGGGGGCTGTGCTGGGGTCGGTCGTGCAACTGGCCCTGCCGCAGGTCTTCGGCCGGTTTCTGCCCATCGCCGTACAGACTACCCTATCGGCCCCTGCCGTGCTGAGTGGCATTGGTACAGGGGTGCTGATCGCCGTTTTGTTTGCGTTGCTGCCGCTGCTGAGTATTCGCAAAGTGTCGCCCCTGCGGACGTTACGGTCGGCCTACGAAGCCGATACGTCAGGGCGCGACCCGCTCCGGTGGCTGGCCTACGGACTGATTCTCGCATTTATCGTCGGCTTCGCTTACTGGCAGACGCGTAACCTGATGCTGGCCGTCTGGTTTACGGCCGGGCTGGCACTGGCGTTCGGTGTGCTGACGGCCGTGGCGCTGGGCCTGATCTGGCTGGTACGGCGACTGTTTCCGGCGTCGTGGAGCTACGTCTGGCGGCAGAGTCTGGCGAATCTGTACCGGCCCAACAACCAGACGGTTATCCTCGTCACGGCGATTGGGCTGGGCGCGTTTCTGATCGCGACGCTGTACCTAACGCAGGGGCTGTTGCTGAGCCGGGTCGAACTGTCGGGCAGTGGGCAACAGCCGAATATGGTGCTGTTCGACATTCAGAATGAACAGATTGCCGGTGTGCGCGACGCCGTGCGGGCGCAGAAGCTACCCATTTTGCAGGAGGTCCCCGTCGTGACGATGCGCCTGACCGGCATCAACGGCCGCAGTGGTTCCGCTGACACCGTCCGAGTTATCGATCAGCCGCAGTCTGCCCGCGCCGACACGACGGGGCCAATCCAGGCCGGGCCGCCACCGTGGGCATTTACACGGGAGTACCGCGTTACCTACCGTGATTCGCTGATTTCGTCGGAAAAGACAGCCGCCGGTCAGGGGCCGTATCAGGCCAATGGCAACGTATACATTTCCGTCGAAAAAGATTTTCTGGGTCGACTTCGGGCGAAGATTGGCGATACGCTCGATTTCAACGTGCAGGGGTTACCCATACAGACTATCGTCGGCGGCACGCGCGAGGTCGACTGGAACCGGGTGCAGACTAATTTTCTGGTCGTATTTCCAGCAGGGGTGCTCGAACAGGCTCCGCAGTTCCGGGTGCTTATGACCCGCGTGCCCGACAACCAGACCTCGGCCCGGTTGCAGCGCGTACTGGTAAGCAAGTTTCCCAACGTATCGGCTATCGACCTCGGTTTGATCCTGAAAACGCTGGACGATATTCTGGGCCAGATTTCGTTCGTCATTCGGTTTATGGCCCTGTTCAGCATCCTGACGGGTTTGCTCGTGCTGGGTAGTTCAGTGGTGTTGAGCAAATACCAGCGGCTGCGCGAAAGCGTCTTGCTGCGGACACTGGGAGCCAGCCGGGCACAGATTCTGAAAATTACTGCGCTCGAATACGGGCTGCTGGGCCTGCTGGCGGCTCTATCGGGTATCCTGCTCTCGGTGGTCAGTACGTGGTCGCTGGCGCATTTCGTGTTCGAGGTGCCGTATCAGGTCAATTTTGTCCCGTTGCTCGTCGTGATGGCCGTCGTCACTGCATTGACGGTGCTGATTGGCGTGTTCAACAGCCGCGAGGTGCTGAGCCGCTCCCCGTTGGAGGTATTACGGGGTGAAGGGTAATTTGTCGTTATTTTCTGTCATCCCGATGTCAGGATAACAGAATATGAACTGATCGACGCTGTTAAAAACAGATCGCAACTGTGTTGTCCCCGGCAGGATGCTGCCGGGGACAACACAGTCGCTCAGTTCGCATTGCCCCTGGCGTCATAACCAAGTCAGCGCAATGCGTGTTTCAAGGGCAGAACGTTGACGAAAATCCGAGGTATGACGAAGCTAATTGCCATCGAAGAGCATTTTGTAACCCCCGACATTCAGGCCGCTTGGGCGACGTCCGCTATCGGTCAGGAAGGTACCGAACGGCTCGATCAGGGCATCATCGATGAACGGCTAAACGATCTCGGCGAGCAGCGGCTGGCGCTGATGGACGAAAGCGGTGTCGACGTGCAGGTGCTGTCGGTAACGACACCCGCGCTGCACAATCTCGAACCGGCTCAAAGCGTGATGCTGGCCCGGCAAACCAACGACCTGATCGCCAAAACCGTCGCGGAGCACCCCACTCGCTATCAGGGCTTTGCTACGCTGCCCATGCCCTCTCCCGAACACATCGCACCTGAACTGGAACGCAGCGTCAGGGAGCTGGGCCTGCTCGGCGCGATGCTTTGTGGACGTACCCGCGACAAAAATCTGGATCACCCCGATTTTCGACCGATGTTCGAAACGGCGGCAAAGCTGCGGGTACCGCTGTATATCCATCCCCAGATTCCGCAACGCGCCGTCCGGGATGTGTATTATTCGGGCTTCGGCGATCCGGTCGATACGGCGTTTGCCACGTTTGGGCTAGGCTGGCACTATGAAGCGGGGATTCAGTTTGTGCGGCTGATACTGGCGGGTGTGTTCGATCTGTACCCCAACCTGCAACTGATTCTGGGCCACTGGGGTGAGGTTGTCCTTTTCTATCTGGAGCGGCTGCAATCGCTGGAGCGGGTAACAAAACTGCAACGACCTATCACCGAGTATTTTCGGCAGAACCTCTACGTAACACCCAGCGGCATGTGGAGTCAGGACTATTTACAGCGTGCCCTTCAGATCATGGGGCCGGAACGCATTCTGTTCTCCGTCGATTACCCGTATCAGTACAAACCGGGCCGACCGGCGCGTCTGTTTTTAGAGAATACCGCCCTCACCGACGAGCAGAAAGCGTTATTTGCGCACGGCAACTGGGAGCGGATCGTCGGGTCGATTATCCGGTAGGGTCACGCCAAACACGAATTAGCGCAGATACGGTTTCACAACCGGCACCCACAGCGCGTAGCCACTGGGGTTCATGTGCAGACTGTCGGGTCGGAAAATCGACCCCAGCAGGTGGCCGCTGGCATCGTTCATGGCCGGGCGAATGTCGATAAAGCGGGCGTTTTTCTGCTTCGCCATATACGCCTTTATCAGCGCATTGGCTTCCTGCACCACGGGCCAGTATTTCCGGCGCGACGGGCTGAGTTTGATCGAAATAAAATCGAATGGCACGTTGGGTTGGTGCTGCCGCACGTAGGTAAACAGATCGACCAGCCGCTGACAGGTTTCCTGCGCCGAGTGGTCGTTGGCGATGTCGTTTTCCCCCGCGTACACCACGACCTGCTTTGGTTTGTAGGCCAGAATAACCCGGTCGGCGAAGTAGCGAACGTCGACCAGTTCGGAGCCGCCAAAGCCCCGGTTCAGTACGGGCTTTCCCGGAAAATCCTGCGCCAGCGATCCCCAGTTGACGATAGACGAACTACCCGTAAAGACGATGGGGTGGGCGGGGGGCGGTGTGGTTCGGTCCGTAGCTGCAAAGGCTGCGATGTTCGGATCGAATTTGTTCTGCCCGAAAGCAAACTGGGTGACAAACAAGAGAGTAAGCAGGGAAAAACGCATAGTTTTCAGTCAGAATGTGTAGGGACGCGAACGTCCGGTGACCACCGTGGCGCGGCCCGGCCTCGCGTCTCACCGCCGGATGGTGTTGCTGACGCGTGTAGAGACGCGTAGGATCGCATCGCTACATAAACTGTCGATCGGGTACCTGTGTTTCGCCTGACTTACCCCACCATTCGGCAGATTGACCACTTTTGTGCGGGTATCGACGCCGGTTCGTTTAGTTTTGCAGAACACCCCATCCAGGCATGACCATTCGGTTCAGCGAACTGTATACCCGTATGTTGGCTGGCTCTATCCTGCTGGCCCTGCCCGTTGTTTATTTCGCCTACAGTGGCGTCAGCCTGAATCCGCTCAATCCACACGACCACCTGATTCAGAATACGCTGGCCTATCTGTTTCTGGTGCTGTTTTCGTACGTCAACCATACTGTGTTTGTGCCGCGCTGGTTTCTCAACAAACGCTACAGGCTGTACCTGATCGTCGTGGTCAGTTGCGTGCTGGGTGCCGTGTACCTGCCTTATCGAATTGAGCAGTGGGCTTACTTC
This sequence comes from uncultured Spirosoma sp., assembly GCA_964581865.1. Classification (GTDB taxonomy): domain Bacteria; phylum Bacteroidota; class Bacteroidia; order Cytophagales; family Spirosomataceae; genus Spirosoma. Next base: position 358,082 of record CAZOQC010000001.1, read on the forward strand.
AAGCCACCCCGTCAGCCGACCGCCGGTGCCTGGTTTCGGCAGATTTTCGTGGCCGAAATGATGCTGAACGACCACGCTAATGTCTCGTCAATGCACCGGCACCCGCCCACACCGTTCGACGGGCCGATTGGCAAACACAACCACTCGCCCGGCGAGGACTCGCCCGGTCATCCGCGCATGAGCTTACCGGCGGGTACGCTGCTGCTGCCCGTCAAGCTCACCATCTTCTTCCTGCTGGGCAGCATCAGTACGCTGATCTCGATCTCGGTACAGACGGCCAGTCGGCTCCGGCAGGTCGAGAACGATCAGTTGCAGGCCGAACTGCGGCAACTCAAAGCGCAGATTCACCCGCATTTTCTGTTCAACACGCTCAACAGCATCTACGCCCTGGCGATTCGCAACGACGAACGCACGGCCGATACGGTAGTGAAGCTGTCGGCGTTTATGCGGTACAACATCCGCGATGCCCAACGCGATAAGGTGCTGCTGAGTAAAGAAATCGACTACATCGGCAACTACATCGACCTGCAAAAAGCCCGGCTGCGCGATGCCGTTACCGTCGATTATCAGCTGACTGGCAAACCAAAGCAACTGGACATTGCGCCGTTACTGCTGTTCTCATTCATCGAAAATGCGTTCAAATACGGCGTCAATCCCGAGGAAGAATCGCTGATTCAGGTGCTGATTACCATTCAGGGAAGTCGATTGAATATGGAGGTAGTCAACAACAAAGTGCAGATCAGCCAGCTGGAACCGTCGACGGGGATTGGATTACGGAACGCCCGCGACCGGCTGCGGCTGATATATCCCGATACCCACGAACTGACCATTGACGAAACGCCGACCCGGTATCACGTTACCCTCCGGCTTACGCTCGCATGATAACCGCCATCGCCCTCGACGACGAACGCCCTGCACTGGACATCATTCAGACATTCTGCGACCGCATCGACAGTATCGACCTCGTGAAAACGTTTACCCGTACGGGCGAAGCAAGGCAGTATATGGCCGCTAATCCGGTCGACCTGATTTTTCTGGACATCAACATGCCCCACGAATCGGGCCTGTCGTTTTCGCAGTCGGTACCCCCGCAGACGCTGGTAATCTTTACGACCGCCTATAGCGAATTTGCGGTTGAAAGCTACGAGCGTGAGGCTGTCGATTACCTGCTGAAACCGGTTTCGTTCGAGCGGTTTGCCAAAAGCGTGCAGCGTGCGCAGACCCGCTGGCAGGCCATGCAACCGGCCACTGACAAGGCCGAAGCCGCCCACTTATACGTCCGCGTCGATTACGGACTGGTCAGGATTATGGTGGCCGACATTCAGTACATCGAAGGGCTGGACAACTACCTGAAAATACATAGGCTGACGGATAAGCCGGTGGTGGTTCGCCTGACGATGAAGGCCATACTGGATAAATTACCGGTGGGTCAGTTCGTCCGGGTGCATCGCTCGTACATCGTGGCATTCGACAAAATTCAGGGGGTGCGCAACAAAATGGTATTGATGGACGAGGTCGAAGTGCCGATTGGCAGCAGCTACGAAACCGAGTTCTTCGCCCGCTTCGGCAACTGATCCTGTTGGTTCATACGAATGATGTCCCGTTCGTCAGTGCATCAATGGGTGTTTTTGTGATCCCGCCTGTCGTCAGGATCACAAAAACGGGTTCTTTGGGAATATGCCCATGTGGTAAATAACCCGTTCGCCACAACTTTTTGGGTCTCTACCCCACTTGTTTCTCCGCCATGTAACGCTGGCAGGCCGGTCAGCGTACTTTGTGTAAACTAACAAAACCAACGCTCTGAAAATCAGAGTATGTCTGTATGATGAAACAACTTATTCTGACTGCCTGCCTGCTGGTGCTGGGACTCGGCGGAATCCACCTGCTCGAAGCCTGCAAATCGACCGATGTCGCTGCCAGTGGCACGACCACGACGCCGGGCAGCTCTACTACGGCCACCTCGGGCAGTTCAACCACGCTGACAACTAATTCCAGCACGGTAACGACGGCACTGGCTGCTACGGCCACCACGACGACCTGCACGTCGACGGGGGTGGCGCAGGTCGTTTGCCTGGCCGAAGCGTTCAAAGCGACCCTGAGCAGTACGCAACTGGCAACGACGCAGCTGACCTACACCAAAGCCAACGCCCAGAAATGGTCGAACCTGCCTGCCGGTCTGTCGGCCCGAAATGGCATTAGTCTGGGTGCGCTCAGTGCGACGCAACTGGCCGCGTTCCGTAATCTGATGGTGGCCGTATTAGCCCTGAACACGACCAACGAAGGCTACGACGAGATGATCGGCAATCTGGTCGCCGACGATTACCTGAACACCATCGGGGGCGGGTCTGATTACGGTGCCGGTAACTACTACATTTCGTTTTTGGGGACGCCCAGTGCAACGGGCCTGTGGGCGATTCTGTTTACGGGTCACCACTACACCCAGCCCTACACCTTCAACGCCGGGGCCGTTACCGGGGTGACGCCCGCCTTCCGGGGTACCGAACCACAGGCTGCCGTTACCGCCGGTAGCCGGACCTATCAGGCCTTCGAGCAGGAACGGGTTGCCTTCGCTACTATGCTGACCGGCCTGAGTAGTGCCGAGCAAACAACGGCCAAACTATCAGGGTCTTACAACGATCTGGTGCTTGGGCCGGGGCAGGACGGCAAGTTTCCGTCGGCAAAATCGGGCATACAGGTAAGTGCGTTGAGCAGCGACAAACAGGCGCTGGTTTTGGCAGCCATTAAGCTGTACGTCAACGATATGAACGCCAGTACAGCCGCCACGATTCTGACCAAATATACCAACGAACTGGCCAGCACCTATGTCGCCTACTCGGGCAATACGAGCATGACGGCGTCGGGCGACTACGTACGGATCGACGGGCCGAGTGTCTGGATCGAGTTTTCGTATCAGGGTGGCGTCATCATCCGCAACACGCCCCACTCGCACTCGGTCTGGCGCGACCGGTCTGGCGATTACGGCGGTAACTAACCGCCCTACGGAATGAAAAACTGGTTGAACCACCCCACCCTGGATCCCTCCCCGTCAGGGAGAGACTTGACTTGTCGAATGTTTAAGTCCCTCCCTGACGGGGAGGGATGTAGGGTGGGGTGGCTCGGGTCGGTCAGGTGGCCGACGGCGTTTTTCCTGCTCCTCCTGCTGGCGGGGTGGGCGCGTGAAGCACTGGCCCACCCCATGCCCAATTCGGTGGTGCTGCTCAACGTCCACGCCAACCGCATCGACGCTGAGCTTCAGATCCCGCTGGTCGAACTCCAGTCGGCCTGGGGGCATGCCGTCAACGATTCGTCGGCAGGGCTGGTAGCGCGGCTGGGGCCACAGCTGCGGGCGTATCTCAAAAGTCACATCCGCCCGCAAAGCCCCGACGGTCGGTTCTGGACTGTGTCGGTGGGGGAGCTGGTGGCGCACGAAACGCAGAACCCCATTGTGGGGGTATACCGCGAACTGACAGCACAGGTGCAGCTGCTTCCACCCGCCGGGGAAGACGTCCGGCAGTTTACGTTTTACTACGACGCAGTGCTGCATCAGGTCCGGACACACAAAATTCTGGTGTCGGTGCGGCAGGACTGGGAACGCGGTCAACTGACCGATGCCGACCCGGCGCAGGTGGGCGAAATCAGCCTCGACATCGTCAACGACCGGGTGCCGCCCCTGCGGGTCAATCTGGCGTCGGGCCCCGGCGGGCCGGGCAGTAGCTGGACGGGCTTCACGTCGATGGTGAGGCTCGGTACGCAGCATATCGCCGAAGGCACCGACCATCTCCTGTTTTTGCTGGTCCTGCTGCTGCCCGCTCCGCTGCTGGTAGCTGGTGGCCGGTGGGGTACGTTCGGTGGGGCAAAGCGGGGGCTGGTTCGACTGGTGCAGATCGTGACGGCCTTTACCGTGGGCCATTCATTGACGCTGCTACTGGGAGCATTGGGCTGGGTTCGGTTGCCGGGTCAGCCGGTCGAAATTCTGATTGCCGTATCGATTCTGGTATCGGCTATCCACGCGATGCGACCGTTGTTTCCGGGCCGCGAAGCCTGGGTAGCGGCTGGTTTCGGCCTGATTCATGGGCTGGCCTTTGCCAGTACGCTGGCAAACCTGCAACTCGACGCGGGACCGATGGCGCTGAGTATTCTGGGTTTTAACCTCGGTATCGAACTGATGCAGCTGCTCGTGATCGGGCTGACGATTCCGTGGCTGATGCTGTTGAGCCGTGCCCCGGCCTATGCGTACGTGCGGGCTGGTGGAGCGGTGCTGGCTGGGGTGGCCGCTGTTGCCTGGATCGTGGAGCGACTGACCGAACAGCCCAACGCTATTACGCAACTGCTTGACGCCGAGCGTACCCGCGCTGTCTGGCTGCTGGTGGGACTGGCTCTGCTGGCGATCTGGACTACCTGGAAGGCCAACCGGGCAACCTCGACAACAGTCAGTAACTGACAATAGGCAGCATCATTGACAATGATTCGGATGCGCTGGTTGTCAGGGCAAACACTCATTTTGGTCTTATCTTCGTGCATCGTTCACGCGGATTGAAAAACGCCCTTTCCGCTATGGTTGTACAAATGACAAGGAAAGCGTGAAGACTGTGTTACTCACTGGTCACCTCCGGACCAAGACCTTCTACGACCATGAATGGCTGTACCGGAGCACTACCCGATCTATGTTGCTGCCCGTGCTGCTATGGATGCTGGCGCAGACAGCCGGACTGGCGCAGTCGTCCGGGCGGGCGGGTTGGCACGGGCAGGTGGAGGTAGGTGGATGGGCGGCTTCGGGGAGCGTGATGCCGTTCTGGTTGCGGGCCAATCAGTGGGGGACAGTGCCGCTGACAACGCCTGCCGGTACACTCCGGGCCGGTTTCTGGAAACCCTACGCCCAGCCCGACACGGCTAAAGCAGCCCGCCCGCGCCGGTTCGACTGGTCGGTGGGGGTGCAGGTAGTGGGCAACGGGGCTGCGGAAAGCCGGGTACTGCTGCCGGAACTCTACGGTAAGGTACGCTGGAAAGCGCTGGAACTGTCGGTGGGGCGCTGGCGGCAACTGACCGGACTGGGTGACTCCACGCTGTCATCGGGGTTTATCAACGGGTCGGGCAACGCGATCCCGATTCCGAAGGTACAACTGGCCACACTGGGCTATGTGCCGCTGGGCTTCACCAAACGCTTTGTGGCCATCAACGCGGGCTTCGTCCACGGCTGGTTTACGGGTGCGTATATTCAGGGGTCGTATCTGCACCAGAAATACGTGTACCTGCGGCTGGGCAAACCAGCCAGCCGGTTCAAGGGCTATCTGGGTATCAACCACGAAGTACAGTGGGCCGGGCAGGCCGATTACCTGATCGGGTCGACAGCGGCCGTGGATGGCAAGCTGCCCTCCCGGTTCAAGTACTATCCGGCGGTGGTACTGGGTACGCGGCCCAGCGACGTGCAAACGAGCGACTACTCCAGTTTCGACGGCACGTACTGGTTCGGGAATGGGCTGGGCAGTCAGGATTTCGGTGTTGAACTGACCGCGCAGACGGGAACCTGGTTGCTCTACCATCAACATATTTACGAGGACCTGTCGGGCCTTTTATGGGTCAATGCACCAGACGGGCTGACGGGACTTAGCTGGCATCGTAAGCAGGGCGCAGGCCAGGGCTGGATCAACCGGCTTGTCGTGGAATTTTTAAGTACGATGAGTCAGAGCGGCTCCATTTTCGACCTGACATCCAATTACCAGGGACGGGATAACTATTTCAATCACACGCAGTACCGGGAAGGGTGGTCGTATCTGGGCCGTACCATCGGTACCCCCTTTATTGGTCCGCAGCGCGAGTTACAGCCATCGGTTCAGGGCGCACAGTTCTTTCCGAACAATCGGGTGAAAATGATCTATGCAGGGGCTGAAGGCCAACTGGGGCACGCCATCGACTGGACGCTCCGGCTTTCGTTCAGCCAGAATTACGGTACATACAACGATCCTTATGATCCTCCTGCCGACCAGTTTTCGGCACTGGTGAGCGCCCGATGGCGATTGCCCCGGCTGGCCGGTACGCAGCTAACGGCTTCACTAGCCACGGATCAGGGGCACCTTTTACCCAACACGATCGGCGGCTTTATCGGCCTGCGCAAACAATGGTAATCAGTAGAATTTGTCCCCGACAGCAGGATGCTGTCGGAGCCGATAGGCTAAACAGCAGGAACCCGTTAGCCGCTATCGCGGCTCCGACAGCAGGATGCTGCCGGAGACAATCTTGTCGCTCGATACACGCAGTATACTAACTATGTATTTTAAAAAACTACGCTTTACACTACTCCTCAGTCTGCTGACCAGTCAACTGGCCTTCGCGCACCTCGGTACGCTGACCGGTACGGTTATCGATGCCCAGACCCGCCTGCCGCTGCGAAGCGTCACGGTCCGGCTGGTCGGTACGGGGAAGATCGCCCTGACTGATGATCTGGGCCGGTACCGCTTCGACCGGCTGGCACCGATGCTGTACAAAATCGAGTTTTCGCATGTCGGCTACGCATCCGTCGTGCAGGAAACGGCCGTGGGCGACGATCAGACCGCCCATATCCAGACCAGCCTGATCGCGGCCCCGGTCAACCTGAGCGCCGTAACGGTATCGTCGCTCCGGCCAGCCGATCAGCAGCTTATCAGCAGTATCGACATCAAGCTGCGGCCCATCGTAAACTCACAGGAAATTCTGCGGCTGGTGCCGGGACTGTTTATCGGGCAGCACGCGGGGGGGGGTAAGGCCGAGCAGCTGTTTCTGCGCGGTTTCGACCTCGACCACGGCACCGACATTCGCCTGAGCGTTGACGGAATGCCGGTTAATATGGTGTCGCACGCCCACGGGCAGGGGTACGCCGATCTGCACTTCGTGATTCCCGAACTGGTCGAGGGGGTCGATTTCAAGAAAGGGCCGTACACCACCGATCAGGGCAATCTGGCCACGGCGGGCTGGGCCAACATGCGCACCCGCACCACGCTCGACCGCTCGTTTGTCAAGCTGGAAGCTGGGCAGTTCAACACCTACCGGGCCGTGGCCGGTATCGACCTGCTGGGTGCGGGAGCCAGACAAAAAAGCCAGTCGGCCTACGTGGGTGGGGAGTACTCGTACAGCGATTCGTATTTTGACAATCCACAGCGGTTCAGGCGGGTCAACGTGCTGGGCAAGTACCATAGCCATATCGGCCAAAACACCAACCTGACATTGACGGCATCGACGTTCTGGAGCAAGTGGAATCACTCCGGGCAGATTCCTGACCGGGCCGTTGAATCGGGCCTGACTGACTGGTTTGGCTCCATCGACCCGACGGAAGGGGGCGAAACCAGCCGCACCAATCTGAACGCGCAACTGACCACCGTTACGCCAAAGAACCACATCATCAAAAATCAGTTTTTCTACAGCAACTACAATTTCGAGCTGTATTCCAACTTCACGTTCTTTCTGAACGACACCATCAACGGCGATCAGATTCGGCAGAAAGAAGGCCGCAACCTGTTCGGCTACAACGGTAGCTATACGACGCAAGCGACCATTGGCCGCACGAGCTGGACTACCACGCTGGGCGCACAGTACCGACAGGACATCACACAGGGTACGGAACTCTCGCACACCAAAGACCGCACGATTACGCTGGAACGGCTGCAATACGGTAATGTCAACGAAATCAACGCGGCCCTATATGCCGATGAGGCTGTCGCCCTGTCGAGTCGATTTACGGTCAACGCCGGGGTGCGGGTCGACTATTTCCGATCGCAGTACGAGGATTTACTGGCAACCCCGGCCACGACGAAGCGCGTGACGCAGGCGATTGTGTCGCCCAAACTGAATCTGTATTACACCGTCAACCCCACGTTGCAACTGTACCTGAACACCGGTAAGGGCTTTCACTCCAACGACGCGCGGGTGGTGACGGCGCAGAACGGACGGCAGATTCTGCCGGGTGGCTATGGCTCCGACTTGGGCATTATCGTCAAGCCGTTTCCCCGGTTGCTGGTCAATGCGGCTGCGTGGTATCTGTATCTGCAACAGGAGTTTGTCTACGTCGGTGATGAGGGGGTAGTCGAACCCAGCGGCCGGTCGCGCCGGATGGGCCTGGACCTGTCGGCGCGGTACCAGCTAACCAACTGGGCGGGCGGTTCCAACCTCTTTGCCGACCTCGATCTGAACACAGCCAATCCCCGTTCGCTGGATGCCGAAGCGGGCCATACGTACCTGCCGCTGGCTCCCGTTTTCACGTCAACGGGGGGGCTGTCGCTACAGGCACAGCATGGGTTCAGCGGGTCGTTGCGCTACCGGTATATGGCCGACCGACCCGCCAACGACGATAATACGGTGGTGGCAAAGGGCTATTTCGTAACCGACTTACAGGCCAACTATAACCGAAAGAACTATACGCTGGGCCTGACCGTGCAGAACCTGCTCAACACGCGCTGGAAAGAAACCCAGTTCGATACCGAGAGTCGGCTGAAAGGCGAAGCGGAACCCGTCAGTGAGATTCACTTCACGCCCGGCACGCCCTTCTTCGCCCGGCTGAGCCTGACGTATTTCTGGTAGCAACCATGATCTTAAAACGTAACCAACCAACTCCGCCCCATGATTAGCTATACTGTTTCTCCCACGCTGGGACTCCTGCTGCTGTCCCTGCTGTTCGCCGATCAGCCGGCGGTTCCGACGCCCGCGCCGGTTGCTGTTACTACCAGTGTTGACTGTGATCTGGTCAAAGGAACTGAGCAGATCGTCTGTCTGGCTAATGCCTTCAGGCAGACACTCTCCGCCGACCAGCAGACCACTGTTCAGCGGCTGTACTCGAAAGCCGACGCGGCCAGATGGTCGAATTTTCCTGAATTTTCCGAACGGCCCCGGCGGGTAGGCATCCAGCTTGGCACCCTCAGCGAGAACCAGCTCAGGGCAGCAAAAGCCCTGCTGGCAGTTGCTCTGGCCAGAAATGTACCCAACGAAGGGGTCGACGAGCTGGAAGGTAATCTGGCCGCCGACGACTACCTCGGTAAGCTCATCGGCAAGACCGGTACGTTCAACATGGGTAATTATTACCTGGCGTTTCTGGGTACGCCCAGCACCAGTGGCCTGTGGGAATTGCAGTTTGGGGGGCACCATTTTGCCTTCGCCAACACCTACAACGGTGGCAAACTGGTGGGCGTAACGCCCTCATTCCGGGGAGTAGAACCTATTGCGCCGGTCACAGTCGGCGGGCACACCTATCAATCGATGGAGCAGGAGCGGGCGGCCTTCGCCGGGTTGCTCGGTAGCCTGACCGGCGAACAGCAAAACACGGCCCGCCTGTCGGGGTCGTTCCGCGACGTGCTGCTCGGACCCGGCCAGGATGGAGTGTTTCCAGCTACAAAGCAGGGACTGAAAGCCAGTGAACTGACGGCCACTCAGAAAAAGCAATTGCTCGAAGCGATCAAACGATACGTCAACGATCTGGACCCGGCCACGGTAGCCGACGTCCTGGCCACCTATACCCGCGATCTCGACAATACGTACGTCGCTTTTGCGGGTAGCGGCACCATGAGTCAGGGCGGTGATTACGTCCGGATCGATGGCCCCCGTGTCTGGATAGAATATTCCGGGCAAACCAGCCGCGATATTCCCGGTACAGTGCATCCGCATTCGGTCTGGCGCGACCGGCAAACCGACTATGGTGGAAACTAATCACTCGAACCAATGAACCGACTACATAACGTACAATTCCTGGCCGTTCTGTTTCTGCTACTGACCAGCGTCGGCTACGCGCAACCCGCCCCCCAGCGGCTCCTCAAACACGTGGTGATGATGACGTTTAAAGCAGGTGCTCCGGCCAGCGGTATCCGGGAAGTCGATGAGTCATTTAAGAATCTGGCCCGGACACTGCCCATGGTGAAAGGCTATGAATGGGGCCCTGCACTGCCACAGGAGCAGGCCAAAACCACCACGCACGTATACGTCTTCAGCTTTGCGTCCGAAAAAGACCTCGCCGACTACGCCCAATCGCCGGAACACCAGCGGCATATCAAGGTCGGTGCCGATATTACCGAACGTGTACAGGCCGTGCAGTACTGGGTCGACAAATAAAGGTCAGATAAACGGCACGACGCTTTCCAGCCCCATCCCGCGCGACCCTTTGACGAGGAAGTGCGTATCCGTCGTGGGATGATCCATCAGCCAGTTGTGCAGGGAAAATTTGTCGGGGAAGTAGTACGCCGTCGGTAGTGAAGGCAGTGCGTATTTCATGTCTTTACCGGCCAGCATTACCAGGTCGAACTTGCCGTCGGCGATGAGTTTGCCGAGGGCCGCGTGTTCGGCTTCGCTCTCGTCGCCCAGTTCGTACATATCGCCCAGAATCACCACTTTGCGTTTGGCGGGGGTGGCGGCAAACTGCCGGATCGCAGCCGCCATCGAACTGGGGTTGGCGTTGTACGCGTCGAGCAAAACGGTATTGCTGTCTTTCTGAACGACCTGCGAACGGTTGTTGGTCGGATTGTAATCGGCAATGGCCCGGTTTGCCTCCTCGACCGTCACGCCGAACTGATGCCCGACGGCCATAGCCGCCAGCATATTGTCGAAATTATATTGGCCCGGCAGGTGCGTCACCGTTTCGCCCGTGCTGTCGCGGTAGATCACGGGCGATTCGCTCAGTAAATCAATCGATGAGTTGGCTGGCTCGTCGGCGGGGTAGAAAATGACCTGCGCGAAGGTGTCTTCCGAACGGGTAGTTTTGAGTCGTTCGCGGTACATCGCCATCAGCACTTTGTCGCGCGAATGGATAAACACCGTGCCGCCCGTCCGGACCAGGTAATCATACAGTTCGCCCTTACCCTTGCGGACACCCTCGATACCGCCGAAGCCTTCCAGATGCGCCTTGCCGACGTTGGTTAGCAGGCCGTGCGTGGGCTGGGCGATGGTGCAGAGCAGCTCGATTTCGCGCTGATGATTGGCCCCCATCTCGACCACCGCCATCTCGTAGGCCGGTGCATCGCCATCGGTACGGATCGATAAAATCGTCAGTGGTACGCCGATGTGATTGTTCAGATTACCAACCGTGGCGTAGGTGCGGAAGCGGGTCGACAGTACGGCCGCGATCAGTTCTTTCGTGGTCGTCTTGCCGTTCGACCCCGACAGGCCGATGACCGGTATCGTCAGGGTCCGGCGGTGGTGCCGGGCCAGATCCTGCAACGCCAGTAAGCTATCGTCCACCAACAGGCAGCGTGGGTTCCGGTCGGCCACGGTCGGGTCGTCGACAAGGGCGTACTTGGCCCCGGCTGTCAGCGCCCGTTCGGCAAACTGGTTACCATCGAATGAGTCTCCTTTGAGGGCTACGAACAGCGAATCGGGGGTAATTCGGCGCGTATCGGTCGAAACGCCGGTGCATTCCAGAAATTTATCGTACAGGGCGGGGGTTGATACCATGTCGGGTAGACGTAAACGGGCTTGTTCTTCGTTTTTCTCGTGGATACAATAGGCCATCGGGGGCCGGGGCGTATCGAATGAATAATCAAAAGTAAATGAAAAAGCTGTGTACGCTCTGGTTGACGCTGATTCCGTGGTTTGGCTACGGTCAGTCGGCGTCGGCTCCCTTCGGTTTTCAGTACAGTCAGCAACCCACCGTCAGCATCGACGGGCGGGCGTTGCTCAACCCCTGGGCGGGGGGGCTCAATGCCATGCAGTTTGCCACCCTGCGCCTGAACGACGACGCCCGCGACGACCTGCTCGTGTATGACCGGACAAGCCGGAAGGTAAGTACGTTTGTGGCCATCGACAATCCGACGGGCAGCGGCACGGCCTGGCAGTATGCTCCGGCTTACGAACGGCTGTTGCCCGCGCTGTCGGGCTGGGTCATTGCGGTCGACTATGACGGCGACGGTAAAAAAGATCTGTTTTCGCTGGTCGACGGCAACGTGCGGGTATACCACAACGAATCGCAGACGGGCAAAGTGGCGTTCAGTGTGGCCGTCAATGAACTGATGACGCAGGGGTTTGCCGGTCGGCAGATTCTGTACGTGTCGCCCGCCGACCTGCCCGCTATACTGGACTACGACGACGACGGCGACATCGACATTCTCACCTTCGACCCAACCGGCAACCTGATTGCGTACCAGCAGAATATGAGCGTCGAACGGACGGGGAAAACGAGCGGCCTCGACTTCAAACGGCCCGACTGCTTTTACTGGGGCCATTTTCTGAAAGAATTCTGCAACGACTTTGTGTTTGGTATCAACTGCGACGGTACGCAGACGGGTAAATCGGTACCACTCCGACCCGCCACCGGCTCGGCCCGCCCCCTGCACAGTGGCAACACGCTGGCGGTGATGGATACCGACGGCGACGGTAAAAAAGACCTTTTGTTCGGCGCCGTCAGCTGCGCTGGTATCGCCCGGTTGATCAATGTCGCGACCAACGACAGTGCCGCCCGCTTTACCCGGTTCGACACCTTGTTTCCGGCGAAAAACCCGGTGCTGTTTCCCGCCTTCGCCGGGGTATACCTGGAAGATATCGACGGCGATGGTGTCCGCGATTTGCTGGCATCGCCCTTCGTCGATCAGAACGACAACGACCTCTATGATTTCCGGGCGTCGGGTTGGTACTACAAAAATGCCGGTACCAACGCGAAACCCGATTTTCAGCTGAAGCAGAAAGATTTTCTGCAAAGTGAGATGGTCGACCTAGGCGAGAACGCGGTCCCGGCCCTAGCTGACCTCGACGGCGACGGCGATATGGATTTGCTGATCGGCTATGCCGGATCGCAGACTAGCAAAGGCTACCGGGCGGGTATCTGGCAGTTCGAAAACAAGGGTACACTGCAAAATCCGGCCTTCTCGCTGGTCACGACCGATTACCTGAGTCTGGCGCAGTCGCTGACACTCGTCAATACGATGCCCAACTTCGCCGATGTCGACGGCAACGGTAGTCTGGATCTGATCGTGACGGGAACCGGGGCAAGTAGTCTGGAAATCAGGTTGTTTATCAATAGTGCAGTCAAAGGCGCACCTGTGCAGTACAGTCTGCCAACGGCTATCCGCTGGCCCAACCCCGATCTGATGCAGGTGGGCGAACGGCTGCTGGTTGCGGATCTCGACCGCGACGGAAAAGCCGACGTGCTGCTGGGCAAGAACAATGGCCTGATTCATTACTTCCGCAACACCGGCACGGCCACCGCGCCGGTATTCCAGCTACAGAATCAGAACTTCGGCAACCTGCCCACGACCTTTTACACCGGTGCTTCCTCGCTGGTACTAGCCGATCTGAACGGCGATCAGAAGAATGAGTTCATCACCACATCGGGTGATGGCCAGACAAAGCTGTACCAGTTTCCCGACCAGCTGACCGGTTCGCTGACCCTGCTCGATAGCCTGCCCGCGCTGGGCCTGCCGGGGCAGAAACTGGCCGCTGCTGCCGCCGACCTCGACGGCGACGGTCTGCCCGATCTGATGCTGGGTACCGGCGCGGGTGGGTTACGCTATTTGAAGAACACGTCGCAAAAGATAATCATTACCGGCTTGCCCACCGAAACAACCGGCCCCTGGGCATTCCCCAACCCCACCGACCGCTACCTGACCGTTCGCGCGCCCCACGACGGGCAGGTTGACCTACTATCGCTGTCGGGGCAAACGGCATTGGCTGGGCAGACCGTCAAAGGGAATACCGAACAGATGCTTGATCTGGGTAGTCTGGCCGACGGTACGTACCTGCTCCGTCTGACCGCCCCCGGCAAAGCCACGCAGGTCGAGAAAGTGGTGATCTGGAAGTAGGCGAAAACTCTTTGCGGCATGGGCGGTTAAACAGCACATAAACCACGAAACGGTATGCAGACCAATCATCAGAACGAAGAGGAAGACAATGGCGTCGCTTACACCGGACTGGGTGTGAACAACGAGCCCGACAACATGAACCCCGGCGATGAGGAAGCGTCGGATACGCTGCTCTATACCGACACCGTGACGGCGCAGCACGCCACCGATGAAGTGTCGAACGGAGCAGATGGCGATGAACTCCCCGAAGACCTGCTCGACGAAGACCTGTCGGACGATGAACTCGATGAGGAAATAACCGAACTGGCCGAGGAAGAAGACGAAGGTAACGAGCGGTACTAACCGGCTAAACTAAAACGAGCCGCGTAACCAGGTCTGGTTACGCGGCTCGTTTTAGTTTAGCCGAAAAATGGCCCAGCCAGCATCCTGTTGGTTGACATAATGTGCCACTGACCCGCCCCGACTATAAAACCCTGCGCCAATTATGTAAACCCGGCGGGAAACGGAGCGTCCCGGCTTTGGTGTTGTATGCGTAGTGGACGCGAAACAGCCCGGTGGGGTGTTCGGAAGCGACCGCTGTGACCACATGAATACAATCACGAAACCCGCTTTGGCGGTTCGGAAAACATACCCGGTACTGGAAATGAGTTGCGCGGCCTGCGCCGTGAGCGTTGAGTCGATGCTGAAGCACACGGCGGGCGTGGTCGACGCCGGGGTCAACTACGCCAATCAGACCGCCTGGGTGCAGTACGACCCCCGGCAGGCCACACCCGATTCGCTACAAAAAGCCGTGCAGTCGATTGGGTACGATCTGGTTATCGACGCGGAAGACCCCCAGAAAGTACAGGACGACGCCCGGCAACAGCATTACGCCGACCTGAAACAGCGCACCGTCCGGGCTGTGGCGCTGACCGTGCCGGTACTGATGCTGGGTATGGTCGGCATGGACTGGCCCTACGCCAATTACATCATGCTCGTGCTGTCGGCTCCGGTGGTGTTCTGGCTGGGTCGGTCGTACTTCGTCAACGCGTGGCGGCAGGCCCGGCACGGCATGGCCAACATGGATACGCTGGTGGCGCTTAGTACCGGCATCGCCTTTCTGTTCAGTGCATTCAACACGCTGTATCCGCAGTTCTGGCTCAGCCGGGGTCAACAGCCGCACGTGTATTTCGAGGCCGCAGCGGTGATTATCGCCTTTATTTCGCTGGGCAAACTGCTGGAAGAACGCGCCAAATCGACTACCGGCTCGGCTATCAAAAAACTGATCGGGATGCAGCCGCAGACGGTACGTGTGGTCGAAAACGAGATCGAGCGGGACGTCCCGTTAGCCGATGTGCGGATCGGGCAGGTGCTGGCGGTGCGCCCCGGCGAACGCATTGCCGTCGACGGTTCGGTTGTGTCGGGCCACTCGTTTGTCGATGAAAGCCTGATTAGTGGCGAACCTGTTCCTGTCAGCAAATCGCCGGGCGATGCGGTCTTTGCCGGGACGATCAATCAGAAAGGCGCGTTTCGCTTTGAAGCGGATACGGTCGGGGCCGATACGGTGCTGGCGCGGATTATCCGGTCGGTGCAGGACGCGCAGGGCAGCAAAGCCCCCGTGCAGCAACTGGTCGACCGGGTGGCGGGGGTGTTCGTGCCGGTCGTGCTCGGCATCTCCCTGCTGACATTCCTCGGCTGGCTGGTGTTCGGTCCGCCCGAAACGGCCCTGACGACGGGCTTGCTGACGGCCGTGACGGTGCTGGTCATTGCCTGTCCCTGCGCCCTCGGCCTGGCAACGCCCACCGCCATTATGGTCGGTATCGGGAAAGGGGCCGAATCGAACATCCTGATAAAAGACGCCGAGAGTCTGGAGCTGGGCGGTAAGGTCGACGCTGTCGTGCTCGACAAAACCGGTACGATTACCGAGGGTAAACCGACCGTTACGGATAGCCTGTGGCTGATCGGTGGGCTGGAACAGGCGCAGCTGGAATCGGTGCTGCTGGCCCTCGAGTCAAAATCCGAGCACCCGCTGGCCGACGCTGTCGTCAGGTATCTGACTGGTAAAACCCCCGCCGTACTCGCCGACTTTACCAGCGTGACGGGGCAGGGCGTAACGGGCCGATACAACGGCGAATCCTATCTGATCGGTAACCGGAGTTTGCTGGCCGGAAATCAGGTCAACGTGCCGGAAAATGTGGATAACCAGGTGGATATGTGGGAAAGTCAGGCCAAAACGGTCATCTTCTTCGCCCGCCCCGGTCAGCCCGTATTGGCTATCCTCGCCATTAGCGATCCGGTTCGGGCATCGGCCCGGCAAGCCATTGCTCACTTGCAGCAACGGGGCATCACGACCTACATGCTGACCGGCGATAATGTCCGCACCGCTGCCGCCGTGGCCGCGCAGGTGGGTATCGAACACGTACAGGCCGGCGTACTACCCGCCGACAAAGCCCACTTCGTACAGCAGCTGCAACGGCAGGGCCGCACGGTGGCGATGGTCGGCGACGGGATCAACGACGCGCCCGCACTGGCCCAGGCCGACGTCAGTATGGCGATGGGACGCGGGGCCGATATTGCGCTCGACGTGGCCCGGATAACGCTTATCTCCACCGACCTGACCAGCGTACCGAAAGCCCTGAATCTGTCGCGCAAAACCGTCCGTACGATCCGGCAAAACCTGTTCTGGGCGTTCGTTTACAACCTGATCGGCATTCCCATTGCCGCCGGACTGCTCTACCCGTCATTCGGCTTTCTGCTTAGCCCCATGATCGCCAGCGCGGCCATGGCCCTGAGTTCGGTATCCGTTGTCAGCAATAGCCTCCGGCTTCGGGGAGTCAGGTTGTAGGGTTTCGGTATACGGTTTACAGTTTACGGTTAGGTCTGAACTAATTCAGTCGTAGTTTTCGTGGGTAGATACAAACCAGAATCGGTCGTATCAGGGACGAGTATTATCCGTTCACTGATACGACCGATTCTGGTTTGTTAACATTGGGGTAATATTGAATAATGATACAGATCATGTTATTATTCGTCAATACCCTGTCGAATAGTGCTTTGTCAATATATAAAGCAGGGAAACCGGTGAATGACTTACCGTTAAAAAAATTAATGTTATCTGTTTGTTAACATTAAGATAACAATTGCGTAATATTATGGTAATGTAAGACTGGCCGATTTCGAGTCGGCTTACAGACGGTAGTTTATTCACCACCTTAATCGATTGAAGTCAATGAAAAAGTCCATCTTCCTCGTTGCGCTGGTAGGCTTCCTAGCGACGCAGGTCTACGCCGACCCCGCCAAAAGCCGTAAAATAAAAGCGCCAAAAGCCAGTCTGGAAAGACAACTGGCCAGCTACATATCGACGCCCGACGCGCTGAAGCAGGCGCAGCAGGCCGGTGTCGTCGTGATCCAGTTTCGGGTCAATGCCGAAAACGAACTGTGCCAGCTGGCGGTGTTCAGCCAAAACGAACAAATCAACAACAGTCTGACGCAGCAGTTGACCGGCAAAAAACTGGCTGGCTACGGTAGCGACGCCGGTGAGCTACACACCGTCCGGCTGCGCTTCCGTCCCGAATAAGTTACCCGCTATACACAAGAGCCGCTAATGGATCAGTCCGTCAGCGGCTTTTTTTGTGACTAACTTTTTACCCCTACGGCCGGTTTGGTACCGTACACTGTACACCGAAAAAATGCCTGAATCCTTATCGCTTGTCTGGCTCCGTCGCGACCTGCGGCTACACGACAACGCAGCCTTGTATCATGCCCTGCGCAGCGGCAAACCCGTGCTCCCCGTCTTTATCTTCGACAAAGCCATTCTCGATGCCCTCGACGACAAACACGACCGGCGGGTGACGTTTCTGGCGCAGGAAATCGAACGGCTGCGCGACGAACTGGCAAAGCTGGGTTCGGCCATTTATGTGGAACACGGCAAGCCCGAAGACGTCTGGAAAACGCTGATGACTAAGTACACCATCGACGCGGTGTATACCAATTACGACTACGAAGTGTACGCCAAAGACCGCGACAAAGCCATCGGTGATCTGCTGGACAAGAAGGGCGTGAGTTTCCACAGTTTCAAGGATCAGACCATTTTCGACCGCGACGAGATTCTGAGCAAAGCCAAAAAAACGTCGTACACTGTCTTTACACCGTACAGCAAAACATGGCACGCTAAACTGGATGATTTCTACCTGAAATCGTACCCGACGGAAACGTACGCGCAGCACTATTACCAGACGAAGGCGCTGCCGGTGCCGTCGCTGAAGTCGATGGGATTTGAACCGGTGACGGATAATATTCCGGCTCGTACGGTGGCAGATCGGGTGCTCGACCATTACGGTAAAACCCGCGATTACCCCGCCGATGAAGACGGTACGAGCCATCTGAGTATGCACCTGCGCTTTGGCACGATCAGCATCCGCGAACTGGCCCGGCAGGCCCGCGAAGCCGACGACAAGACGTTTCTGAACGAACTGTGCTGGCGCGACTTCTACTTCCAGGTGCTCGACCACTTTCCCCACGTGGAAAAAAATTCGTTTCGGCGCGAGTACGACAACATCAAGTGGCGCAACGACGAGACTGAATTTGAAAAGTGGTGCAACGGCGAAACCGGCTTCCCGATTGTCGACGCGGGGATGCGACAGCTAAACACGATTGGCTGGATGCATAACCGCGTCCGTATGATTACGGCCAGTTTTCTCTGCAAAAACCTGCTGATCGACTGGCGCTGGGGCGAAGCGTATTTCGGCAAGAAACTCCGCGACTATGATCTGTCGGCCAATAACGGCGGCTGGCAATGGGCGGCCGGATCGGGCACCGATGCGGCACCCTACTTCCGCGTATTCAATCCTGCGTCACAGACGGAGAAGTTTGACCCCAAACGCGAGTATATCAAGAAATGGGTTCCCGAAGTCGATGATGCCAGCAAGTACCCCAAACCCATGGTCGACGCCAGCGAAACCCGCCTGCGCGCCCTGGCTGCGTATAAGAAGGGGTTGGGTAAAGAATAGTTTGTGGTTTGTTGTTTGTAGTTGCTGCCGGGTGACAATGCTGCGGAATGAACTACGAACAACAAACCACGAACCACAAACCACAAACTCATAACTTCCACTGCACCACCCAGCCGGGTTTGACGGCTTTGGGACGGGGGACACCAGCGAGGCCGGTGGCGGGGTCTATGGCGATCAGCGTAAGCGGAACGACAGCTTTCGTATCCGTCTGGATGGCTTTGGTGGCGCGGAAAAACAGGTTGCCCCGTGCATCGACGTCGTCAACGACGGCGTAGAGTACATCGCCGGGTTTCAACTCGTCTTCCCCCGCCAGCAGCGACTCCGTCAGCGTGAACCGCCACGATTGCCCGATTCGGGGTTGCCCTGCCTGGGCCAGTTTGGCGGCTACGTCGCCGGTAAATACGGCGGGTGTATTGGGGTGGCTTTTCAGTAAGGCGTTCAACACACTGTCCATCCGGGCGGCTTCACTGCGGACTGATGCGGGCAGGAGGGGTTCCGATTCGACGGGGGTTCCCACCAGTTCGGGTTCCTGATCCTGTAGCCAGCCCATACGCCGGGCCTGTTCGCGTTCGGCTTCGTAGTCCCGCCCGGCCGATGCCAGCAAGATACCCACTGAGCCAACGCCGTAGGCCGGGTTGGTAAATAACTCCTTCATCGCCAGAATCCGGTAGAGATAATAACCCGTTTCGGGGTTCATCGCCATCGAGTAATAGTCGCGGTGGCCGGTGCGCGAAATCTTGCGCTGTACCATACCCAGCCCGCCGTTGTAGGCCGCTGCCGCCAGTGTCCACGAGCCCAGCTGTCGGTACAAATCTTTCAGATAACGACAGGCAGCCTCGGTCGACTTGCGCAGGTCGGTGCGTTCGTCGTTGGCTGGATCAATAGACAGGCCCATGTCTTTGGCTGTCTGATCCATAAACTGCCAGTAGCCCACCGCCCCCGCCGTCGACACGGCGTTGGACTGCCACGCGCTTTCGATCAGCGGCAAATACTTCAGATCATTGGGAATGTTGTGCTTCGCCAGAATCGGTTCGATAACGGCGAAGAACGGGGCCGACCGGGCTTTCAGGGCACCCACGTGCCGGGCGTAGCCCGAACTGCCCGCCAGGGCTACGGCCAGTTTGGCGGATACGGTGCTTTGCTGCGTCGGTACCATTTCTCCGCAGAAATGCAGCCGGGCCAGACCAACAGCGGGTCGTAGTGTCGACCTGACCGGAGCTGGTTTACGAACCGGGTGAACCGGTTTTTTCTGAGCAGCCAGCGGCCCGGCCACGAGCAGTAAAATGAACGGTAACGGCCAGTAACGGCGAAGCAAATAAGGCAATGGTATGTGATGATGGTTCAACGGATGGACAACAGATACCGCTTCGGGTTTAGTTCGGTCGCGCATTTTGTTGATTTACAGGCTTTTCCAGGTAAGCATCCAGCCTACGCGTACCTGGTCGATATCCGGTACGTTGACGCCCAGTCGCCCGGTAGCCGCGTCGATAGCTGCCAGCGACAGGTCATACGTCCGGCGTTCACTGGCCGAATACACTTTGTCGGCCCGGAGGTAGATACGGTTGGTTTTGGGGTCGATATCCTCCACAACGGCGTAGAGCATATCGCCCTCCGACACGGGTTGACCATCGACCATACCCGCGCGGGTCAGGTTGAACACCCACGTCTGCCCGCGCTCCAGGTTGGCCGATTGATGCAAACGCGTGCGGATACCTTCCCGAAACACATCGGCCGCGTTGGGTAGGGGAATGTCGGTCAGCCGCTCGCCATCGGCCGGCGTATCGACCGCGTCGTTGATGGCTACCTCGGTGGCCTCGTTGATTAGCTGAACCGGCATCAGTACGTCGTCGTCCGACTGCGCAGGCAGGCCACTGATCGGTTGCCGCAGACTGGCCAGTATCCGGTCCGGGATGACGCCTTCGTATAAATTGGAGTTGGAAAACAGTTCTTTAAACGCCAGAATCCGGTAGAGGTACTTGCCCGTTTCGGCGTTGAGTCGCAGGTAATAATAGTCGCGCTGTTGCTGCTTCCGAATATTGCCCAGCAGCGATCCAATGCCATTGTTGTAAGCCGCAGCCGCCAGTGTCCAAGAGCCGAGCCGATTGTGCAGGTAAGTGAGGTAGCGGCAGGCGGCTTCCGTCGATTTGCGTAGATCTTTCCGGTCGTCGTGGCCCGGATGCACGCTCAGGCCGAGTTCACGGGCGGTGCCGGGCATAAACTGCCAGTAGCCCGTGGCCCCGCGTGGCGACACGGCAAAGCCTTCTAATGCACTCTCGACCAACGGCAGATACTTGAAGTCGGCGGGTATGTTGTGCCGGGTCAGTATGGGTTCGATGATGGGAAAAAACCGGGATGCCCGCTGCCGCATCTGCAGGAGGTATTCGTCCTGCCTGGTGTTTCGTACGAGTGCTTTCACCAGCCGCCGGGCTACGACTTCCTCGTGCAGAGGCACCGATTCACCACAGAAATAAACGGGCGGCAACGTCTTCAGGTCGGGACTAAACAGCCGATTGGTGGCGGTTGGCTGTACGGTCGTGGGTAGATTCGTACGAAATAGCCGGGGAGATAAAGCAGTGCTTATCAGCAGTAGCGCCGATACGGACAGGGTACTAAATGAATGCATTCAGCGGAGAACAAGTACGGTACGGGATTGTGACCATCTCCGTTCTACAGAGTAACTAGAGAACTCGGGTATTTCGTAAGCGGTCAGTAATGGTTGTACGTAGCAAAAAACAGGCCTGTGGAAAAAATTCCACAGGCCTAACCAGAAAAAAGGTGAAGAATCGCTGCTAGATCCAGTCCCAGAAGTGTAGCGGACGGATACCACCGGTTTTTTTCTTCAGGAAGCGGGGGCGTCGGAACCGCAATACCGTCAGGCCCATCATTACCTTACGAATCGGTTGTTCACTATTCTGATCGTCGATGCCTCCGCCTGCAAGTTGCGTTGCCGTTGCAGAAGCCAGCCATTGGCTCGTGTCGGAGGGGGCTTTGGTCAGGGCATTGTTTGGGCGGGGGCCCCAGGTTGGATCGATATCGTCATCGTCGACCAGCTCGATGGTGGGCGAGTCCTTGATCTTGTGTGGCGTAGCCAGCGGTTTATGCCAGCTTGGCAGCGGCTTGATAAGCTGTTCCATCGTCGAGTTTTTCAGCAGCACGGCATATTGACGCGGGTTACTGAGCAACTCTTTGTAGGCCAGCACCCGAAACAGGTAGTGACTGGTTTCGCGGTGCAGCCGCAGCCGGTAATAATTGGCGTTTTTCTGTTTGGCAATCGTTTTCTGCACGTGCGTGATGCCCCCGTTGTAAGCGGCCGCTACCAGTGTCCACGAACCCAGTTCGCGGTAGAGCTGGTGGAGATGGTGGCAGACGGCGATGGTGGCTTTCTCCAGGTTGTAGCGCTCATCGACGCCCCCGCCAACTTTCAGACCCAGGTCGCGGGCCGTACCGGGCATGATCTGCCAGTAGCCCGACGCACCTTTGGGTGAAACACAGTCGTTGACCAGTTCGCTCTCGGCCAGCGGCAGGAAGCGGAAGTCGCGCGGAATTTTGTACTTCCGCAGTATGGGATCGATGATCGGGAAGAATTTCGATGCGCGCTGCCGGAGCGTAAACAGGCATTCCTGCTGTGCGCCGTACGTCCGCAAAACCTGTACCCACCGCCGGGCAATGCGGGGCTCGCTGACAGGCAGTTCTTCGCCACAAAAATAAACCGGAAAGACCCGTTTTGATGAATCGACAACCAGCAGGGCGGGGTTATCGAGACCACTACCGGCAGATTGAATGCGGCTGGTATCCGGCCCGAAAACGGGCCCTGCCAAAGCCGACGTCATCGACGCGAGCAGTAGTGAAAAGCTAAGTTCCTGAATCAATTTATACGTAGTTGGTGACACATATACAGACAAGAAAACCCGTCGTATCGGACGGGTTTGTCAATTACTGTATTACGAATGTAGCTGATTGTCTGCTATATACAAAACGATCATTCTAGGAATTATCCAACGGTCCTATATTGATTTAATAGACTATTGTTCCATCAGGCCGACAACGAGCGTGAGCTTTGCGTAGTCGTAACGGCCGTTCAGGTGCTCGAAAACGGGCTTCAGCCGACCTTCTTCCAGCCCGACTTCGCGGATGGCTTTTTCAATCTCACGCCGGTCTGTCGGGTCGAGCAATGACACCAGATCGATGTCGTAGCCAGCGCGGGCGAGCTGCACCAGATGACTCGCAATCGAGCTGCTTTTGAGGGTGCGTTCGACCGCGATTTCCTCGATCGTCATGCCCCGATTAAACAAATCGAGCGTCTGTAACTGAGTCGACCCTTTGGGTTTTTCACCTGCCTGCACCCGCCCCCGGACATAGCCCGTGATGGTCGCCAGAAACTGCCGCCCGAAGAGTTGCAGCTTGCGTTCGCCCACCCCGCTGACGTTGCGCAGGGCGTCGGGCGTCGTGGGTTTTTGCCGGGCCATATCCTCCAGCGTCGTATCGGTGAAGATAACGTACGGCGGCACGTTCTGCTCGTCGGCGAGTTGCTTGCGCAGGGTACGCAGTTGCTCGAACAGCTCGTCGCGGTTGACTTCGGTTTTGGTTTTTGGTTTCTCGACCGGTGCGGGTTTTGGCGCGTCGTCGGGCCGGACCAGATCGATCTTCCGGTTTCCCTTCAGCACCGGATCGGCCAGGATACCCCGGTGCAAGGCATAGTGCTGATCGTAGGCCACCTCGATCACACCGATATTGATGAGCTGATGAATATAACTGCGCCACTCATCGAAGCGGAGGTCGCGGCCCGCCCCGTAGGTTTTGACCTGATCGTAACCGCCCTGCATCACCGCCTGACTCCGTGACCCGCGCAGGATATCGATCAGCAGATTCATCGGTACCCGTTCCCCCGTTCGCACCATGGCCGACAGGGCTTTCTGGGCCAGTATCGTTCCGTCGAACGTGACGCGCGGATCGCGGCAGACGTCGCAGTTGCCGCAGGGTTCGGGCAGGTCCTCCGAGAAGTAGGACAGCAGAATCTGACGGCGGCAGGTATGCGCGTCGGCGTATTGCTGCATCCGTTCCAGCTTGGCGAGTTGCAGCCCCAGGTTAGCGGGGTTGTTTTCGGCAAGCATGTCTTTGTACGTCGCCACGTCGGCGAAGCTGTAGAACAATACCGTCTGGGCATCGGCACCGTCGCGCCCGGCCCGCCCGATTTCCTGGTAGAAGCTCTCGATGTTTTTGGGCATGTTGTAATGAATCACCCAGCGCACGTTCGACTTGTCGATGCCCATGCCGAAGGCAATCGTCGCGCACATAATCCGGACGTCGTCGCGCAGGAAGGCTTCCTGCGTGCGGGACCGATCGGCGGGGTCCATTTTAGCGTGGTAAAACGCTGCGTTGAAGCCTTTTTCCTGCAACTTGGCCGCCAGCGATTCGGTCGATTTGCGGCTCAGGCAGTAGATAATGCCCGAGGTGTCGGGCTTCTGCTGCAACAGTTTGATGATCTGCTGAATGCGGTTTTGGCCCGGCATCACCTTCAGGCTGAGGTTGGTCCGGTTGAACGACGAGATAAACACCGCCGGGTCGACCATGCCGAGCCGGGTGGCAATGTCGGCGCGGGTCAGCTTGTCGGCCGTCGCGGTCAGGGCGATGGTTGGTACGGTCGGAAACTGCTCTTTCAGCACATGTAGCTGCGTGTATTCCGGCCGGAAGTCATGGCCCCACGACGAAATACAGTGCGCTTCGTCAATGGCAAACAGCGACAGATTGGCGTGTTTCAGAAACTCGAAAAAGGCTTCGGTCAGCAACTTTTCGGGCGATACATAGAGCAGTTTGAGTTTGCCCTTCAGGCAGTCGTCTTCGATGGCGTGCTGCTCCCGGCTGGTCTGGGTGCTGTTGTAATAAGCCGCCGGAATACCGTTCATGTGCAGCGCCCCAACCTGGTCTTTCATCAGCGCGATCAGCGGGGAGATAACCACCGTCAGGCCGGGTAGCATCAGGGCCGGAATCTGAAAACAAACCGACTTACCCCCGCCCGTCGGCATCAGCACCACCGTGTCGCGCCCACCCACTATCGACCGGACAATGTCTTCCTGCATGGGCCGGAAGCGGTCGTAGCCGTAGTATTGTTTAAGGTAATCGGCGGGCGTTTGCAGGGTCGTGGCAGCCGATCCCTGTACATCGGTAAGCAGCATAAAGCAGTCGAATGAGTGTACCAAATCTACGAAAAAAACACGACATGCCGACCGTTTCCTGCGCTGATTCGTCGTGCAGGTTTAATGAGCAATTAATTGATTTTTAGGAAATTTTGTCCATCATTGCCCGTGAATAATTCTATTCTTCACCCAATCTGGTCGATCGAATGAAAACTGTATTGTTTCGCCTGAGCGTAGTGCTGGGCCTGCTGATTTCCCTCAATACCCTGGCGCAGACGCCCGCTGCCACCCCTATGTCGCCGAGCGACCGTATGGCGAAAGCCCGTGCCGCTAAAGCCGCCAAGCGTGATGCTGCCAACGCAACGGCCGCCATGCCCGCGTCGGACGCGAAAGCGAAGAAAGAGATGAAAATGGACGATGCGTCGGCTAAGAAAGCGGCCAAAGCCGAAACCAAAGCCGCCAAGGAAGGTGCCATGGCTGGTAAAGACGCGACAAAGGCAGACAAGGGCAAAATGGACAAAGCCATGTCGTCGGCGAAGGGAAGCATGAAGGAGGAAAAAGCGACCCCCGCCGATTACAAAGCCCCTGTCGACCGGTCGCAGAAAGGGCCTAATGGTGAAGCCGTGATGACCGGGCCGCGCGGTGGCAAGTTCTACATTAACAAGAACGGCAACAAAACCTACGTTAGCGGGCAGAAGGGGTCCTGATCGCTGGATAAACAAAGCGGGACGCCGTACGAAGAAAGATCAGCCTATATCGGTATCTTTCTTCGTACGGCGTCCCGCTTTCTGTTACTTCAAATCGATGTACGACATCGTGTGGACCTGATCGGCTTTTTTGTTGACGAAGTGCTTTTCGGGTTTGTCGAAATCCGTGATGTAGAGCCGGTTTCCCATCAGCAGAACCTCGGCGGGTTGATCGACCCGGCCGTCTTTGCCATCCGTATCGGGGTTCTGCACCAGCGTGCTGACCTTGCCGTCGGGCGCGACAACGACGATGGCGTTGGTACGGGAGTTACAGACGTACAGCTTGTCGGTCCGGCGATCAACGATCAGGCCGTCGACGCAGCTGATCGGTGTGCTAACTTTTACCGTTTCTTTCGACGCCAGCGTACCGTCGGGTTTGAGCGTTAGTTTGTAGAGCGTACCGTCGCCGAACGAGCCGGTGTAGAACGCCCCTTTGCTGTCGTAATCCAGTCCGTCGGCCCCATTGTCGACACCCGTTTCGTTGACCGTTGTCGTAAACGTAGCCAGGATGTGCGGGTCCATCGTTTTGGGTTTCAGCGTAACGACACCTTTGTTCAGCTCATCCAGTTTGAAGTGGAACACGGCGCTGCCCTTGTCGTTGTCGGGCATATCCCACTGACTGTCGGTGACGTAAATCGTGTTGCCTTTCCAGACCACCGCGTTGCCCAGCGCCAGATTGACGACGACCGGCTCGATCTTGCCCGGCTTGCCGTTCTGCATCGTAATTCGCATCAGCCGCGACTTATACTCTTTGCTGTTTTCGTACTGATTTTCGGCATAATACAGATTGCCGTCCGGGCCAAACGCCAGATCCATCGGTGCCGCGTGTTTGGTGTCGGGTTGCTCGGGCAGGCTGGTGAAGAACTGCACCGAGTCGGCGGCAAACTTCACGATAACGCCGGGGTAGGTATTATTCGCCAGGTTCGGTACCGACAGATAAATCGAACTGTCGGGCCCGATTGCCATGCCATCGGGCGTGTTATACTGATTAGGCAGGGTGTACAATAGTTTCGGGTCGCCCACCGTCGATACGTTTTGGGTAGCGGTATCGGCTTCGTTGCTGCTTGCAGTGGTACTGTCGCCCGTTTCTTTTTTCTGACAACCGGTCAGTAGGCTCAGGCCGAGTAAGGCCGGGAAAAGGAACTGTTTCATTGATTTTCGTTGAGTAAGAACCGTTTGCCTAACCCGCTGACCCGCGCAAATGTTGTGAAGCTTGTATAGATGGAACTGTACACCCGGCCCATATGTCGTTAGGGCTATGAATCAACGAATCGGACAAATCGCCCTGCTCGTCCACGACTACGACGAAGCCATTGCTTTCTACACCCAAAAACTGTCGTTCGACCTGCTGGAAGATACCCGGCTGAGCGACACCAAGCGGTGGGTTCGCGTGGCTCCGCGCAACAGCACCGGGTTTAGTCTGCTGCTGGCCCGCGCCGACTCCGACGAGCAACGCAGCCGCGTGGGTAATCAGACGGGCGGGCGTGTTTTCCTGTTCCTGTATACCGACGATTTTCAGCGCGACTACGAGGCTATGCGAGCGGCTGGCGTCGTGTTTACACGCGGTCCGGTCGAGGAACCTTACGGCACGGTAGGTGTTTTTACCGACCTGTACGGCAACCTGTGGGATATGATTCAGCCTCGTACAGAAATGGCCTGAGGATGGTTTGGTGGTGAAATATATAATCCGTTCAGGTAGCTACCCTGATGAGATTTAATGCCATCAGCACCCGGCTTCTAACGGATACTTACCTGCGCTTAGGTTGGTGTGCGACCCAATTGGTAACAGGTCAGCTAAAGTTAAATTTTGGCATCGTGTACAGTTTTTATCCGTATTTTGTTCGGCAAACAAGTACAGTTGCCGAATTTTATGGATATACAGCACGCGCAGAAAGGCACCGCTTCGGTATGGGCGGGTGAAACCGAACCCTTCGCCGACGGGGCGATCACGCCCCCCATTGTCAACAGTGTTACCTACGCTTACCACGATCTGGACGAATGGCATGCCGTTGCGACGGGGCGGGCAGACGGGCATATCTACAGCCGGAATACCAATCCGACGGTGCGGGTGCTGGAGGAAAAAGTCCGCGTGCTGGAAGGGGCCGAAGCCGCTACGTCGTTTGCAACAGGCATGGGGGCTATCAGCAACACGCTGTTTACGCTGCTGGGGCCCGGAAAACGAGTTGTGTCGCTCAACGATACGTATGGTGGCACGAGTCGGCTGTTTCTCGATTTTTTGCCCGGTTATCAGGTCAACGTCACGCTGTGCGAGACCACCAATCATGCGCAGATCGAAACCGAAGTGGCGAAAGGCTGCGATCTGCTGTATCTGGAAACACCCACGAACCCCACGCTCAAGATCGTCGATATTCAACGGCTGGCTACGGCTGCGCACCGGGTCGGGGCCGTGGTCGTGGTCGATAATACGTTTGCGACGCCGATCAACCAGAATCCGCTCCGGCTGGGAGCTGATCTGGTTCTTCACAGCGCCACCAAATTTCTGTGTGGTCACTCGGACGCGATGGGTGGGGTGCTGTGCGGAAAAAAAGAACTGGTCGAGCGGGTGTTTCGCTTCCGCGAGATCAACGGGGCCAGCTTGCAGGCCGAACCGGCCTACCTGATTGCGCGGGGGATGAAAACGCTCGAACTGCGTATCGAACGACAGAACGCGTCGGCGATGCGCATTGCCCGGTACCTGAACGACCATCCGAAAGTCGAAGCGGTGTTCTTTCCGGGTCTGGAAACCCACCCCGGCCACGCCATCGCGTGCGCGCAAATGGCGGGTTTCGGCAGTATGATGAGCTTCTCGCTGAAAGCCGGGTACGATGCCGTAAAGCAGTTTCTGCCCGCACTGCGGTTCGTGCATCTGGCCGCCAGTCTTGGGTCGGTCAGTACGCTGGCCGGACCACCGCGTACCACCAGCCATGTCGAGCTGACATCGGAGCAACGTGCGCAGTTGGGTATCCCCGAAGGGCTGATCCGCTACTCGGTCGGTATCGAAAACGTCGACGATTTGATTGCCGATCTGGAGCAGGCACTGGCAATAGTCCCCGAACCGGCCGACGTACTGCTGACCGCCTGACACACTATGAAATCAGCTGTCAATGGGATTATTCGCATCATACTGCTTGTTGCGGGACTGTTTATTACGGGGTCAGTCTGGGCGCAGACGCTGCCCGTTGTGCGGGGTGCCGATGTCGCAACCCAGCGGCTCAGCCAGGAAATGGACCGCATTGCCAGACTGGCGAAGGGGCGGGTGGGGGTATCGGCGCTGCATCTCGAAAGTGGTCGGCAGGTACGTCTGAATCCGACCGATTCGTTTCCGATGGCCAGTACCGTCAAGGTTGCCATTGCTGCCCAGCTGTTCCACCGCATCGAGCAGGGTGACCTATCGATGATGACCATGACCGACCTGCACGTGGCAGACCTGCACCCCGGCAGCGGTACGCTCGATGTGCTGTTCGCCAAACCGGGGGTGCAACTGTCGGTACAGAACCTGCTTGAATTGATGATGGTCATCAGCGACAACTCGGCAACCGATATACTGCTGCGGCTGGCGGGTGGGCCAGTGGTTGTACAGCAACGGCTCAACGCGCTTGGTATACGCGGAATGTCGGTCGATCGGTCGATTATTCAGTTGCTGGCCGACCTGGAGGGCGTCACATTACCCCCCGCTGACCAGTGGACACCGGGTTTCTACAACCGACTCGGCAAGGCTGTAACCGCTGACCAGGCCAAGGCCGCCGTTGCCCGGTTCAACAAAGATCCGCGCGACCGGTCGACCCCCGATGCAATGGTCAGTTTGCTGGCGCAGATTTACCGGGGAACGGCCCTGCAACCCGCCAGCCGGGACACGTTGCTGGCTGTAATGGCCCGGTGCCGGGGTGGGGCAAACCGGCTGAAGGGCTACCTGCCGCCCGGCACCGTCGTATCCCATAAAACCGGCTCGCTCGACGAAACGGCCACCGACGACGTGGGTATCATTACCCTGCCGGGCGACGCGGGGCATATCGCCATCGCGGTGTTTGTGGGGTATTCGACGCAGCCGGTAGCCGATCGTGAGCAGGTCATCGCACAGCTGGCCCGTAGTATCTACGATTATTTTCTGTACCAGCCGCCCATTTCTCCCACCGCTACCCGCTGATATGACGCGTTTGTACTGCCTGCTCTTCGTGCTGACAACCGTCAGTGCCGTCGCGCAAAAGCCCATTTCCCCGAAACAGATTCAGGAATTTGACGCGTACGTCGAGCATGTGCGTCAACAATGGGATATACCCGGCCTGGCGATTACGGTCGTGAAAGACGGACGGGTGTTGTTTGCCAAAGGATACGGCGTCCGCGAACTGTCCGGGGCAAGCGTGCCCGGAACGAGCGCGTCCGGGACAACTCCAGCCAACGTCGGACCCGTCGATACGCAGACGCTGTTTGCCTGTGCGTCAACGACCAAAGCCATGACCGTTACGTTGCTGGGTATGCTGGTCGATGCCGGTAAGCTACGCTGGGACGACCCCGTCTACCAATACCTGCCGGAACTACAGTTTTACGAACCGTACGTCACCCGGCAGGTCACCATCCGCGATTTACTGTTGCACAATACGGGCGTGGGTGGCACCGATTTTTTTACCAGCGCGATGGACATTCCGGCCAGTGACATGTTTCGGCGAATGGTGCTGGTCAGGCCCAGTTACTCGTTCCGGTCCGGGTACGTCTACCAGAATACCATGTACTCGGCGGCTGGCCGGATCATTGAGCGGTTGACGGGTAAGACCTGGGCGGAAACCATACAGGCCCGTATTTTTCAGCCATTGGGCATGACCCGGACAGTACCCAAGCGCGGCTATATCAAGGACGATAATCTGACGCGTCCGCACGTGCGCATCAACGATACCATTCGCGTGATTCCGTACGGCCCCGACAGTGAAATCGGGTCGGCGGGGGCAGTGTGGTCATCCGCCGACGACATTGGCAAATGGGTTATCTGCATGCTCGACAGTGGTAAATACGCGGGTGGCCGACTGCTCAAACCGGCTACCTGGACCGAAATCTTCCGCCCGCAGACCATGGTGCCCGACGACGAGTACGCGACCATGCAGGTGCTGAAACCCAACTGGTTTACGTACAGCCTGGGCTGGTATCAGCACGACTACCGGGGCCACAAGGTAAACTTCCATACGGGGAGTCTGGCGGGGTTGACGGCTATCACGGGGCAACTCCCCGACGAGAAACTGGGCGTGTTTGTATTCGGCAATCTCGACCACGCCGAAGGGCGGCACGCGTTGCTTTATAAAACGCTCGACTGGTTTGCCCTTGGGGGTAACCGCGACTGGAGCAGTGAATTTAAAAACCTGTACGATGGACTGGCTGTGCAAAGCCGAAAGGCCCGGCAGGCCCTGGAAGCCCGGCGCGTTGCCAATACGAAAACTACGTTGCCACTGTCGGCTTATGCCGGTACGTATACCAGCCCACTCTACGGCGAAGCCACGGTAACCGTAACCGGCGACCGGCTGGCGTTTAACCTGAACAACGTACTGACGGCCACGCTGCCCCACTGGCAATACGATACGTTCCGGGGGAGTTACGACAAAGCCTGGAATGGTACAGCTATGGCTCAGTTCACGCTCAGCCCCGCCGGTACTGTTCAGACGCTGCTGTTCGACGGACTTCTGTTTCAGCGCAAACTGTGAGCATTGGCCAGCCAAACTACAGCCCCGGAATGCGTAGCAGTTTATTAGGATCGGGGCAGATCGACAGGAAGTAAGCGCGGTCGGTGAGGGAGCAGACGCCGGGAAAGTCGCCCCGACGGCCGAGTATATCGGTCATCAGCTGAAAATGCAGGTGCGGAGGCCAGTCGCCATTTTCGGGGTAGGGGCCAATCTCGGCCAGTTTATCACCCGCCCGGATGGGTTTGCCGTCGTAGAGTCCGTCGAGCGATGCGCGGGTCAGGTGGCCGTACAGGCTGTAAAGCGGTTTACCCTCGTAGTGGTGTTCCAGAATGATCGTGGGGCCGTAGTCACCGAAGTTGGCATTGTCTTGAAAACTGTGAACGGCACCATCCAGCGGGGCAAACACGGGTGTTCCGGCGTCGGCCCACAGGTCGATGCCCAAATGAATTTCGCGCGGTCCGTCGTACGGAGGTTGCGCTGTCTGCTGAAAATGGGGGCTACGGCGGTAAATGACCCGGTGTTCGTTGTAGCCGCCTACCCCGACCTGCGCCCCGGCTGCGCGTAATTTGCCGAATACATAGTCGGAAAATGCGGCTGTGTCGGTCAGGTTCAGCGGTGGCTGTTTAGTTGGGTCGAGGTCGGGGTTGGTGGCCGAAAAATCAAGAATCAGGCAGGAGTCGGTTGTGAAGTCGAACGGGAGCAGCATAACGGCAGCGGGGTTGGGTCCGCAAGTTAGTTGCCGGATTGACGCGACGTCGGTATCTTTACCATTCCTTTTTACCTGAATCAGCCAAATTATCTTCGGCTGACCTTTTCTACATTGACAACGTACATGGAATCTACGATTGCACAATCGAATACGCGTACGGGCCATCCCACCGGTCTGTACGTTTTGTTTTTTACCGAAATGTGGGAGCGGTTCAGCTACTACGGGATGCGGGCTATCCTGCTGCTGTTTCTGATCGACAATGTGCGGGGCGGGATGGGACTGACTGAAGCTGAGGGCGCAGCCATTTATGGCATTTACACAGCATCGGTCTACCTGCTGTCGCTGCCCGGCGGCTGGATCGCCGATAACCTGCTCGGTCAGCGTAAGTCGATCTGGTACGGCGGTATCATCATCATGCTGGGCCACATCATTCTGGCGTTTCCGGCGGGGCAATCGCTGTTCTTTCTGGGCCTGACCGTCGTCGCGCTGGGTACGGGGCTGCTCAAACCCAACATCAGCACACTCGTTGGCGAACTGTACCCCGAAGGCGGTGCGCGTCGGGATGCGGCTTTCTCGATCTTCTACATGGGGATCAATATCGGCTCGTTTCTGGGCATCACCATCGTGGGTTATCTGGGTCAGAAAGTGGGCTGGCATTACGGTTTTGGGGCGGCTGCCATCGGCATGGGTCTGGGGCTGATTACCTTCCGGATGCTGGGGCAAAAGCACCTGAGTCATCTGGGCAATGTGCCCCGCAAGGCCGAAACCGCTGAAGCGACTACATCGGGCGGCAATAAATCGCTGATCGGTTTTCTGGTCGGGATGGTGGCGGTTTTCGTGGTGTTGCAACTGACGGGTGTCCTCGACATGACCACGGCGCAGGGCCTGGCGCAGGCAATGGGCGCGATTATCTCCCTGATCGCCGTCAGTTACTTTGTGTACATCCTGGTGGCGGGTGGGCTCGACAGCGTTGAAAAAAAGCGGGTCGTCGTGCTGTTTGTCTTTTTCCTGGCGTCGGCAGCGTACTGGGCAGGTAACGAGCAACAGGGATCGTCGCTACAAATCTTCGCCGACCGCTACACGAGCCTGACGCTGTTTGGCTGGCAGATGCCGTCGAGCTGGTTTCAGAACCTGAATCCGGCCTTTATCGTGATTTTCTCACCTGTTCTCGCGTCGTTGTGGGTGTATCTGGCCAATCGGAAGATCAATTACTCGGTGCCAGCTAAAATGGCAACGAGCCTGCTGCTGCTGGGGCTGGCTTACGTCGTGATGGTATTTGCCGCCCAGATTGCCGTTTCCGGCGAACAGACCTCGCCGATCTATCTCGGTTCGACCTACCTGCTGTTTACGCTGGCCGAACTGTTTCTGAGCCCGGTCGGACTGAGTTCGTTCTCGAAATTATCGCCCAAACGCTACGCCAGTCAGCTGATGGGGCTGTGGTTTGTCGGTTCGTCGCTGGGTAACCTGATTGCCGGTCTGTTTGCGGGTGGTTTCGACGAGAAGAACGTCGCCCAGATGCCGCAGCTATTTCTGAGTGTGGTGTATTTCAGCATGGGCTTCGGCTTCCTGTTGCTGCTCTTCTCCGGCAAACTCAGAAAGTGGATGGGGGGTATTGCGTAACGGATGAATAACCCGCACGACAAGTTGTTCAAGGCCACGTTCTCCCACCCGGACGTGGTTGCTTCGCTGATCGAATCGCTGTTTCCACCTGAACTAAGTCGGGCCATTCGGCTCGATTCGCTGGTGCTGACCACGAACTCGTACATCGATGATGAGTTGAATGAGCATTTCGCCGACCTGGTATACGACTGTGTGCTGAGTGATGAAACGCCGGTTCAGATCGCGCTGTTGCTGGAGCACAAAAGCTACACGGTTGCTCACCCGCATTTGCAGTTGCTGCGCTATCTGCTCAATCGCTGGCAGCAGGATGTTGAGCAGGGAACCAAACTCACGCCCATCATTCCGGTCATTATCTACCACGGCCGGGACACGTGGCAACACCAGTCGTTTGCGTCATCACTGGCGGGAAAGAACGCGCTGTTGCAACCCTTCTTTCCCGAGTTCGACTACCTGCTGGTAAACCTGACAACGCTCAGCGAAGAACAGATTTTTGCCTTTCGGAGCCGGTTCCTGACCGTATCGGCCGCGTTGATGAAGCATCGGCAGGATAAGCAGTTTGCCGACTACGTTCGTCAGAACATACGGCGGCTGATGCAGGGCTTTACCGATGATGCACTGATGGCGGTCGTTTTGCCGACGTTTCTGTACCTGCTCGAAACGACTGACTTGACTGGGACGGAGATTGTGGTTATGTTTAGTACAGTATCCAAACAAACCGAAGAAGCTGCTATGAACGGAGCCGATCAATTACGGATGGAAGGGCGAATCGAGGGGCAAATTGCCGGTCGTACGGAAGCGAATCGTAAACTTGTCAAAGGTGCTCTTAAACTGGGTATGGACGCGAAGACCATTGCCGATACGTTCGAGATGAGCATCGCCGAAGTCGTTACGCTGATTGAACAGGTGCGGGAGCAACAGGCGTAGGACACAGATCAGCCGCCCGCTTTTTTGGCTTTATAGCCTTTGCCAGTGAGCCACGTCAGCACTTTGTCGCGGTGGTCGCCCTGAATCAGAATTTCGCCGTCTTTCACTGAGCCGCCTGTTCCGCAGGCGGCTTTCAACTGTTTGCCCAGGTCGGCCAGATCAGCGTCGGTACCGACAAACTCGCGTACGGCCGTAACGACCTTGCTGCCCCCCAGCTTGACCAGCCAGATTTTCAGGTTCTGCTGCGCGGGGGTCAGCGTTTCAGCCTCCGGCGTATCGTCGGACTGGTAGTCAAAATCGGGATTTGTCGAATAGACGACGCCGGATCGGTTTTTCTTGCTCATCTGCGAGGGTTCAAGGTTTGATGTCTAAAGTTTAAAGGTAGACGACCAACCTTAAACCTTGAACACCAAACCTTAAACTCAAGGCTACAATTCCAGCAACTGCCGGACGGTATCGCCGTAGGTGGTGCCGGTGGTCAGGCGGGTAGCTTTTTTGTCGCTCATAACCAGCTGAAACTTACCGTCGAAATGCTTGTGGGCTTCGCTGATCTTCAGTCGGTTAATCATCGCCGACCGGCTGATACGCACGAAGGTGTCGGGTAGTTTGTCGCTGAGCGTGGTGAGGGTGTAACTGGTCAGAAATTTTTGGCCGTCCATGGTGATCAGAAATACGTACTTGTCTTCGGCCTCGAAGTAAACAATATCGGACAGGGGAATGAGTCGGATTTTGTCGCCCATTTTCACCGAGATCGAGTAGATTTCTTTTTTCGGCTGCATCTGCGCCAGCAGGCGCATTACGTTCTCAGCGGCCATGGGAAGCGCGGTCGGTTCGGAGGTAGTGCTACTTCGGTCAGCAAGAGCCTGAATTTTCTGCGCCGTTCGGGCGAGTCGTTCAGCTTCGATCGGCTTTAGCAGGTAATCGACTGAGTTTTCCTCGAAGGCCCGAACGGCATACTGATCGAAGGCGGTAGCGAAGACAACCAGTGGCATCGTGCTGACGCGCGACAGCATTTCGAAGCCATTGAGCAGCGGTATCTCGATGTCCAGAAAAATCAGATCCGGTTGGCTGTTTTCTATGATCGACAAGCCGTCCGCGCCATTGGCCGCGTCGCCGATGATAGTAAATACGTCGCGGTGTTTATCGAGCAGTCGGCGCAGGCGATTGATGGCAAGCGGTTCGTCGTCGATGAGTAGCGTGGTGAGCGGGAGTGTCATAACGGAGGCAGGCTGATGGCGGGTGGGCTAATGAATCATAGCTGGTGCCATCCGAATCCGGTCTGGGCGGATGGAGATGAGCACCTGCTTGAGCGGAAAATTCTGAAACTCAACGTCGGCATCGTCGCCGTAGAGCAGGTTCAGTTTGTCCTGGATACTACGCAGGCCGTAGCCACCGCCCATGTCGTCGGGGAAAGCGGGGCCGTTGTCGTGTACACACAGGTGCAGGTAGTCGTTTTTTTCGTAAATCCTGACGTCGATCCGCCCTGATTCGGCGCGTTTGGCGATACCGTGTTTGATGGCGTTTTCGACAATGGGCTGGAGCAGAAACTGGGGTAGCCGCAGGGCATTGAGTGCCGGATCGCTTATATCGACGGTAAACGCAAGCCGGTTGCCGAAGCGTACCTGCTCGACCTGTAAGTAGGTACGCACCATCTCCAGCTCGTCGGCTAGTGACGCAAACAGATCACCATCGCGCCCGGTCGAGTAGCGAAACAGTTTCGACAGCAGCAACGTCATTTCCTCGGCTTTTTCGGGATCGTCGTGGACCAGGCTGGCAATGCTGTTGAGGGCATTGTACAGAAAGTGCGGGTTGATTTTGGCCTGTAGGGCATCGAGTTCAGCGCGGGTTTTCAGCTTCTCAAGGTTTAGCAGCTGAAATTCCTGTTCAGTGAGCTTGCGCGTCATTTGCCGGCCCTGTTGCAGTATGTACAGGAAAAAATTGGCAACCAGCAGATCGCCGATTACGTAGAAAAACCAGGGGGCGTTGATATAGACATCTTCCGAACGCTTGCGCAACTCGTCGATGCTGGG
The DNA here is from genome assembly GCA_964581865.1 of uncultured Spirosoma sp. Classification (GTDB taxonomy): domain Bacteria; phylum Bacteroidota; class Bacteroidia; order Cytophagales; family Spirosomataceae; genus Spirosoma. The sequence continues at coordinate 394,635 of CAZOQC010000001.1, forward strand.
TTTGCCAATCAGGTAATAGACGCCGGTATTCACGATGAAGAAACTAAGCAGCACGACTCCGGTGACGATCAGATGTCGTTTCCAGGGTTTAGCTACAGTTCGTGCCAGCCGAATCGACAAGACCCAGACAAGCAGAAACATGACGATGCCGTCGGTCATGTTCTGCACGATCAGGAAGCGGTACAGCCCAACCAGTACCGGGTCTTCTGCCGTGACAATCAGGTTGGTGAAATAAACAATCGCGTTGCAGCCGTAGATGAGCAAAGCCCCCAGCAATGCGCCGATCATAAGGCCCCAGCCGGGCTTTTGCAGGATAGTGGTCAGGGTGATCGGTTCGGCGGGCAGCTTCGTGGTCGAAGACGGCTGACTCTGGCCAACGGAAAAATTGACTTTAGCGCCTTCCATATTGGCCCCGGTGAGGTTGGTGTCCGACAGACCGCAAAAGTTCAGGTTTGCTTCGTACAGATCGGCATCGGTGAGGTTGGCCCCCGTCAGATTCGCGTAGCTAAGGTCGGCCTGTCGTAAGATAGCGCCCCGGAAGTTGGCCCGTCGCAGGTCGGCGAATCGGAAGTCGGCCTGCGTCAGATCGAGTCCACTAAAGTCGGACCCGGTCAGGTCGGCGGCTTTCATGCTTAGCCGCCGACCGTTTTTGCCAATCGTATCGATGAGTTGTTCGCGGGTCATCGTCTGGTTTGTGGTTTATCGTTCGTGGAGTAGCGTGTTGGGAACAGCGACCGACGAACAGCTAGTTGCATTTCGCCAGCATGGGGGCTATCTGCTCTTTTCCCCAGCCGGGTGCGAATTCACTGGCGGGTTTGAAGGTCGCCAATTTTTCCATAGCCTGCTTCAGTACCGGGCAGGCTTTGTCGGGGCCACCGCCGAACTGGGAGGGGGTGTACATCAGCGACGACCCTTCGAGTACATACGGGCGGGGGTTGGCCGGGTTCATGGCTTTGGCCTGCTCGATACCTGCCTGAAACAGCGGGCCGTACTGCTGCCAGCGGTTCATGGCGTCGACGATCATGCGGGCCTGGGCGATGTACGCTTTCAGGACGGTCAGCTCGTCGTTTTTGGGCGAGATTGTTTCGGCGGCTTTCAGGTTCACATCTGCCTGGTCGAGGTACTTGTCTTTCTCTGTCTCGTTTTTGCCCATAAAACCCAGATACACATAGTTCAGACCAGCGTAGTAGCGGGGCAGCCACTCGGCGGGTTCGGCACTGGCGATGCGCTCGAACTGGTTAGCCGACGCCAGGATGCTGGTTGTCGATGGCGTATCCGTTTTCTTATTCATACTGGTCAGTGCATCGGTCATGGCTTGTTTGTACTGGGGCGATTGCGCCAGCGTAGGAACGGTTGCGCCCAGCAGGGCCGCGAGGAGGGAGGTAATGATGGTTTTCATTGGTTTTCTGGAAAAAAGAAAAAAGATGTGAGATGAAAGAATGCATGGGCGGAATTACCTCACCCCCGGCCCCTCTCCTAAAACAGGAGAGGGGTGTCGTTAGAGACAACCAGTATTCTGTTACGTAATTCATCATAAAGAAGCGATGAGCTGATTGGTCTCAGCAGCACGTAGACTTATGGCCGCTAGTCACCCCTCTCCTAAAACAGGAGAGGGGCCGGGGGTGAGGTCAATCACAACTCCCGTGCATTGACCTTCGCTTTGCGCGACAGCATGACGATGCCGCCAACGAAGAAGCTCCGGTACGAGGCCGGGCCAACGGCGTAGCGGGTGGGGGCGCTGCCATCGTTGCGGCTGGGCGTGTAGAGGTAGGTGTAGACATTGCGCGTGTTCAGGATGTTGTCGACACTGGCGTAGAGGATAGTCAGGTTCTTGCCGATGTGCGTCAGGTGGCTGGCCGAGAAACTCAGGTTCGTAACGGCGGGCGTACGGTCGGCCATAAAAACGGGGTTGGTTGGGTTGTAGTAGGGGCGACCCGTGCTGATGGTGTACGTCAGACCCATATTCGTGCTGATTTTCTCGAAGTACCGCTTGCCGATCAAGGCGATGTTGTGGTTGGAAATAAAGGACGGCGTTGCCAGCGTCGGGAATTGCTGAAACAGGCGTTTGGAGTCGACAAAGCTGTAGGTGATCCAGTAATCCAGCCCTTTGATGGTCGCCTGATCGCGCCAGAATAGGTCGAAGCCTTTCGCGTAGCCGTAGCCAGTGCTGTTCGTCTGCCCCCACGGGAATCGGTACGGGCTGGCGTCGTAGGGGCCGGGCGTACCGTTGGGGCCGGTGAACTCCCGTACCAGCTGTGCGTAATTTTTGTAGTACGTTTCGATACGGAATGTGCGCTTGTTTCGGATGAGCTGGTAGTTTAGAATCAGGTGGTCGGCACGTTCGTAGCTGAGGGTTGTGTTGCGGTAGAGGTAGCGGTAGTCGGGCGTCTGATAGAATTGACCGTAAGCGAGCGATACCTGACTATATAGTCCCGTCTTGTAAGCCATCGACACGCGGGGAGCCAGGTTGAACCGGTTGAGAGCCGACGAATATTCACCCCGAACGCCCGATTGGATGGCCAGTTTCCGACCGGCGTACACCTGCGATTCAAAAAACACCGCGCCATACGTGTCGACCAACGAATAAGCTGTCCCCGATACCAGGTTCCGGTACGTCACCCGGCTGCCTTCGGTGCCGAACAGCAGCTGATTGCCCAGCTTGCCGCCCAATGCCCGCGTCACTACCGCCCGCCCCTGCAACCGGTCGGTGCCCCGGCCGAAATCCTGCGCGCCGTAACTCGTTGCGTCGATGTCGTGGCTGTACGACAACCCCGTCAGCAGTTGCCAGGTACCATTACCCCAGCTATCGGTATAGGTACTGGTTGTGAAAAAATTGCGGTTCTGCTGGTTGAAGGCCGTCTTGCCCGACTCGCTGGACGGGTCAACGAAGTTCAGACCCGTCTGACTGTCGGAGTACATGCTGTATAGCTTGAGCATACCCGTTTTGCTCGTCTGCAACCGGTACGTCAGCGAGCCACCGCCGAACTCCGGTACGTGCGTCCAGTCGATGTTTTGCGGAACGAGGGCGAACAGCGGTTTGAGGTTACCGTAGTAAGCCGTTGCCGAGATCGACGCGTTGCGGGTGGCGTGGTCATAGTTCAGGCCGGTGTTGGCGAGGTTTACGCTGACGCCCAGCCCCTCGTTCTGGTTCTGATCGGTGGTGTTGAGCAATAGTACACTCGACAGGGCCTGCCCGTACTGGGCCGAGTACCCGCCCGTGCTGAACGATGTACCCTTGAACATGAACGGCTGAAACCGACCCCGCGACTGAAGGTTGGGCGATTGACTGAAAAACGGGTTTTGTACGATCATGCCGTCGATCACCACTTTGGCTTCTTCGCCCGAACCGCCCCGCACAAACAGGCCCGTCTGATCGCCGACGCGCTGCGTGCCGGGCAGCAGGTTCATCACCGACGTAATGTCGGCCCCGGCTCCGGCGGTGGTTACAATGTCCATCGGCTTGAGCATCGTCATTCGTTTCGAGTCGGAGGCTTCAAATACACCGGCTGTTACGACGACCGTGTTTAGTTCGTTGGCCGATTCGTTCAGGCGGACGGTTACTGGGCTGGAGCCGATCAAGATTTTGCGGCTGGCCGGTTCGTAACCGATGTAGGAGACAGCCAGCGTGGCGGTGTCTTTGCGGCTGGTACTGAACCGGAACGCGCCCGTACTGTCGGTGCTGGTGCCATCGTAGGTGCCGCGCAGCATGACGTTGGCGCCGGGCAAACCGTGACCTTTCTGGTCGGTGACGCGGCCGGTCAGGGTAGTCTGGGCTGATGCCGCGAGGGCGAGGAGGCAGGGAAAAAGTAACGCGATCCAGTTCACAGCGGGAGGTAAGTTGCTTCGATGGATCAAAGGTGGCCGGTCGTGGTGCCGAACGCATGCCTTTTCCGACCAACCCCGTCAGGACTGGTGTGAATTGCCGTATATTCCCGGTGAATATCCCCGCACGAACTGACCGAATTATAGACCGGCCAGCCGTCAACATTTATCCGTGGGGCTTGTTTACTACGTATACCCTTACCCTTGCCTTGATCGCTACCTCGACCACATTCCAGCTCACCAAGTGCCGCCTGCGCCCCTGGCGCGAAGGCGACGAAGAAACGTTGTCTTACTACGCCAGCAATCGATTGATCTGGAACAACGTCCGCGATTTTTTTCCGTACCCCTACACCCCCCGCGATGCGCATTCGTGGGTGCGTTCCAACAAGTCGTACCAGCAACCTAACAATTTCGCTGTCGAGGTCGATGGTAAGGCAGTGGGCAATATTGGCTTTACAGTGAAAGACGATATTTACCGGTATAATGCCGAGATTGGGTACTGGCTGGGTGAGCCCTTCTGGGGGCGGGGCATCATGCGTGAAGCCGTACCGGTGCTGACGCAGTACATCTTTGATAATTTTCAGGTCAATCGGCTATTTGCCTGTGTGCTGGAAGGCAATCAGGGGTCGATGCGGGTGCTGGAATGCGCGGGCTACCGACCCGAAGCCGTGCTGCGCAAAGCGGCTGTAAAAAACAACCAGTATCTCGACGAGCATATTTTTGCCATGCTGCGCGCTGATTTTCTGGCCCGCCAGGATCATTGACCGGTTTGGCCCATCGGGTGTTTTGTGGTTACTTTTGCTCCTGTAAGGAAGTTTAACGTTTAACGTTCAATGTTGCCAACAAGCCGTTTCGAACGGGATAACCTTAAACCATAACCCTTAAACCAACCAATTACCCGCTTCGGCGGATTCGTCTGTCATGCCGAAGATCGTGATTGCCATTGATGGCTATTCAAGCTGCGGGAAAAGTACAACCGCCAAAGCCGTAGCTGCCCGAATGGGGTACGCCTACATCGATACGGGGGCCATGTACCGGGCGGTCAGCCTGTTTTTCAGCCGCGAACACGTATCATTTTCCAACACCAGCGACGTACTGGCTGCGCTCGACAATATTCATATTACGTTCAATTTCAACGGGCGTACCGGCAAGAACGAAACCTGCCTCAACGGATTGAACGTAGAGGAGGATATTCGTACGATGTTTATCTCCAACATTGTCAGCGAAGTAAGTGCCATCCCTGAAGTGCGCTGGGCTATGGTCGCGCAGCAGCAAAAGATGGGTCGTAAGCGGGGCCTTGTCATGGATGGGCGCGACATTGGCACGAAAGTGTTTCCCTATGCCGAAGTCAAAATATTCATGACTGCCGACGTGGAAACCCGCGCCCGGCGACGGCAGCAGGAACTGCTGGAGAAAGGCGAGATGGTCAATCTGAGCGCGATCATCGAAAACCTCGAAAAGCGCGACCGGATCGATAGTACCCGCTCGGAAAGTCCGCTGGTGCAGGCACCCGACGCCGTACTGCTCGATACCTCGCATATGGCCATCGAAGAGCAGATCGAGTGGGTGATCGAACAGGCCGACACCCGGCTGGCCCAGATTCACCGGCACGGGCGGGGGCATCGGAAAGCGGTAAACGGCTGATCCATGACCATCGATTACCTGATTGTGGGGCAGGGGGTAGCTGGCTCGGTACTGGCCTGGACCCTCGATCAGCGCGGCTGCTCGGTCTTGCTGACCAACGACCCATCCATACCGGCGGCATCGGCCGTAGCGGCCGGTATCGTCAATCCGCTGACGGGGCGCAAGCTGGTACAGACCTGGAAAGCCGACGAACTGTTCCCGTTTCTGCACGATTTCTACAGCGGTATCGAAGCTGCGTTAGGCGTGCACTTTTTTCACCCCGGCACGATCTACCGGCCTTACCGCTCGGAAGCCGAGAAAGTCAGTTACCAGACCTATACGGCTGACCCCGCCATTCGACCCTATATTGATGCGTCAGCCGACGACGAAGCCTACGCTCCCTATATCGACAACCCCGTTGGTGGCCTGGGTGTGGGGCAGGCGGGCTGGGTCGACCTGACCGAGTTTTGTCGGCTCATCAAAGGGTACTTTATCCGCAAAAATCAATACTACGAAGGGCGCGTACCGGTCGATGAACTGCTGATGACCGAATCGTCGGTGATCTGGAACGGCATCCGGTTTGGCAAAGTCATTTTCTGCGATGGCGTACAGGCCACCGAAAATCCACTGTTCAACTGGTTGCCTTACGCCCCGGTGAAGGGCCAAATCCTGACGGCGACGGTCGATGACTATCCGGTGAAAGCCATCGTCAATCAGGGCGTGTTTGTGCTGCCCGTCCGGCCCGGCCTGATCCGTATTGGTGCAACGTATAGCTGGGACGATCTCGACTGGCAAACCACCGATGCGGCTCGTACGTATCTGGAAGAGAAGGCGCGGGCGTTGCTGAAAATTCCGTTTGACGTCGTTGGGCAGCAGGCCGGTATCCGACCGTCCAGTAAAGATCGGCGGCCGTTCGTCGGGATGCACCCTGACCAGCCCGCCGTGGGTATTTTCGGGGGGATGGGTACCAAAGGTGTGTCGCTGTCGCCGTATCTGGCCGAACAGTTTGCGCGCTACCTGCTCGACGGCGAAGAAATCGAACCCGAAGCGAATATTAGCCGTTGCCTTTCGTTATAATCACGTTACTTTGACCAAGGTTTTTTTGACAGGATTACAGGATTAACAGGAGCCTTCGAGGTAGTGATGTTGGGTCTCCGACCTGACACCTTTCCGGGCGAAGCAATTGCTGACGCAAGCGTGTCAGGTCAGGGACCCGACACCACCGTCTTGAAAAAGCCTGTTAATCCTGTAATCCTGTCAAAAAACCCGTTCCACTGTGTCGTATGCGAAATCATTACTTATTGTTGCTGGGCTTATGGCTGGCTACGGCGGCAACCGCGCTGAGCCAGAACTACCCCTCGCAGGAGCGGTTCGGAAAAAACCGGATTCAGTACCAGCACTTCGACTGGAAGATCATCCGTACGTCGAACTTTGAAATCTATTACTACCAGGAGGGCACGCAGATCGCTAACCTGACGGCACAGTATGCCGAGTCGGAGTTCGACCGCGTCACCGAACTGCTGGGGTATACGCCCTACAACCGGGTCAAGATTTTCCTCTTCAACTCCCCGCAGGAACTGGCGCAGAGCAACATCGGCATCAACACGCAGGGTGGCCTGAGCAGCCGTGAACTCAACCTGTCCAAATCGCGCATCGAACTGGCCTTTACCGGCGATCAGGTCAGCTTCCGGCGGCAGGTTGTCCGCGATATTGCTATGCTGTTTGTGTACGACATGCTGTATGGGGGTAGCCTGAAAGACGCTCTTCAAAGCTCACTGCTGCTCACCCTGCCCGACTGGTTTATGCCCGGCATCGCTGCGTATATCGCCGAGGGGAACAGCCTTGATCTCGACGATTATATGCGCGACGTGGCACAGACCCGGCCCATCAAAAAGCCGTCGACGCTGACGGGTTACGAAGCCGAACGGGTTGGGCAATCGATCTGGAATTACATCGTTCAGCGGTACGGACGCGACAATGTGTCGAACATTCTGAACCTGACGCGGATCATTCGCAACGAGCAGCGCAGCATCTCCAGCACGCTGGGGACTCCGTACCCCCGCTTTTTGCGCGAATGGAACGAGTACTACGCGGGCATGGCCAACACGGTTGGGCAATCGTTTCGCCCGGCGTCCGATGATTTTCAGCTGAAGGTCAGTTCGGATGCTGGTAATATGGCACTGCGTAGTCTGAAGCTGAGTAAAGACAAACAATACATCGCCTACTCGACCCTGCGCGACGGTAAATTTGCCGTGGAGGTAGTGAATACGGCGAACCGTAAACGGACAACGCTCTTGACCGGCGGTTACCGGCTCGATGGGCAGTCGCTCGCCCGAACGGCGACACCCCTGGTGGCCTGGCAGCGCGACAATACCCTGATCGTGCTGACCGAGGAAGAAGGCGAAACCCATATCTATCGCTTCAGTGATTTCGAGAAGAAACCAACGCGCGACTTCCGCCGGACGGTCAGCGGCCTGTCGCAGGTGGTGTCGGTCGATGCGTCGGACGATGGGGGGAGTTTGATTTTGAGTGCCGACCGGCAGGGGCAGAGTGACCTCTTTCTGTACAGCATCAACCGGGGTACCTACCAGCAACTGACCAACGACTTGTACGACGATACCAATCCGGCATTCATCGGCCGGACGGCCCGGCAGGTTGTGTTTAGTTCGAACCGGCGGCAGGATACACTGGGCGTCGACAAGGGCAGTTATCGGGATACCCGTGAGCAGACGAGCCTGTTTACCCACGAAGGCAGTGCCCGTGATTTATCGCTTACCCGTCTGACGGACTCGTCGATGAATGCGACGCAGCCAATTCCGGCCAGCGAAACCGTATTCTACTTCCTGAGTGATGCCTCGGGTGTGCGCAACCTGTACCGGCTCGACACGGAGTCGAAATCGACAGTACAGGTAACGTCATTGCCCGAAAGCATTCGTCTCTACGATCTTATTCCCGAGAACGGCGGGTTTGTGTACAGCAGTCAGCGTAACGGACAGGAATACATTGGCTACCGCGCGCAGGCTAACCTGACGCAGGCCGTATCGCCGACCCCCACCCCCCGCGCAGCTGCGCAGCGGGCACTGCTGAACCGTACCCCGGCCCGGACTGCCCCCGCCGTAGCGACGGTACCGGCTACCGCCAACCGCCCCGTCGGTGCTGACTCGGCGGTGGCCAAAGCCGATACCGTCCGGCCCGTATCAACGACCGGGCTGGCCCTGGCCCCCGGCGAAGTCGATACCGATAATTATACGTTCGATGCCGATGTGCTGAAAGCGGTAGAAGCCCGGCAGCGTCGGTCGACGGGTATCGGCGGAACGCTGACGCAGGCAGCAGCACCCGTTCTTCGGACGCGTCGGCGGGAGAATATTACCATCCGGGGGCCATTTCCGTACAAAGGTATTTTCGGGGTAACCGACGCCGTATCGAACTGGCGTGTCGATCCGGTGCGGGGCTTCGGCTACGAGCAGGATGTCACGCTGACTGATATGCTGGAAAACCACGTACTGCGGGGCGGTATATTCATCACAACGACACTCCGTAACAGCAACCTCTTTGCCGAGTATACGAACCTGACCAATCGCATCGACTACGGCATCCGGGTCGACCGGCAGACGCTGGCTGTTGATGGGGGTGGGCTGAATCAGCGCAACCGCTATAATCGCGTCGCGCTGACGGCATCGTACCCGATTTCGGTAACGACCCGCTTTACCGTATCGCCCTTTTACGCGATCACCCGCCTTATCGACCTGACCTCGTTTTCGGAAGGCGACTACACGTCCGATTTTGCCGGGCTACGGGCTGAGGTCGTGTTCGACAACACGAAGTCGATAGGTATGAACCTGATGGCTGGTACACGGGCGAAGCTGCGCTTTGAAGAGTACGCCGGTATCCGGTCGTCGGCTGATGGGTTCCGGCGGATTACCCTCGACCTGCGGCATTACCAGCGTATTCACCGCGACCTGATTCTGGCGGCTCGTCTGTCGATCAGCCAATCGGGTGGCCCGGCACCGAAGGCCAGTATTCTGGGCGGTATGGAAAACTGGATTGGCACGGCGGCTGGTATCAAGGAACAGACGCCGACCAACCCCCTGCTGATTCCCAATCAGCTCGCTGCCAACATTCCGTATGACTACCGCAATATTTTCTTCGCCGACTTTGCGGCACCGCTACGGGGTTTCCGGCAGGGCAAACTGGTCGGCACGAGCCACATGCTGTTCAATGCTGAATTGCGGTTGCCCCTGGTGAAGTACCTCTACAAAGGCAACGTAACGTCGAATTTCCTGCGGAACCTGCAATTTGTGGCCTTTACCGATATCGGTACTGCCTGGACCGGGCCGGGGCCGTTTAGCCAGCAAAACAGTCTGAACACGGAAGTTGTGGGTGGAGGTAGTATTCCCTTCCGGGCCACGGTGACTAACTTCAAAAATCCGTTCCTGATCGGGTACGGGGCGGGTGCCCGAACCGTGCTGTTTGGCTACTTCGTCAAGTTCGATTACGCGTGGGGGTTGGAAAATAAAGTCCTCAGCAGCCCAATCGCGTACCTTACGCTCGGTTACGACTTTTAATAAACCGGGCTTATCCATAGACGAAAGACCATCCGCAGGGTGGTCTTTTTTTTTGTGCCGTTTCGGGTTGATTAGTTTCCCGCAAGTTACTCTTCTGGCAAAAGCTGGCATATTTTTCGCTCATATGGGCCATCTTACCCGGCAGATCCGGGTGGTAAGTGACCCGGTTTTTCCGATGGCGGCTGGTTTCAGACAGGGTATCGATACCACAACAGGTAAACCCAGATATATACCAGCGTCACAAACCAGCATGCGTATTTGGCATAGTTTTCGATCAAAACAACCTGTGTAAAGACTCGCGATACCAACTCGTGACAATTCGCATACCTGCTGGTCAGAATACATGTCAGCCGAAGCAGCCGGCTGGTACCCACCACTCGCTTTCCAGAATCGATGAATGAATTAGGTTTACCGTATAAACAGTACGCTTCCTCAACTAGTCAGCTGGTCGGCTGGCCATACAACGGGTTTCGTGCCACGCTGGCAACTGGGTTCTGGCGGCTGGCCAATCGTGTGCTGAGTAGTCGACGCACGAATCGACCGGGTGGTTCGCTGGTTCGGGTGGGGGTACTGCTGCTGAGTTTGCTTAGCCTGAGCGTTGCGGCCTATAGTCAGGCCACAATCGACTTGAGTGTCCATACGCATATCGATCGATCGAAACCCGCACTGGGCGATGTCGTGACGTACACGGTCGTGGTCAGTAATGCGCCCAGTATGTCGACAGCAACGGGCGTAGTGGTGAAAAATACGTTGCCCACCGGAGCGACTTTCCTACCTTCCTCGGCGGTAGTAGCGCGTGGTACAGGTAGCTACGACGCTCAGACGGGTAATTGGGTGGTGGGAACGCTGGCATCGGGTGACTCAGCCGTGCTGACGCTGAAAGCTACGGTGCTGGAGCGCGGTGTCTGGTTCGACATTGCCCAGGTAACGGCGGCCGATCAGACCGATCTGGATTCTACGCCCAACAACGATAAGCTCTACGAAGACGATTACGAAGGGTCCTGTTTTTCGGTGCCGCTCCTGCTTTATCGGGGCGATGAATTTACCGTCGAGGTGCCTTCGGGTTATCACCAGGTGACCTGGTATCGCAACGATGTTGATGTGCGTACCGTCCCGGCTGATTCCGCTGTGGTCAACGGCGATTCCTCGCTGACCATCAAAAGCCCCGGCACCTATCGATTCACTACGTTTAATAAAGGATGTCCGTCATCGAACTGCTGCGACATTGAGGTTATCCGGGGGCCCTACGGCAGTCTGGGTAATTTTGTGTTTCTGGATAATAACAAAGACGGGTTGTATGATTCGGGCGATACCGGCCTGGATGGCGTAAAAATTTACTTATACGATCAGACGGGACAAACCAAACTCGACTCGACGGTATCGGCCAATGGCGGTAAGTACCTGTTTGGGAATTTGCGCAGTGGAACGTACCGGGTCCGATTCATGGCCCCCGACAATCTACAGTATGCGCAGCAGTCGGCGTCGAGTGTCGCTGGCCCGGGTGGATTCACCGGTCTGTACACGGTTGATACCGACAAGGGAACAGCTGATCCGGCCCGGAACAATATGACCGTTGTTGCCGGGTTCATGCCGAAAGCAATACCAGCGGCTACGGCCAGCGGGCAGATTTTCGCCGACGCCAACGGCAATGGTATTCGTGAAACGGGTGAGGGCGGTCTGGATGGTATCAAGGTAACGCTTTACCAGAACGGTACGACCGTTGTCACCAGCACGACCACGGTTGGAGGTGTCTACAGCTTCACCGTTGTAGTGCCGGGTAGCAACTACACAGTCGTGTTCGACACGACGGGTTTTGCTGCCAAAGGGTTGGCCCTGAGTCCGCCTAATGCAACCACCAACACCGCTATCGACAGTGATGCGCTGGCGAGTGGCAGCACGGCTCCCTTTAGCCTGACGGCCGGTCAGACACTGAGCAACATCGATGCGGGCGTCAAGCCCAACCGCTTCAGCGTTACGCTGGCGGGTAATCCACCAGCGGGTGGTCCGTACTATCCGGGCGATCAGGTGGTGTATGTGGTCAACGTGACGAATGCTGGTAACGTACCGGCTTACAACGTGGTCGTCGGCGACCGGCTCCCAGCGGGTCTGACACTCGTACCGGGTGGTAGCTTCACCAGTGTCGTTGGTGGAGTTGCCAGCACGACCCTGGCCGGGCCGCTGGCACCGGGGCAGGTCGTGTCGCTGACGTTAGTGGCGCAGATCGCCCCCTCGTTTACGGGGACCAACCTGCATAACGTAACGGAGATTACCGCCCTCGACAACGATACGGACCCGGCTAATACACCACCGACCAACGCTGGTTCGACGCCGAACAACAACGTCAAAGGCGAACCCGATCAGGTCGACACCGATCTGCCAATAGGTAGCAAAGGCACGGTTAACGGGCAGGTGTTCGCCGATGCCAACGGCAATGGTATTCGTGAAACGGGTGATGGTGGTCTGGATGGCATCAAGGTCAGCCTGGTCCAGAACGGCACGACCGTTATCACCAGCACCACAACCACGGCTGGCGGTGTGTATAGTCTGACGGGCATTGTGCCGGGCAGCAATTACACGGTCGTGTTTGACACGACGGGCTTTGCCGCCAAAGGGCTGGTCCTGAGCCCACCCAACGCCACTACGAACACGGCTATTGACAGCGACGCACTAGCCGGGGGTAGCACGGCTCCGTTCAGCCTGACAGCGGGTCAGACGCTGACTAACATCGATGCGGGCGTTAAAGCCAATCGGTTCGATCTGGCTCTGTCGGGCAGCGCGCCGACTAATGGTCCGTACTATCCGGGTAGCGAAGTGGTCTACGTCGTTACCGTGAGCAACCCTGGCAACGTACCGGCCTATAACGTAGTGGTTGGTGACCGGCTCCCAACGGGCCTGACGCTGGTGCCAACGGGTAGCTTTACCAGCGTGAGCGGTGGTGTTGCCAGCACGACCCTGGCCGGGCCATTAACACCGGGGCAGGTTGTTTCACTAACCCTGGTAGCGCGCATCGACGCGGGTTACACGGGTAGCAGCCTGCACAACGTAACAGAAATTACGTCGGCCGACAACGATACGAATCCAAACAACACCCCGCCGACAGACGTAAACTCGACACCGAACAACAATGTCAAGGGTGAGAACGACCAGGTCGATACCGATCTGCCGGTCGGCAGCAAAGGCATCGCCAGTGGACTGGTGTTTGCTGATGCTAATGGTAACGGCATTCGCGAAACGGGCGAGGGTGGTCTGGATGGTATCAAAGTCAGTCTCTACCAGAACGGCACGACTCTCGTAAACAGCACGACCACGGTTGGAGGTATCTACAGCTTCACCGGTGTAGTACCAGGCAGTAATTACACGGTCGTGTTTGACACGACGGGTTTCGCTGCCAAAGGGCTGGTGCTGAGTCCGCCCAATGCGACCACCAACACAACTATCGACAGCGATGCGCTAGCGAGCGGCAGCACGGCTCCGTTCAGCCTGACCGCTGGTCAGACATTGAGCAACATCGACGCGGGCGTCAAGCCCAACCGCTTCAGCGTTACGCTGGCGGGTAATCCACCAGCGGGTGGTCCGTACTATCCGGGCGATCAGGTGGTGTATGTGGTCAACGTGACGAATGCTGGTAACGTACCGGCTTACAACGTGGTCGTCGGCGACCGGCTCCCAGCGGGTCTGACACTCGTACCGGGTGGTAGCTTCACCAGTGTCGTTGGTGGAGTTGCCAGCACGACCCTGGCCGGGCCGCTGGCACCGGGGCAGGTCGTGTCGCTGACGTTAGTGGCGCAGATCGCCCCCTCGTTTACGGGGACCAACCTGCATAACGTAACGGAGATCACTGCCCTCGACAACGATACGGATCCGACCAATACCCCACCGATCAACGCTGGTTCGACGCCGAATAACAACATCAAGGGCGAACCCGATCAGGTCGACACCGATCTCCCAATAGCTACCCGCCCAACAGCCACGCTTAGCGGAATCGCCTTTGCCGACGCCAACGGAAACGGTATTCGTGAATCGGAAGATGGCGGTATGCCGGGCATTGTCGTGACGCTGTTCCGTAGCACGACCGCCGGCGTAGCGCAGGTTGCCAGCACGACGACGACGGCCACTGGTGCTTACAGCTTCACGGGGATTACGGCCGGGTCAGGTTATTACCTCAAATTCGATACGACCGGCCTAGCGGCACGGGGCTATACGGTAACCAAACCCGGTGCCACGACCAACACTTCGCTCGACAGTGACATTGGTCCGAACGGCGAAACGGCTCCGTTCAGCCTGACGGCGGGTGAAGTCAACACGGCGATCAGTGCCGGTTTTGCGCCAAAACCAGCGACCATCAGCAGCATTGTCTTTGCTGACAACAACAAAGACGGACAGCGCGAAGCGGGTGAAGGTGGCGTCGCGGGGGTCGTCGTCCGGCTGTATCGCGACGGACAGTCGTCGCCGGTGCAGAGCCTGACAACAGATACCAATGGAGCTTTCCTATTTGCCAGTCTGCAACCGAATGTCGGCTATTACATGGTATTCGACACGACGGGACTGAAAGCAAAAGGCTACGGCCTGACGCTGTACCATCAGGGTAATTCGGCGACCGACAGCGATGCCGACCCGGTAACGGGCCGCACCGACAGCTTCACGCTGACGCCGGGTCAGTCGCTGACCAGCATCAGTGCCGGTCTGAAACTGCTTTGCCCAACCAACTTCAGTCTGACGGTAGCGAGTGCCGCGCCGATCTGTCCGGGCGGTACGGCCAGCCTGATTGCATCGACATCGGTAACCGGTGCCAGCATCAACTGGTACGCGTCATCGACCAGCAGCCAGCCGTTTGCCACGGTCAGCAGTGGTACGTCGGTGACCGTCTCGCCAGCCCAGACAACTGTTTATTTCGTCTCGGCCCGCACGGCGGATGGTTGTGTTAGTCCGCAGCAATCGGCCACGGTAACCGTAACGACGGTCGCCATGCCGACACTGGCTGCGAACACCGTCCAGAATACCTGCCCGGCCAGAACGGCTGACCTGACATCGACCACGATCAGCAACCGCGATGCCAGCCAGACCTACGAGTGGTACACCAGCGCAACCCGGTCGGCCAGCACGCAGGTGACCAACCTGACCGCCGTCAATGCCGGTACGTACTATGTGTTCGCCAAATCGGCATCGGGCTGTTACAGTACGCCAGCCACGCTCTCGGCAGTGGTTGTCGATTGCGGTTGCCAGAGTATAGCCGGTGTCGATGCCGGTCCGGCACAGACGAGTTGCGGCACGAGCCCGGTCACGCTCATCGCCAAACTCAGCGGTTCGGCAACGGGCATTACCTGGTCGGCAAATGGCGGGGGTACGTTCAGTAACCCAACCAGCCTGACCACGACGTTCACACCATCGGCAACGAACGTAGCCAATACGTCGGTCGTGATTACGGCTACTACCAATGACCCTGACGGGGCGGGTGTGTGCGTCGCCGGTACGTCGTCGCTGGTGCTGACGATCAATGCCTGCAAAACGGATCTGGCCGTTGCGAAACAGATCACCACCCCCGGTTCCTACACGCTGGGACAAACGGTTTCGTACGCGATCACGGTTAGTAACGGCGGCAAAACCGACGCCCACAGCGTAACCGTGCTGGACAAACTACCGGCCAGCCTGTCGCTCGTCAGCGCCAACCCGGCCGCCGACTACAACGCCGGTTCGGGCGTCTGGACGGTTGGTACGCTGACCGCCGGTGCGCAGCGTAGTCTGACCATTCAGGCCATGATTACCGGAACGGGTACGATTCGGAACACGGCCTCGCTACAAAGCCCCGACAACGATCTGGCGCTGAGCGGTAACGACACGTCGCGCGTGGATATTCAGGTGAACGGCTGTACCGCGCAGGCACCGACCATCGCCAGCAGTATCAGCGATATTTGTAAAGGTAGCCCGGCTACCCTGACGGCAACCGGTTGTGCCGGTGGTACCATCCGCTGGTCGGACGGCCAGACCGGCGCAACGGTCTCGGTAACCCCTGCGATGACGACGGTATACACAGCCAGCTGTGTACAGGGAGCCAGCTGCGTGAGCAGTGCATCGAATGCACTTACCATTACCGTACGCGATCCGCAGACCCCGACACTCGTGGCCAACACTACCAGTGTCTGCCCCGGTGGGCAGGCAACCCTGACGGCGTCGGGCTGTACGGGCGGTACCTATCAGTGGTCGACCGGTTCGGAAACGGGCGCGTCGATTGTGGTTAGTCCGTCGAGCCGCACCACCTACACGGTACAGTGCCGGATGGGGTCGTGTGTAAGCCCGGCCGCATCGATCATTATCAACGTCAACGATACATCGGCTAAACCGACGATCGTCGCCAGTACGACGGTGGCCTGTCCGGGTGAGCAGGTGACGCTGACTGTCAGCGGATGCAGCGGTACCCCGACCTGGAGCAGCACGACAGCCACCACGGGTCAGATTATCGTTACACCGACCACCGGAAACAACACGTACACGGTGTTCTGTAAAAATGGAGCCTGTGTCAGCCCCGTCTCGGACGCGCTCGTGATCCGCATAGCGACCCCGGCTGTACCGACCCTGGTTGCCAGTGCCGACTCGACCTGTTCGGGTGGCCGCGTAACGCTGACGGCGAATGGCTGCGAGGGTACGGTACTGTGGAGCAACGGACAGACCGGAGCCAGCATCACCGTAACACCAACGTCGACCATCAGCTATACGGCGCAGTGTAAAGTCCGCGATTGCCTGAGCGCAACCTCGGTGTCTAAACAGATTACGGTTGTTTCACCGGCAACGCCCATCGCGAAAGTCGACAAAACGACTCTCTGTAGCGGGGAGCGCCTGACGCTGACGGCTGAAGGCTGCAACGGTACGGTCCGCTGGACAGGTACCGACGCGGTCGGGGCCAGCATCAGCATTCTGCCGACCGAAACCAAAGAATACTGCGCCACCTGCCAGATCGGTACCTGCGAAAGTGCCGCATCCAACAAAGTGCGCGTAACTGTCAACACGGCCGGTACCCCACCAACGATCGCAGCCTCGTCTACGGCAACCTGTAGCGGTGGCGTCGTGACCCTGACGGCGTCGGCCTGTGCCGGAACCGTTGTCTGGTCGGATGGGCAGACGGGGGCGACTGTATCGGTAACAGCGGTGGCCGCCAGCACGCAGTACTACGCGGTTTGCCGCGTCGGTGCCAACTGCGCCAGCGGTCGCTCGAACACGGTAACGATCAACACCACGACGACCGCAGCACCGACCATCATCGCGAATGCATCGACGATCTGTCCGGGTGGTTCGGCTACCCTGACGGTGGGCGGATGCAGCGGTACCCCGGTCTGGAGTACGGGAGCTAACACGGCCAGCATCGTTGTGTCGCCAACCGTCAACACCAGCTACTCGGTCTACTGCCAGAGTGCAAGCTGCCGCAGCGACAACTCGATGAGCTTCCTTGTAACAGTTAGCCAGCCGACACCGCCAACGATCTCGGCTTCATCGACAACGGTTGTCGCGGGTGGCACGGTTACACTGACGGCGACGGGTTGTTCGGGCGACGTAATCTGGTCGGCTAAAGGCGTCGACGGATCGAACACCGGCTCATCGATCGTCATCAGGCCGGAGGGTAGCCAGACGTACTACGCCCAGTGTAAAACTGGTGAGTGTATCAGCGCGGCTTCGGCGGGCATCACCATCAACCGCACCGACTGCGCGGCCCGCGCCGGTACGCTGGTGGCGAAAGCGGCCAGTGTCTGCGCCGATGCCAATGGTGCCGTCGTGACGGCTTCGGTGAATGGCGGCCTGGTTCGCCCCGACGATTACACGGCACTGTACGTACTGACGACCGGTCCAAACAAAATCGTTTCGCAGATCAGCCCCGCAGCGACCTTCACCGTCACGGCGCAATCGGCTGAGTATACCATCCACACGCTGGTGTACGACGGACGACCTTCGTCGAAAAATTACCTGGATGTCAGCCTGATCAAAGCGGGTCTGACCTCGATCACGGACGTGAGTAAGCTGATTACTGACCGCAGTGTCTGCGCCGACGTCGACCTGACGGGAGCCAGCACGAAGGTGACCTACACGGCTGCGCCGAAGCTGGTTGCATCGACCTCGCTGACAACCTGCGCCGGTTCGCCAATCACGCTGACGGCTCAGGGTTGCGAGGGAGGTACGATCACCTGGTCGGACAATACGGTGGGGGCGTCTATCACCCGGACACCGGCCAACAGCTTCTCCCTGACGGCGACCTGCTCGCTCGATGGCTGCACCAGCAGTCCGTCGCAGCCGATCAACGTAGTCGTGGGTAGCCCGCAGGGTATCCCGTCGATCGTGGGTACCAAAACCACCATCTGCCTGGGTGAAGCGGTATCCCTGACAGCAACCGGCTGTGCGGGTGGTACGCTGGTCTGGTCGGACGGTACGACGACGGGCAGCATCCTGACCGCATCGCCAACGACCAACACCTCGTACCGCGTCAAGTGTGTCGTGGGTAGTTGTGAAAGTGGCTGGTCGGCTTTCACACCGATCACCGTGGGTGCCCCAGCTGCGCCGACTATCGCGGCCAACGGCAGCTCGAACCCAACGATCTGTGCCGGCTCGTCGGTCGTCCTGACCGCGCAGGGTTGCCCAGCGGGATCGACGGTGCGCTGGTCGGACGGCACGACAGGTGCCAGCATTACCGTAACGCCAGCCAGCAGCACGACGTATTCGGCCAGCTGCACGACCTCGGGTAGCTGCCAGAGCCCGGCATCGGCGGTACAGACGATAACGGTGTTGCCGAAAGTGACGAAGCCGCTGGTTGCCGACAAAACAAACAGCTGCCCATCTGTCACCGTCGACCTGAGCACCGCCGTGACCAGTGCCGCATCGACCAGTGGCGGTGTGTACGAATACTACACCAGCCCGACGCTGAGCAGCAGTACGCTGGTCGGCACCAGTTCGGCGGTGGGAACGGGAACGTACTATGTCGTGGAGAAAACCACCGGCGGCTGCTACAGCGACCCGGCGACCATCCACGTACAGATTACTACCTGTACGTCGCAAACGGCCTGCGATACTACGAACCCCGTCACGGCCAACGCCGGACCGGATGCCGTCGTCTGCGGTGCCAAGTCCTACCGCCTGCAGGGTAGCGTCGGTGGGGCCGTCAGCAAACTGTACTGGACATCCAGCGGTAACGGTACGTTCGACAATCCATTCTCCGCCAATGCCATTTACACCGCCAGCGTTGAAGACATCCTGGCGGGTAAAGTAACGCTGACGCTCTCGGCCAGTGCCAACAATGCGGCCTGCCCGGTAGCGAGCGACAACATGATCCTGACGATCGAGGGTAGCAAAACGATTCCGACCATCCAGGCCAGCGGCCCATTGGCCTTCTGCGCGGGTGACTCGGTAACGCTGACCGCTCCCAATGGGGTGTCGGGGTATATGTGGAGCAACCGCGCCGTGACCAGAAGCATCGTCGTGAAAGCCAGTGGTGATTACACCGTACAGGTCTACGACGCGAACGGCTGTAGCTCACCAGTATCTGACCCCGCGAAAGTGCGCGTATCGGAGCCGATTGCAACGCCGGTGGCCAGCAACCTGCGCAACAGTTGCCCGGCAGTTGTGGTCAACCTGAGCAGGGCACTGAGCACAACGGCTCCGGCGGGCAGCAGCTACGAGTACCGGACGGGTGCTGCTCTGACGTCGGCGCGGGTACTGCGGCCTGACTCGGTAGGGGCTGGCACGTACTACGTCTTCCTGCGCAACAGCACGGGCTGTGTCAGCGCGGGTGCGCCGATCGTCGTGAGCATTGGTAGTTGCCAGGGCGATACATCATCGGTTGACCTCGCCCTCGTGAAAACGGCGAACAAAACCGTGGCTAAAGTGGGCGACGCGATTACCTACACCCTGCGCGTCACGAACACCAGCCGCCGGACGGCCCACCGCATCGACGTACGCGACGTACTGCCGACAACGGTACAGCCGCAATCGACCACCGCCAGCAGCTACTCGCTCAGCAACGGTGTCGTGACGGCGCGGATCGACAGCCTGATCGGTGGCGCTTCGCGCGACATCGTGATCCCGGTATCGGTCATTGCGAAAGGAGCCATCGTCAACCGGGCCGACATTACGTACCTGGATGAGCGCGACCCGAACCTGAGCAACAACAGTTCGAGCGTTACCGTCCGCGACAGTGTCAGCTCGACCCCGGTTAGTAATACCAGTGTGCTGGGTCTGGCGAAAGCCGTCGTCGGTACGCCGACACTGGTAGGTGATACGACGCTGACCGTTCGCTACCGCTTCGTGGCCACTAACTTCGGGGGCGACACGCTGCGCAACGTACAGATCACCGACGACCTGGCCTACGCCTTCGGGTCGGCAACGGTGAAAGCGGTGAAGTTTGAAACCGTCGACCCGGCCTTCACGCTGGTCTACAAACCCTCGTACACGGGTGGTGGCAACACATCGGCCATCTTCGATTCAAGCAGTTACATCGCACCGGGCCGGTCGCAGACCTTTATCCTCGACGTGACAGTGCAGCGCCGGAAGGGTGATACAACCATGACCTACCGCAACATTGCCAGTGGTACGGCGCGGGGCATGAGTACGCTGGAACTGTCGACAGACGGTAGTAACCCCGATCCGGACAGCGATCGGAATCCGCTCAACAACACCAGCTTTACGGTGTTCCGCATCGACACGACCCGGCAACAGCAGCCCGCGCTGGGTGTCGCCCTGGCGGTGGTCAGCGTGGTCAATAAGCAGGACGGTAGCTACGAGGTGAAGTACCGGGCAACGCTGAAAAACTTCGGCAATCAGACGCTCTACGGGGTTAGCCTGACCGATACGCTGGCGAAAGCGTTCCCGTCGCCAACGGCTGCGTCGATCGTCGGTTCGCCGACCGTGCGGACGGGCAGCAACCTGGTGCCGAACGGACAGTACAATGGAACGTCGAACCTGAACCTGCTCTACGGCACGAGTACGCTGGCGGCTGGCGAACAGGATACCGTTACGTTCGTCATCAACGTCCGGCCGAACGGTAACAACGGGCTGTACTACACCAGCATCACCGGTGCGGGCAGCACGGCCGACTCGGTACGGGTACGCGACGTGTCGAACAACGGGTACGATCCGAATCCGCTGGGAACTACGCCAACGCCGGTTCGCTTCGACCAGACGGGTGGCCTGCTCGGTGTAGCCAAAGCCGTTGGCCGACCAGTGGAGGTGCAGCCGGGTATCTACGATGTACCGTACACGATCAAACTCGTCAACCGGGGTATGGCCGAACTGAAGCGGGTGCAGGTAGTCGACGATCTGTCGCAGACCTTCGGCAGTGGTGTACTGATTGTCAGCAATCAGCTATCGCTCACGGCCGACGCCGGACTGACGGCCAGCACCGCTTACACGGGCCGGGATCGAAACACCAGTCTGCTGGTTGATTCGCTCAGCACGCTGCCAGCCGGTAGCAGCCGCAGTGTCAGCTTCACGGTACGGGTCGACGTTCGCAACACGGATTCGACACGGTTCTACAACCGCGCGTTCGGTAGAGCGCTGACGACTGACAACGTCGCGATTACCGACACGTCGGCGGCTGGCACGAACGATGATCCGAACAACGATCTCGATCCGCGCAACGACAGCAACCCGACGCCGGTGGTGCTTGGACCGTATGTCGGTAGTCCACACATTGGGCTGGCGCTGGCGATCACCGACACGCTGCGGCAGGCCGATGGTAGTTACAACGTGACGTACACGCTCGTCGTCCGGAACTTCGGTAACGAAGCCCTACGCAACGTTGCGATCACCGATACGCTGTCGAACGTGTTCAACGCGCAGACCGGTGCGTCTTACCGAATCGTACGCGGACCGTTTACCACCTCGACGGGCAGCGCGCTGAAGCTGAATACGAACTTCGACGGGCAGGCATCACCTTACCTCGTCCTGGGCGACAGCACCAGTACGATGGCGGTTGGCAAGGTCGATACGATCCGATTCGTAATCAACGTCGCATCGACGGGCTCGACAACGGCCACGTTCCAGAACTCGGCCTACGGTACGGCAACGGCATTGAGCGGAGTGGTGTCTGACCGCTCGACGGATGGCCTGCTGGCTGACCTGAACGGCAACAACAGTCCGGGTGACTCGAACGAAGCTCAGCCGACACCGCTGACGCTGCCACCGACCAACACCTCGTTCTTCATACCGGAAGGCTTCTCGCCAAACGGAGATGGTGTCAACGATCTGTTCGTGATCCGGGGGGCTACGGGCCTGACGGTCAGTGTGGAAGTGTACAACCGCTGGGGCCATATGGTCTACCGGAACGACGACTACAAGAACGACTGGGATGGCACGTCGAATACGGGTATCCTGCCCGACGCTGACAAGGGCCTGCCCGACGGCACGTATTATTACATCGTACGGACCAGCGACGGTCGTAAGTTTGTACGATACATGACGATTTACCGATAGACAAGCAGTTGGTGGTTCGTAGTTTGTTGTTCGTGGTTTTGCCGCGGACGACGACTACGAACCACGAACGACAAACTACGAACGACACAAATGCATATGTCTACGAAAAAATGGCTGGTTGCGCTGGTGCTGATGCTGGGCATCGGGGGGCGTACGGCGCAGGCCCAGCAGGACAAGATGTTCTCGCAGTATATGTTCAATATGCTGGCCCTGAACCCGGCTTATGCCGGTAGCCGCGACGTGCTGAGCATGTCGGCTCTGTACCGCAACCAGTGGACGGGGGTGGAAGGGGCTCCGCAGACGGCGACATTCACGATGGACATGCCTATCAACCGGGAGCGCGTCGGGATCGGGCTCCAGTTGTACGGCGACCGCTACGGCGTGATGGAAGAAGCCGGGGGCTTCGTTTCCTACGCCTTCCGCATCAAGGTCGGGCAAAAGTCGACGCTGGCGCTGGGCTTGCAGGGCGGGGCATCGAGTTACCGGGCCAGTCTGACGCAGGTGAAGCTGACGCCCGACGGTACCGGTGCCAGCGATCCGGCCTTTGCCAGCGACATCTCGAAAATACTGCCTAACTTCGGCACGGGCCTGTACCTGAGCAACGACCGGGGCTACATCGGTCTGTCGGTGCCCCGGCTGATTAAAAACAAACTAAGCGAGTATTCCTCACCCGCGCTGGGTTTGCAGACCCGGCAGCGTCGGCACGCGTACCTGACGGCTGGTTTCGTCATCGGCGTGAGCCCACAGATCAAGATCAAGCCGTCGACGCTGGTCAAGTACGCTGAGGGGGCTCCACTCGGTTTCGATGGTAACGTCAACATCTGGTTTGCCGACCGCATCGCTATTGGTGCGTCGGTGCGCCGGAATCAGTTTACCGACTGGACACAGTACGGCACCGACGCTATCGTAGGTATGCTGGAAGTACAGGTGACGGATCAGCTACGCTTCGGCTACGCCTACGACCGCACGACGAATCGGCTGGGCGACGTAGCCCCGAACTCCCACGAAATCATGCTGCGCTACGAATTTGGCTTCGGCAAAAATCGAATATTGACCCCCCGCTATTTCTAAAAAATTCGGCGCACTATTTGCTTATTCCGACAGTACGCTGGCTCATAATCTGAGCCATGCGTACTTTTTTTTGCCCCACCCCCTGACGACTATCTCTCTATGAATCGTTTTCTGCTGATACTCCTGCTGCTCGGTGCCCGAATGGCCGTTGGGCAGGTACAACCGCTGGTTACGCAGGCCGACCGGTATTTCGACCGGCTATCGTTTGCCAAAGCGGCCGAACTCTACGAAGAAGCACTCGGTAAAGTAAACAGCATGACCGATGCGCAACGGCGGTCGGCCCTGGTGCAGCTGGCCTACAGCTACCGGCAGCTGAACGACATGAAAAACGCCGAGCGGGCGTATAACAACCTGCTGGTGAACGGTCAACTGCCCTCCGACCTGTCGCAACACTACCTGTACTACGCGCAGGCGCTGGCCAGCAACGGCAAATACGAAGCCGCGCAGACGGCCTACAACCACTACGAAGAGAGTCAGCACGCGCACGCAGGTGGGCCGACGTTCGCCGAACTCTACGCCGACGCCAGTGCCCGCAACGAAGGAACGTACACGCTCGAATTTCTTAAATTCAACAGCCGTCAGCCCGAGTTCAGCCCTGTTCGGTACGGCGACGGACTGGTTTACGTGACAACCGGCAAGCCTGAAGGGCTACGCGGACTGTTTGGCAGCAAACGCTTTCTGGACCTGTATTACCAGCCCACTATCGAGCCCAGCCTGTCGGGTAAACTGGGTGGGTCGCGCAGTGCCAGCACCCTGTTCAATCGCTCGCTGGGTCGGGATGCCTACACGTCGCTGACGGCCAACGATTCCCGCACGGTTGGGTTTTACGGCGGCAACAATGTGTCGGCTGGTCTGGGCTACGGCGACGTACTGGTCAGTGAATCGGAGCGGTTTGGTAAGTCGCTCAATACGCGTTACCACGAGGGCCCGGCTACGTTTACCAAAGACGGCAGCCGCATTATTTTCACCCGCAACAACTACAACGCAGGCCAGGCCCGACGCAGCACCGACGGGGTCAACAAGCTCAAGCTGTACACGGCTACGCAGGTCAACGGTGCCTGGAGTGAAGCCGTCGAGTTGCCCTTTAACAGCGACGAATTTTCGACGGGCCACCCCAGCCTGTCGGCCGACGATCAGCGGCTGTATTTTGCTTCCGACCGGCCGGGCGGTTTCGGGGGCAGCGATATCTACGTGTCGCTCTGGAAAAACGGGGCCTGGTCGGAGCCCGTCAATCTGGGTGGTGAAATCAATTCCAAAGGCAACGAACTGTTTCCATTCGTCGATGAACGCGGTACGCTGTACCTCTCGTCGGATGGGCACGAGGGACTGGGGAAACTCGATCTGTTTTCGGCGCAGCTCTCGCCCGATGGTACGAAGGCGCGGAAACTCTGGAACCTGGGCGAGCCGATCAACTCGGCGGCCGACGACTTTGGTATTACCACCAACGGCGAACGCAACAGTGGCTACTTCAGCAGTAACCGCAAAAACGGCGGGTCCGACGACGATATCTACCGCTTTACCCGACAGGGCACGGCGTACCCCTGCCGCGAACTGACCGTGATCGTGTACGATGCCCAGTCGCGGGTGCCGCTCCCGGAGGCAAGCGTGCGCGTAACGGGCAGCGATACATCGACGGCAAAGCAGTTGAAAACAGACGAAAAAGGCATGCTGCACTTCTGCCTCGACAATGCCAGCGATGTGCAGTTTATCACCAACCATGCGGGTTATCTGGAAAATCACGTTGGTTTCTCAGGCCGTAACCTGTCCGACAATCAACCCCTGCGGCTCGATATTTCGTTGATGAAGCCCATTTCCATGTCGACCACCGAACTCGCTGTCAATGGGCGCGTACTGACGCAAAACGACCGCAAGCCCGTTGGTGGGGCTACGGTTGTGCTCATTAATCTGTGCGATAAGTCGCGGCAGGAGGTCGTGTCGGGATCGGATGGAACCTATGGTTTCGTGGCCATACCCGGC
>CAZOQC010000002.1:0-119472 GCA_964581865.1 uncultured Spirosoma sp.
GCGCTTGAGGATCTCGACCAGTTCGTTGACTTCGTCGCTGCTCATATCCCACGAATACTGCGACGCGTAACGGTATTGAATCAGGTCCAGGGCCTGCCCGTAGTTATTCAGTGTGTCGAGTTCCGCAATGGCCTGCGTATAAGCTGCCGTGTTGCCACCGAACAGCTGATTTATAAACCGGAATTTCTGATTCAGGGAAATGCTACGACCAACGCTTTCGATCGGTGTGTGGGTAAACGCCTGCGCAACGCTTTCCGGCTCGCTGGTGGTTTTGCCGCGCAGAATGTCGTTGAGCGTAACCAGTTCGTCGTCTTCCGTACCGCCTACGTCCAGCGTTTCGTTTGTCTCGGTCACGCTCGGCTGGCTGATCGCGCCGGTCTGTAACTGCGATGGCTGGCTGATCGGTGCCACTGGTTCGGGGCCAGCATCGCGACCTAGAAACATAGCGCCACCCGACGGCGAATCAACTACGGTAGCGGCTGGCGCAGGTGCTGGAACGTCAGCGACTGATTCAGCCGTATGTGGTGCTTCGGCAGGCAAGGGCGTGGGAGCTGCTTCGGCAACGGGTTCGTTGCTGGCGATGGAGGTCGGTGCGTCGGGTGCCACCAAGGGAGCCGGTGGAACCCCGGATTCGGTAGCCATGTCGAAAAACGAGCGGGACGGACCGGCCGGAATGCTGTCGGGTACATGGCTGCGGAGTAGGGCCGATATATCCATCGGCACTTTTTCGGAGAAAATACCGACGAATTTGTCGTAGTGCTCGATCTCGTGCGCTTTCTGCGTGAGTGCCTCGTCTAAATACCCCAGGGCCTGATTCACGTACACGAACGGTTTGCCGTTCATCCGCTCGGTCAGGTGGGCGGTGATAAACTGGTTGATTTTGGTAAACCGGCTGATCTGCTTCAGCGCGGGAGCCGTCAGCGTAAAATCGGGCTGACTGCGGAGTAACTCGTCGAAATAAGCGCGGGGGTCGAAAATCAGGATGATTGTCCGGCGAATGGCATCGGCCAGCAGCGGTTCGAGGTTCTCGCGCCGAACGGCGATGTGTTGCGACACCACGTTCATGAAGTGCTGCAACGCTTCCTGCACGTCGGCATGGGTGAAGTCGAAATATGGACTGCGAAACTTCTCGGCATCAGCCTGCCATTTGGTCGACAGCGTACCAATAATCAACAGGTTGATCTGATTGATCGGTGTCAGCGACAGAATCTGGTTACCGTTGGCGGTCGGGTGCTGCTGGTAGAAATCGGCCGCAATTCGCCGGGCATACGAACGGCTGTACTCGTTGAGCGCGTTCGCGTTGAACTTGTTGGACATCAGTAGAGACCGTTGGAGAATGAGTGCCGCGTGGGGATCGATATGAACCATACGGGTTCATAGTTAACAACAAACTTGCCAATTGTTGGTCTTAAAAAAAAGCGGTTTGCCGCAGAATAGTTGCTTTGTATGGCACTGTAGCGATGTTTTCGACTGTCTGGTTGCTGCAGACGACAATACTTGCTTTTTTCTGCCTGCCTGTAAGCCTTCGGGGACTATTTTTGTTGAACCGGCCCAGCCGCGACACCAACTATTCGTATCCGACACGCTATGTTTATCGAACCCTCCCGACGACGCGAACCGCCCCACCTCCGAACCGGCTGGATTGAAATAATCTGCGGATCGATGTTTTCCGGTAAAACCGAAGAACTGATTCGTCGGCTCAACCGCGCCCGCATCGCCAGACTAAGTGTACGCATCGCCAAACCAGCCATCGACACCCGCTACGACGACGCGAACATTGTGTCGCATTCGGCCATGAGCATTGAATCGGTACCGGTGCAAAACGCCATCGAGATTCTGCATCTGGCCGGCGATGCCGAGGTGGTCGGTATCGACGAAGCGCAGTTCTTCGACCGGGCTATCATCGACGTTTGCCAGACGCTGGCGAATCAGGGAAAGCGCGTGGTTGTGGCTGGCCTGGATATGGATTTCGCCGGTCAGCCGTTTGGCTGTATGCCGCAACTGATGGCAATGGCTGAATACGTGACGAAAGTTCATGCGATCTGCGTCGTTTGTGGCGACATTGCCCAGCACTCGTACCGGCTGGTGCCGTCGCAGGAGCGGGTGTTGCTGGGCGAAACCGATAGCTACGAAGCCCGCTGTCGTCGTTGCTTTAATCTGGGGGCCGACGCTGGTCGTCGGGAATGGGTGTATGAACCGGAACATTTATAAGCGGCTGGCGCTCACTGGCTGGCTGCTGCTGGCCGTGTCGGTGGGCGCGTGGGCGCAGATCGGCAATTGGCGGTCGCACGTCAGCTACCGTTCGGCACGGTCGGTGGCCGTAGTGGCCGACTATGTATACGTGGCTACTGCCAATGGCTTGTTTGCCTACGACAAAACTGCGAGCGAACTCGTAACACTAACCAGACAGGACGGCCTGACCGACGGGGGAATCAGTCGGCTGCTCTATCTGCCCGATCAGTCGCGGCTGTTGATCGCCTACCGCACCGGTACGATTGATTTTCTGACTGTCGGTCAGGGTGGCGCACCGGGCAGTGTTACCACGACGATTTCGACCATCGCTACGGCTACGAATCTGCCCGATGCGCGGGGAATCAACTTTATCAGCCGGGTCGATAATCTGGCCTATCTGAGTACCGACTTCGGGCTGGTCGTGCTGAATCTGGTCGCCAATGACATCCGGGATACCTATTTCAGTCAGCGTACCAACGGCTCACCGGTACCGATTTACCAGACGACTATTCTTGGCGATAGCCTGTACGCGCTGACGGCTCCGGTAGCAACGACCGGAACCGTGCAGGCCATTCGGGCCGTACGCTATTCAGGGGGCACGAATCTGGCCGACCCCGGTAACTGGCGACTGATAACCAGTCCGCCGGGCTCGCCAGAAACACTGGTCACCCGACAGGGACGGTTATCGGCTACCGTAAACGGACGGGGAATTTATGATCGGGTCGCCGGGCAATGGACCCTGTCGCAGCCCCTGCTGGCAACACCGCTGCGTCAGTTTGCGACCGGCAGTTCGGCGAATGCGGGCGTTATCGTGGCGGCCGGATCGACCATTACCGCCCCGACTGCCGGGTCAAGTACCAGTTCCCTGCTGGTTGATCCGCGCGATGCCGTTGCCGACGGAACTATGCTCTGGATTGCCGACGCGCAGCAGGGTTTGTTACAGGCCGCGAACGGCACAATTCGCAGCAGCACGCCATCCGCTGGCCCTGACCGGGATTTGTTCAGCGCCTTATTTGCTTATCCTGACCGGCTCGTTGCGCTGCCCAACACCCCACGGGATACCACCCGTTTGCCAGTAAATACGGCCCCGGCTAATGAACTACAGGTATCCGCGAATCAGTGGCAGGCCGTATCGGCACAGGGGCTGGACCGGGGCTTTACGTCGGCCGCTTACCAGGCGGATACCCAAACGCTGTATCTGGGCGGATTTGGTACGGGGCTGTGGCAGCAGACCGCCGATCAGCCAACGCTGGTTTCAGTAGCCCTTCCCGCTACGATCAGCAACTTCATCACCAGTCTGGCTACCGATGTGTCGGGTAATCTCTGGATTGCCACGGGTGGCGCTACTGTACCGACTACGGCGCTGCACGTGCGCCGACCCGATGGCACGTTTACGTCTTTCCCGGCGGTGACTGTGCAGGTGATCGAACAACTTGTTCCCGACGAGGCCGGGTATATCTGGATGCGCTTATCCGTCGGGAATGGGCTGCTGGTGTTCGATCCGCAAACTAACAATAGTCGTACCCTGACGACCGCGATTGGCGGGGGCGGTTTGCTGACCAACAACGTCCGGGCGCTGGCGAAAGACCGGCAGGGTGCCATGTGGGTCGGGACGGACCTCGGGCCAACGGTATTCGATAACCTGAGTGACCCGTTTACCGGGGCTATCAACGCGCAGGCTCCGTTTATCAATGGGCGTCGGCTACTGCTCAACGAACTGGTTACGGCTATCGCTGTTGATGGGGGAAACCGGAAATGGCTGTCGACCCGAACGGGGTTGTACCGGGTATCGCCCGACGGATCGCAACTGCTTGAGTCGTTTACCGATGCTACGACTCCGCTACCCCTTCGGTCTGTTTCCGCGCTGGCTATCGAACCGCTGTCGGGTCGGCTGTTCGTGCAGACGGCCAACGGAATCATTTCGTACCAGACAACCGCTACCGAACCCGCTGATGCTCTAAGTAGCCCGACTATCTTTCCCAACCCCGTTCGACCCGACTTCAATGGCTCGGTTGGTATTTCGGGCCTGATCGATAATGCTACGGTAAAGATTATGGATGCGGGTGGTCAGCTCGTCTACGAAACCCGCTCACAGGGTGGTACGGCCACCTGGAACCTGATCGATTACCGGGGCCGGTCGGTACAGACAGGCGTCTATCTGGTGGTCGTGGTTGCCTCCGATGGGAGCGAAGGCGTAGCGGGTAAGCTGGCTGTCGTACGGTAACGGTCTATCGTTTATTTTTAGCAGTAACTTCCACACACCGACCTGCCTGACTCATGCATCTCGACGCGCAACAACCGCAACAAATTCAGGATTATCTCGTTCGGCGGGGCTGGATCGATGAATTAGAACCAATTACAACGCTGGAAAGGCCGGGTGATGGCAACATGAATTATACGTTGCGGGTCGGTACGTCGATCCGGACGCTGATCGTGAAGCAGGCGCGGGCGTACGTCGAGAAGTACCCGGCCATCCCGGCTCCGGTGGAACGGGTGGTGATCGAAGGGCATTTTTACGAAGCCGTGCAATCGGTACCGGCCCTGGCCAAGCAGATGCCGCAACTATTGGGCATCGATCCGGAAAACAATATGCTCGTGCTGGAAGATTTGGGACAGTCGCCCGATTATACAAGTTTGTACCAACCCGGTCAGCAGTTAACCAGCGACGAACTGACGGTATTAACGGCGTATCTGGCCGATCTACACCACCACTTTGCGCAGATTACGCCCGCGCCCGTTTTCACGAACCGGGCTATGCGGGCACTCAACCACGAACATCTGTTCGTATACCCGTTCATGGTCGAGAATGGCTTTGATCTGAATTCCGTACAGCCGGGTTTGCAGCAACTGGCGATGCCCTATAAGACCGACGACGCGCTGAAAGCCGCCGTGCAGCAACTGGGCGCGGTGTATCTGGCTGACGGCGCTACGCTGCTCCACGGCGATTATTATCCGGGTAGCTGGCTCCGCACCGATGCGGGTCCCAAAATCATCGATCCCGAATTTTGCTTCTACGGCCCACCCGAGTATGATCTAGGTGTGTTTGTTGCGCACCTGCTGATAGCCGGTCAGCCTGCGTCAATGGCTGAACAGGTCCTGACCATGTACCGCGAAACGGCCTCTTTCGACGATATGCTACGGCAACAGTTCACCGCTGTCGAAATTATACGGCGATTGATCGGGCTGGCGCAGTTACCGCTGCACCTATCGCTCGACCGGAAAGCGGAATTGTTGCAAAACGCACGAGCCAGCTTTACCGATTGACCATAAAATGTGTAAACACAGCCAGTGGCGATTTCGTAGCCTGGACCGGCCCGCCGGCGCGGGTCCACGTCCGGGTGCCCGTCAGGGCAATTGATTTGGGCGGCAGCCTTGTTGTCCGCTTCGCGTCCACCCGGACGTGGACGTCCAGGCTACGGACATGCGCTAGCTCATTAGTAGGCTGTGGCAGTCGGTCGGGGATTTTCTTGACCAGTAGCCCCCTTTTTGCTACTTTTGGCATCGCATTGTCGGTCATTCGCCGTTGCATCGCCCAGTGGACTATAAAGCGGGCAAATTCCTTTCTGAACCGAAACGAACAGACTCATTATGAGAGAAATACAGTTCCGCGAAGCCCTGCGTGAGGCTATGACGGAGGAGATGCGCCGGGATGCCAGCGTTTACCTGATGGGCGAAGAAGTCGCCGAATACAACGGTGCGTATAAAGTCAGTCAGGGAATGCTCGATGAGTTTGGTGCCGACCGGGTGATTGATACGCCCATTGCTGAGCTGGGTTTTGCCGGTATCGGGGTTGGCTCAGCCATCAACGGCCTGCGCCCGATCATCGAGTTCATGACGTTCAACTTTTCGCTTGTCGCCATCGATCAGATTATCAACTCGGCGGCCAAGATCATGTCGATGTCGGGCGGTCAGTATACCTGCCCGATTGTGTTTCGCGGCCCGACGGGTAATGCGGGGATGCTGTCGAGTCAGCACTCGCAGAACTTTGAAAACTGGTTTGCCAATACGCCGGGTCTGAAAGTAGTCGTTCCGTCGAACCCATACGACGCCAAAGGGCTGCTGAAATCGTGTATTCGCGACAATGACCCCGTTATTTTTATGGAGTCGGAGCTGATGTACGGCGACAAGGGGCAGGTGCCGGAGGAAGAATACCTGATTCCGATTGGGCAGGCCAACATCGTGCGCGAAGGCAACGACGTCACGATTGTATCGTTTGGCAAGATTATGAAAGTAGCCCTGGCGGCTGCCGACGAGCTGGCAAAAAATGGTATCTCAGCCGAGGTGATCGACCTACGTTCGGTGCGCCCGATCGATTACCCGACGGTTATTAACTCGGTAAAGAAAACAAACCGTTGCGTTGTCGTGGAAGAAGCATGGCCGCTGGCAGCTATCTCGTCAGAACTGGCGTACAACATTCAGCGTAACGCGTTCGACTATCTGGATGCACCGGTTGTTCGGGTCAACAGCATGGACCTGCCACTGCCGTATGCGCCGACACTGATCGAGGCCATTTTGCCCAACGTTAAACGTACGCTGGAGGCTGTCGATGCGGTGATGTACAAGAAATAAGGCTTTCTGCCGTCAGGCACAAAAAAGCACCTACGAGCGATCGGGGTGCTTTTTTTATATCAACGAAAAACGCCGGGCGAAAGGCTTCGTCCGGCGTTCTCTGCGTTATTGATAGTAAAACGCCCGTCGGGAAGTTTTAGTTTAGGAGTTGAAAAATAGTATGATTATTTTTCACTTTTGTTCTCATGTTCAGCTATGTCGTTAAATCTGCCCAAAAAAGCCCCAAAAGTCCGGTCGGCGGGCCGCGTATTGTACGAGGTTTCGGTCTCGTACACAGGATCGCTGAACACGGTACGGCAGCGCGAGCCGGTCATCACGTTTTTTACCAATCTGCGTAAAACAGTCGATGCGGTGACGGGCGAACTGGCGATCAATAACTGGCCGGTCAAGGTGAACTATACCGCTGTATACCGGGGTATTCGGGAGCGGGGCTTCTACGCCTGCGATTATGACCTGCGCGGGATGCGAGTGTTTCGCATTCGTATCGTGCCGCGCGTGCTGAACCCGGTATTACCTCAGCTGGGTATCGATGAGAATCCGGCTCCGTAACTCAGTGGGGAAGGTACTTCCGAATGGCGCCGTAGACCCATGTGCCAGCCAGTGCGCTAAGTAATGTAAGGGCAACAGCTGTGTAGCCCGCGCCAATCTGGGCAAATAACGGACCCGGACATGCACCCGTAACGGCCCAGCCAAACCCGAACAGCAGGCCACCCCAGATTTGCCCCTGACTGAATTGCTTGGGCGCAATACTGATCGGGTAGCCCTGTAGCGTGCGGACGTCGAACCGGCGAATCAGGTATACCGATACCATCCCGACTAGCACGGCCGAACCAATGACGCCGTACATATGAAACGCGTCGAGCCGGAACATTTCCTGAATGCGAAACCACGAGATGATTTCGGCTTTTACGAATACGATTCCGAACACGACGCCCACCAGGCCAAATACCCAGTTGGGTTTCGACCGTCGCTGAACCGGTTGTATTTGTGGATTACGTTCGCTAACCATGTGGATAAGTCTGTGTATAGGTGAATAACGGGCCGTTTTACAGGCCGGCCAGCCGCATCAGAATGGGTAAGCCCAGGTGGGTCATGGCAAAACCGCCGATCATAAAACAACACGTAGCCACCAGCGACGGCCATTGCAGATTCGACAAACCCATAATGGCGTGCCCCGACGTGCAGCCTCCCGCGTAGCGCGTACCGAACCCGACCAGAAAACCGCCCAGTATCAGAAAAATCAGGGCTTTGCCGATGGTCATATCGGCCCAGCCGAACAGATCGAGCGGCAGTAAACCACTGCTGAAATCATGCACACCCAACTGCTGTAGCGCCATTTGGGTAGCCGGGGCAATGGTCAGCGCGGCTGGATTGGTGAGGAGTTGATTGCCGATGAATCCACCAACCGCGATACCACCCACAAACCATAGGTTCCAGCTTTCCTTTCGCCAGTCGTAGCGGAAAAAATCAATGTTGGCCGGTACGCAGGCCGCGCAGATGTGCCGCAGCGACGACGAAATACCAAACGCTTTGTTGCCCAGCAGCAGTAGAACGGGCACCGTCAAACCGATTAGTGGACCGGCGACGTACCACGGCCAGGGCTGCGACAGAAACTGAATCATAAACAATCGGATTAGGCGTGTGAAACGGGCTGCTCAACGGCGAGGGGTACGTCGGTTTTTCGGATAGCTCCCATGCCGCCTTCGACGTTGATAACGTTATCGAAACCCCGGGCTTTCAAAATCGAGTTGGCAACCATCGACCGGTAGCCGCCTGCGCAGTGGACATAGACCGGTTCAGTGCGGGTGAAAGCGGCCATGTGCTCGTTGAGTGTATCGAGCGGGCGATTCTCGGCATTGGCGACGTGTTCGGCGACAAATTCGCCCGGCTTCCGCACGTCGACCACCGACAGCGCCGGATTCTGCTGTCGGCGTGTCGCAAATTCATCGGCCGAAATCGACTCAATCGTATCGACTTCCCGACCCGCTGCCTGCCACGCATCGAAGCCACCGGACAGATAACCAATACACTGATCGTAGCCGACACGCGCCAGTCGTTTAACGGTTTCGACTTCCTGCCCAATGGGCGTGATTAGCGCAATCGGCTGGGTCAGGTCGGGAATCAGCGCACCCACCCAGGGGGCAAACTGCCCGTCGAGGCCGATGTTGATGGCGTTGGGAATAAAACCGCGCGCAAAGTCAGTAGCTGTACGAACGTCGAGAATCAGGGCGTCGGTGTCGTTGACGACTGCTTCAAACGCATCGGGCGACAGCGCCTGACTGCCCCGCTGCATCACCCGGTCGATCGATTCGTAGCCTTCTTTGTTGAGCCGGGCGTTCTGCGCAAAATAAGCCGGGGCTTTGGTCAGTCCGTCGAGTACCTGTTCGATAAACGATTCTTTCGATTCGGCCCGCAGTGCGTAGTTGAACCGTTTCTGATTGCCCAGCCGGTCGGTGGTTTCGCGGCTCATATTCTTTCCACAGGCCGAACCCGCCCCGTGCGCCGGATACACGATCACGTCGTCGGGCAGGGGGATAATTTTTGAATGCAGGCTATCATACAGCATACCCGCCAGATCGCGTTCGGTCAGGGTTCCTTTGATCGCTAGGTCGGGTCGGCCAACGTCGCCGATAAACAGCGTATCGCCGGTAAAGATGGCGTGTGGCCGGCCGGTTTTGTCCAGCAGCAGGTAAGTCGTAGATTCGGGCGTATGGCCTGGCGTGTGTAGTGCTTTTATCGTTACGTCGCCCAGCCGAAACGTTTCGCCGTCGACAGCATGGTAGGCATCGAACGTCGTGTTGGCATTTGGTCCGTAAATAATCGCCCCCCCCGTTTGCCGGGCCAGATCGACGTGACCCGATACGAAATCGGCGTGAAAATGAGTCTCAAAAATATAGCGGATCGTTGCTCCAGCGGCTTCGGCTTTGCGCAGGTAAGGCGTCGTTTCACGCAGCGGGTCGATAATAGCGACTTCCCCCGCGCTTTCAATGTAATAGGCCCCCTGTGCGAGGCAACCGGTGTAAAGTTGTTCAACAATCATAGTACTAAACATATAGAGACAAGTAAAGGAGCAGCGGGCGTCGCATCAGTAAATCGATTGATACACTTCTCGACCGATCATGTAAATCGCCACGAACAGGACGAACCAGCCGAAACCGTATCGCAGTTTCGCGGGGGTGATGAACCGGCTCAGGCCCATACCGACGAAAATGCCAATAATGGATAAACCCGTGAACGGCAGTAGAAAATTCCAGTCGAGCTTCGTATGACCCAGGTCGCCGAGCAGACCTACGAACGAGTTAACGGCTATAATAAGTACCGATGTCGCCACCGATCGGTGAATAGGTAGGCCCGCCAGCAGCACCAGCATCGGTACGATCAGAAAACCGCCCCCCGCGCCAATGGTGCCGGTCAGTAAGCCAACGGCCATACCGTCGCGGGCCAGGTTGCCATATCGCGGCCGGATAGTAGCGTCGTTGTAGGCCTCGTGGCGCTCGTTGTGAATCATGGCACGGGCGGCAACCAGCATAACAAACGCAAAGAAGAACAGAATAGCATCGCTCTTCCGCAGTGTGAAATCGCCAAGCTGAATGATCGGGTCAGGTATCATTGGGACCAGAAACCGACGGCTGAGAAAGACCGTCACAAACGAGGGCAGGGCAAACGCCAGTGCCACCCGCAGATCGACCCGCTTTTTCCAGATGTGATTGATCGACCCGACCAGCGAAGTTACCCCTACGACAAACAGCGAATAGGTGGTAGCCAGTACGGCCGGGATACCAAATACGTAAACGAAAATCGGCACCGTCAGGATTGAACCACCCCCGCCCGCCAGCCCTACTAGCAAACCCACGGCCAGCGCTGATGTGTAACCAAGTAATTCTCCCCCTGTCATGCGCTGGCAAAGCTAGCAGGCTTTTCGTGTCATATGTCAACCGCACTGCCCGCATTATCCCGTTGCGGGCTACCTGACGGCTGCTACCGGGCTAATGCAAACGGCTCCCGACAGGTTGCCGGGAGCCGTTTGTAAAAGAGAGTACACGTATGTTATTCCTGCGGATTGTTCAGGTTACTGTGCTTGCGACTGTAAGCGAAGTACACGACCAGTCCGAGAATACCCCAGAAAACGAAGGTGAGTTTCGTGTCCAGCCGCAGGTTCCACATCAGGTACAGGTTGGCCAGAATACCCAGCGTAGCAATAACAGGCAAAGCTGGGGTCCGGTACGGACGCTCCAGATTGGGCTCCCGTACGCGCAACAGCCACACGGCTCCGCAGATCATGGCGAAGGCAAACAGCGTACCCGAACTGGTGAGCTGCGATACCTTGTCAATGGGGGTTACGGCGGCTACAACCGAGACGATAGCACCCACGAAAATAGTGCTCTTCCAGGGCGTTTTAAACGTGGGGTGGATGGCCGCGAAGAGCCCTCGGGGCAGCAGGCCGTCTTTGGCCATACCCAGGAAAATACGGGTTTGCCCCAGCATCATCACCAGCATTACAGAGGTCAGACCGGCGATGGCGGCAATCGTAATCAGGTAAACGGCCCAGGTCATGCCCACGTCGGAGAACGCCTGTGCGACGGGCGCTTTCAGGTCGAGCTTGTCGTAGTGAACCATGCCCGTCAGGACCAGCGATACCAGGATATACAGCACCGTACAGATAATCAGGGAGGCAATAATGGCAAACGGAACGTCTTTCTTGGGATTGATCGCTTCACCGGCCTGCGTCGATACGGCGTCGAAGCCGATGTACGCGAAGAACACGATGCCGGCTGCCGTCACGACACCATCGAAACCAAAGTGCGTCTGCCCGCTGGCATCGACTTCAGGGTCTGGGATAAAGGGTGTCCAGTTGGCGGTGTCGATAAAGAATGAACCGGCGATGATGACGAAGATGACCGTGATGACCTTCACAATCACGATTAGGTTGTTGGTACTGGCGGCTTCCTTGATACCCTTAACGAGGATATAGGTAACGACCCAGACGATCAGGAAAGCAGGCAGGTTGATCGCAAACGTGAAATCAGGAACGGCATGCCCCGCTGCGCGCAGCACTTCCGCTTTTTCCTGTGCCGTAACGGGGTCATTCATCAACCAGAGCGGTGGTTCGATGTGAAACAGGTGGAGGAATTTTTCGAAATAACCCGACCAGCTTACCGCTACTGTTGTAGCGCCCATCATGTATTCCAGAATCAGGTTCCAGCCGATAAGCCAAGCAAACAACTCGCCTACGGTGCCGTACGAGTACGCATACGCCGACCCTTCTACGGGCAGAATCGACGCAAATTCGGCGTAGCACAAAGCCGCAAACGTACAGGCGATTCCGGCGATGACGAAAGCCAGTGCCAGCGCCGGCCCAGCCCATTCGTTGGCCGCAATCCCCGTTAGTACAAAGATACCTCCGCCAATAACGGCACCAATGCCCAGCGACGTGAGCCCCCAGCGGGTCAGTACCCGTTTGAGTTCACTCTTTTGCATATCCGCAGCGTAAGCCGACAAAGGCTTTTTGCGCATCACGCTGGTATTAACTGGTTTTAGTCTTGTTTCCATGCAGGCAAATTCAGTTTGGTGATTTAGTCAAGAAGGGAAATATTATTTCGACCAATGTGGGTAAAGATACAAAAATTAAAGAGCGAACGAGTGAATGAGTGAAAGAGCGAAAGATTAGTCACGCAGCTATTCACTCAATCACTCATTCGCTCATTCACCCATTGGTTACGACTGTGATGGCCGGATCAGCGGCTTCTTGTCTTTCTTTTCTTTCTTGGCCGAGAACTCGTCGGGTGTGTCGGCTTCTTTCGTAGTGAAGTCAGCCGGGATAGCGTCGAAACCGGTTTTCTTCTCGACGACAGCCACTTTAGTCTCTTCAGCCTGCTCACTGCTCAGCGAATCAACGACAATCGGCGTAGCTACGAACAGCGACGAATACGTACCGACGATAACGCCGATCAGCATGGCGAACGAGAAGCCACGGATGGTTTCACCCCCGAAGATAAACAGCACGAGCAGGACCAGAATCGTCGAAAAGCCGGTAACAGCCGTGCGGCTCAACGTGCTGTTCAGGGCGTTGTTGATGATCGTCGGGATGCTTTCGCTCTTGCCTTTGTTTTCGGCCAGGTATTCACGCACCCGGTCGAAGACCACGACGGTATCGTTCATCGAATAGCCCATAATCGTCAGCAACGCACCAACAAACGCCTGATCGACGTCGAGGTTGAATGGCAGCAAGCCATTGAAGATGGTGAAGATAGCCAGGATAATCAGCACGTCGTGGAACATCGCGACGACAGCGCCGTAGCCAAAGGCCAGCTTCTTGAACCGGATCAGGATATAGACGAATACGACCGCGACAGCCAGCAGGATAGACCACAACGCTGAGGTCAGGATGTCGTAGGCAATCGTCGGTCCCACCTTCTGCGAACTTTCGATATGGGCCGGATTCCCCTGCAGACTGCTCAATCCTTTGTATACCGTTGCTTCGGCCTGCCGGTCGGCTCCCTGCGAATTATCGTCGATCAGGTAAGGCGTCGTGATTTTAACCTGCGTATTGGCACCGATCGAGGCACCACCGTAGGTTTTTACTTCGGGTGATCCGCCCAGCACCGGCTCCAGCGCGTTACGCACGTCATCCGTACTGACAGCTTTCTCGAACCGAACTACGTATGACCGACCGCCTTTGAAGTCGACACCCAGACCGAACCCTCTAAAAACAGCGGAGATAACCCCCGCAGCGATAATGACCGACGATACGGTGTAGTACAGCTTCCGGCGCGATACGAAGTCGAAGTTCGAATCAGCAAACAGATTCTTGGCCCACGACGAGGTAAACGTCAGCGTTTTCCCGTTGCGGATGTACGAATCGAGCAGTACCCGCGTGATGAAGATAGCCGCAAACAGCGAGGTCAGGATACCGATAATCAGCGTCGTTGCGAAGCCCAGAATCAGACCCGTACCGAAGATAAACAGGACGATACCCGTCAGGAAAGTCGTTACGTTCGAGTCGATGATCGATGAGAGCGAATTTTTAAAACCGTCCTGAACGGCGATTTTAAACGGCTTACCATCGGCCAGTTCCTCCTTGATCCGTTCGAAAATCAGTACGTTGGCGTCGACGGCCATACCAATCGACAGCACGATACCGGCGATACCCGGCATGGTCAGTACCGCGCCCAGCGACGCCATCACGCCCAGCAGGAAAAACAGGTTAACCAGCAGCGCAACGTCGGCGATCAGACCCGCGCGATTGTAGTAGAACACCACGAAGCCCAGTACCAGCAGGATACCGATAATCGATGACAGCACACCGGCCTGCACCGCTTCCGAACCCAGCGTAGCCCCGACGATGCTTTCCTCGACGATGTTGGTCGGCGCGGGCAGTTTACCCGCCTTCAGAACGTTGGCAAGGTCTTTCGTTTCTTCGACGGTGAAGTTACCCGAGATGCTCGAGCGACCGTTTGGAATTTCGTTCTGCACGTTCGGCGCGGTGTAAACCAGGCCATCGAGCAGAATGGCAACCGGGCGGTTAACGTTGGCTGCTGTCAGGTTGCGCCATTTGCGGGCACCTGCAGCGTTCATGTTCATCGTTACCTCCGGGCGACCGCGATCGTCGTAGTCGTTCGAGGCTTCGGTGATTACGTCACCTTCCATCGGGGCACGTCCGCCGGGCTTCTTGATAAAATACAGCGGCAGAATCTCTTTGTTGTCGTTGGTCTTCTCTGACTTCCGGCCCCAGGCAAACATGGCGTCCGCCGGAAACAGGCTCCGTACTTCAGGTGCGTTCAGAATGGCATTGGCACGGGTCGTATCTTTCAGGTATACACCCAGCTGATCGGGACCCAATGGCAGAAACAGTTGTGTCAGTGCCGAACCCTGAGCCGCAGCCGCAGCTGTATCAGTCTTGGCCGTTGCCGACGAGTCTTTCTTGCCACCCTGCGCCAGCTGCGATTCCAGGCTGTTGTTCTTGGCTGCTGTTTCCGAGGTTGGCGTGGCCGATCCACCGGCTTTCAGCGCGGCTTTACGAGCCGTTTCTTCGCGCAGCAGGTAAGCACCCATACCCTCGATGGCGGGGGCCAGTTCGTTCAGTTTGTATACTTCGGTAAACTCCAGTTTGGCAGCACCGGTCAGCAGGCGACGGATACGCTCGGGGTTATCGACGCCCGGCAGTTCGATCTGAATACGACCCGAACCCGGCAGCCGCTGAATGTTGGGGTTAGCTACGCCAAACTTGTCGACCCGCGCCTGAATGATCTGAAATGCCCGGGCAATCGCTCCGTTTACTTCGTCGTTCAGTACTTTCTTTACTTCGGTGTCCGACGACTGGTAGTTGATCTTGCTGCGGTTGGCGCTCGTCGCGAAAACGCTGGCCAGTTTCGTATCGGGAGCGACTTCTTTGAAGTTACTGGCAAACAGGTCAACGAAGTTGCTGTTGCTGGTTTTCTGATCGTCCAGCGTCTGTTTCAGTGCCTGCGCAAATTTAGGATCACGGTTGTTGCCCGACAGGCTCCGCAGGATGTCGGCGGGCGACACTTCGAGCACGACGTGCATACCGCCCTGTAGGTCAAGACCCAGACCCAGTTCGCGCTCGGTTACTTCCTGAAGCGTGCTGCCCAGATAAACCGGCTCTTTCCAGAGCGAATCCAGGTAATGTTGTTTCTTGTTGGGGTCGACCTGACCCTGCTTGTTTGTTGCGTAAGCCTCGGCGTCGGATTTGATGTTGCGCGAGACAAACGTAAACGACAGGAAATAAAGGCATATCGCCGAAATTATCCCCGTCAGAATGAGTATGCCGGTTCTGTTTTGCATGAATGTTCACAGGCAACAGCCCGTGTTGGATGAAAAAAAATAGATAGAAACTAACGAAAAGAGCTGACTACGCCAGGGGGGTAGCCACCACGCAATCAGTAAAGCGGAGCGTTGTCTGAACGCAGCGAATGCTGTTCAGCCACAGAGCCAGCTAGGGTGCGTTCGTGGCAATGTGATGCCCGAAGACGTGCTGGAAGAAGGAGAAGTAAAAATGCGGAAGGGTAAAGTGCCGCAGCAACGGAACGCTCAACAAAAGCAGGATGGTAAGCATCGGAGCCGGGAGCAGAAATGCCGTTTGCCCGGAGTCGCCCAGTTGAACGGCGGGAGCGACAACTGCTTCCAGTGATTTGGCGCTGAGTTGGGCCGTCGCCTTTTCCGATTCTGTCGCTTTTTGCGCCTTGACAAACCCGGCAACAGCTTTCTGAGCCGTACCCCGTTTGTTGACAAGCGCAGCCGGCCCCCACATCGCCGTCACCAGCAGGAGGACGGCTAAGGTCAGACTTGAAACGCGCTGTATGAGACGGGGTTGCTTCATTGATCCGGTAAGGGGATGACAAATTTCGCACCGTTTCCAGACTTATGCAATAGGGTATTGGACAGGATTACGGGATTGACAGGATTTTCTACGGTCGTTGCCCGGCGGTGCCGGATTCCGGCAGGACGCGCTGGATAACCCACGGTGTCACTACCAGTAGTGTCAGGCCGGGCTGGCGTCCCTGACCTGACACCATGCCAGATCAGTATCGGTCAATCTAGTGGCAAACCCGGTAAATCCTGGCTGTCCTGTAATCCTGTCGAGACAAATTCATTACTTTGCCCGTATGGACTTACCCGGTATGGACTTACACGAATTTATCCGACTTGCGCTGGCCGAAGATATAGGCGACGGCGATCATACATCACTGGCAACGATTCCGGCCGATGCGGCCAAGC
Source organism: uncultured Spirosoma sp. (assembly GCA_964581865.1). Classification (GTDB taxonomy): domain Bacteria; phylum Bacteroidota; class Bacteroidia; order Cytophagales; family Spirosomataceae; genus Spirosoma. The sequence goes on from CAZOQC010000002.1 coordinate 16,537, forward strand.
GCGCACGACTGCTGGTGAAAGAAACCGGTATACTGGCGGGCGTCGATGTGGCGCTGGCTATCTTTTCCGAGGTCGATCCGGCTTTGCAGGTCGAGGTGTTGATGCAGGATGGTGCCAGTATCAAACCCGGCGATGTGGCGCTGACGGTAGCCGGCAATGCCCGCAGTATTCTGACCGCCGAACGGCTGGTGCTTAACTGCATGCAGCGGATGAGTGGCATCGCGACACACACGCGGCAACTGGTCGACCTGCTCGAAGGTACCCGCGCTCAGCTACTCGACACCCGCAAGACGACCCCCAATTTTCGCATCTGCGAGAAACTGGCGACGAAAATTGGGGGCGCTGTCAATCATCGGTTCGGGCTGTACGACATGATCCTGATTAAAGACAACCACGTCGATTACGCCGGGGGTATCGAAGCCGCTATCACCAAAGCAGTGGCGTATCTGAACGAAACGGGTCGAAAACTGCGCATCGAGATTGAAACCCGCAACCGGGCTGAAGTCGAGGAAGTACTGCGTGTAGGGCAAGTCGATATTATACTGCTCGACAACTTTGCGCCCGATGGTATTCGCGACATGGTGCGGCTTGTCAATGGTCGATTTGTGACCGAAGCATCGGGGGGTATCGACGAAACCAACCTGCGCGCCTACGCCGAAACGGGCGTCGACTTTATCTCGTCGGGTGCGCTGACGCATCAGGTGAAAAGCATAGACTTAAGCCTGAAAGCGTATTGACTTTTTGTCATTCCGAGCCTGTGAGGAATCTTCGGTAACTGAGTAGTATTGTCTACGTGCGACGATTCCTCGCAGGCTCGGAATGACAGAGATTCATCCCTAATTCGCCACGTCTTTTACCGTCGGCCGGTTGTCGGGTCGGCGTTGTTCATAGTCAATGCGAAACGCGCTCAGATCGGGCGCGTTTTTGCGTTTACGGGCTAATTCATACTGGTAGATCGTCTGACCTAACTGATACAGAAATGGTGTACCGATGCTGGTATACTCGTACTTATCGTCGTTCAGGATACCGTCGCGGTTGACGTAGATCGTAGCCGACAGCATATACTCGACGTTGTGCCCGAAATCCGCGACGTACGACGCATCAGTCAGGAAGCCGTACGCCCAGCCAACTTTGTTAAACACCCGCACCCCGGCGGGTAGGGTATGGTGCAGGCTATCCATGAAAAAGTATTTGACGTAACTATCATAGTACTGCGCCGGGTCGTATTTGGGGTAATTGGTTTCGCCCGGAAACTGCGACAGGTATTGTTTCATGAACCGGTAATCGTCAGCCGTCAGGTTGAAGCGCTGTTTTGCCGGAACCGACTGCGGAAACAGGACCGATTTCAGGATCTGCTGGAGCGATTCGAGCGGCAGTTTGTTCCGCCCCGTAAAATCGAATGGCTTCCGAACCAGGCTATCACCGGCGTGGTAGCCTATGCCCAGCGTGTCGGTGCGCCGGGTGTCGAACGGGTCGGGGTTGTAAACGGCCGGTTGGCTGTAAATCGTCGTGCCATCGGGGCGGATAAACCGGACAGGGTTCGTATGCCGGTTCTGCTCGGGTGTCAGCCGGACGAAACGGTGCGTAATCCGCGTATCGACGTACCCTTTTGCGTGCAGCGAGCGGTTGATGGCCTGCTGCCCCACGAACTCGTACATCCGGCTATAGGGGTCATTTTCGCTGACCAGCATCGCTTTCCGGATCAGGTGCGCTATCGACGGGTAGCTGCTTTGCGCCGTCGGGTCGGCCCATTCTTTCGTTTGTCCGCCGTAGGCGCTGTCAAACTGCATAGCCGTTACCTTTGTCAGTCGCGGATTCTTCAGGTTGTTCAGCTTTTCCAGCGATAGTAAGGCCAGCGGTAATTTTACCGTCGAAGCCGGGTTGAAATAAGTCGTACTGTCGACGTTAAAATAGTAGTTGGTAAACGTCGGTTTGTTGGCCCGGTCGCGGTCGATCTGCGTGTAAATGATCTGAAGCCGGTAGCGGTCGGGCTGCTGCATCACCTGCTGGAAAACCGGGTTCCGATTCATCATCAGCAACTTCGCCAGAAACGGGTCGGTACGCGGTTGGGCAAGTGTAGTGAGTGAGGTAAGCAACAAGCAGGTTATCAGTAGTTTCATCGGTCTGATCGTACGGAGAACGATAGTAATAAAAAAAAGCGACCGGCCAGACAGCCGGTCGCTTTTTTGGCTAACCGCAGTAGCTACCTGCGTACTCTAGAACTTGTACGCAATGCTGCCGATGATGTTACGCAGCTTTTGCGGGTTCATCGTCGTGTAGCCGATCCAGTAGTGCTGGTTGGTCAGGTTGTCGACTTTAGCCGAGATCCGAAACTTCCGCTGATCGTAGAAAGCCGAGGCATTCAATACGGTGTAGGCAGGTAGGATAAATTCGCCCAGACTCACGCTGTTCTGGATTCGGTTGTCGCTGGCGTAGTTGCCGCCGACGCCAAAACCCAGCCCGCGCAAGGTCGTGCTCTGTATGCGGTAGCTTAGCCACAGGTTGGCCAATACGGGCGATGACGCCGTCGTTGGCCGACGACCGTTCACGTCTTCGGGGGCATTGGTCAGCTTGGAATCGTTGTACGAAAAGCCCGCAACGACGTTGAAACCCGCGAACGGATTGGCAATCACGTCGACTTCGATACCCCGACTCAGCTGCGTACCGTCCTGCGTCTGGGCAAACCGGGCGGCTGCCAGTGGGTTCGGGTCGGTGCGCAGCAGGTTTTTCACCTGAATGTCGTAATAGCTGATGGTAGCACTCAACCGACCGCTGTACGCGTTCAGTTTGACACCCGCTTCAAACTGATTGGCCTGTTCGAGTTTGGCAAACCGCTGCGTCAGGCTGTCGCGGGCCGTCACATCGTACGCATTGTACACCCCCCGGTTGTTGAAGCTGTTCTGGTAGTTGGCAAACAGCGACACCTTGTCCTGCACCGCCTGATACACCAGACCGAATTTGGGCGAGAAGGCCGTTTGCTGGAAAGGAGCTACGGCCGATCCTTCCAGGCCGCCCTTGTTGTCAAAGTGGTCGACCCGCAGGGCGGCCAGTACACTCAGGCGGTCGGTCAGATTCAGTACGTCCGATAGAAAAGCGCTGTAGGTGTCGCGGATACCCGAAACCGGGTACGTGAAGTCGGGAGCTTTGCTGGCGTAGAGAGCCGACATATTGGCCCCGTTGAACTGGCTGTAATCGTAGGTCGAGTTGATGGGGACAACATCGTAGTTGCTGCCGAAAAACAACTGCTTCGAGTTGATATGCAGGTAATCGAGGCCAAACACGACCCGATTGCGCAGACTCCCCAGCCGGAAATCGCCGTTGATGAGTTGCTGCACCTCAAATACGTCGTTGGTACTGTTACGCGTCGACTGATCGGCCCGAACCAGGCTATTGTTGCCGAGCGTAGCGCCCGCCGTCGGGATGATGTAGAAATACGGCCCGATACCGTCCGAGAAGCTGTGGCTCGTGCTGACGTTGGTCGATGAGGTAAACGTCGGTGAAATACGGTAGTTGACCTGTCCGAACAGGTTCGTGCTGCGCGATTGCTGAATCATGCCCGTACCCATGTACGAGTTGCGGTAGTCGACGTTGAGCTGATCGACGCGGGTCGATCCCAGCGACGCGCCCGGCACGTAGAAGAAGAAAATCTGCTTGCCGACGCCCGTACCCCGGAAAATTTCCGCGTCCAGTTGAATCGACAGCCGATCGCTGGGTTTGTAGAGCAGACTGGGCGCAATGGCCAACCGACGACTGAAGCCCTGCGTCTGGAACGTGCCTTCGTGGGTAAACGCCGAATTCAGGCGAAACAGCAGGTTGCGGCTGGCGTTTAGTGGCGTATTCACATCGACACTGGCGCGCTGGAAATCGTAGCTGCCCGCTGATACGGCGACTTCACCACCGAATGTTTCATACGGCTTCTTCGTCACCCGGTTGACCAGCCCGCCGTAGGACGTTAGGGCACTGCCGAACAGCGTAGCCGAGGGGCCTTTGATCGTCTCGAGTTTTTCGAGGTTGACCGCGTCGATATCGCTGGTCACGTTACCGGCCAGCCCGTTGCGCAGCTGACTCTGCACGATGAACCCACGGGTGCTGTAGTAGCTACCCCCGTCGCCCGCCCGGCCCGTGGCTTCCCACATCCGCTGTACACCCGGCGCATTACGCATGGCATCGTCGACGGAGAAAACGAGCTGTTCGGTCAGCAGTTCCTTGCCGATGGTATTGTACACCTGCGGATTTTCCAGATTTTTCAGCGGCATTTTCGATACGTAATCACTCGACGTGCGGGAGAACCGGTTGTTACGCAGGGCGTTGACCGTTACCTCATTGAGTTGGGCCGCATTTTCCACCAGCATAAAGTCGACGGTAGTGGTTTCGCCATTCGCTACCGTAACTGTTTTCTCGCTGGGTTTCAGCCCAACTGCCGAAACCTGAATGGTATAGGTGCCCGGTTTGACCCGGTTGATTGTAAACGTTCCTTTTTCATCGGTGATCGCGCCCTGTCCGTGACCCCGCAGGCTGATCGTAACGGCTTCGACGGGTTTATTATCCGATGAAAATACGGTGCCCCGAATAGCGGCAACCTGTTGAGCTGCCAGCGGAAACGACAGCAAACTAATGAGGACTAACCATAAGGCTCGACAACTGGTCATGATTTATACGTGTACTTAATGTTATTTAGACTTTTTCTAAGTAAATGCAAAAGAACAGCATGGACGTGAGTTTACATACCAGGTAGCCAGAATTAGTAGCAAAAGCCTATAAGATGTTTCGATTGTACCAGAATACGTATAAGCACCAACTGCATCGAGCAGCTAGTGGAGTAGGTAGTACAGATGTCAGAAACTGGCAGGAATTGCGGTATTGGCTAATCAATCTGGGGCAACGGCGGGTTAGGTAGAAAACGTATTGATGTATGCTGACAGACTACATGGAAGAAGCCGTTTGCGGGGTAGGTGACCTGAAAGACGGTGAATTGAGAGACGTTCGGGTGGGCGATACGGATGTGTTGCTGGCCCGCGTCGATGGACAGTACTACGCGCTTTATCCCAAGTGTACGCACTACCAGGCTCCGTTGTCGAAAGGCCTGTTGCACGGTAACCGGCTGGTGTGTCCGTGGCATAACGCCTGTTTCGACGTGCGCGACGGTCACCGGCTCGAAGCCCCGGCGCTGAACGGGTTGCCTACACACGAAGTCCGCATTGAAGGCGATCAGGTTATGGTACGGCTCACGACCGATAAGGAAAGTCTGGAAAACCCGATGGCTGCGCCCGATCCGGCCAACACAACTACCTGCGTCATCGTCGGTGGGGGCGGGGCGGGGGCGTTTGCGGCTGAAGGGCTGCGCGAAGGAGGCTTCACCGGCAACATTCTGATGCTGACGAGCAGCAGTCAGCCGCCGTACGATCGCCCGAATTGCTCGAAAGACTATTTGCAGGGCAAAGCCCCGGATGAGTGGATGCCGCTCCGGTCGCCCGATTTCTATACCGACTACTGTATCGAGATTCGCACCGGGCAGCAAGTGACTGGTCTTTATCCGCAGAAGAAAGAAATTGAATTGAGCACCGGCGAAGGCAAACCCGTCGAGCGCATCACGTACGACAAAGCACTGATCTGCTCCGGCGGTAAACCCAACAAACTCCCGGTGCCGGGCGCTGATCTGAACGGCGTCTATGTGTTGCGTAGCCTGCACGACAGTCAGCAACTGCGCGAACTGGGTCAGGCGGGGAAGCGCGTCGTGATTGTGGGTAGTTCGTTTATCGGGCTGGAAGCGGCCATGAGTCTACGGAAGCTGGGCAGCGACGTCGACGTGGTGGGGATGGAAGCCGTGCCGTTCGAGAAGATTCTGGGCGAACGCATCGGCAAGGTTATTCAGGGCTGGCACGAGAAGGAAGGCATTCGGTTTCACCTCGGCCGTAAGGTAAGCGCGCTGGACGGTACTGATACCGTCGATACGGTCGTGCTCGATAATGATGAACGAATCCCGGCCGATGCCGTACTGCTGGGTTTGGGTGTGAAGCCCAACACCGACTTCATTACCGGGATCGACCGCGAAAAAGACGGTAGCCTGCGCACCGACGAACACCTGCAAGTGGCCGACGGCCTGTATGTCGCAGGCGATATCGCTACGTACCCGACTGCCGATGGATCACAGCGGATCGAGCACTGGAAGGTCGCCGGGCAGCAGGGCTACACCGCCGGGATGAATATGGCCGGTCAGGACATGGCGTATCAGGAGGTGCCGTTTTTCTGGTCGAATCAGCAGGGGAAACGGATTAACTACATCGGTCACGCCGAGACGATTGACGATATTATCTACGACGGTAATCCCGAACAGGACGACAGTTTTCTGGCGTTCTACGTGCAGGGCGATCAGGTAAAGGCTGCAGCCGGGTTGAAACGCGATACCGACATTATCGCTATTCGTGAACTGATGCAGTACGGAACATTGCCGAGCATCGACGCGATTCGCAAAGGCGTCGACTGGAAAGCGGAGTTGGGTAAGTAGAGAGGAAAGAAGAAAGATGTGAGAAGAAAGACAGGGATGCACCACCGTCTTTCTTCTCACATCTTTTGTCTAAGGGGTTATTTAAGAATCGTTTTTTGTCTTTCCGAGCTGGCTGCCCGGTCGCAGGCTCGGAATGACAAATTGCGCAGTTTTGACACGAACAGTGAAATCCTGAACAACCTCTAAAGCTACGCCTTTCCCTTCGCCAGTTCTTCCTCGCGCAACGACCGGCGCAGAATCTTACCGACATTGGTTTTGGGTAATTCGGTACGAAACTCGATCTGCTTGGGCACTTTGTAAGCAGTCAGGTTTTCGCGGCAATAGGCTTTGATAGCCTCTTCGGTTAGGGCTGGGTCTTTCTTCACGATAAACACCTTGACCACCTCGTTGGAGCGCTCATTAGGAACACCGATGCAGGCGACTTCGCCCACGCCGGGGCACATGGCCACTACGTCTTCGATCTCGTTGGGGTACACGTTGAAGCCCGATACCAGAATCATATCCTTTTTCCGGTCAACGATGCGAAAGAAGCCATCCGTGTCCATCGTGGCTATATCGCCCGTTTTAAACCAGCCGTCGAGCATGGCTTTTTCGGTTTCTTCCGGCCGCTTGTAATAGCCAATGAACACCTGCGGCCCTTTCGCGACGATTTCGCCCGGCTCACCCTGGGGGGCATCGGTCCCGTCGTCCAGAACCACTTTCATGTCGGTGCTGGGCCAGGGTACGCCAATGGTGCCCACCCGGACGGTACCATCGACGGGGTTGGACGACAGTACGGGCGATGTTTCGGTCAGGCCATACCCTTCGCAGGGCGTGTTGCCGGTGAGTTTGGCCCAGCGTTCAGCAACGGTCGTTTGCAGCGCCATGCCGCCCGCCGAGGTAATGCGTAACCCACCAAAGTCCACTTCGCCGATGCGGGGATGATTCAGCAACCCATTGTAAAGCGTGTTGACGCCGGTAATGCCGGTGATTTTATATTTTTTCAGCTCATCAACGAACGCGTCCATATCCCTCGGATTGGTGATGAGCAGGTTCATCGAGCCACTTCGCAACGCGCTCAGTGCGTTGGTGGTCAGGGCGTAGACGTGGTAAAGTGGCAGGGCTGCTACCATCAGACCGACCCCATCGGGTACGCCCGCCGGTTTCATCCATTCGTACTGACACTCGACATTAGAGAGGATGTTCCGCTGCGTCAGCATGGCCCCTTTTGAAATGCCTGTCGTGCCGCCGGTGTACTGAATGAACGCCAGCTCGGAGTTACGGATATCGACCGGTTTGAACGGTTGACGCGTACCCCGGCTGAGGGCGTCATTAAACGAAATGGCATCGGGTAGGTAGTACGACGGCACCAGCTTCTTCACGTATTTGACTACCGCATTGACGAGTTGCTTCTTGGGAAAGCCCAGCATATCGCCTAGTTCGGTAACGACAACGTGCTTGATGTCGGTGCGGTCGATAATCTTCTCCAGATTAGCCGCAAAGTTGGCCAGAATGACAATTGTCTTCGCGCCCGAATCCTTGAACTGATGCTGCATCTCGCGAGGGGTATACAGCGGATTCGTGTTAACGACCACCATACCAGCCCGCAGTGCCCCGAACATAGCAATCGGGTACTGCAACGTGTTGGGCATCTGAATAGCGATGCGATCCCCTTTGAGTAGTTTCAGGTCGTTTTGCAGAAACGACGCAAACTGCCGGGACAGTGTATCGAGTTCGCCGAAGGTAATCTGCTTACCCAGGCAGGCGTAGGCCGGTCGGTCGGCAAATCGCTGAAATCCTTCTTCCATCAATGTCGCCAGCGACGTATACTTGTCCGCATTGATCTCGTGCGGAACACCTTTGGGGTAAAAGCGAAGCCAGGGACGAGTGAGGGCAGTGACGGGCGTTTCCATAGGAATAGTATAAGGATGTAAAGCAAAAATAAAACGAAAAAAGGGAAAAAGTGACTTTCCCCCGCTGAAGTTAGCTGTTTACACACATATACAAAACGGTCAGGCAAGTACCTGACCGTTACCTGAGTCGGATACTAATCACGAATCAGCAGAAGCTGTTGACAGTCAGTTTAATTGTCTGACCAGATGAGGAAAGGCATTGGAAGTGAGATCGGCTTACCCGACTGCTTGCGGCCAGCGCGCGCAACGGCCCGGTCGTAGCGTTGCAGATAAGCTAATAACGGCCGGTAATAGGCACCATGCCAGTCCCGTTCGATGGAATCAAGTTCGTAGCCCCCGCTAGCCAGCAGCAACGCCCGAACTGTCTGACACGATAACCAGCCTGCCGACAAAGGACTTTTCAGCGATGCTACAGGTAGCTGCGCCAGAAAGTTGGCTGCCTGCTCCTGACAAGCTTCTACGAGCGGGTAGCCGCTGGTGTTCTCTGTTTGCTGCTGGTACGCAAACTTACCGATCCACTCGTTGACATCAGTCCAGCGGACGGTGCTGCGCGAATCTGGTAGTATCCGACGAATTTCAGCGATTAGCATATCGGTAGCCAGATCGATGCCAAGCGGAGTAACAATCAGAAAATGCATGACGTAATTGATTTGCAGGATTAGCCATTATTTGACTACGTCACCCGCCTACCGTCACTTCATTACATAGCACTATACCACTCGGATGGACTTAGGCAACGGCGTATATACCAACGCGCTATCTGGCTACAGCGGAGCGAAACGGCCTATTTCTTTTGTAAAAGCTGCTGCACGATCTGCTCCAGCCGCTCAATGCGTTCCTGCTGGTGCTGGTCACGCCGTTTCGCTTCCAGATCGGTTTTTTCCAGCTGAATCGTGTACAGCGTTAACCCCTCTACTTTTTCTAGTAGTAAGCTGTTCATCTTCACCAAGTCGATGCCCTCTTTCAGTACACTTTCGGCTGAAGGGATACCTGGCAAATGTCCTTGCCGGTGCACGTAATCTGCTACATCGCTCAGTGGCTGTAGTTGGTAGGTAGAGCCAAAAACCTTATCGCTCCACTGGCTAATGTCGGTGATGCGTAGCTGATACCGGGCCTTGATCACGTCACCTCGATTATTAACCGTCAGAAAAGCGTCGGTCGACTGCTCAGCAGGGCTTGCGGCCGTCAAGTCCGACAGCCGAAAACCGGACTGGTTTGTCTGTCCGCTACTAACATGAAGTCGAACAGTGGGGGCCGAAGTACCGATACCGACGTTGGCCTCATTTCCCAGTATGAGTGCATTACTGATAGCTACCCGCGACCCCGAACCGATAGCCGTCGCATTGTGCAAACCATCTTCTGCCTGACTGTTGTAGCCCATCAGCACGTTGTCGCTACCATCGGTGATAGCTGTTCCTGATGTGGGGCCAATGATGATGTTATTACTACCGGTCGTTACGTTCTGTCCGGCCTGATAACCCAGAAAGGTGTTATTTGTGCCGGTTGAGTTGTTATAGCCAGACTGATAGCCAATGAACGTATTTTGAACCCCCGTCGTATTCTGGCGACCAGCGTTTGCTCCTACGAATGAATTGTACGCGCCAGTAGTGTTACCTATTCCGGCGAAGGGTCCGAAGAACGCATTGTATGTACCGGACGAATTAGAGTAACCTGCGCTTGCGCCAACAAAGGCGTTGGCATTGCCCGATTCATTGCCATATCCGGCGTTGTAGCCGATGAAGACATTGTTCGTTCCGCTCGTATTCTTCTGTCCCGCCCGAGTCCCGGTAAACGCATTGTATGTACCTGAAGTGGTGGAATAACCTGACAGATAACCTACAAATGTGTTTTCTCCGCTCGTCGTGTTGGCTGCCCCTGATTGATAGCCAACAAACGTATTATACGCCCCTGTAGAATTATTGCGTCCAGCCCCACTGCCCATAAATGTGTTCTGATTACCACTTACGTTATTGTAGCCCGCTTCGTAGCCAATAAATGCGTTATAACTACCAGATCTAGTGCTGAGTCCTGCTGAATTTCCTACGTATGTATTGTAGTTGCCGTCGTAGACATTTTGTCCGGAATTGAACCCTACGAAGGTATTCATACTACCAATACCACTATAGTAACCCGTATTGCAACCTATAAAGGTATTCTCGATGCCAGTTGTGTTATTCAAGCCTGCATTGGTACCTACCATTGTGTTGAACCCGCCGGAAGTCACACCATAGCCAGCTCTGTATCCCAGGGCTGTGTTGTATGTTCCTGATGAAAGGGCATATCCGGCTTGATACCCGACAATTGAGTTGTTGATCCCACTCATCCCGCTATTGCCGGCCTTAGGCCCTACTAGTGTGTTATTATTACCAGGTGCGGAGGCATTAGCTGTGTTGGCCACGTAATTGGTCTGTGCCCGGAGCGCGATAGAAGTAAAGATACTGAGTGATAGTAGGTAAAGTAGTTTCATTAATATTCGATTGAATTGAAGGCTATAAGAACGAGTTAAATATACTTATCTATCATTCTTCATGTATTGAGTACTCTATTAAAAGCAGATAATGAACTTCTGTATAGGCACGGTCGAGGGTTAACAGTTGCAAGAAGAATGAGTTATATGGCACAAACAAAAAGAGACAGTCTGATCAGACTGTCTCTTTTTGTTTGTGTTCCCGAAGGTATTAAAAATGTTTGATAATCAATTAGTTATGTGTAAGTTTTGGTGTGATTGATGGAATAGTTGACGGATTTACGACGGTGAGCGTATAAACCGCAAACTTTTTGCGCCTAGTTGACGGGTGGCGCCTTCGGTGCTGCATACCTTTGTTTCAAACAAGCGGCCGTAACAGGCTACTTGGTTTGGTCAGAGCCGGGCGGGTGGTTCCCCCGACCTGTGCATGTCATTCCCGCGAACGGTCGCTCGCGGGAATGACCTGTACCTGCACAGGTCCGGCCTTTATTGTTTAATCACTTTCACCGTTTTGCTCTGAGTCGGTGTAGTTACCCGCAACAGCAGAATACTTCCTGACGACTTGCCTACGTCTATTCGTTGGTGTTGGCTGGCGGATGCCTGCTCCAACTGGTAACTGTTTATCAACCGACCTGATTCGCTGAAAGCCTGTATAAGTAAGGGTTGGCCTTCCGCTCCCTTTATCTCCAGCTCGGCATTGGCTTCCTTGATCGGATTTTCCAAAACCCTGACTTGTAAAACAGCCGCCGGTTCAGCAACTGTACCAATTCGAAAACTGCCTATTGGACAAACATATCTAATATCCCACTCATAGGATACTTCCAAACCGTTTTGACGTGCTCGTAAGGTAATAACCGGAGCATCAGCGGCTGTGCGTGTTTCCCGATCGACAAACTGATTCGGATTGGTTGTCCAGCCCGTGATGCCAATAGCCATGAACTCAACAGGCGTCCCGTCTCCTCCCGTTGTCTGGAAGGTAAATGCGCCACTGCTACAGGAATAGGAAGGAGCCATTAATCGAAGGCTCGTCGTATTCCCGAGCGGGCATTGGGCCCGAATGTCCCACAGTAAACTGACTTCTTTTCCACTTTGCCGGGCTCTGAGAAGAATAGGCTGAGCATCGGCTGCGGTGCGCGTTTCCCGGTCGACGAGTTGATCGGGGTTGGGAGTCCAGCCGGTGATGCCCGGCACGGCGTAGTACTCGATAGGCGTGCCGTCTCCTCCACTTGTATTGAAGTGGAATGCACCCGTCTGGCAGTTGTAGGTTGGGGGCATCAACGTCAGTTCGGTACTGATTGGCGTACAATTGAGCAGTACCGATACTTTATTCTGCTTATCACGCACGATAGCAGCCAAATCTGGCTTGTTATCAAGGTTGAAGTCGCTAGTGGTGACAAAAACTGGGTACGTGCTAACAGGGTTAGGCCCTAAAACGAAACTAACAGGAGTACTCAGATTACCACTCCCATCGCCTAATAACACCGATAGGTTAGCGCTGTTGTAGTTGACGACCACCAGATCAGCATTGCCATCCTTGTTGAAGTCACTGGCTCGTATTGACTGAGGAAAGTTACCCGTAAAAAAATCTTTTCTGGCCGAAAAACCCGCCTTACCATCGCCCAAAAATGTAGATACTTGGTTTACATTGGTTACAGCTAAATCCAAGTTACTGTCTTTATTTAAGTCAACCAAGGTAATCGATGAGGGGCCTGATCCAGTACTAATGTCTAGTTTAGGGCTAAAACCTCCCTGTCCGTTACCCAGCAAAATCGAGCCGCTATTGCTGCTACTGCTATTCAAATTGGCCGTTATGATATCAAGATTCCCATCACTATTTAAGTCGCCCTGAGCTAACGAAATTGGATTCACACCTACCAGAAAATTAGTAGGTGAGCCAAAGTTGCCTTTCCCGTCACCCAATAGCAGGGATATGGAGTTACTATTGAAATTAGAGGTAATCAAATCTACTTTTCCGTCTTTATTATAATCGCCAACTGCTACAGCGGTTGGATAGCTACCAGTACTGAACTTAACTATCGAGCTGAACTTACCGCTACCGTCATTCAACAGTATACCTACTTTGTTTTCTGTATACAATCCGACAGCCAAATCTGCTTTCCCATCAGCATTAAAATCAGCTGCTTCTATAAATCCGGACGTATTTCCCACTTCGACAAACGTTGCGGATGCAAAGCTAGCCTGACCATCACCTAGCGATATTGACACCTTTGTAGTACCACTGCTGGTAGCTATGTCGCTCTTACTGTCTCCATTGAAATCTGCTACAGCTATTGCAGTTGGCTGATTTGACACAGTGTAGTCAACGGGCGGGGTGAAGCACTGTGCATAGAGCACATTAGTTGATAAAAGTAGGTAGCAAATAAGAAGCCATACCCTTAATTGACAGTTGCTAACGGACTTAGATAAAACATAGCATTCAAGGTGGAAAGAATGTGATAGAGTTGATTTCATAGTAGCATGAATAGTTATCAATTATATTCGATTGTAGAAAGTAGCTAAAAACGATAAATACTTACACTTCCCCAATTTTGACGGCATATCTTTTTAACGGACCTAACGGTTAACGCGAACGCCGTTTTTTAGGAATAAACATACCCCTCCCCGATGAGTGTTACCGACCGTCCGAAAGGTTTGTGAATATACCCGCCCCCGCGTCGGAATACGAAGTATCTTTTGGGCTGTTTTTATCTATCTACCTTACCCCTTACCCTGTGACCTATCCCAAATTCGAAACCCGTTGGAAACCGGCGGGCGGTGCCGAATGCGCCAGAACTAGCTACTTGGTTTGGTCAGAGTCGGGAGGCTGACCTTTTTCGCTATGATCGCTGAATTACACCACCTACTTCTTCTGCAACAACTGTTGCATCATCTTTTCTAATTTTTCTAACCGCTCCTGTTGCCGCGTATTCGTCTTCTCCAGTTGTATCGTGTACAGCGTTAACTCTTCTACCTTTTCCAATAGTAAGCTGTTCATCTTTACCAAGTCAATACCATCTTGTTGCACCTGTTCGGCCGAAGGAATGCCCGGTAGGTGTCCCTGCTGGTGCACGTAGGTTGGTTGCTACGTCATCTAGCGGCCGTAACTGATAGGTGGGGCTAAATACTTTATCGCTCCATTGGCTAACATCGCTAATACGTAACTGGTAGCGGGCCTTAACGACGTCGCCCTGTTGGTTGACGGTTAGGAATTGATCGGTGGCCAGCGCCGACGGGCTATTCGTTGTCAGGCTGGTTAGGCGTAGTCCGCTCTGATCGGCCTGCGGGCTGACTACTTCCAGCCGGGTAGCTGGGGCCGAGGTGCCAATACCCACGTTGGCCTCGTTGCCCAGGATCAGCGCGTTGCTGACAGCGACCCGTGAGCCTGATCCGATGGCCGTAGCGTTGTACAGCCCGTCCTCGGCCTGGCTGTTGTAGCCCATCAACACGTTGTCGCTACCGTCGGTGATGGCTGTGCCAGACAGCGGGCCAACAATAATGTTGTTACTACCGGTGGTCACGTTTCGGCCAGCTTGGTAACCAACTAGCGTATTAGACGAGGAGGTAAGATTATAACCGGCCTGATAACCAAGCAATGTATTCTGATTACCGCTCTGATTGGTAAACCCTGCTTTAGATCCTAGAAATAGATTACCCGAAGTAGAATTGTTGAATCCGGCCGAGTCACCAATCATCACATTATTATTACCCAAACTGGTTAGTGGATTTGGCTGGCCTACTCCAGCTTTGGCACCGATAATCACGTTGCCATTACCGTTAGATTTATACCGGCCAGCCTCACTACCAAGAATCGTATTGGAAGATCCGTACAGATTAGAACTCCCAGCACCATTGCCCAGGTAAGTGTTGTACGAACCCGTATTGTTCAAGCCGCCACTAGCTGTGCCGACAGCAACGTTCTGCAGGCCCGTTGTATTATAATAGCCTGCTTGACTCCCAAGAAAGACGTTATCGTAGCCACTGGTATTAAACCGACCCGCTTGTGTGCCAACGAACGTGTTCGTACCACCGGTCGTGTTGTCACTACCCGCTAGATTGCCAACGAATGTATTCTTATTGCTTATGCTGCTAACGTTGTTGTTGCCCGCTCTTATACCAATATAAGTATTCTGAGTGCCTGGAGTTGCCGATGCGGGTGCCGTAATAATTAAGTTGTCCTGGCCATTCGTCGAGAGTGAAAAGTAGATACTGATAAGTAAGAGGTAGATTGATTGTTTCATGATGAAATTTACTATGGTGGAACTGGAAACAAAGCTATCAATGATCAAACATACATAGTACATGTGTATTCCTGAGGTCAGCACTTTGATGAGATTGTTGACCGAAATAGTCTCGCACAGCCATTCACGGTAGACTGGCTAACTGCATACCGACCAGCCAAAACGTGCTAAATAACCCTACTATAATTCGGGATCTGCTCAACCAAAGATGCAATGCCTTCATGAGCCCTCATCAGATAACAGGCCAAGATGATTAGCCGGCGTGCAGACCTGTCACGATCACACTTCCGGCGGTCCACTAGCTAGAAAGCGAGGGTATTGACACATCGACTCGCAAAATTATTGCCGCCAGTCCTGTAGTGCCCTCCGACCCGTCTGTGACCCCCGCATCCCCAGTAGCCCAAGCCCTCAGCCTCGAGTTTGTGGCTGACATCAGTTATAATCCCCGTACCAATCAGTATCGCATTGCTCTGGTAGAGCCGTACCGGTCTGAACTACCTCATACGCGAAACTTCCTGCTGCTTGACGTCGCCGACTTCACGGTCGACAACCTGCTGGCTGCATTTGAGCGTAACGTGCTACTAGTTTACGAGCGTAAATGCGAGGCCGTCCGGGATACCCTGTTGCGGGCCAGGCGTACGCTGACCTCTGCTCACAACGGCCAGTAAGCTATAGCTAAAAACGGCAGTCGCTATACTGAACTCCGCTGGGGCGCGGGCAGACTCGAGTAAAGAAGTTCGCCTACGCCAATCTATGGGTTAATGGGCACCACTTCTAGCTGGTAAACGATCTACATTCATTCGTACGACTCGTTTACTTTGGCGGCTCAACCAGTATTAAATGAATATAGACCATTTAGCCATGTGGGTCGATGACCTGGAAAGCATGCGCATGTTTTATACAACCTATTTCGGAGCAACGGCCGGGGATCAGTATTACAACCCAACCAAGCAGTTCACCTCTTACTTTCTGTCGTTCGGCCCCCATGTGGCCCGGCTCGAATTAATGTACCGCCCCGATGTCGTTAACGGGTCGCCAGCCAGAGGGTCAGTAAAGGGCATCACGCACGTTGCTTTCTCTGTTGGTAGCCAAGAAGTTGTCGACAGCCTAACCAACCGGCTACGGACCGAGGGCTACACCATTTTCAGAGAAGCGCGCACAACGGGCGACGGCCATTACGAGAGCGTGGTGCTGGATCTAAACCAGGTAAATGAGCGTCGTTCGGTCAGCGCGCGGGTCTTTGAGCAGGAACTTTACGTCGCTGTCGGTGATCGTTTTCATCGATCGAATTTGGTTTGGTCATCACCAAATTACGATAGGGGGACGGAATAGGGGACGAATCAACTACACGAAACCGGACTATTTTCGATAAAGCACGATAAACAAAAAACGCTAACTTGTTGAAAGTTAGCGTTTCTGTATTTTAAACATTCAGCTGAATGTATAATCTGTGCTCCCGAAGGGATTCGAACCCCTATCGTCGGTACCGGAAACCGAAATTCTATCCATTGAACTACGGAAGCGAGTTCCCCGGTTGGGAGTGCAAAGGTAAGGAATACGGTCGAATAGACGCAAGACCAGTCCGAAAAAACCTTACAACAGGGCCATTGTTTTGTAGTCGCCGACGTGCTTGAGGTACATAAAGTTGAGTAGCAGGCCGTTAACGTTGTTGATCAGCTTGTGCGATTCGGGCAGGCTTGTTACTACAGTGGTGATCCGCTCGAACTCCGATGTGCTGCCCATATTCTTGTGGTGGAACGCCATGATGTCGTCGCGGGATAGGGTGCGTTCGATGAAAAAGAAGTGCATGCCTTCATCGCTGGTGCCGGTGCTGGGGAAGTAAAGCTGACTGTTCAACTTTGTCAGGTCGCCGGGAGCCACCGTCAGGCCAATTTCTTCGCTCAGTTCGCGGGCGGCTACGTCGTCGGGGGCGTCGCTGGCGTCGACCATGCCGGCCGGGTGTTCGTAGGTGTGCGACCCGTCGCAGATGCGCCGTTGCCGAACGAGGACGACGAATTTCTCACCCGTTTTATCATCGATCAGGCAGACCAGCATGGAGGCCGCGTGTCCTTTCAAAAACAGAGCGGGTGGAATTTTGTCGCCTTCGGGCGTGGTGGCATCCACTTCCAGCATGGCGAATAGTACTTCGCCGTTGTGGCGTCGGCGGATATATTTCTCGTCAATGTTATTGATGGTCAGTCCATTGCTGACCATCTGCTCTTTCCAGAACTGAAACTTGTGGGCCTGGTCTAGTGGCTCCGGTGTAGGCTTACTCATAGTCGTAGGGGATAAAAAAGCTGAATCGACGTCAGGGCGTCGATTCAGCAATCTAACCACGAAACAGTTCGTCTGGTTGGGTTTATTTCTGGGTTAGCCCCTGCGCGTCGGGGCCGACGTAGCGTTCGAAGAATTCGTAAATGCGTAGCAGCCGGTCGATCCGCTGCCGAACGTTGCCCGTACGGCTTAGCTCGTGGGTAGCGCCCGGCATCCGAACGTATTCAACCGGTTTGCCCAGAATCTTCAGGCTTTTGTACATCATCTCGCTCTGAATGACGCCCGTTCTGAGATCATTTTCGCCGTGCTTGATGAGGAGGGGCGTTTTGATATTCTGCACAAACGTGTAGGGCGAATTGGCATCCAGTACCTGCGCGCCGGGCATCCACGGATACTCGAAATAGTTAGGCACCAGTCGCCAGGCGTTGCCTTCGCCCAGGAAGGTCGTGAGATCGTAGACACCGCGCTGGGAGAAAGCCGCTTTGAACCGGTTGTCGTGACCCACGATCCAGGCCGTCAGGTAGCCCGCGTACGAGCCACCCGTAATGACCTGCCGGCTCGTGTCGACCCATTTTTCGCGGGCGGCAGCGGTCGCGGCTGCCAGTACGTCTTCGGCCGGACCGGTGCCCCAGTCCTTTTTATTCGATTGCTGGAAGTTCAGCCCGTAGCCACCCGATCCGCGCGGGTTGGCGTATACGATGCCGTAACCTGCGAACACATGTACTGCAACTCGTGCCACATCGACGCTTCACCCGGTCCCCACATGGCCGTTGGGCCACCGTGCATGTTCAGTAGCAGCGGATAGGTTTTGCCCGCTTCGACCACGGCCGGTTTCATAATCCAGTAATCGACGGTCTGGCCGAGCGAGTTTTTGTAGGTGCGTTTTTCGGGGGTACTCAACTGCCGCTGCGCCACCCAGTCGTTGTGTGAGGTTAGCTTGACGGCATTTTTCGCCAGGGCGTCGGCTTTGTACAACTCGGATGGATTGACAATTTCCGTGCGCGAAAAAACGAGTTGACTCCCTTCCGCGTCGAAACTGGTGATGCCCTGCTCGAAGCCGGTCAGTTGAGTAACCTGTAGTGACGCCGGGTCAAGTTGGTAGATGGGTGCTCCGCCGTTGGCGCTGGCGGTGAAATAAATGGCGTAACCCGCAGGGGCTTTTTTACCCGCAACGGGCCGCTTAGCCCAAGTCATGTTGCCAGCCGCCCGGTCGAACGTGACGAGCCGGGGGTTCGATACCGTCGTACCGTTCAGGCTCACCATCCCGACCTGCGATTGGGTGATGCCTTCGGCCGGCGATACCAGGTACGTCAATAATTTGCCTTCGGGCGAGGGGGCGGGCGAGCCGTAGCTTTTCCCGGCTTCGCTCAACACCGGCCGACGCTTCCCCGATCCATCGGCGGGAATAAAGACGATAGCGTTGTCCTGCTCGCGGTCGGGGTGTTTCAGCGAATCACGATCCGATACGGCCAGCAGACCCTGGCCGTTTGGTAGCCATACAGCCGCCCGCGTGGTCGAAAAGCCGCGCGTCAGCGGTTTGGGCTGCGCTTTTTCGGTTACGTCGATCACGTACAGGTGCGTGAAGCTGGGGTCGGGTTCGGTGGTCGATTCGCCCTGAAAGTTGAGCCGGTTGATGACCTTCGCCTTTTTATCGTCGACATCTTTTGCCAGATACGCCCGGATTTCGGCCAACGACCCGTCGGGATTAGCCTTTATTTTTTTGTCGACTTTGACGAAATCGTTGTTTCGAAAGCTCGGCTTTTCAAGCGACCATACCGGGCCACCTTTCGACGGATTCAGCAGCGAATCGGTCAGCATCTCGGCCATCGATACGGTAGCCGTATACACGATCCGCTTGCCGTCCGGCGACCAGATCGGCCCCGACGCGCCGTAGGGCGTGTTGGTCAGTTGCCAGGCTTCACCCCCGTCGAGCGGCATCACAAACACCTGCGGCTTGCCCTTCACTGTCCGCGAAAAGGCAATCGACTTCCCATCTGGCGACCAGGCTGCCTGCCGGGCCGACTCGCTGCCCCGCGTCAGGGCACGACTGTCGCCGGGTTGCAGGCTGGTCAGGTAGAGGTGCGTGCGGTAATCGTACTCTTCCTTCTGATCGGGGTTGGGTTCAATGGTCGTCAGCGCGTACACGGCGCGCTTGCCATCCGGCGACAGGTCGACGGCCCCCACCTGCCGGATGCGGGTCAGGTCGGTGACGGTAACTTTCTGTTTGGCTTGCCCCAGTGCCACCTGCGCGACGCAGAGCAACAGCATGGTCGTTTGTCGAATCATAAAACAGGTTGTTTGTTGGTGAAAAAGAGAGTCGGGTCAATCAGGCGAGTAGCGGCAGGTAGCGCTCACGCAGCACATTGGCGTGGTGCTGAGCATGACCGATCAGCATAAAGCCCAGTGCCAGTGTCGAAATCGTGATGTTGGATGCCGTGCCGGAGCGAAGCAGCATCTCGTCGGTAAAGCTGCTGAAGAGCCGGATGGTCGAGTCGCGCTGCTGACTGAATTCGCTCAACAGATCGGCTACGGTACGGTTGGCTGCGTCGGTGAACCCGGCGAACGACTCTTCATCGAAGCCGGGCAGGGGCGTTTTGTCGTTACGAGCGATGCGTAGAGCGCGGTACGCCATAATTCGCTCGGTGTCGATTAGGTGTTGCAGGATATCAGTCACCGTCCACTTTCCAGGTGCGTAGCGAAGGTCGCCTAATCGGTCAAGCGTCGGTGCGTCGATCAGGCTATCGAACGAACGGGCCTGTTTCAGGGCGTCGAGCAGATCGCCGGGTGGCACCATCTTGATGTAGCGGTCAAAAAATACCGGCATCTCCGGCAGGTCGTGTTGGGTCATTTTTAGGGTAGTTTGTGTAACCCAGACCTCCAGGTCTGGTATTCGACAGGCTAATCGGGTAGGTGGACGCTTCTTTGGCCGCTGTCGCGTCCTCCAGACGTAGATCACTCCGGCGCACCGGTCTGGGTTACTTACCCGTAAGCTCTATGACGAGCCGGTCGGCTTTGTAGATGTAGCGCATGGCGGCAATCATACCGCCCGCGTGGACGGAGATACTGCGGTTGGCGTCGGGGACAAAGATAAATTCGCCGGGCAGGCTCTCGATGTTGCCATCGAAGACCAGCCCCACCGCTTCCCGGTTTTTGTTAATCATCGGACTGCCCGAATTGCCGCCAATAATGTCGTTGGTCGTGATGAAGCACATCGGCTGGCTGAGCAGGGCCGCCGGTGGGTTTTTCCAGCGTTCCGGCAGTTTCCAGGCGGCTTGACCGGCGAATGAGTAGCTGCGGTCATACAGACCCGAAAATGTGGTGATGACCGGGGCTTTGGTACCGTTGTAGTCGTAGCTTTTCACCACGCCATCGTTGATGCGCAGCGAGAACGTAGCGTCGGGGGGAACGGCGGCACCGTAGACGGCGTACAGCATCCGGCCCAGCTGCCCGCGCAATACTTCCTGCTGCTGCGAGAGTTCCTGCGCCTGTTGTGCGGCCTGTATGTAGCGGGGAAACCCAATCCGGGCCAGCACCAGCATCGGGTCGCTCGAACTGTTGATCGAACCACCCCGTGTGGCTACCTCTTTGATAAATTCGGGATCGGTCAGGCGGGTGTTCTTGAGTAGATACGCGGCTGCTTCGGCGGGCGTTTTGCCGTTGAGCGCGGCTTTTACGTACGGATCATCGCTGCCCAGTCCGGCCTGTGCTTCGGCGAGGTGAGCCGCCAGATACGCTTCTTCGATTTGCTTGTTTTTGATAACCGGTGCCACGACCAGCCCCCGTGCCCGTTCGGCATCCTGTGGCCGTTGCGCGGCCAGTTGCCCGTACTGTACCAGCAGAGCCGCGAAGGGCAGCAGTTGCCCGACGGTGCGGTCGTTGGGCGCGAGGTAGGTAGCGTCCTTGAATAGCGTACGTAGTTTGGTCGTGTTGTCGCCCAGCTGTTTCCACGTCTGTAGCTGGTCGGTCGGCAGATTTTTGGCCGCTGCTGTCGCCTGAAACTGCTTTTCGAAATTGGCTTTGCGGGCCATCAGATACGGGTCGCGCAGACCGGCCAGTTGCCCGCTGATCGCTTTGATGCTGTTTTCGTAGCTGAAAATCTCGTTCAGAATGCTGTCGTTCTTCGCCGTCGCGTTGTACGCCTGCAATGCCTTCGACCGGTTTTTTAGCAGGTCGAGGGTTGCGGGGGTTTGCAGGTCACGGTCGAATTCGAGTTCAGCAACGGTTTTGAGTCGCTCGGTCCGGCCGGGGTTGCCCACCACGAAAATGGGTTCGCCGTCGCGGATACCGTTGGGATTGAACTTAAAGAAGTGCGTCGTCTGGAGCGGTTTGCCGTTGTCGTAGACCCGGAAAAAGGAGCAGTCGAGGGCGTAGCGCGGGTAGGTGAAGTTATCGTAGTCGCCCCCGAAAAAGCCGAGTTGCAGTTCGGGCATAAACACCAGCCGAACGTCGGTGTAGCGTTTGAAGCCGTACAGCGCGTACCGACCGCCATTGTAGAACGTGATCGGCTGGAGTTGCAGGTTCTGCCATCCGGTTTTTGTTTCGTATTCTTTTTTAATATCGTCAAACGCTTTTTCACGGGCCTGTAACTTATCGGCCTCCGATCCGGCCTGACTCATAGCTGCCTGCACCCGGCTCGTAATGTCCTCAATTTGTACTAGCTGATCGACAAACAGGCCGTCGACCTTTCGCTCCTCGGTCAGTGTTTTGGCGTAAAAACCCGTCGCGTTGAGGTCCTCGCCCTTACGCTGCGCGCCCGTTCCCGATTCGCGGGCGCAGTGGTGGTTGGTCATGACCAGCCCGTTAGCCGATACAAACGAGGCTGAGCAGTAATCGGCGAAGCGCAGGGCGGCCAGTCGCGTTTCGTCGAACCATTTGGCGTCGGGCGTGAAGTTGTACGTCTTTTGAAAATAAGCGGTAGGGGGCGTGTCGAACGTCCACATCTTACCAAAATCAGCCGGACCGCCTTTGGCCGAGTCGGCAGTGGTCGGAACGAGTTGGGCCTGCGCCGACAGCGAAAGCACGGTCGTAAACAGACCCGGCAGAATCAGGTAACGGAAGGAGTGGCGAAGCATGAATACGTACGGAGGAGGTATACCTGCAAATGTAGCGGAAAAGGCGATTAGGCCTTAACACACCCCACCCCAATCGGGACGCCGGGCCGGCGTCCCGATTGGGGTGGGGTATTCTGCTGTGGGGTGGGGTACACCTAAACCGTCTCGTTCTTCTCCAGCATCTCCTGCCCGACTTTATCGTCTTTGCGGACAAACGGCCGGATGATGATGCGGGTGCCGCGCTGGTACGTAAACAGCCGGTACATCCAGTTGCTGAACACGATCAGCTTGCTACGGAACCCGACGAGGTAGAAGATATGTACAAACAGCCACGACATCCACGCGATGAAGCCACCAAGGTGAATGTTGCCCGGCAAGTCGGCCACGGCCCGGCTCCGCCCGACAATGGCCAGTGAGCCTTTGTCGAAATAATCGAACGGGGTAGTGTTTTCGCCCTTGCGCATCCGTTGCAGGTTTTTTGCCAGATGTTCGCCCTGCTGAATGGCGGGTTGCGCCACGCCGGGGTGGCCTTTTGGCCATTTCTCCTGCTTCATCAGCGCAATGTCACCAATCGCGAAAACGTCGGTCAGCCCCTGTATCCGGTTGATTGGGTCAACCAGAAGTTTACCCCGCTCGACGGCTTCGGCCGGAATGCCCTCGATCATGGCCCCGGTTACGCCCGCTGCCCAGACGAGTGTCTGCGACGGAATCTGCTCACCGCCCTTCAGTGTCACCGTCTGTCCGTCGTAATTGTCGACCAGCGTATTCAGTTTGACGATAACGCCCAGATCATCCAGGTAGCGTTTGGCGTCGTTTCCGGCTTCTTCCGACATCGGTGGCAGCACTTTACCCAACCCCTCGACTACGTAAATCTTCATCTGGCTGAAATCCAGTCCCGGATAATCGGCGGGGAGTACGTGCCTGCGCATTTCGGCCAGTGAACCGGCCATTTCCACGCCCGTTGGCCCGGCACCGGCAATGACGAACGTCAGCAAACTCTCGCGCTCGGCTGGGTCGGTCGTGACGCTGGCCTGCTCGAAACATTGCAAAAACTGACTTCTTATGTTCAGGGCTTCGGGGATCGTTTTGAGCGGAAACGAATAGTGCTCGATCTGTTTATTGCCGAAGTAATTGCTTTTCGACCCCGTAGCGATGACCAGATAGTCGTATTTCAGATCGCCGATGAGCGTCGTCACCGTCTTGCTGGCCGGGTCGATCTTGCTGACACGTACCATGCGGTAGTGGAAATCCTCAAAATCGTCGAACATCTTGCGGAACGGCTCGGCGATGGCGTCGGGCTCCAGCCCAGCCGTGGCAACCTGATACAGCAGGGGCCAGAAACCGTTGTAGTTCTGTTTGTCGAACAGCACAATCTGCATACTCGCGTTGCGCAGACTCTTGACGAGATTCATGCCACCAAATCCACCACCGATGACCACAATACGGGGCTTTTTGGTGTCGGGTATATTCAGCGATAACTTATCGAATTGAAGCATAGGGACAGGATGCGGAAGGCATCGGTTGTATTCGTCTGTACTACCTCGTAATCAGGTCTTTTGTTTGCTGAAAAGCGTTAAAAGTTGGCTAACAATGAGCGAGCTGAAAGGGTGACTGGTGCGTCGGTTTGCCCGTCTTCTGCGTATTATGATTTACCTTTGAATAAGACCATTCTATGCTGCGTCGTTATAGGTATTGACAGCTTAGCCTGATTGGTTTACCCACTCGTTTCATGCGTTTATTTACTTATGGTCTGTTCTGGTTTGGCCTGCTGCTATGCACCAGCGGGCGGGCGCAGACAGTTGGTCCCCGCTATACGATCAGTGGCTACGTGCGCGAAGCCGGTAGCCAGGAGGCCCTGATTGGCGTTAACGTTTACCTGCCCGGTACCACAACGGGCAGCGCCACCAACACCTACGGCTTTTACTCGCTGACCTTACCCGCGCAGGATAGCGTTCGCATCGCGTTTTCGTTTGTTGGCTACGAAACCAGCAGCCGGTCGGTGCGGCTGCGGAGTAATCAGCGCATCGACATCACATTAGCCCCCGGCCGCGACCTGTCGGAAGTAGAAGTGCGGGGCACGACACAAACCCAGAAGGTCAGCGAAACGGCACAGATGAGTGCTATCGATGTGCCGATTGCGCAGATCAAAAAGATTCCGGCCTTTCTGGGCGAAAAAGATGTGCTGAAAGTGCTGCAATTGATGCCGGGCGTACAGAAAGGGTCGGAGGGGCAGACGGGTATCTACGTGCGCGGGGGAGGGCCCGACCAGAATCTGATTATTCTGGACGATGCCGTGGTGTACAACGCCAGCCACCTGTTCGGCTTTTTCTCGGTCTTCAACGGCGACGCCATCAAGAGCGTCGAACTGATAAAAGGGGGCTTTCCGGCGCGGTATGGCGGGCGGCTGTCGTCGGTGATCGAGCTGAATATGAAAGACGGCAACCGCGAGAAGCTACATGGCGAAGGCGGTATCGGCCTGATCGCGTCACGGCTGACACTGGAAGGACCATTGAGTAAAAGCAAGAAAGGATCGTTTCTGGTGTCGGGACGCCGGACATATCTCGACGTGGTCGGGGCTCCCATCATCCGGGCGCAAACCAACGGGCAAACCCGCGCTGGGTACTATTTCTACGACCTCAATGCCAAAGCCAACTATGACCTCGGCCCAAACGACAAGCTATATCTGAGTGGCTACTTCGGGCGCGACCGCTTTTACGCCAGCGACGTGCCGTCGGCGACGGAAACGAGTCTGGGCTGGGGCAACGCTACCGGTACGCTGCGCTGGAATCACCTGGTCAACGAAAAACTGTTTTCCAACCTGTCGGCTACGTTCAGCGATTACAAATTCGAGATCAACTCGACCGAACGCGGCACCGTCGACAACCAGAGCTATTCGCTGGGCTACAGTTCCGGCATTCGCGACGTGTCGCTCAAATACGACGTCGATTATTACCCGGCTCCGCAACATGCCGTTCGGCTGGGTGTCCAGACAACCTACCACCGCTTCACGCCCAGCGCCATTGTGTTGCAGAATGCACTGGTCAGTCAGTATCAGCAGCGTGTAGAAAACATTGATGTGCTCGAATCCGGTGTTTACGCCGAAGATACCTGGCGACCTTCGGACCGGTGGCGGGTCAATGGGGGGTTGCGGCTGAGTTACTACAAGCATCCCGAAGTCGGGTACCTGCGGCCCGAACCCCGGCTGTCGGCGGCTTACACGCTCCGCCCTGATTTGTCGCTCAAGGCATCGTATGCGTTGATGAACCAGTACATTCATTTGCTCTCTAACACCGGTATCGGTCTGCCGACGGATCTGTGGGTGCCGACGACCGACCGGGTGAAGCCGCAGCAGTCGCAACAGGTAGCTGTCGGCATCGCCAAAGACCTGCCCAGCCGGGGGCTGGCGCTGACCGTCGAGGGATATTATAAGACGATGAGCAACATCATCAACTATAAAGAAGGGGCCAGTTTTCTGCTGCTCAACGACCCGACCTCGGCCAACAATACGCGCTGGGAAGACAATGTAACCGCCGGGCGGGGCTGGTCGTACGGGGCGGAAGTGTTGTTGCAGAAGAAAACCGGTCGGCTGTCGGGCTGGGTTGGGTACACGCTTTCCTGGACGCAGTGGCAGTTCGACGCGCTCAACGGTGGCAAGCCGTATTACCCTCGCTACGACCGGCGACACGATATTTCGGTGGTGGGTATCTACGAACTGAACAAACGCATTACGCTGTCGGGTACGTGGGTGTACGGCACCGGCAACGCCCTGACCCTGCCAACGGGTCGCTACGATGCCTACCGGCCGGGCGGCAGCTATACCAACCTCAGTGGGGGCGGTCAGTTTGGCGGGTTATTCCAGAACAGCCGCGTGGTCGATGATTACGGTACCCAGAAAAACAGCTTTCGGGCCGAAGCTTACCACCGCTTCGACGTCGCCGTACAGTTTCACAAGCAGAAAAAGCACCACGAACGGACGTGGGAGGTCAGTCTGTACAACACATACAACCGCCGGAATCCGTTCTTCTACCGGCTCGAATCCGTTGCGCAGGCAAATGGCGAGCCGAACAAAACGGTGCTGGTGCGGTACTCCGTTTTCCCGATTGTTCCGTCCGTAAGCTACTCATTCAAATTCTGATGCGACACCCGGATTTTTCTTACTGGCTTATCCTCCTGAGCGGTCTGGCTGCACTGACGGGATGCGGTAGTCTGCGCAACGAAATCAGCCCCGACAAACTGGGACTGGAATCGGCCAAACTAGTCGTTACGGGTTTTCTCTCGCCCCAGGATACCGTCCTGGCGATCAAATTGACGCAGTCGCAGACGGTACTGGGCGATAGCATCAGCGCCAGCCTGACCGATGGCAACGTAACCAACGCAACCGTGACGCTGTCCGCTGGTGGCAAGACCGTTAATTTACGTTACAAGGCCAACGGGTTGCTTTACTACAGTGCTCCTGTTGACCAATTGCCAATCGTGACCGGGCGGACGTACACGCTCAACATAACGACACCCGAAGGACAGCGGGCATCGGCGACCTGTACCATTCCGCAACCCGTCAGTCTGTCGGCCGTGCAGGTGGATTCACTGACCGAAAACAGCCGGACCCGCCGGTACTTCGTCCGCGCTACCTGGCAGGACCCCGCCGGGCAAGCCAACTATTATCAGACCGTCGGAACGTTGCGGATGCCCGTTAGTCAGACCACGGCCGTCAGTAGTACAACCGTATCGGGGGTTACCTACAGCAATCTGAATTTCGACGATGACAATCGTGGGCTGTTCGATGATACGAATACCGACGGCACGGCCTTTACATCGGGTCGGGCGTACCTGGGCAACGTGTCGATTGCTACCGCCGTCGGGTTTCAGCGGCAGTTCCGGCGAAGTCAAATAGCGGTTAGCCTGTTGGCGGTCGACGCGGCCTATTACCAGTATCGCTCAGCCGCTATCCGGCAGGGCCGCGTACGGGGTAACCCCTTCGCCGAACCGGTGCTGATACCCAGCAATATCACCGGCGGGCTGGGCTGCTTTTCCGGTTATAACAGCTCGATTATCGTACTGAATGTGAACTGAAAATGCAGTCGTTCCAGATAGCATCCCTGCCGTCGGAGCCGCGTCAGCGGTTTATCGGAACATACTAAGATTAGCCTTATGGCTCCGACAGCAGGGATGCTGTCTGGGACAAACCAATACAAGCGAGCCCCGCCAGACTGACTCTGGCGGGGCTCGCTTGTCTAAAAATCAGCTAGTGATTACGCGCTCTGTACCGAGTTGTTCATGATTTCGGTCTGTTTCCGAATCGATTCCATGTGGATGATTTTGTAGATTTCCTCCACCAGTTCGGGATACAGGCCCAGCTTCTTACCCGTTTCGGTGCGGGTTTGCAGAATCTCTTTCCAGCGCTCGGGCTGAAACAGCGTTACGTTGTTATCACGCTTGTACTCAGCAAGCCGCTCGACCAGTGCCATACGAGCCGCCAGCATTTCGACCATCTGCCGGTCGACATTGTCGATGCTCCGACGGGATTGCTCCATGAAGTTCTGGAACTCGCGGTTTGGCGATTCGACCTGCCGGATTTCGAGGTGATCGAGCATCTCGCCAAACGCTGTGGGCGTTAACTGCTGAGCCGCATCACTCCACGCTTTGTCGGGATCGATGTGCGATTCCACGATCAGACCATCGTAGTTGAGGTCCATTGCCATCTGCGACAGCTCGTTGAGGTACGCCCGCTTCCCGGCCATGTGGCTGGGATCGCCGATGATGGGTAGCGTAGGGAAAATCGACTTCAGTTCGATCGCCATCTGCCACATCGGTACGTTACGGTACTTGGTCGCTTCGCCCGTGGCAAACCCCCGGTGGATAGCCGCCAGCTTGGTGATACCGGCACCCGCAATCCGCTCGAACGCGCCAACCCACAGAGCCAGGTCTGGATTGACCGGGTTCTTAATCAGTACGGGTACGTCGACGCCACGCAGGGCATCAGCAATTTCCTGTACGTTGAACGGGTTTACCGTCGTGCGGGCTCCCACCCACAGTACGTCGATGTCGTACTTGAGCGCCAGCTCGATGTGCTCGGGCGTGGCTACTTCCACGGCAATCGGCAGGCCGGTTTCGGCTTTGGCGGCCTGAAGCCACGGCAAAGCGGCTTCGCCCATGCCTTCAAAGCTACCCGGCCGGGTACGTGGTTTCCAGACACCCGCCCGAATCACGTGCACGGCGTTCAGGGCTTTCAGCTGACGAACGGTTTCGACAACTTGCTCTTCGGTTTCGGCGCTACAGGGCCCGGCAATAATCAGTGGTTTGCCACCAGTATCGATCCACGAATTCAGCGGCTCAACGGTCAAATCTACTTTCATAGTAAACGTATCAGGGGTATGGTGTACCCGTACTAAACAAGGAACTTTAAATCTGATTTTGTGGTATATTTGCAGGGGAACTAGTTGTGTTTTAGGCTAGTTCCCCACTTTGTCTGCAACTGAGATTTGTTTCTTGAACAAAGCCGTATCGGGGAGTTTAATCCATTGACCGAATATTCCTTCTATATTTCGGTCGTCTTACCGACACGCATCTAACGCTATGGACGTAGCACCGTCAGAACGGAGCACTGATATGTCGAATCGAAGTAATGTATTACCCGTGGCCGGTGAATGGGCCGAGGGCTCGCTGGAAGCCGGACCGACAGCGTCTGCTAAACACAGCATTCAGGCCGGACCAGTCTCTTTCGAAGATACCTCGATTGCGTTTTCTGCTCAGTCGAACGCCAAACTTAGAAAGACGTACTGGCTTTTTGCGTTGATGAATAAGGGTTGGCTGGTAAATTTAGGTACTTTTTTTATAAAACTTGCCCTCCGCCTTAACCTGCCCATCAAATCGCTGATTAAACACACAATTTTTGAGCAGTTCTGCGGGGGCGAGAGCATCAGCGACTCTGAGCCGACCATCCGCCATCTGCACGACGGTCATGTCGGCACTATTCTCGACTATTCAGTTGAGGGTGAGGACGATGAGAAAAGCTTCGATGAGACGACGCTTGAGATCATGCGGACTATCGAACGGGCCAGCGAATCAGCCGATATTCCGTTTACTGTCTTTAAGATCACGGGTCTGGCGTCGACCGAACTGCTGGAAGCTGTGCAGCTTGGTAACTCGCTCGATAAAGACCAGAAAGCGCAGTTCGACCGGGTGTTGAAGCGTGTCGACTCGCTGTGCCGCCGGGCTTTTGAGCGTAACGTCCGCATCTTCATCGACGCTGAAGAAAGCTGGATTCAGGATACCATCGATACACTGGCATATGCCATGATGGACCGTTTCAACCACGAGCAGCCCATTGTGTACAACACGTATCAGATGTACCGTTGGGAAAGCCTGGACCGACTGCACCGCGACCTTCAGGAAGCACAGGCGAAAGGCTATTTTCTGGGGGTTAAGCTGGTTCGTGGGGCTTACCTGGAGAAAGAGCGGATGCGTTCGCACGAGGAGGAATACCAGGATCCAATCCAGGCCACGAAAGAAGACACTGACCGCGATTTCAACCTGGCTATTGATTTCTGCCTGGAAAACCGCGATGTCGTTTCCTTCTGTCTCGGTACGCACAATGAGTATAGCTGTCAATATTGTGTGCAAAAGATGCAGGAGCTGGGTATCGCTCACAACGACCTGCACATTTACTTTGCGCAGTTGCTCGGCATGAGCGATAATATTTCGTACAATCTGGCGACGGCGGGCTACAATGTAGCCAAATACGTACCGTATGGACCAGTTGAGACGGTGATGCCGTACCTGTTCCGTCGGGCCGAAGAAAACAAGTCAATCGCCGGACAAAGCAGCCGCGAATATATGCTGGTGCGCGACGAACTGAAACGCCGGAAAGGGTGCGAAAAGTAACGCGCCTGTCTGTCGGCCGCAACAGATAATCGATTGTTGTGAATACGTTCTGGAATAGCCTTTAGTAATTATGGCCCGGCCAACTGGCTGGGCCAAACTTTTTTATGATTAAGAAAAATCCGCTTCCCTTTTTTCTGCTGACTGTAGTGCTGATTGCCGTCGATCAGGGGTCAAAACTGGCTGTTCATCACTACATGGAACCGGGATTTGCCGGTCAGGTCAAACTGATTGGCGATTGGTTCAAGCTGCACTATGTACTCAACCCGGGTATGGCGTTTGGGATGCAGCTTGGTTACGAATATGGGAAGTTGCTGCTGAGCGTGTTTCGGCTGTTCGCGATGGTGGGTATCGGTTACTACCTCGTACACCTTGCACACCGGGGCGCACCGAATGGACTGCTTTGGGCAATGGCCATGATTCTGGCCGGGGCCGTCGGTAATGTTATCGATAGCACGTTTTACGGTGTTTTTCTGAACAACGCGCCGTACGGATCACCGACGCCCTGGTTTCACGGACAGGTAATCGACATGATTTTCGTAGATGTCTGGGAGGGATTTATTCCTGAATGGGTACCGGTTTGGGGCGGTCAGTACTACTCAACGCCTATTTTCAATATTGCTGATTCCTGTATCTTCGTCGGCGTCTGCCTGATTCTGCTGTTTCAGCGTCGTTTCTTCGGTGGCATCGATCCTGAGGATGGTATGCTGCCGGTGAGTGGACCGGATGCGGTGCAGGCCACGGTTTTACCGATGAGTGAGGTGGAAGAAACACAAACACCTAGTCATGACAATCGGACAACCGATATGCGTCATGACGATGGGCATAGCGTAGATACAGTGCCCACGGTTCCTAAAGAAGACAGGCTGGATTAGACCGGCTGTCAACACGGAGGCACAGAGTGCACGGAGTTTTACTCGCTGTGATCTCTGTGCCTCCGTGTTGAAAAATAAGCTTACTGGGCTTCTTCGAGCAGCGTAAAGTCCTTGAATGTACGTTTGACCGCTTTGTCGGTTGCTTCCTTTTTCGATTGCCAGTTGGCGTCCAGTTCCAGCGCAACCAGTCCGCTCAGACTCATTACTCCACGGAAGTCATCCAGTTTTTTTACGAATTCGTTGCTGCGCCGACTCGATTTAAGCGCAAACTCACGGGCGAACACGTCGCCCTTGTTTTGCAGTTCGGCTTTCTTGCCGAGTACGTAGTTGTACCGGTCGAGCAAGTCTTTCATTGATTTACCGATGACTTCGGTGGCTTCCAGCGTGCCCATTGTCAACACGGCCGTGCCGCCGATAGCTGAGATCAGCCGTTGCGTATCCTGACTGCCGTTACTGCTCGTTATGGCTGGTGATACGCCCGTGACGGCCCCCAGTGATGCGTTGGCAACCGAGCGATTACGCTTACCGCCTTTGGCTCGTTTGTAATCGCGCTTGAGCTGTTCTTCCTTTTCCCCCAGCTGCTCAATCAGCCCCCACGCCTGCACCAGCACCTGTCGGTACTGCGTGTAGTAATAGCGGTCCTTTTCGGCTTCGTTCACCGTGTTTTTCACGACAAAGGTGATCTGCCGTTCCTGCCGGTTCTGTGCCTTGTCGAGTACGTAAAACGTTACGTGCGCTTCCAGCGAATCGTAGGGGTCCTTAACAAAGTCGAAGCCGGGTTGCCAGATAAATTCGTACTGATTATCGGTGTTCTTGACCAGTGCCGTTTTTGGAATCTGCTGGTTGTCAGACAGGAAATTAAACTCGTTGATGTCGTCGTCGCCGTTCGGGTCTGATAAGTAGAATTTCAGGTCGACAGTGGCGTTCTCACGAAGTTTATAGCGAATCTCCTGCGGAATGACGGCGATATCGGGGGGTAGGTCCATCTCGGTCACTTCGACTTTCAGCCGCCCTTTTGACCGCGTTTTGGCAGGCTGATCTTCAACCCAGAACTCGATATAAACCGGTGCCTGTTTCAGCTTTTTGAACTGATTGTACGATAACGTCCATGTCAACTCACCCTGTGCGGATAATTTGCTGCCTTCCGGCATTTGGTCGGGGATGGCAATAAACACGATTGGGTCGCCATCGTCGTCATGAACCAGCTCCGGGTCCATCTTGTAGGTATTCTGCGTTTTGTACTGCACATAAAACGGGCGCAGTTCACCGATCACGGGTGGGCGATTGACGTGCAGTACCGCGAAATCGATTGTCTGTGTTGCTGAGTGCCCATGCTGATCACGTACGTCGAAGGTAATGGGTACCTGCTTACGCGTCTGAATACGGTCGGCCAAAGTATGCGCCGGTGTCCAGCTGAAATGCCCCAGCGAGTCAATTTCAGCCCCTTCAGGAATTTTATCACCCCGGAGTGAAAATGTCAGCGTATCGCCGGCAGGGGCGTTAGTTTTTACGTCGAAACGAACGGTGCTGCCCTCCGGTACTACGCTCCAGTCGGACTGAGTGGGAAAACTAAGACGCAGTGATTTTGTATCCTGAGCGTGGGTTCTGCCCCAAAGCAGGCAGATCAGCAACCCCGCCAGTAGACCGGCCGTACGGTTCATAGATAACGTTTACGAGTAGTACTAACAAAAAGAACGCAAAAGTAAGTCCGGGAATTTTGTCGTAGGCCGTTTCTGTCAAACTCTTTGGCCATATTAACCAGCCTGTAGCCTGACAGGAATTTCTGGCTACTTCCTTGTAATGCGAAACGAGTCAGCCCAGTAAAAGGCTGACTCGTTTCATTGAAAACTGGGGCTTGCTGGGCCAGCTTACTTATTTTTCCGGGGCGTCGCGGCTGGAGCAGCGGCCGAACCAGTACCCGTTGCTGCGGGCTTGTTGGCAGCCGGTGCGGCCACTTTCGAAGGGTCGATACCCATCTTGCGAAGCACCAGTTCAGTGATGTTATTTTCTTCGGGCGCGACCAGCAGGATCGGGGTCGTGTTGGCACCGGCGTCCAGGTTGAAGACGTAGGTGTACGCGTTCTCCTTGGCTACTGCGTCGATGGCCTTCTGAATCTTCTGTACAACCGGGTTTACCAGCTGCCCGTACTTGGTTTGCAGCGACTGTTCAGCCGTCCGGCCAAACTCCTGAATGCGGGTTTGCAGGCCCTGCAATTCGGTTTCGCGGTCTTTACGGATTACCTCCGACATCTGCTCAGCCCCTTTCTGATAAGCACCGTACTTATCTTCCAGTTCTTTCTGCATCCGCTTCAGTTCGTTTTCCGACTGCGTCCGCTGAATGGTCAGCTGATTCTGTATGTCTTTGGCTTCGGGTGTCTGACCGAGAATATAATCGATATTCGTATAGCCCAGTTTTACGGCTGCCGAGGCCGTCGTGGCGGGGGCTGCCGTTGTTTGAGCCTGAGCGTTCAGACCACCAGCCAGCAAAGCGGCTGCGAACGCCATAACGAGTGTCTTGTTCATCTTCAGTTTACTTGGTTTACTACTACTGTTTTGTGGTTGGTTTATTGTCTGCATTGGTTCCGGCAGGGTTGGTAACCGTACCGGCAACGGTGTTGGGCTTGCCTGGTTTTGCGTTCATATCCAGTCCCAGATCTTCCATAACGTACTCCGTGTAGTCGTGGCGGGGGTTGGTGTACAGCATGACAAAATCAGACGCTTTATCAAACATAAAGTCCAGTTTCTTCTGTAGCGATACTTTCTCGATGGCCCGAATTACCATATCCATCGGCGTCCTCATCAGCTCTTTCTTTTTCTGGTAGAGCATACCCTCGTAGCCAAACACCTTGTTGTTGTATTCGCGGGCCTCCCGTTCTTTGTCGCTCAGCAACCGTTGCCGGTCCCGTTTCATCTCATCGGTCAGCAGAATCTCTTCCGCCTGATAGGCCCGCTGCATCTTCTCGATGTCGGCGTACTTGTCCTGTATGTCTTTAGCCCATTTGTCGGTAAACTTGTCGATTTCGCTAAGGGCCTTCTGATACTCAGGCATCTTGCTGTAAACGAATTCCGTATCGACGTAGCCAAACTTCTGGGCCGAAGCCTGAACAGTTGGCCAAAAGGCGCACAAAAGTACAAAGATTATCCCCTTTTTCATGACCCTGTGTCAACTTTTCAAGACAAACGAATTGACTGTCAGTTAGATTCCTCTGCCAATACCGGGCCAATCATTTGCCGGGCTTGCCGTTTATAAAACGCTGACACAGGGTTGAATCTTATCGAATCTGTTGCCCAATCGTGAAGTGGAACTGTCCTGACGGTTTCTCCTTGATGCCCGGAATCGTGTCGAAACCGTAGCCGTAGTCGATACCAATCAGACCGAAGGCGGGCATGAAAATCCGCGCACCGAAGCCAATCGACCGTTTCAGATCGAACGGGTTGTACTGCTTGTAGCTCGCCCAGTTGTTACCCGCTTCGAGGAACGCCAGTGCGAAAATGGTTGCCGATGGGTTCAGCGACACCGGATAGCGCATCTCCGCTACAAACTTGTTGTACACCACACCACCCTGACTGCGGGCCGCTGCCGAAGCTACCTGATTGTAATCGGCGGTGTACACGCTCCGGTCGTCGTAGCCGCGCAGACCGATGATGTCCTGCGCCAGCGCAAACTGCCCCTGACCGGCCAGCCCCGAACCACCCAGTACGAACCGCTCGAAGGGACCAATCTCGGTGCGCTTGTTGTAGCTACCCAGGAAACCCATGTGAGCGCGAGCGTTCAGTACTAGCTTGCCGACGATCGTCTGAAACCAGCTGGCGTCGAACATCCATTTGTGGTACTCGACAAATTTGAACCGGTTCTCGATGCTTACGTTTTCCTTTTCGGTTTTGAAGGCCGAGTAAGGGGGCGTAAACGAACCGCTCAGCGAGAATGACGAACCCGACCGGGGGAACTGCGGATTATCGATGCTGTTCCGGGCAATGGTCGTGTTGAACGTGAAGTTGTTCGAGATCCCGTTTTTGTAGCCGATGTAGAACAAATCGAGGTTGTTCAGATCGTAGCGCTGGTACGACAGTGAGTGCGTCAGCGAGAAGAAGTCATCGGGCACTTTCAGCTGCCGACCCAGACCAACCGTAAAGGCCGTATTAGAGTACGACCCGGTTGGCGTACGCCCAGACAGACTCTGGTACAAACTGGCCGGATTCAGCGGATCGTAGTAGGAGCGGTACACCGTGTGGCTGGCACTGACCGACAGGGCATTCGGTTTGCGACCACCGAGCCAGGGTTCGGTAAACGACAGCGAATACACCTGGTACTGCCGGCCGTTGGCCTGGAAACGAACCTGCACACGCTGTCCGTCGCCGGCTGGTAGGGGCTTCCACGCGCTCAGGTGGGGGATATTGCGGGCCGAGAAGTTGTTGAACGTCAGACCAAGCGTACCGACGAAACCGACGTAACCACCCCAGCCACCCGATAACTCAATCTGATCCGACGGCTTTTCTTCGACTGTATACTCGATGTCGACGGTGCCGTCGTTTTGCGGAACAGGTTGAATCCCGATTTTCTCCGGGTCGAAATAACCCAGTGTCGATAATTCGCGCTGGGTACGAATCAGCTGCGTTTTCGAAAACTTCTGCCCCGGCAGCGTACGAATTGTCCGCATGACGACGTGGTCGCTGGTTTTTGTGTTGCCGTTCAGCACGATCCGGTTGATGGTGGCCTGCTTGCCTTCAAAAACACGAATTTCCAGGTCGATCGAATCGCCGTCGATCATCCGCTCAACGGGCGTCGCGTTGTAGTACAGGTAGCCATCGTCCATGTACTGCGAACTCAGATCCTGACCGGGGTTACCGTTCAGCCGTTTGTCGAGGTCTTCGGGGTTATACACATCGCCCTTCTGAATGCCCAGTACCGAACGGAGCTGCGCGGCCGTGTAGAGGTAGTTGCCCGAAAATTCGATGTTGCGGTAGTAGTACTTTTTTCCCTCGTTCAGCGTGATATTGAGCGAGACGCTATTGTCGGGATTGTGAATCAGCGTATCGTGTTCGATGCTCGCATCGCGGTAGCCCAGCTTGTTGTAGTAGGCAACCAGCTTCTGCTTATCTTCTTCGTACTTCTTGGGCACAAACTTCGACGGGGTAAACAGGCGACCGAAGCGTTTTTCCTTCGTGCTCTTCATCTTCATCCGGATGGCCGACTCATCGGCTTCATCCAGCCCCACGAAGTTGATCTTGGCGATCTTTACCTTCTGCCCTTTATCGACCAGTACGCGCATCGTGGCATTGTTACGCGCACTGTCGGGTATGGTCGTGATTTTTACTTTTGTGTTCAGGTAGCCTTTGTCGACGAAGTATTTCCGCACGGCCATCTGCGTATTCTTGACAATCGTATTGCTGACGATCTTACCCAGGTTCAGCTTGGTTTTATCCTTCAGCTGATCCTGTTCGCCTTTCTTCACGCCCAGAAAACTAACCCGGTAAAGCCGTGGCCGTTCCTGCACCTTGAACATCAGCGCGACTTTCCCCTCGCCCGTGTGGGTGGCAAACAGTTCGACGTTGTCGAGCAGACCGGAGTCCATCAGCTTACGGACTGACGAGCCAACGGCTTCGCCCGGAATCCGGCTTTTGTCGCCAACTTTCAGACCCGCCAGCGATACCAGCGAATTTGGGTCGAGGTAACGGGTGCCGGTTACGCTCAGGCCGGTAATCTCGTATTCTTTCGGACTGGCATAGTTGGTAAGCTCGTCGCTGGAGAATGGCGTTTCGGTCGCTGGCCGGCCGACGCCTACCCGCACCTGACCCAGGGCGGGTGCCAGCGCGGTTAGCAGACAGACTGTGGCCAGCATGTACGTTATACGGTGTTTCAACGAAGTAAGTGGTTTACTGATCGCAGGCATTGACATTGATAAATAATCAGCCTGATGATTGGCTTGTATGAAATCGGCAGGCAACTGGATGCTCACAGGCGTATGCACGGATAAGCACGCACGGTGGTATGATAAATAAATGACCCGCTGCGAACGCTGAGGGTTGGTATAGTCACTTTCTTTTTAATGAGCACGTTAGCAGCTATTAGATTTGGTACGACCCGCTTACCAGCCTTATTTGGTTAGTTGTTCACTTGTCTTACCGAACCGACGTTCCCGCTGCTGATAGGTCAGGATGGCCTGATACAGGTGTTCACGGCGGAAGTCCGGCCAAAGTACTTCGGGCATGTAAAACTCGGAATAGGCTAATTGCCAGAGCATAAAGTTGCTGATACGCATTTCGCCACTGGTCCGAATCATCAGTTCCGGGTCGGGCATCGACGCTGTGGTCAGGTGCTGGTGGAACCGGGTTTCGTCGATGTCTTCGGGCGTCAGCTCACCGTCGCGCACTGCAGCGGCCAGTTGGCGGGCGGCTTCCAGAATCTCCCACCGGCCGCTATAACTGAGGGCCAGCACCAGCGTCAGACCGGTGTTACCAGCTGTTTCACGCATAGCTTCGGCCAGTTCGCGCTGACAATCCTTGGGCAACGTTTCGGTATGGCCGATGGTCGTCAGCCGCACGTTGTTGGTCATCAGCGTCTTGATTTCTCCCCGGATCGTGTGTACCAGCAAGGTCATCAGGGCGTCGACTTCCAGCTTTGGGCGGTTCCAGTTTTCGGTCGAAAAAGCGTATAGCGTCAGAAACTTAACGCCGATTTCCGCGCAGCCTTCAGTTACTTCGCGAACGGCCTTGATGGCGTTTTTATGACCAAAAATGCGGGCGGCTCCCTGCTGTTTTGCCCAGCGACCATTTCCGTCCATGATAACGGCGATGTGCTGGGGCAGATTGCCCGGATCAATATCTTCCTTCATCCCTGGGGGATTGTTTTAACAGTATTTAACAAAGGCTGCGAAGATACGGAAAAAAACGCAGGGGCCGGTGCAATAGAATCAGAACTACGGACGTGGTAATCAGAAAGGTGCTGACGACCGGGTAACGGCTTGTCGGCAGGACAGTCTTATATTTGTCGCGTAGATTCCGATGTAATGCTTGATCTGATGAATCGATTTATTAGCCAGTTGCTGAGTCGTTCCGCACTGTTTTTTATACTGGGGGCGCTGTTGGCTGGCTGTCAGAAAGACGATGATGCCGTGGCGGTGCCCCAGACTATTGCCGACCGTGTGCAGGAAGACGATCAGTTCCGGCTGCTACGGATAGCGGCTAACTACGCGGGTTTTGCCGGGGCTTTCAAATCGGCAAACATGACCCTGCTGGCCCCCAACAACGACGCGTTTACGGCCGCTGGACTGGGCAGCGACGGTGCCATTCGGGCGTTGCCGCAAAGCCAGGTGCGTGCGTTGCTGGCCCACCATATCCTCTACGCACCCCTGTCGGTGTCGGCAATCCCGTCGGGGCAGACGTCAGTTGAAACGGGGGATAGAGGAGTGGTTTTCCTGAACAAGACGAGCAGCACGATCTACGTCAACGGAGCGAAGCTGGTACAAAGCGACATCGCGACGGCCAACGGGCTGATTCAGGTGATCGACCGATTGCTGAATCCGTCGGCGAGTAGTCTGCTGGCTACCATCGACGCGAACGCGGACCTGACGTTTTTGTCGGCAGCCGTAAAACGGCTGGCTGTGGCTAACCCCAATTTACTGGCGGCTCTGAGCAGTACGTCGTCCGCGAACCTGGTGACACTGTTTGCCCCCACCAACGACGCCTTCCGGGCCGCCGGTTACAGCAGTATAAATGCGATCGAATCGACCAGTTCGCAAACGTTGTCGTCGCTGCTGTCGTACCATGCTGTGTCGGGGTCGCTGCTATCGTACCAGTTGCAGACGGGTGTACTGACGACATTGAACGGTGGTCGGCTAACCGTGTTTACCAACACCGGGTCGGCTACGATCAAAGGCAACCGCAACAGTACGTCGGCTAACATAAAACAGGCTGATCTGATCTCGAACAACGGCGTCATCCACATTGTCGATCAGGTGCTGCTACCCTGAGTCGGTTAATCAGTACCGATCAACTATTCCAACGCTTCGCCACGAAACCGGGTCGATTTGCGTAGTACCAGTATATTTCTCTTCTCGATTCATGCGTAACGCAACACAAACTTTATTGACCTTACTGGTGCTGACCGGGGTGCTCACAGCCTGTCAGCAGACAGATATCAACAGTACCAATGAGCTGTACATGGCTAACGATCAGGCTATTCAGACCTACGCGTCGCAGAAAGCGTACAAGGGTTATCTGCTCACGACAGGGTTGTATTTCTACAAAACGGACTCGGTAAGCGGGTCGAAAAAGCCGGCTATCGGCGAGGAGGTTCAGTTTAACTATAAGTCGTACAACATTTCGACGGGCGCGCTGGTCGACAGTTCCGCCGGTACGACACCAGTGTACTACCCGTACGGGATACAGTCGATTCTGTCGGGGCTTGAGCAGGGACTGGGGCTGATGGGCGAAGGCGAAAAATCAATCATGCTGATTCCATCGTACATCGGTTACAACGACCGGGCGCTGACCAATCTGCCCGCTTATTCGGCGGTGCGATTCGATGTGACGCTGGTCCGGTCGCGCACGCAGGATCAACAGATCAGCGACTACATCACCCGGACCAGCCTGCCAACGCCTGAATTGACCACAACCGGGCTGCGCTTTATCCGTACCCAAACCAACGCGGCCGGTGCCGCGCCTACGACCGGACAGACGGTGACGATTCGCTACGCTGGCCGGACATTACGGGCCCGAACGGCGTTCGACAGCACCGGCACCGGCACGTTCGATGCTACATTGGGGCAGGGTAAGTACGTTGCCGGTTTTGAAGAAGGTTTATCGAAGCTGCGCGTTGGCGAGAAGGCGACGATCATCTTCCCCTCGACACTGGGTTACGGTACGACGGGCGTTGTGCAGAACAATGCCTACATTATTACGCCGTATGCGCCACTTCGCTTCGACCTCGAAGTAGTATCGATCAAGTAAGTTCACTACGTTATCTCCAGAAAGGTCTGCGCAGCTGTGCAGACCTTTTTTTTTACGGTTGTGCCGGTAAGCCAGCGATGATAAATTAAATTTTTTCAAGACAGGGCAATGTCAGCTACTGCTACAATTACGACTACCCAAATTGTTGTTGCTGTCCCGATTTAAGTTATAGTTTGGATTTATTGGAATTATACAAAATATAAGCTAAATAAATTGTCGATAGGCAGGTTATTTTATTACCTTGCGGCTTGATCAAAATAGTAACCTATGACTTATTTGTACAGGAGTAAACACACACGATTTGTATTTTCCACAGTTGCTTACCTGCTTACATTATCGCTGGCAGTTGCTCAGGGCCTGACCGGCCGCGTTACCGACAAGGCTAGTGGATCGGTTATTCCGGGGGCAACGGTTGTCGTAGTCGGCAGTAGCTCCGGGGCCACCGCCGACGCAGAGGGTATCTATCGACTGAACATCAGCCCCGGCAATTACAACGTACGCTTCAGTTTTGTGGGGTACGAAGCCGTCACGTTACCCGTGACTGTGCCAACCGGTGATCCAATAACGCTGAACGCGGCTATT
The DNA here is from genome assembly GCA_964581865.1 of uncultured Spirosoma sp. GTDB lineage: Bacteria > Bacteroidota > Bacteroidia > Cytophagales > Spirosomataceae > Spirosoma. Next base: position 57,247 of record CAZOQC010000002.1, read on the forward strand.
CAGGAATCGTCGTCACGGCTGAACGAAGTCGTCGTGGTGGGATCACGGGCGGCAACGGCCCGGACCAACATTCAGACAGTAGCGCCGGTCGATGTGATCAGCACGAAAGACCTGAAAGGGTACGCGCAAACGGATGTCAGCCAGATTTTGAACTTCGTGGCCCCCTCGTTTAACTCGAACCGGCAAACCGTAACCGACGGTACCGACCACATCGACCCGGCGTCGCTGCGCGGGCTTGGTCCCGATCAGGTGCTGGTACTGGTCAATGGCAAACGTCGGCATACGACGGCGCTGGTCAACATCAACGGATCGGTGGGGCGCGGTTCGGTCGGTACCGATATGAACGCCATTCCGGTAGCGGCCATCGAACGTATTGAGGTCCTGCGCGACGGAGCGGCCGCACAGTATGGTTCCGACGCCATTGCCGGTGTTATCAACGTCGTGCTGAAAAAGAATTACACGGGCCTGACGGCTTCGCTGACGGCCGGACAGAGTTTTACCAACATGAAGTACAATGTGCCGCTGATTAATGGTGGTACGGACCAGCGCAGTCAGTCGCTGCGCGACGGTGGTGTGTTGCAGTTCGATTTCTCGAAAGGGTTCCGGCTGGGTAGAAACGGTAGCCTGACGGTAGCCGGGCAGGTGCAGGATCGGGGCCGGACCAACCGCAGCGGCCCCGACAATGCCCCAACGGAATATCTGGGCGTAGCCGGTGGTTTTCCCGCGACGCCAGCGGGTCAGGTGCAGAATGATTTCCGCACCAAACTCATCGCCGACGATCAGGCATTGATTGCGCAGCGGGGCTACAACCGGCAGAACATGATTATCGGTAACTCGTCGTCGCGCAATTATGGTCTGTTTGTCAATGGTAGTCTGCCGGTTGGCGTCAACGGGAGCCTGTATTTCACGGCGGGTGGCTCGTATCGGACTGGTACCGGCTACGGCAACAACCGCGTACCGGCCTCGCGTGCGCAGCAGCCGCTCAACGCCGATGGATCGCTGTACTATGCCGATGGCTTCCTGCCCGCCATTCAGTCGATCATCAACGATCAGTCGTTGCTGGTGGGGTACAAGACGAAGCTGGGGCAGTGGAACATGGATCTGAGCAACACGTTTGGCCGTAACTCATTCCGCTTCGACGTGCTGAATTCGGGCAACGCATCGCTGCCCAACAGCAACACGCAGCAGACGGATTTTTATGCCGGTAAGCTGAAGTTCAACCAGAACACGACGAACCTCGACTTCTCCCGGCTGTACGCCCAGGTTGGTGCGATTACCGGCCTGAACCTCGCGGCTGGTGCTGAATACCGGCGCGATCAGTTCCAGATCGAAGCGGGCGAACCAAACTCGTACATCGGTGCCAGCATTGGCAAGACCGTTCCAACGGCTCCCTTCACTATCAGCGGCACCTCGCCGGGAACGACGCTGGCCCTGCCCGGTTCGCAGGTGTTTCCCGGCTACCAGCCGACGGATGCCATCAACGCGACCCGGCACAACTTCAGCCTGTACGCCGACGTAGAGGGCGAACTGTTCCGCCGACTGCTGCTCGATCTGGCGGGTCGTTACGAGAACTTCTCGGACTTTGGGTCGAAAGTGACGGGTAAGCTGGCTGGTCGTCTGCGGCTGATCGATGCCCTGAACATTCGCGGAGCGATCAGTACCGGGTTCCGCGCACCAAGCCTGCACCAGCGGTATTTCCAGAACACGAGTACGCAGTTTGTAAGCGGTAACCCGTCGAACACGCTGACGGTGAATAACGAAAACCCGATTGCCCGGCAGTTCATTGGTGTCGACGCGCTGAAGCCTGAAACATCCGTCAACTACACGCTGGGTCTGACGAGCCAGATCGGGCGGCAGTTCACGATCACGGTCGATGCGTACGTGATCGATATCAAAGACCGGATTCTGTATTCAGGGGCATTCAGCCGGGCAGCGCTGGGCTTTGGTGCCAATGAATTCGTCGGTATCAACAACGTCCGGTTTTTTGCCAACGCGGCTGATACCCGGACGAAAGGGATCGACATCGTGGCGACGGAGCGCCTGAAAGTCGGGCCGGGCCAACTGGCACTGACGGCGGCTATCAACTTCAACCAGAACAAGGTACTGTCGGTGAATCCGTCGACGCTGATTAACAGCCCGGCCAATAACGAGAGCAAGGGTGGCAGCCCCGATACCTGGTTCCGCAACATCTTCTTCGACCGGTCGCAGGTCGCCCTGCTCGAAACGGGTCAGCCGCAGAACAAGATCAACCTGAGTGCATCGTACACGGTTGGTAAGTTCGACGTGACGCTGCGGACGGTACGTTTTGGCTCGGTGACGAACAAAACCAACCTCGACCCGTACGCGAAAAATGCCGCTGGTGCGTACTACAATTCGCAATTTGCCCGTAACGAAAGTGGTGATCCGTACATCGATCAGACGTTCAACCCGGTCTGGATTACGGACCTGACACTGAATTACCGCTTCACGAAAGCCGTCAGTCTGTCGCTGGGTGCCAACAACCTGTTCGATATTTATCCCGATCAGATTTACATCGACCCCCGCAACGCGCAGGGTTCGCTCGATTATGCGTCGGGCCGGGATGCGTCGAACCGGGGCCGGTTCCTGTTCGGCTCGAATCAGGGCGGCTTCAATGGCCGCTTCCTGTTCACCCGCCTGACGGCATCTTTCTAAGGTATTCGGTGTACCCCACCCCTCCCCGCAAGGGAGGGGCTTGACCTCTTAAATTGTTGGGCCCCACCCTAACGGGGAGGGCGGTCCGGCGTCCCGGTTGGGGTGGGATGATTTTTAGGTTTATGATGGACTGATACATTACCCAACCAACTCATACCATGCAGAACGGCCACCCGGAAACAGGCGGCCGTTTTGCGTTTAGGCCGTACCTTGCCTCTTCCTGACGCTGCAAAATCTGTAAACCGAATACTGTAAACCGAAAACCCAATACTGTGCTGCTTCCTGATAAACTCCCCCGTGTGGGTACGACCATTTTTACCGTGATGTCGCAACTGGCGACGGAAACGGGTGCGCTCAATCTGTCGCAGGGCTTCCCCGGTTTCGACTGTGACCCGGCCCTGACGGCACTGGTGGAAAAGCACATGCGGGCGGGCCGGAATCAGTACGCGCCGATGGCGGGTGTGCCCGTGCTTCGGGAACGGCTGGCGCAAAAAACGGCAAACCAGTACGGTGTCAGTTATAATCCGGATACGGAAGTAACGATTGTATCGGGGGCGACGGAAGCCATTTTCGCGGCTGTAACGGCCGTGGTGCAACCCGGCGACGAAGTGATTGTGTTTGAACCGGCTTACGACAGCTACGTACCGGCTATCGAACTAAATGGTGGCGTACCCGTCTACGTAACCCTGACCCCGCCCGACTACGCTGTCGACTGGTCGGTGGTGGAGTCGGTGATTACCGAACGTACGCGGCTGATTATGGTCAACACGCCACACAATCCAACCGGTCGCTGCTGGAAGCGTGACGATCTGGATCAACTGGCCCGGCTGGTACAGAACCGCGACATCTGGCTGGTGAGTGATGAGGTATATGAGCACATTCTGTTCGATGGCCGGACACACCAGTCGCTGATGACGCACCCGGTGCTGCGGGAACGGACGTTCGTTGTCGGGTCGTTTGGCAAGACGTTTCACATCACAGGCTGGAAAATCGGCTATTGTCTGGCCCCGGCTCCGCTGACGGCTGCGTTTCGCAAGATTCACCAGTATGTCACGTTCAGCACCGTTACGCCCATGCAGTACGCCCTCGCCGACTACCTAAGCGAACCGGCGCATTACCTCGATCTGCCTGCTTTCTACCAGCAAAAACGCGATCTGTTTCTGGCCGGGCTGGCGGGTAGCCGGTTCCGGTTTACGCCCGCCGAGGGCAGCTTTTTCCAGTGCGTCGCCTACGACGCGATCACCGACGAGCGGGATTATGACTTAGCTGTTCGGTTGACGAAGGAGATTGGTGTAGCGTCAATTCCCACGTCCGTATTCTATCATCAGCAGAACGATTATCACATTCTCCGCTTCTGCTTCGCTAAAACCGATGATGTATTGCAGGAGGCCGCCGAGCGATTGAGTACGTTGTAGGTGTAGCCCAGACGTCCACGTCTGGTGGGCGCGACAGCGACCCAAAAAGCTACCCCCTGAGCAATTGCCCTGACGGGCATCCAGACCTGGAGGTCTGGGCTACACAGAAGTACGTCTGGTGGGCGTGGTAGCGACCGAAAAAGCTGCCGATCTAAGCAATTGCCCTGACGGGCATCCAGACCTGGAGGTCTGGGCTACACGGTACGCTACTTCGGGGCCATGCGGATGGCTCCGTCCAGACGGATGACTTCGCCGTTGAGCATCGGGTTTTCAATGATACTTTTTGCCAGTTGCGCATATTCAGCCGGGCGACCCAGCCGCGACGGAAATGGCACCTGTTGCCCCAGCGACAGCCGGGCTTCTTCAGGTAGCGATGCCAGCAAGGGCGTTTCAAACAAACCAGGCGCGATGGTCATTACACGAATGCCCGACCGGGCGAGATCGCGGGCGATGGGCAACGTCATCCCGACGATGCCGCCTTTAGAAGCCGCGTAAGCCGCCTGTCCCATCTGTCCGTCGAATGCCGCAACGGAGGCCGTGTTGATGATGATGCCCCGTTCGCCTTCTTCATTGGGTTCGTTGCGCTCCATCGCCAGCGCCGATAGCCGAATGACATTGAACGTTCCGATCAGATTAACAGCGATAACTTTCTGAAATGCCATCAGTGAATGCGCCCCATATACGCCGTCTACTTTGCCCAGCGTCTTGCGGGCTTCGGCTACACCCGCGCAATTGACATTGATGTGTAATCCGCCGAACGTATCAACGGCCCGGTTGATAGCTGCCTGTACGTCACTTTCGTCGGTCACGTTGGTGAGGCAGAAACGAACCTGCTTACCCAGCTCGTCGGCCAGGGCGTAGCCGCGTTCCTGATTCAGATCGGCAATGATGACGTTGGCCCCCTGCGCGACCAGCATCCGGACGGTAGCCTCCCCCAACCCCGACGCGCCCCCCGTAACCAGCGCGGTTGTGTTGCTGAAATTCATGTTTTTGTATGCGTTAAAGCGTCCTGTCTGACCTCAAAGGATCGCCATCAGTTCGCGCCAGTGTTGAATAGTATAGGTCGGTGGCTCATCGACGGGCGTACCAGCCTGGTTGTAAAACAGCGTGTCGAGTCCGGCGCGTTTGCCGCCCATAATGTCGGCTTCGTAGTTATCGCCAATCATCAGACTTTCCGACGCATCGGCTCCACTAATGTCCAGCGCGTATTGAAAAATAGCCCGGTCCGGTTTCTTCGCGTTGACAATACCGTTGGTAACGACGTGCTCGAAGTAGTGCGTAATACCGGCGCTGTCCAGCTTGATGGCCTGAATGTCGGCAAAACCGTTGGTGATGATGTGCATCTGGTACCGGTTGTGCAGGTAGTCGAGTACCTCCTGGGCTGAGTCGAGCAGGTGTTTTTTGCGGGGTAGCAGCCGTAGGTACTCGTCGTTCATCGCTACGTGTACATCACCACAGTCGATGTCCATGGCCTGAAACACCATCGGAAAGCGATTCTCGCGGATGTAGCCATGCGTGATTATATTCTTGTCGTAGTCGGCCCAGAGCTGTTTGTTGATCCGGATAAAATGACCGCTGAACGTATCGACCGACGAAACCCCCAGTTTCGCCAGACCGAATGTGTCGTACAATTCGGCAATCGATTCGGCGGAGTTACGGTCAAAATCCCAGAGCGTATGATCGAGGTCGAAAAAAAGGTGCTTGTAAGGAGCAGGCATTTTGGTTTGCAGTAGTTTGTTTTCGGTTTGCAGTTGTCAGCGTAACCGTGCGCAGGAGATGTTTGTAAAGGTAAGAGTGGGTTATTTCTTCGCGACGACCATGGCCCGGCCCGGCAGGGTCCGGTACCAGATGACGTTGGGTTTTTTCAGCCCCGCCTGCCGTTGCCAGCCCTGTATTTCGTCGATGGAGTAATTGCCGGCGGTGCTACTCAGGCCGTAAAACAGGTCGGTGCTGCTACCGATGAGTTCGGGTTTGCTGCCCGTCTCGGGGCGAATAAACTCGTTAACAATAAAGACCCCACCCGGCCGCAACGCCTTTGCTACCTTGTCGGTAACGTGCTGATTCTGCTCCGCCGTGAAGTGATGCGCCAGACTCGACAGCAGAATAATGTCGTACGTGTCGGTGCCGAAGTCGTCGGTCAGCGCATTGCCCGGCTGGTACTGCACGCGGTCGCCCAGGCCCTGCCGTTCCAGTAGCGGGCGGGCCTGGGCGATAGCCGGGGGCAGGTCGAGAATAGTCGAGGTCAGGGCGGGCAGTTTTTTGCAGAGTGCCACCGAATGCTGCCCGTGCGAGCCGCCAATGTCGAGCATCCGCGTGGCCGTTTTCGGAACCGGTGCCCGACGGCCAAACTCCTTCGTTTCGGTACTCGTAGCGGCTACCATTGCCTCCTGATAGTACTGCCACTCGTCGGTCGTCAGGCTGTCGTGGTAATGGATGCCTTTGCCCGTTTGGAGGTAATCACCCAGGTGATCAAGCCAGTGCCAAGCCACGCGGTTGTTGAACACCATCATGCCGTGTACCGACATCGGGTCGTCGGGAAAGGCGAACCGGCGGGCCATCGGCGTCAGCGCGAATTGCTCGTTTTTGTAGGTGAAGTAGTCCATGGCCGTTAGCAGACCCAGCAATTCGCCCAGTGCTTTGCGGTTCAGACTGAGTGCCTGCGTTAGCTGATCGAGCGTCTGCGGACCAGCCCCGGCCGCTTTGAATACGCCTTTGTCGGCTGCTTCCAGCACTGCCTTTGCCATTACGGGCATCACCTGCGCGTGGAGCAGCGGTACCGGGGCCAGATTGGCCGTCTTGACCAGCCACTCCAGCGGGTTATCAGGCGAAATTGTTAGTTGCATAGCGATTACTGTAGAGACGCAACCCTTTGCATCTCCTCTGCGGATGGCTACCATACATGTGCATCCGGGCTGGCGCACAGGAGACGCAAAGGGTTGCGTCTCTACAGAAACGATTTAGGTAGGGCTATTGATTTGCCGATTTCGGCGTGACCACCCGATGCAACTCGCCCCACGCCTGATTGAGCACCCGCTCGATGCGCTGCCAATCGGCTTCGGTAGCGCCCCGGCCCGCTTCGTCGCACAGGCGCATGGCTTCGGCCCGTAGTTGCCCGTAGCTGGTAAACGAACTAGCCGGTTGCCGGTACAATACAGCTGCCGTGGTATCGAGCGCGTTGCCTAACTGGGCGTATGAATAGCGGTCGCGCTGCCGGTGAACGATCCACCAGTTCAGTTCTTCGCGGGCCATGTCGGGTACCGTAAACGGTTCGGTCGTCAGGTTCTGAATGTTGGTGTAGTAGGTTTCCAATTCGGGAAGTGCCTGCTGATAATCGGCGTTGGATTGCCCGCGTTTAAAGACGAACGCGGCTTTAGTGGCCTGAAAACCGAGGCCGAACGACCGCCAGAACGGCGCGTGAAACTGCTGCCGGAGTCCGCCCGACAACTGCCAGAACAGCAACACCGGATTCTTGTCGTAGTACGACCGCCACATCGCCGTTTCCAGCCGGGCCACGGCTGCCGGGTCGAACTGCCGGATACTGTTCTTACGGGGAATGAGCAGGTCGGTGGCTATCCAAAGCAACAGGATCAACAGGCCGAAAAGCCATACACGGCGGGTAGTTGTCATACCAGGTAATATACAACAGATCTTCAATCACGCTACCCGTTACTCAAGCTGGCAAGCTATCGATACCGGAATTAAACGTAACCTATACTAATTGGGTACAGCAAAGCGTACCAGATTGACAGGTTTCAGTGGTCGGCGAGTAGTGAGCAGAATCAGCCGTAGATGATCGGCGTAGCTGGATGCGCAGCCACTGGCAGTTATGCAGCGGTAAGGGCACAGTACCCGGCAGGTAGAAACCCCGGCTCTGATGTATAGATCAAAGTCGGGGTTTTTGCTGAGCGAATAGAGCCGGTGCTACTTCTTCTTCGATGCTACCGCTTTTTGTGGAGTTTTCGTGCCGGTATCCGTTTGCGTCATCGTAACCGGGTCCCAATGCACGACTTTATTTTCGAAATAACTTTCGTTGCAGGCCAGCACGGGCGCTGCGGCCCGGAAGCCAAAGACGGGATCTTCGATAGTACCCTGACTGCCTTCGCGAACATTTTTAAAGAAATCGGCGAAGTGTTTGGTGTGCGGGTCTTCGTCTTTGGGTGAGTCAAACCGCACTTCCTTCACAGGTTCGGCCTGTCGCGCATCGGCGGGATATTTCGCATCGTATTGCTTGACAAACTCCTGCTGAACGGGTTCGGTAAACGTAAAGAAGCTGTCGTAACCACCGTAACCGGGCGCAATGGGTAGCTTCTTCTTGGTCAGAATCAGGTTGTTCTCCGAAAACTCGATCTGTCCCTCGTTGCCGATAATCCGCGTCACGTCGTTGATCCGGCCCGCATTGGCAAAATTGACCCGCAGTACCATCTGGAAGGCATTATGTTCGGCGGTCTTGGGGTAATCCATAATGCTCGTCATGATGTCGGGCACGTCGCGGCCTTCCTTCCAGTACGCCAGATTGCCCGACGAAAAAATGCGTGTTGGTCCCAGCGTATTTGTGACGTAATGCACACCCGTAATCAGGTGTACGAACAGATCCCCCGCGACGCCGGTACCATAATCGCGGTAGTTGCGCCAGCGGAAAAAGCGGTTGGCGTCGAAGGGTCGTTTGGGGGCATCACCCAGAAACCGGTCCCAGTCGACCGTTTGTGTGGAGGCATCAGGCGGCACCGAGTAGTTCCAGGCTCCGATGGCACTGAACCGGTCGTTGTTGGATTCGATGTAGTTGATCTCCCCGATGTCGCCCGCCTGCACGAGTCGTTTGGCTTCCTGAAAAGCCACGCTGCTGATTCGCTGACTGCCCACCTGCATCGTCTTGCCTGACTTTTTCCACGCGTCGATTACCGCTTTGCCCTCGTTGAGGTGCTGTACCATCGGTTTCTCGCAGTACACGTGCTTCCCCGCTTTCAGCGCGGCAATCGTGATGTGATCGTGCCAGTGGTCGGGTACCACAACGATGACCGCGTCGATGTCGGGACGGGCCAGAATCTCGCGGTAGTCACGGGTGGTAAACAGTGACTTGTCTTTCCCGAAGGCCGTTTTAGCGTGTTCGAGCCGTCCGTCGTACAGATCGGCGACAGCTACCAGCTCGACGTTCGGGTTGCGCAGGGCGGCCATCGTGTCGAAGTTGCCCTGAATACCCATACCGATTGTAGCCAGTCGAATCTTGTCGTTCGGGCTACCTTTTTTCAGATTCGGGATGTAAGCGAAGCCGGGTATGGCGGGTGTTGCTGCGAGGGCGGAAGCCGCCGAAAGGGTCTTGATGAAGGAACGTCGGTTCGTGGTCATGCTGTCGGATGTCGTATACCCGTAAAAGCATCGCATCCGGCGGCTTTACCTACACACAAGGCTATTCAACGAATTAACGTTAATTGGTTGAATTCATTCAGCCAATTCATACTTTACATCGCTAACGTGACTCTAGCCGATCGGTTTCGTCAGTAAGGTCGCCAAGCCAGGCTTCGCTAATTTTATGAAGCCGGACGCTGAACACGTAACAATTGCCCGCGTGTATCGGGATTGGCTTCCAGGCAATTGTCAACGCGGTTGGCTAAACTGATAAAGTTGGAATCCGCCTTGCAGATGATGATTCCTGCATGGTTGGGATAGATTGAATGAAGTCTGATGAAATCTTTCCGGTTCAGCGTCAACACTATCCGGCCGAGTGATGTCGCCAGTGAAAGCACCTCATCATCGGGTACGGCAAGGCCCGCCTGATCAAGATCAAGTAGTGTTTGGACATCATGACCAAACTCACGCAGCGCTTCGACGGCAGGCATAGGGAAGTTTTCATCAGCCAACAGAAGAGCCATCAATCCGCGTCGTTCTGGATGATAGCTTCATCAATTTCGGTTTTACACGCGGATGCGTATGACCATGCAGTAACAAGATCAGCCGCCCGTAGGGAAGGATAAGCCCGCAGTATGTCTGCGTCGGAAGCCCCAAGCCGATGAGTCTGTTCCAGTAGCCAGACGGGTATACGGGTCCGCACGATATAAGCCGTTCCATCAGCACGACGGTCTATACCAGCGAGTAGAAACCGCGAGATAATATCGTGCGATTCATCCTCTAAAACACTTAGGTCCTTCATTATAAGTAATAAAACCTGCGTTTTCTCCGCTCTTGACAGGCTACTTATTAGTTTCTCGGTTTCTAAGACTGCCGTGCTCATAATACGAAAATACAGATTTAGCCCAGACTTACCAACTCCTTCAGTTCGTCGTCGCTGAAGTCGCCGAGCCAAGTTTCGCCGGTTTTTACGCTGAGGTCGGCGAGTTCTTTTTTGTTGCGGATCATGGCGTCGATCTTCTCTTCCAGCGTTCCCTGATTCATCAGCCGGTACACCAGCACGTTCTTCGTCTGCCCGATGCGGAAGGCGCGGTCGGTAGCCTGCGCTTCGACGGCCGGATTCCACCACAAATCGTAGTGAATGACGTGGTTGGCCTGCGTCAGGTTCAGGCCCGTACCACCCGCTTTCAACGACAGAATAAACGTGTGGTCGGAGCGGTTTTTCTGGAATTGCTCGACCATCCGGTCGCGCTCGGGTCGGGAAGTGCCACCGTGCAGAAAGAGTGGCTGTTGCCCGAATGTCTGCTGGATAAACTGCTGAAGGAGTTCGCCCATTTCGCGGTACTGCGTGAAAATCAAGACCTTTTCGTGGTTGGCGTAGATCGTTTCGAGCAGGTTCAGCAGCAGCGTTGCTTTCCCTGACAATGACGGTGTCGCATCGCCTTCTTTCAGATACTGACGCGGGTGATTGCCAATCTGCTTCAGGGCCGTCATCAGTTTCAGTACCAGCCCGCGCCGGGCGATACCGTCTTTCTCCTCGATGGCCCGCATACTTTCCTCGACCACACTGTGGTACAGGGCAGCCTGCTCGGTCGTGAGGGCGCAGAACTGATTGTTCTCGATCTTATCGGGCAGGTCGCTGATGATCGTTTTGTCGGTCTTGACGCGCCGGAGCAGAAACGGGCTCGTCACGCGTCGGAACTGATCGAGTTTCTGGTGGTCACGTTCCTGCTGAATCGGCTTGCCGAACTCCTCGTTGAACTTGGTCAGGCCCCCCAGATACCCCTTGTTGACGAAGTCCATAATGCTCCAGAACTCCGACAGCCGGTTTTCGACGGGTGTACCGCTGAGTGCAATCCGAATGGGCGATTTCAAGGCTTTTACCGCCTTCGTCTGTTCCGTATCGGCGTTCTTGATATTCTGTGCTTCATCAATGACGACTACCGCCCAGGTCGTTTTTTTGAGCGATTCCGCGTCGGAGCGAACCACGCCGTAGGTTGTCAGCAGCAGGTCGTATTTGGCATCGTCGGGGAGTTTACGGCCGGGGCCGTGGTAAACGTGCGGCCGCAGGTCGGGGGCAAAGCGGGCCATTTCTTTCTGCCAGTTGGTCAGCAGGGTAGTGGGCAACACGATCAGTCCCTTCTGCTTTTTGAACCGGCCTTCCTGCTTAAACTTCAGTAAGAGCGCAATGACCTGAATCGTTTTCCCCAGCCCCATGTCGTCGGCCAGCAGACTACCCATGCCGAGGGCGGTGTTTTTGATGAGCCAGTCGTAGCCGCGCTGCTGGTAGGGGCGGAGGCTGGCGTTGAGCGCGTCGGGCAGGGGTTGCGCCTGTGCGTCGGTAAACTGCCGGATTACCTCACGAACGTCGGGCGGGATACCCAATCGGCCACCTTTGTATTCTTCCGACAGGGCGGCCCGCAGCAATTCGGTACCCGTCAGTTCGGGCGGTGTTTCCAGCTGCCTGTACAGTTTGCCGAGATCGCTGGCGTCGATCAGTACGTACTGATCCTTGATCTTGACCAGCCCCGTCGAGTTGTTGACCAGTTTTTCAAACTCCTTTACGCCCACCATCTCGTCGCCCAGCGCAATCTGCCAGTCGAAGGTGAGCATATCGTCCAGCCGCATGAAGGCATTGCTGGCGGTGACTTTCGTCTTTGTGCGCAGCCGCCCACCCGCCGATGGCCGTACCCAGTGCCGGAGCGACTTCGGTAGCAGCAGCGAAATGCCGAGTAGCTGCATCCGGGGTAGGGTTTCAAGCAGGATCTTAACGAAATCGTCGGGCTTGTAATACAGGTACGTGTCGCCGTCGGCTTTGGTCAGCTGCGCCAGATCGGGAAAGTGCCGCGACAAAACCAGCAGGTCCTGCAACACCGCCATGCGAATACCGGCGTGAGCCTTGTCGTGCATAATCTCGGCCAGTGGCATGGGTGGTACGACGGTCGGCGTTACCGGAGCTTTCTTCGACGAGCGGGTCGATTTTGTAGCCGGTTCCGGGGCACTGGGCTTGGCGTCGTTGTCGCGAATGAGCAGGCTAACCCGAAACTCCTCGCCTAACTCACTGTCTTCGACGGCCAGTACCGGCACGAAGCGCTTGTGGGTCAGGAAGAAGTCGCCGAGCCAGAGCTGCATCGCCAACGGCATTTCGCGCTTACCGAACCCTTCAAATCGCACCGTTTCAACGCCAAAAAACAGCCGGTCAGCATCTTCCAGCGGCCAGCGTTCCCACAGCTCGACGGTGGCATCGTGGATGGTCGGGCGCATCAGCAGTGAGCAGAGCATCAGTATTTGCCCGCGACCGGTGAACGCCAGCCAGTCTTTTTGCCAGCGCAGCGTAAGCAGTAGCGGAGGCAATTGCAGGGCCAGCAGATCGGTTTGCGTTCGCACGGCCTCGTTGAGCGTAGCGGGCAACCACCGCACCCGGTACTGGTCCTCTTTTATGCCCAGACACAGCAACTGCGGCACCACGGCACCCCGACGTAGCAACGCGCCCGAAAACTGATGCGCCAGATACAGGGCCCGTACCGAATCGCTCATTTCGGCAAAATCGGCCTCGGTCAGCGTGTCGAGCCAGTCGGTCAGGTCACTTATATCGTACTCTGCAAAGGCGCGCTGCTCCCCGTGCTCGGAAAACACGCCGACCTTTTTGACTTCCATCAACTCATCAAGTTGCAGTTCGATGCTATCGCTGGGACTGGGCGTTTCCAGTTTTTCGGCCGGCAGCTTCCCGACTTTCGCCGTGGTTTTTGGTTTTCTCCCCCGCGTGACGGGGGGTGTCCCCACGGCTTTGACCTGATCGTTGGCCGCTTTGCTGAACAGCGCATACCCCCGACCGAGCGACTTCAGGAAATCGCTTTTTGTGAACGTGACGTCGGGTTGCAGCAGCCCCAGCAGTTGTTCAGACAGCGTGGGTATAGTGGCAAAATCGAGCTGCCTGCGGGCGTCGGTATCCGGTCGCCAGTCTTCGTCATCGGGCAGATCGTCGGTGCCCAGTTCGCGCAGAAGCAGTACCGTCTCCATACCCCCGGTCAGCACATCGGCCTGCTGATTTTTCAGTTCGTCCAGAATATCGAGCCCTTTCAACTGGAACACCAGAAACGGGTTCCGGTCGATTTCGTTGGCAATGACGTACACGGTAGCCGCCATGTGCTTACAGGGCACGGCGTAATCGGGGCAGGAGCAACCCATGCCCAGGTCATCAAACGATGCGGGAAACAGGTGGATATCGCGCGCCTGGGCAAATTGCACCAGTTCTTCGGGCAACTGCCGGTTTAGCAGCCGGGCCAGAATCGCGGGGTTATGGCTGATTTCGGCCAGCAGCGCTTCTTTCTCGGCGTCGGTCAGCAGCGGTACCGTCAGCTTTACCTTGTAAGGTCGGGGTTTGGTCCCTTTCACCGACGCGCTGATCTGATTGGCGTCGATTTTCAGGTTCTGCACCGCCCCCTTATTGGCGTAGGTCTTACCACGGGGTAGCCGGTTGGCTTCATCGATTTGGGTCAGCGCGTTGAGCCACTGTTGCCCCCACCAGGTTTTGCCGTAGCTAATGCGTTCGGCCATGTAATACGAAAAATTAATTGATGTATACGGCAAATATATCAGTCGATACAGCCATGCTGGATTTTAGCAATCCGACATGGTCATATCGACTGTAAACAACTTTGGGGTTGACATTGTGCATGGCACGCGATTTATTTCATCAATTAGTGCGTGATGCGCTTGAAGTTGAAGGCTGGCGGATCACGCACAATCCCCTTGTATTATGGGTGGGTGGCGTACGGCTGGAAATTGATCTGGCGGCTGAGCAAGTGTTTGCTGCCGAACGGGGAACGGAGTACATTGCTGTAGAAGTCAAAAGTTTCATGGGCTAGTCGAAACTAAACGATTTTTATTCGGCTAAAGGGTAATATGACGTTTACCGACGGGGATTAAGTAAAGATGATATACGCCGAAAACTGTACTTAGCTGTCGATACGCAGATTGTCGAGTCATTCTTTCAAAAAGCCTTAGTTGCCGAAATGCTTGAGACTGATTCTGTTTCAATTCTCGTTTACGACATACCTACGAAACGCATAACACGATGGATAGCCAGATAGAGCAATATCGTCAGATCATCATTGGTTTGCTACAAAACTATGTTCACCTACCGGCAGTGAACGTCGGGTGGGATGAAGTCGAAGAGCAACTAATTGTCGATACACAACGGGATCACTATCAGGTGTTGGCTATTGGTTGGGAAGATGGAAAACGCGTGTATTATCCAGTCTTTCACCTGGATATTCGCGACGGGAAAATATGGGTACAGGAGGATGCAACAGACGCTAATCTGGTAGATCAATTAGAACGGCAGGGCATACCCAAACAAGATATTGTTCTGGCATTTATGGCCCCTTATAAACGGCCCTTTACTGGGTATGCTGTAGCATAATGAAACGTTACACCAGCCACTTCTCCACAAAAGTATCTTTCTCCGTTTCGCAGACATCGCAACTATAGCCGTCGGTGAGTTGGTCGAATGGTGTGCCGGGCGCAATGTTCCGGTGCGGTTCGCCATATTGTGCGTCGTAGCGGCTCAGACAAACCGGGCATTCGTGTACCTGCCGCATCGGCTGCTGCGCCGGTTTGTCTTCGGCAGAGAAGTCGGGTACGATGGGGGCGTTCAGCCGTTCGTAATACGCCAGTGATAACTGCCGGATCGATTCACCGATCTGCGCCAGCGATTGACTTTTCGCGACGAGTACGTACTGGGCATTCGTGGTCGAATGGCTGGCCCGCTGGTAAATGTCGAGCGATTCGGGACTGCCGTTTTGCTGAATCACGACCTGCGCAGCGGCTTCCGAAAACGGTATTTTTACGGCAAAACTTAGTTCATCAGTCCTGACATCGGCATCTTCCAGTAGGTGCAGAATCTGGTTTTTTAAGGCAATGGCGTGGGTATCGGTATTGGGCAGTTGCCAGTTCAGGTACCAGGTCGGGACGTTGGTACGGATACCGAACCGGCCCAGCAGCCGGTCCCAGGCGGGGCGGTCGGCGTCCCTGATTTCTTTGATGAGCAGCGTCTTGTAGGGCGTCAGGTACAACTGGCCCACGCGGGTTTCGCGGCACAGGTCGCACAAAGCCTCGATGAATGCCAGCGGAAAGGTAAATGGCTTGCGGAACAGCCCCAGCCAGTAGTTGCCCGACGGCCCCCGGTGGAACCCTTCATAAATCGGGACTGTGGCTTCCGGTAGCCGTAACTCCTCACCGACCTTCCGGGTATTGCCCTGAAAATCGGCCATGACGGCCCGGTAAAACGTCTCGGCCGTAGCCCGTACCCCGGTATCGGCTGCGTTCTGGAAATAGTGCTTTTCAACGACCTGTACAAACGGACCAATCGACTCGCTTTCCAGCAGAATCGGCCACGCGTATCGGCGCACGCTACCCGATGGACGCAGAAATACGTACCAGTAGCCCGCTTCCGGCGACGCCACAAAATTGATGTTCCCCGTAAACGGTGACACCAACGACTTCGCCGGATCGATCAGGTTGATTTTTAGCCGGGGATTTATGTCCCGGAACTGCGCCAGAATATCCAGATAAACACCGGCCGTCAACCAGGGGGTATCGGCAAAAACGTCGGTAGCGGGTAGCGACGAAACGATGTTCTGACCCAACGCGTCGGTTTCATCGGTAAGCAGGCCCAGTGCCTGAATTCGTCGGGCGAGATCTTCCCGAATCGTGCCCGATGGCGGATTGAGCAGAATTTCCTGCCGGTTGCTTACTTCCAGCGTCGTCAGGCCGTAATCCTGCGCCCAGCCCGCGATTTGCCGGAGGTCGTTGGGGGCAATGCTACCACCCTGCGTAAGGATGCGGAGACTCGTCATTTCTGTGGTTGGTTATTGCGCCGGGTAATGGGTATCGATAACCTGCCGAACAAACGATTCCGTATCGCCGATCGCTTCGGCAATCTGCGCGACGGTAAGTACACCCATGCGGTGCAGATTGAGCGTTGTTTCAACCTTCTGCTCACGTTCCCCCTGTTCGATGCCCTTCTCAATCCCTGTTTCGATACCCCGCTCCAGCCCCTGTTCGACGCCCATCTCCGTGCCTCGCTCAATACCCTGCTGGTAGAATTTGCTTTTCGCCAGTTGGTAGATGTACATATCCTCAATGTCGATTCCCAGTGAAATAGGCATGGCTTCCAGCAGTTTAAATGTTTCGTACTCTAAATTACGCAGTTTCGATAAGACCAGCAATTGGTTGGCGTACCGCTGAAATCGATAGCCACGCGATTGGGTGAGTGCATTAAGTCGCTCAAGCACCCATGACACGACCCGGCCGGGTTCGATTGATCCGAAATTGGCCAGTACTGCCATAAGTACTTCCTCCGGTTGCTCGCTTTGTAGAAACAACTGGCAGTCGATGTCGCGCAGGTTTACCACTTCGTACTGAAACTGGAGTACCGACGTCTGTAACCGGGCGTCGGCCGGGTTAGCCGGCTGGTTGATCTGAACAACTACCTGCCGGACTGGAATACGGTATTTTCGCAGCAATAGCGCGTAATACTCCAGCATCCGGTACGGCATTTCTGAATCGACAACCGTTTGAAACTCCAGGTGCAGCAGGTATGGCTTCATGCCAACGACCCGTTTTAGAAAATCCGGCCGACGTTCGACAGTTACCTGAACGTCGTCGGGGATCTCTTCGAGTAACAAATCGTCGATCCCCAGGAGGTTACGCACCAGATACGGAATCAGCGACTCCATATTCTCCTTGAATATCCTATCGTATTCGTTTGCCATTCAGAGGAGTGAAACCAGGGATTTGGTAAAACTGTCTTTGTCGATCAGCAGGGCAATGCGGGTTACTGTTTTTCGCAGGCCGTACAAGCCAGTTAATTCAACCGGATGGTGCAGCGTAATCAGCACGTTGGGCTGCACGAGTAGCGGCCCGGTCAGTGTCTGTTTGTCGGCGACCGGTTTCTCGTGGATACGCTCGATTTTGCTGATGTCGTCAGCCGTAATTGTCCCCGTCCAGCGCAAACCGAAGCGCAGGTGCAGTGTTGCGTCCTGCCGAAAGGAGGGGCGTTTTACCGTCGTTACGGTTTCAGCAATTAGAAATAGCAACGTGTATAAGCTCGTCGCTGTCAGTAGCCACGCACCTGTTACCGACCAGCGAGCCAGCAGGAAATGAACAGCAACAGACTCGATACCAGCCAGGACCATAACCATAACCAGCATGGCGATCTGCCCCGAATCACGGTGTGATGTCATCAGGGTTCGTTGATCGTCGGGCGTGTGTTCGGGTAGCCAACCCAACAGACTGTAGCGCACTACGGCCGCTTCGGTTGTCAGGATATGGCTCAGTTTTGGTTGACTCGTGATATCCTGTAAACTCAGTTGCAGGCTTCGAATAAAATCGGGCTGCGTTTGCTGATATCGCTTATACGCCCGAATCAGCGCCACGCCGTGCCAGGCGATGTACAAACATACGCCTGTCTCCAGCAGCGGTATGGCATAAGCAACCGTGTCGACATAAGTGTGTTGTGAACGGGGAAGTAGCCATTTCGCCATCCCGACACAAGCGCCAAATACCGCCACCATCGACGTTTTCGACCACCGCCCCGTTCGGATAATCAGCCAGTAATACAGTAGCGGCAGCAATACAACCAGATCAACCGTTACGCCCAGTGCCAGCCGGTCTGCCCCGCGACTGAAGGATGAACTTTGTATGACCAGCCACTCCGCCAGTACCAGCAATGTGGCCAAACTCAGAAAAAGCGATAGCGGGTACCGGCGGACGAAGAGGATCATGACCAAATTAGCTTAGCAGTACATCGCCTGGAATACCTAACTGTTTGTGAAGAGCCCGCATGATTGACGCGGTAAGCGGTTTACGACGGCTTAATAGCTGAGATACGTAGCCTTTACTAACACCTATGTGTTTGGTCAGCTCTGACGCTCGTATGCCCTTCTCTTCCATTGTCAGGCGGATCGCTTCGATAGGGTCAGGCGGAGGAACCGGGTGGTGTACGTCTTCATACGACTTTATGACGAGCAAAAGCAACTCGAATTCGTCTCCTTCAGATGTGCCGGGTACCGCATTGAACAACACATCGGCGCGTTCCAGTGCCAGATCATAATCCCGTTCGGTTTTCAGTACTTTAACGTTCATCGTTTTTGTAGTCTATCGTGGCAGCGTCTACTTTGTCATATTCAGCGTGCGTACCAAAACATTTTACCTGAATGGCTTTGAACTGGAAATTGATTCTGACAATTAGCCGGTATTTGTTGCCGTGAATATTGAATACGACCCGATTGTCGGCAATCACACTTGCATTACCGTATACGGCTTTCAATTCATTCATGGACGAGAAACTGGCTGCCTTAAAATCCGAATACCATTTCTGTAATGCCTGTGCTGCATCTGGATAGTGGGTTCTGTATTCGTTCAGGGTACGGCGTGTGATTATGTTGAACATCCTGCAACAAGACTCAGTTTACCAAAAGTAAACTTTTTATTGATAGCGTACAGGCTCACACGCTCACTGCTATTTTTTTGCCGACCCGGTCGAGGATGGCTTTGACTTCGGGTTTGCACGAGCCGCAGCCCGTGCCGGCCCCGGTGGTCTGGCAGAGTTTACCAAACTCGGTAGCCCCTCCTTTAATGGATTCGATCAGGTTGCCTTCGCCGACGGTGTTGCACGAGCAGACCAGCTTGCCCAGCACGGGTTTCGGTGCCTGCCCCGACCGCAGCAGCGACAGCCGTTTGTCCGACAGTTCGGTGCGGTTGTGAATCAGGTCTTTGTATTCCAGAAACTCGTTTTTGTCGCCGATCAGAATGGCACCGACCAGCCGGTCGCGGTGGATGATGCATTTTTTGTAGTACCGCTTGGCCCGGTCGAGAAAGACGACTTCTTCGTAGTCTTTGGCTCCGGCGGGGGCCGACGGGATGCCCAGCGAACACAGGTTCAGGCCGTCCATCTTCAGGATGTTCATCGAGAGCGAACCGCTGTAATGGTTCGTCAGGTCACCGTTGAGGTGACGGGCGATGACGTCGGCCTGTTCTTCGGCCGCTGCTGTGATGCCCCATTGCTGCCCATCCATCTCGGCCACTTCGCCAGCCGCGAAAATGCTTGGGTCGCTTGTTTGCAGGTATTCGTTGACCACGATGCCCCGGTTAACAGTCAGGCCAGCCGCGCGGGCCAGTTCGGTGTTGGGCTGCGTACCAATGGCAAACACAACCGCTTTCACCGGAATCGTCTGCCCGTTGGCCATATGGACGCCCTCAATCGACTCTTCGCCGACGTAGTAGCGGATGCGTTCGTTGTACAGAATGTCGATGCCCCGGTCGGTCAGTTCCTGGTAGAGTAGTTCGCTGGCCACCTCATCGAGTTGCCGGGTCATCAGGCGGTTTTCGCGCTGCACCACGTACACCCGAACCCCAATCTCCCGCAGCGACGCGGCCAGTTCCAGTCCCAGCAGTCCACCGCCGACGATCATGCACGGATCGCCGGGCTGAAGCTGGGCCAGCAGGTCGTCGGCGTCGTGACGGGTACGCATGGTCAGTACGCCCTGCAGGTGAGTTTTATATTCGGCAGGCATAAACGCACGACTACCGGTGGTCAGGAGCAGGACATCGTAGGAATGAACGGTGCCGGTTGAATCGGTAATCGTTTTGGCCTCGCGGTCGATAGCGTCGATGCTGACGCCGGTGTGCAGCGTTACGTTCAGGCCGGTAATCGCGTCGGGGGTGAGTTTGACCAGCTTATCCCATGACTTGACGCCACTGACATAGTCGGGCAGCATCACCCGGTTGTAGAATGGGTTCACTTCCCGGCTGAACACGTGAAGTTCATCGTCGGCGTTGAGGGCGCGGTGCGCACTCACGAAGCGTGTGGCGGCAGCCCCGGCTCCGACGATCAGAATCCGGCGGTGCGGCATGGCTACTTTCGCGACCTGCACGGCCGAAAACTTTAGATCCGGTTCTTTCGAAACGGGGTCATACAGCGAACTCGTGACGTTGTTGGCGCGGGCAAACCCTTTGTTGAACAGCTTGCCCCAGTGCATCGGCAGGAACACCACGCCCCGACGGATGTCTTTCGTCACGATGGCATTCACCCGCACCTCACCCCGCTGCCCCGTGATCACAACCGGGTCACCGTCCTGAATACCACGTTCTTCGGCATCTTTCGGGTGAATTTCCAGAAATGGCTTCGGGATGTGTTTGTTCAGCTTGGCAACCTTACCGGTTTTGGTCATCGTATGCCACTGATCGCGGATACGGCCGGTAGTCAGCACGAGCGGAAAATCGGGTGTGGTGGGTTCGGAATGATTCTCGTCGGATACCGTTTTGATCTGCGCCCGGCGGTTGGGCGTGTAGAACTGATGGTCCGTAAACAGCCGCGCCGTCCCGGTCGATTCGGCGGTCGGGACGGGCCATTGGATCGTCGGACCGGTGCGGAGCCGTTCGTGGTTTAGGCCCGTAATGTCGATGTTGGTGCCGGATGTGAGCCGGACGTGTTCGTCGTAGACCTGCGACGGATGCGTATAGGCAAACGCGTCGCCGAAGCCCATTTTCTGCGCGAACGTCCAGATAATTTCGGTATCGGGTTTGGCTTCGCCCGGTGGTTCGGCAAATTTGTTCAGGTACGACACCCGCCGTTCCGAACTGGTCATCGTCCCGATTTTTTCGCCCCAGCCGGCCGCCGGCAGCACCAGATCGGCGTAGGCGACGGTGTCGGCACGGTTTGAAATGTCCTGCACCACGACGAATTTGGCGTGTTGCAGGGCTTCCTCCACGATTTTCGAGTCGGGCAGGCTGACCATCGGGTTCGTGCAGACAATCCAGACGGCTTTCATGCGGCCGTCGCGCAGGGCGGCAAACATATCCGTCGCGACCAGACCGGGTTTGTCGGGTACGCTGTCGACGCCCCAGAAATCGGCGACTTCCTGCCGGTGGCCGGGGTTCGCCATGTCGCGGTGGGCCGAGAGCAGGTTGGCCATGCCGCCCGTTTCGCGGCCTCCCATCGCGTTGGGTTGTCCCGTCAGTGAAAGCGGTCCCGCGCCGGGTTTGCCGATTTGCCCTGTAATCAGCGACAGGTTGATGAGCGACACGTTTTTATTGACCCCAACGACGCTTTGATTCAGCCCCATCGTCCACATGCTCATAAATCCTTTCGAGCGGCCGATGTATTCGATGGCCCACTTCAGGTCGTCGAGCGAAATGCCGCAGATCGTGGCGGCTTCCTTGAGCGTACGTTCGTGGACTTTTTCGTTGAACGACGCGAACCCGTCGGTATGGTTGTCGATAAAATCCTGGTCGATCAGCCCCCGGTCGATCAGGCCGCGCGCGATGGCATGGTGCAGAGTAATGTCGGTGCCGGGTTTGATTTGCAGGTGCAGGTCGGCCATAACGGCTGTCTGCGTCCGGCGCGGGTCGACGACGATTAGCTTGAAATCGGGGAAGGCGGCTTTGCGGGCTTCGACGCGCCGGAAAATGATGGGGTGGCACCAGGCCGGATTGGCGCCCGCCACCAGCAGTGTGTCGGCCAGGTCGATGTCTTCGTAGGAGCAGGGTACTGAATCTTCGCCCAGCGTCTGTTTGTAGCCTACCACCGCCGACGACATGCACAGCCGCGAATTGGTGTCGAGGTTATTGGTCCCCAGAAATCCCTTCGTCAGCTTGTTAATCAGGTAATATTCTTCCGTCAGGCACTGTCCCGACGCGTAGAACCCAACTGAGTCGGGGCCGTATTTGGCGATCAGTGATTTAAATACCGCAGCGGCCCGGTCCAGCGCATCGTCCCACGACACCCGTTCGAGCGGCATACTCCGGTTGTAGCGCATCTGCGGGTACAGCAGCCGGTCCGACTGGTCCATGACCGTGTAGTGCAGGTTCATGCCTTTCGAGCACAACATGCCTTTACTGCCGGGGTGACTGGGGTCGCCCTGAAGCGTTAGCTGACCGTTGCGGTCTTTATCAACCAACACGCCACAGCCGACACCACAATACGAACAGGTTGACTTTACCATGCGAGTAGAGAGAGAAAACAGGGAAGGGAATGAGCGGAATTCACGGTTTCGGCCGCGTATTCTGCTCATTCCCCTTATCATTAACTGACTGATTTATGCGAACTCCGCAACCGATTCGGCCACCGGCTTTTTCTCGAAACGTGTGACGGCAATAATCA
Source organism: uncultured Spirosoma sp. (assembly GCA_964581865.1). Taxonomy (GTDB): domain Bacteria; phylum Bacteroidota; class Bacteroidia; order Cytophagales; family Spirosomataceae; genus Spirosoma. The sequence continues at coordinate 79,846 of CAZOQC010000002.1, forward strand.
TCGAGACAACAGCCACGGCGATACCGATGTAGAGAAAAGCCTGCCCGTAGCTGATACTTTCCGACTTGAACAGGAAGCCTGCCAGTACGCCACCGACGTTGCCGCCCGCTCCCACGATACCGCTGACAGCACCCACCGCCCGCTTATTCACGAACGGCACAATGGCGTAAGTAGCACCGTTGGCCATTTTCAGAAACAGCGCAAACGTCAGCATGACCGCGACGGCGAGGGCCACACTGCCCATCTGTGAGAACAGCATGATGCCTAAGCCTTCCAGCAGCAACACCGCTGCCAGCAGCACACCTTTACCGCGCATCCCGTATTTCGCCCCTACTTTGTCAGCGACGATACCGCCGAGTGCGCGGGCGAAAATGTTCATGAACCCAAAGACACCCGCCAGCAGACCGGCCGTGGCCAGATCGAGTTTGAAGGTGTCTGTAAAGTAGAGCGCGGCCACACCATCGAAGGTAATTTCAATGCCGAAGCAGGCACCATAGGCCAGAAACAACGCCCACACGCGCCAGTCGGCAGCGGCCGTGCCAAAGCTGACGGGGTTCGTTTCGGGCGTTTTCGTCCGGTTAATCTCCGAATAGTTGCCCTCGGGCGTGTCTTTCGTGAACCGGTAATAGACAACGGCCATCACCAGCAGCATGACGCCCGGAATAAGCATGGCCAGCCGCCACGCTTCGGGTTTGGTGTAGCCGGCCGCTACGAACGCGCCCAGAATCAGCGGCATCACCATGTTGGTGACGCCCCCGCCCAGGTTGCCCCAGCCCCCGGCAACGGCGTTGGCCGTGCCTTTTATGTTATCGGCAAACATGGCCGAGGTGTGAAACTGCGTGATGACGAACGACGCACCGATAACGCCAATCGCCAGCCGGAACCACAAAAACGACTCATAGCTATGCGACAGACCGATGCCCAGCACCGGAATCGACCCCAGAATGAGCAGGCCGGTATACGTGATCCGGGGGCCGAGCGTATCGCACAGCCGACCGACGATCAGGCGGGCAAACACCGTGATCGATACGGCCGCGATGATGGCGTTACCGATCTGCGGTTTGGTCAGGTGTAAGTCTTCGCGGATGATAGGCATCAGCGGAGCGATACCAAACCAGCCGAAGAAACAAACGAAAAACGTCAGCCACGTAATGTGGAAGGTGCGCATCTGAATCCCCGATGCCGAGAAGATGTTGAGCCTGGTCAGTTTGCCGGTTGCCATGATAAGCAGTCGTTTTATGGAAAGAAATTGGTTATGCGGTTACCACTTTTTGTACCCCAGGAACTTGCCATTCATCACGATTCTGACGCGGTCGCCTTTGGGGTCTTCGACCTTGTCGATGTCCATTGTGAAGTCGATGGCACTCATGATGCCGTCCCCCACTTTTTCGTTAATGATCTCCTTGATGGTAGGGCCGTAGACGAAGCAGATTTCAAAGAATCGGTACAGCAGCGGGTCGGTCGGTACGTGGGGGCCGAAGCCTTTAGTCGGAAATACCTGCAAGGCCGTTACCACCTCGGGAGCCAGCCCCAGAAAATCACCAACCTGCTGCGCTTCGTCGGCCGACATGGTATTCTGCCCCAGACAGGCCGAGGTCGTCCATACGTCTGACCGGCCAATCACGGCGGCTATTTCCTGCCATTGTGCGCCTTTTGCGGCTTTGGCGACCATGATGGCTTCGGTCATGTCTACTTTATTCATGCGTACTACGGGTATTAGTAAATGGGAATGAGTTACGGGGGGCCTTCCGTGGGGTTTAATCAGCAATCGACAGTTTGCTGACCAGCAGGTCGAGCATACGGTCGCGGATCTGGTTGTAGACGGGTGAGTGGGCCACGTCTTTTTTGTGGCGGGGCCGCTCGATGGTGACGTTTTCGATCTCGCGAATCGTAGCCGATGGGCCGTCGGTCATCACCACGATCCGGTCGGCCAGGAAGATGGCTTCTTCGATGTCGTGGGTAATCATGATGATTGTCTTCTGCCGGTTGTCGAGGTTCCATAGCTTGAGCAGTTCGACGTGCATGTCGGCTTTGGTCAAGGCGTCGAGGGCACCGAACGGTTCATCGAGGAGCAGGATTTCGGGGTTGATGGCAAACGCCCGCGCAATAGCCGTCCGTTGTTTCATACCGCCTGAAATCTCGCTCGGTAGCTTATTCCGGTGCTGTTCGAGGTTAACGGCTTTCAGGAAGTATTGCACGATCTCGGCCTTCTCATCAGACGATTTGTCTTTCAGCACTGCATCGACCGCCACGCGGATATTACGCTCGACCGACATCCAGGGCAGGAGCGAATAATGCTGGAAGACCATGCCCCGGTCAGGCCCCGGCCCTTTGACAGGTTGCCCATTGATAAGCAGTTCGCCCCCCGTGATCTTGTTCATCCCGGCGATGGCGTTGAGGATGGTCGATTTGCCGCAGCCGGAGTGGCCGATGATCGCGACAATCTCGCCTTTCTGTATGGTCAGGTTGACGTTGCGAACCGCCACAAACCGGCCTTTCGCGCCTGTAAAGGCTATTTCGACGTTGGTAAGTTGTATCTGAGACATGGGTTGAGTTTTTTAGTTCGTTGTTCGAGGTTTGTGCCGGGCCGCCGGGTGGTTCGTAGTTCCTCCGGCGGTGGCTACCGGATGGCGATACCGCCGGAGGAACTACGAACCACGAACGACTAACTACAAACTCATTTCGCGTACGACACCTTGTTTTCGATGGCGGTAAAGACCCGGTCGAGGAGCAGACCCACGATGCCGATGATGAGGATGGCCGAGATTACTTTTTCCAGGCTCAGCGCATTCCAGCTATCCCAGACGAAGAAGCCGATACCGACCCCGCCCGATAGCATTTCACCCGCCACGATGACCAGCCACGCGACGCCAATCGACAGGCGCAGACCGGTAATGATGTGGGGCAGGCTGAAGGGCAGCAGAATTTTGGTGATGTACTGCCAGGTCGAAAAACCAAATACCTTGGCGACGTTCTTGTGGTCCTGCGGCAGCGAGGCTACGCCAAAGGCCGTATTGATAAGCGTCGGCCAGAGCGAGGTGATGAAAATGATGAAGATCGTGGCTTTCTCCGCCGACTGAAACGACATCAGCCCAATCGGAAACCACGCCAGTGGCGACACGGGCTTGAGAATCTGGATGATGGGATAGAATACCTTCCGGCAGAAATCGTTGGCACCCAGCAGCAGTCCCAGCGGAATGGCGACTAACGAACCCAGTCCGAAGCCGGTAAATACCCGGATAATGGAACTCCACAGCTGGAGGCCAATGCCCTTGTCGTTGGGTCCCGCGTCGTAGAACGGGTCTTCGATCAGTGTTTTAAACACCTCCCACGTAGCCGCTGGGGTTGGTATTTCGTTCTTCGTGACGATACTGACCAGCCACCATAGTCCGATTAGCGTAAGCATGCCGAGTGCGGCATAGCCCAGCGACGCCAGCGACGATTTCAGCGAATCGGTCAGCGACGACATCCGTTCGCTGAGGGCTGATTTTGGGGCTTCATCGAGGGCGATGGCTGCCTGATTACTTAGTGCTTCCATGTGATTGGGGGGCGACTCGGGCGAGTCGCCCCGTTTTCGGATTGAGTGATCGTAAACAGGTAGTTGCTTACTTCTTCGACAGATAGTCTGCCGGATTATTGGGATCGAACGGTGTTTTATCGATTGCCAGCGAGAACGGCTTCATGTCATCGTTCGGAATCTTGACGCCCATCTTCGTCGCCACTTCTTTGTAGAGATCCTGCAACACCAGCTTGTCGGCAATGGCTTTGTAGTCGGGGGGCGTTTTTAGGTAGTCGAAGCGAACGTACTGCGCCAGTGCCCAGATCGCGTGCGATTTGCGGGGGAAGTTGACCTGACCGCCCCGGAAGAACTGCATCATGTCGTCGCCGTAAATTTCCTGACCCTGATTGCAACCCAGATCGTAGGTGCCGCTCATGCGGTTTTCGATCACATCGGCGGGCGCGTTGACAAACGGCCCCCGGCCAATCGTCGCGGCAGCTTTTTTGCGGTTGGCTGCATTGTCGAGCCACTTACAGGCTTCCAGTACCGCCATCATTACCCGCTTCAGCTTCTCCCGGTCTTTCGTAGCAAATTCCTTGTTGGCGACAAGTGCTTTTTCGGGGTGGTGCTTCCAGATGTCCTGCGTCGTAATTTCGGTAAAACCAACGCCCTGCTTCACCGCCACGCCCGGCCAGGGTTCGCCCACGCAGAAACCGTCCATGTTGCCGACTTTCATGTTGGCCACCATCTGCGGTGGGGGTATTGTAATGATCTTTACTTTCTTCTGATCGACGCCCGCTGCCGCCAGCCAGTTACGCATCCAGAGGTCGTGCGTACCACCGGGAAATGTAATCGCAAACGTCACTTCTTTCTCTGCCTTCAGCTTGGCGTTGACCGCTGCCGCAACTTTGTTGGTTTGCCGAAAGCCCAGCTTGCCGCAGAAGTCATTCGAGAGGGCGATGGCCTGCCCGTTGTTGTCGAGCATCATGGCGATAAACATCTCCGAACCCGCTTTGCCCCCGATACCGGTGTACACCGACAATGGCATCGAGTACAGGCAGTGAGCCGCGTTCAGTTCGCCCGTCAGGATTTTGTCGCGGACGTTGGCCCAGGACGCTTCCTTGCTAAGCTGTACGTTGACGCCGTACTTTTCGTACAGGCCCAGTTCTTTGGCCATCACAACCGGCGCGCAGTCAGTGAGAGGAATAAAGCCAATCTTGATCGGTTCCTCTTCTTTCGGCGAGAAAGCCATGAAGCCAACCGCCGTGGCGACGACCGCCAGCGAGGAGGCCAGAAACTGTATAGTTGATTTTTTCATCGTATCAGGTAGTTACGCAGTGGGTTAGAATCGCAGGTTGACCATCAGGTAAGCCCAGGTCGCGGTTTTCTTCGGCGTTGCGACGCTTTTGGCAGCGGCCAGGGCATCGGTGGCGTTGAACATGCAGTAGCCGCCTTCCAGTCCGATCTGCTTCGTCACGGCGTATTGCCCGATCAGGTCATATTCCTGTCCGAATGAGGGTTTATTCATTTCGACCCGGTCGAGACCCATAATCGGATTAGTGCTCGTAAACTGGTGGGCATCGAAGCTAAGCGTGAACCGGTCGAGCGGTTTGTAGCGCAGTTTCAGGTACAGGTCCGACAGGCCGCCCGTGCCAAAGCCATCGGCGACGTAGAAGTAGTCCATATAGCCCCAGTGCTTGTGCGGGGTGCCGTAGAGGGGGTCGAAGCGGTGGCTCGTGCCGGTGGTATTGCTGGGGTCGTTGCCGCTGCTGTGGTCGATACCGCCCAGCAACGTCGTCCGGCGACTGGTGGCGTACGACAGCACCAGTGAGTAGAACGTCGCACTCAGATCCCGACCGTCGCGGTACTTGCCACCCTGGTAATACGCTTCGGCTTTCACCCCCAGTTTTTTAAACTGCGCATTGACGTAAGCCCCGGCCGTCACCCGGCTCCAGGTCGCATCGGAGTAGGTCGTTGTGGCCGCTACCGTACCGCTGGCGGGAGTCGTTGTGTACTGGCTAAAGTCGTCTTTGATAGCCAGTAGCGAGAAATTGCCCGCGAAGAATTTACGGCCCAGGTACACAAACTGGAGCGACTTGTAGTCGGTGCCAATACCGTTGGTACCGGCAGCATAAGCCGTTGGTACGCCGTTATAGACCGTTCCCGATTTCAGTTCGCGGTTCTGGTTATACGCAACCCCGCCGTGGAGCATCCAGCCGTTGTTGGCCCATTTCAGCAGCGCCATATCGTGCCGACGACCCTGCTGAAGCCAGTCGAGGTTACCGAGCAGCCGCACATCGTCGTAGACCAGTTCCTGCCGACCTACCTTCAGGGCGAACTCTTTGCCGAGCTTGGTCTTGTTCGTATCGAGCAGGCTGAGTTCTCCCCACGCTTCGTGGAGCATCAGGCCGTTGAGGTCGGCGTTTGTCGTGCGGTTGATCGTTGAGGCATCCTGCCCCCAGACCCGTACATCCTGCACGGTAGCAAATGCCTTGATCCGGTAACCGGCATACCCCGCGCTGATCCGTGTGCGCTGCGAGGTGAAAAAAGCGGGACTATCGCCTTCTCTGAGTAAAGTGCCTTGTCCGTTGCGGTATTCAGTACGCGTTCGGAGTTGACCGCTGAAGGTGAATTGAGCTGATACGGTGGGTACGGTGAGGGCCACCAGTCCGCAAAAACTTAGAATAGTTTTGCTACGTATGAAAAAGTTCATACATTTGACATGGTTTAAAGTGGAACACAATAAAACTTTCGACCTTTTGCCCCGTTAGGACCGCCATCCTGTCGGGGTTTTTTGTGTCTGACCGGCAAACCGCCATTCACCGGTCAGCTACATGCTGGCTTGTAGTACTACTGATGAGCTAAGTAGTACTACTAAGTAGTATTATCATTAATGACAGAATAAAAGTAGGTATAAATTCTTAATGACAAAAGTTATTTACTGCGATTTTATAAAATAACAATACTAAATTTTGTCAAAAGGGTTAAAAAGATTTAAATAATTTCGTTTTTTCTAAGAAAAGTCCTTTTCGATAATTGCATTAATTACTTAGCGTATTGCTGATATAGAGCGCAGTGTCGCGTGGTTCGCTACACCGACTGGAACGCTCACCTGAACCAGTGTTCCGGCATCCGGCCGTGAAATGAGCCGGAACGTGCCATCGAGTAGCTGGGCGCGTTCCCGCATATTGTGTAATCCCTGCGACTGATTGCCGGTTGGTGGGGGCGGATACTGGAATCCACAGCCATCATCATTGATACGAAGCTGTAACTGATCGGCGCGCCAGTTCAGACTAATCACGACCTGACTGGCCCCCGCGTGCTTGGCCGCATTATTGACAGCTTCCTGGGCAATCCGGTACAGTCCGATTTCAACGGCCGGATTGAAACGGACGTCCAAGAGTTTCGAGCGGAAAAGTACGTCTACACCAGTCTGCTCACGCTGACTTTCGGTTAGTTGACGTAATGCTGCCAGCAGGCCGAAATCGCTCAGTACAGGTGGCATCAGGTTGTTCGATGCGTGCCGGGTTTCCTGAATGATGCGTATCAGCAACGTTTTCAGTTTGCCAAAATTGGTTTGATCGGCGGGGGGCAGTTGATCGACAGAACGAATATTTTCGGAGAGCAGCTTGGCCCCGGTCAGCATCTGCCCGATACCGTCGTGTAATTCGCGCGATAGCCGCCGACGCTCGTCTTCCTGCCCCTGTACCACCGCCGACAGCCGCATCCGCTGCTCGGCAAGCTGCCGCTTGTGGTGCCGCGCTGTTTCGTGCATGAGCTGATGCTGTGCCAGTTTCAATGACTGGTTGGTGTGTTGCAGGGCTTCGTTGGCCCGCTCGGTCTTCTGGTGAGCCGCTGTCAACTGATCGACTGCCTGACGAATTATCCGCACCGCTGGCATAAAAATCAACAGGGCTTCGAGTAGCAGTACGGCCAGTGTAACGAATAGCAGCCAGTTTTCGATGGTACGCAGTCGTTCGACTTTTTCGGTTGCTTCCAGGCTGTACTGCCGGACGATCGCGTCCATCTGATTCAGAAACAGCGTATCGTGCGTCAGCATGATCTGAACGGCCGCCTGCTCGGCTACCCTGTCACGAACGGGGCGACTGGTCAGGTCGAGCAACCGGTGAGCCTGATCCCGAATCGCCCGGAAGTTTGGGTCGATCTGCCGGAACAAGCGTTGAATGCGGTCGCTGTTCGGTACAGTCTGGCTCAGGTCGGTGAGATGGCCGCTCATTAATTCGGCATGGAACCGTTCCCAGCGGGCCAGTACCTGCCGTTGTGTCTGCGCCAGCTCGCGCGTAGAACCGGTGGGTGCAGCCTCGCGAATCATCAGCAAGGCGTCTTTCACAATCTGCTGACTCTGAAATCGTTGTCGGCCGGCATGATTGACGACGTACGAATCGCTGGTCTGACCGTCGAGTTGCCGATGTACCAGTACCTGGCCAAAAATAGTCAGACCGGCCACTACCGACAGGGCCAGAATATACCGTTGGGTGAACCGCGTCATAACCATACTGAATCGACGAAGAAAGAGGAAACTGGTTTGCTGCCGATTGCTTCACCGGCTGGAAAAAGACCGGGCGACTCCTGTGAGAAGCCGCCCGATTCGTTATAAACCGATGTAAACCATACCTGCCTCGACCCGAACCGGATACGTGTCGATGCGGTAGCTATCACCGTTAAGGTTTTCACCTGTGCAGAGCGAGAACGTTTTTTTGTGGTATGGGCAGGCCACTTTGGGTTCGCCTTTCTGGTCGCCGATCAGGCCCCGCGATAGAATCATCTGCATTTTGTGGGGGCACATGTTCTGGCAGGCATACCACTCGCCCGTGTGGCTGAAGTTAAAGACAGCAATCTGGCGTTCACCAATTTTTACGCAGGCACCACCATCGGCGGGAAACGCACTAACCGGGGCCGCAGCATGCCAGTTCAGGGTATTTGGGCTTTCGAATTCAGTTGTCATACTAGTAGCGGAGAAGGAGGGTTACCATTTCGCGGGCTGCTTCTGTCCCCGCCCGTTCGAGACAAATGCCAGGGTTTCGTCGGTGTCGCTGGCGTTGACAAAGTGCTGGTACTGACCGCGCAGGGCTTCGTCTTCCACGACCGACTTCCACTCGCACTGGTAGGTGGCGATGACATGCTGCATTTCCTGCTCAAACTGTTCGTTCATACCCAGTACGTCGTCGATCACCACGCTCTTCAGGTACGCCATGCCGCCTTCCATCTTCTCAAGCCACGGGGCCGTTCGCTGCAGCGGCTCAGCCGTTTTGACGTAGAACATCAGGAAGCGGTCGAGGTAGCGGATGCAGGTTTCGCGGTCGATGTCGGTGGCCAGCAGTTGGGCGTGTTTGGGCGTGACGCCCCCGTTGCCGCAGACGTACAGGTTCCAGCCTTTATCGGTCGCGATGATGCCGAAATCCTTGCTCTGGGCTTCGGCGCATTCGCGGGCGCAGCCCGATACGCCACTTTTCAGCTTGTGCGGTGAGCGCAACCCTTTGTAGCGGTCTTCCAGTTCAATGGCAAACGCTACGGAGTCCTGCACACCATAGCGGCACCAGGTCGAGCCCACGCAGCTTTTCACTGTGCGGAGCGATTTGCCGTAGGCGTGACCACTCTCGAAACCGGCATCGATCAGTTCCTCCCAGATGTAGGGTAACTGGTCGACGCGGGCACCGAACAGGTCGATGCGCTGCCCACCGGTGATCTTGCAGTACAGGTCGTATTTCTTGGCTACTTCGCCCAGCACGATCAGCTTATCGGCGGTGATTTCACCCCCGGCGATGCGCGGCATGACCGAGTACGTACCCCCCCGCTGAATGTTGGCCAGGTACTTATCGTTGGTGTCCTGAATAACGGCCTGTCTGGCGATCAGCTGGTTATGTACGCTGGCCAGAATCGATGCGACGGCTGGTTTGCAAACTTCGCAGCCGCAGCCGGTACCGTATTGCGTCAGGACGTCGCCGTACGTCATTTGTCCGTTGATTCGCACCAGATCGTAGAGTTCCTGACGGGTCAGGTCGAAGTGCTCGCACAGTACTTTCCGTACGATCTTGCCCTGCGCTTTGAGCGTTTCCGTGATCAGGTCATTCAGCATCGGCACGCAGCCCCCGCAGCCCGTTCCGGCTTTCGTGCATTTCTTGATCGCCAGAACGTCGGTAGCGTCTTTCTCGGTAACGGCTGTACAGATCGTGCCTTTCGAAATGGCTTCGCAGGAGCAGACAACGGCCTCGTCGGGCAAGGCCATCACGCCCGCACCGCCCGACGCTGCTTCGCCTTTGCGGGCCGGTAGCAGCATGTCTTCGGGCGACGGCGGCAGCACCATCCGGTTTTTGCAGGTTTGCAGCAGCATGTTGTACGCGTCGGCATCGCCCACCAGAATGCCCCCCAGCAGATGTTTGCCGTCTTCAGTAATGTTCAGCCGCTTGTAAATACCCGCCAGCCGATCTTCCCAGACAATAGTCCGGTGGGGAATCTGCTCGCAGAACGGATCACCGAAGCTGGCCACGTCGACACCGATCAGCTTGAGCTTGGTCGACATGTCGAAGCCCATAAACGTCTTGCCCGAACCACCGCTGGTAATCTGCGCGGCCACAATGTCGGCCATGTCGTAGCCGGGGGCTACCAGACCGTAAATCATGCTGTTGTGCAGGGCGCACTCACCTATGGCGTAGATGTCCGGGTCGGAGGTTTGCAGCAGGTCGTTGACCAGAATACCGCCCCGTGGCCCAACGGCAAGTTCGCTTTGGCGGGCCAGCTCGTCGCGGGGTTTGATACCCGCCGAGATTACGACCATATCCGTTTCCAGTACCGACCCATCAGCGAAGCGCAGACCCGTCACGCGGTCGTATCCTTCAAACTCCGCCGTGTTTTTGCTCAGGTGAATCCGGATACCGAGGTCCTCCATCTTCTGCCGGAGCATATCGCCACCAGCCGTATCGAGTTGCCGGGGCATCAGGCGGGGCGCAAATTCGACTACGTGTGTTTCCAGGCCCATATCGAGTGTCGCTTTGGCCGCTTCCAGCCCCAGCAGTCCACCGCCGATGATGACCGCCCGCGTCGCCCTTTTGCCCCAGTCCATCATGGCTTCGAGGTCTTCGATGGTGCGATAAACGAAGATGCCGTCTTTCTGCACGCCCGGTACCGGCGGTACGAAGGGAGCCGAGCCCGTTGCCATAATCAGCGTATCGTACGAAACGACCTGTCCCGTGTGCGTTGTCACGGTCTTGGCTTTCCGGTCGATGTGCGTAATGCACTGACTGGTGCGCAGATCGATCTTGTTATCGGTGTACCAGCTGGCCGGCGCCATCGCCAGCGCGTCGGCCGACGTACCGGAGAAAAAAGCACTTAAATGAACCCGGTCGTAGGCTGGCCGGGGCTCTTCACCACATACTGTGAGTGAGAACTGACCGCCATCAGTTAGCCCCTCACTATGCCTGGCCAATAGCTTTTCGCAGAACTTATAGCCAACCATGCCATTACCGGCTACCACAATGTTTTTCATGAACAACGGGTTTAAAAATGGAACACGTTTTACTGAATGAATCCAAATTGCACTATTTCACTGTTAATTAGTAAAATATGGAAAAATGGTATTTATGCAGATGAAAATTTGTTATTTACTGTGTAAACTTATACTAAATTCTGAGAATGGAGAAATTAATTATTAATTTTACTGAGTAGTTGTACGCAGTAGTAATACTCCCGGTTCCATCATATTTATGACTAGTTGACCGTTGGCAGACCATGAATCAGAGACCCAGACTTACATTGATTGGTGCGGGCCCCGGTGATCCGGACCTCATTACTTACAAGGCAGTAAAGGCGCTTCAAACGGCCAACATAGTGCTATATGACGCACTTGTTCATCCCGATCTGCTTCAGCACGCACCTGCCTCGGCCGAACTGGTTTACGTGGGCAAACGCCCCTGGCAGCAGGGCAGGGGCGGTTGTGAGTTTGCGCAGGGCGATATCAACCATCTGATCGTGCAGTACGCGCACAGTCACGGGCATGTGGTGCGGCTGAAAGGGGGCGACCCGTTTGTGTTTGGGCGTGGGTTTGAAGAGATGGTTTTTGCGCAGGATTGCGGAGTCGAAACGGCCGTAATACCGGGTTTGTCGAGTAGCTATGCTGTGCCCGCACTGGCCGGTATCCCGCTGACCTGCCGGGGTGTCAGCGAATCGTTCTGGGTGCTGACCGGCACGACAAAAGACCACCAGCTATCGAGTGATATTCCGACGGCTGTGCGCTCATCGGCGACCCTGGTGATCCTGATGGGTATGAAACACTTGCCCGAAATCGCCGGTTTGCTACGTAAAGCCGGCCGGGCCAGCGAGCCGGTGGCCGTTATTCAGAACGGTAGCCGTCCCGACGAACAGATAGCACTCGCAACCGCCGATCAGATCGTCAGAACGGTGGCCGACCGAAAGCTAAGTAATCCGGCCATAATCGTAATCGGGGCAGTTGTAGCCTTACATCCCGACTGGATGGCTTACGACCAGCTTGCTGCGCCAATGACTGTGCCGACGCTGATGCCTGTCAGTAGGTAGTTGGTCCTGACTGTTTTATTTCGCTACTTGTTTATTTGTGTTGCCATGTCGACGGTTCATCTTACGCTTGACTCACCTGCCCAGACAGCGTTGGGGCGGGGTATCAAACATATCGGTATTGGTAAATACGGCAGTAAACCGCTGCCGCCCGATTTACTGGCCGACTGCCGCGCGGCCCTGACAGACCCCGACGCGCATCCGCTACAGCGGGGGGCTTTTCTGGGCGCGTTAATTGCCAAAGGCCCCACCCCCGACGAAAGAACGCTGGAAGACACAATTGGTAAAGGCGCGTTCGACCATCAGACGTTTTTTATCAATAAAGTGTGTCCTGAGTTGCCTGCCGGTCTGTTGCCCATCGCGACCAAACTGGTACGCGGTCATAACCTACAGGTAAGCGAAGCGGAGCAGCTTGGCGATTATCTGTTCGGCGATGGCGATTGCGAAACGTTTCGGGGGCTGGCCGCCAGTATTATGCGGGTGCGGCACGAAACCAACGAAGAATACTACGGTCTGATGCGCGCTGCCGAACGGACGTATACGCCCGGCTTTGGCCCAATCAGTTGTGCCGACCGACCACTGGTGCAACTGGCCGAACCGTTCGACGGCGTCGAAAACAACTACCTTATCACGCCCCTACTCGCCCAACTAATGCAGAAACGCGGCTACGGAGCTGTATCGGTTGTTGGGCGGTCGGGTGGTCCTAAGTTTACGCTCAATGCGCTGGACCTGTACATGCACCTCGGCGTTCAGTTTCTGCAAAGCAACCATGAGCTTGACACGCCCCTTGACGGTTACGGCTGGGTGCTCGATCAGAAAGCGCTGTCGCCCGCGCTGAATCAGTGGGTCGACCGGCGACGGACGATTATCAAGCGCCCCTTCCTGGCGACGCTTGAAAAAGTACTGAACCCCTGCCACGCCCGAATTCTGGTGACGTCGGTGTTTCACATTACGTACCAGATGAAAATGGCCGAACTGGCTATGTTGGCTGGTTTCGATGCCGTTATGGTGTTGAAACGTGGGCTGGAAGGGAGCATGGCCCCGTCGACAAGCCGGGCCTGCGGGTTACTCTGTGCGGTCCGAACGCCACAGGGACCATTATTTTTTCAGCATTTCGAGGGTGATGCCCCCGCTTTTGCTGCCTACCGCACCGACACTGAAACCAGCTACGAACAGCCACAGGCTGCCGACAACGCTCGTCTGGTGCGACAGTTTATGGATCGGCAATACTCCGACGACGCTGATTTTGATAACCGGGTCCGGTTTGCGCAGGCACTCTATGGGCGTGGCCTCGACTGGATCGAAAGTCAGCTTGCCTGACGGGAATCGTTTATCTTTGCGGTTCAGAAACCGGGCCGATAGTCAACGGCGGGTTGCATATCCATGACAGACGTATTGATTATCGGCGGTGGCATTGTCGGGCTGGCAACGGCCCTGCGCATTAAGCAGCAACGGCCCGCACTCACCGTTTTACTGATCGACAAAGAGCCGGCCGTCGCCCGGCATCAGACGGGGCACAACTCCGGCGTTATCCACTCCGGTCTGTACTACAAACCCGGTTCGCTGAAGGCTACCAACTGCATTCGCGGCTACCGGATGCTGCTCGACTTTTGCGACGCAGAGGGTATTCCGTACGATCTGTGCGGTAAAATCGTTGTCGCGACAAAGCAGGAGGAACTACCCCAGCTCGATGTGCTGCACCAGCGCGGGCAGCAGAATGGTCTGGGGGGACTAAAAAAGCTGACGGCTGGCGAGATGCGCGAGATCGAACCGCACGTAACGGGCGTGGCCGGAATGTTCGTGCCGCAGACGGGCATCATCGACTACAAGCAGGTGTCGGAACGCTACGCCGATAAGTTTCGCGAACTGGGTGGCGAAATCCGGCTGGCTGAGCGTGTCGAGCAGGTGACGCCCGGCAATACGATGACCGTTGTGGTGACGAATAGAAATCGCTACGAAACCCGGCTCGTCGTCAACTGCGCTGGTTTGTACTCCGACAAAATTGCCCAGCTTACCCAGCGCGACCCCGTCGACGTCAGAATCGTGCCGTTTCGGGGCGAGTATTTCAAACTAAAGCCGGAGAAAGAGTACCTCGTCAAAAACCTGATCTATCCCGTTCCCGACCCGAACTTCCCGTTTCTGGGCGTTCACTTTACGCGCATGGTGCATGGGGGTGTCGAAGCGGGGCCGAATGCCGTGCTGGCGTTTCAGCGCGAAGGGTACACCAAGTCGGACGTGAATCTGAAAGAGTTTTACGAAACGCTGGCGTGGCCCGGTTTTCAGAAAGTGGCGGCTAAATACTGGCAGACGGGCCTGGGCGAAATGTACCGCTCGTTCTCGAAAAGTGCCTTCACGAAAGCCTTGCAGGGCCTGATTCCGGCCATTCAGGAAGCCGACCTCGAAGATGGGGGCGCGGGAGTCCGGGCACAGGCCTGCGACCGCACGGGTGGCCTGCTCGATGACTTCGCCATTCTGGAAAACGATAAAGCGATCAACGTTATCAACGCTCCATCGCCAGCCGCTACCTCATCGCTCTCCATCGGCCAGACCGTTTCGGAGAAAGTCCTGGCGCGGTTTGATTAGTCACTATCTTCTTAGTGGCGTCGGGTCCCTGACCCAACACGTTTGCGTCAGCAATCAGCTTCGCCCGGAAATGTGTCGGGTCGGCGACCCGACACCACTGAATGGTAAGCACAATAAGTCTCTACCAATTTTATGTGGTGAAAGTTTTTGTCATTCCGACGACAGGAGGAATCTCTGGTAGCAGGCAATTCTATCGCTAACTACCGAAGATTCCTCCTGTCGTCGGAATGACAAAAATTGATACCAGTTATACGTCCTGTTCCAGCAGAAACGCTTTGATAAACGGGTCGATGTCGCCGTCGAGGACCGCATCGGTGTTCGACGTCTGGTAGCCCGTGCGGTGGTCTTTCACCCGCCGGTCGTCAAGCACGTACGAGCGGATCTGCGAACCCCACTCATTTTTTTGTTTGCCCGCTTCTACTTCAGCGCGGGCGGCATTACGCTTCTGCACTTCAATCTCGTAGAGCTTCGACTTCAGCAGCCGCATCGCCACTTCCTTGTTCTGTAGCTGACTGCGCTCCTGCTGACATTCGATAACCAGCCCCGATGGCTGGTGATGAAGCCGGACGGCCGTCTCGACCTTGTTGACATTTTGTCCACCGGCTCCGCCCGATCGGAATGTATCCCAGCGAATATCGGCCGGATTGACTTCGATGTTGATCGTATCATCGACCAGCGGATAAGCAAACACCGATGCGAAGGAGGTATGTCGCCGGGCGTTGGAATCGAAGGGTGAGATGCGTACCAGCCGGTGAACGCCGTTTTCCGATTTCAGAAAACCGTAGGCCAGTGCCCCGTCGACTTCAATCGTCGCCGATTTGATACCTGCCGTGTCACCTTCTTGGTAATCGACCTGTTTCAGGCTGTAGCCGTGCTTTTCGGCCCAGCGCATGTACATCCGGTAAAGCATGTCGGCCCAGTCCTGGCTTTCGGTGCCTCCGGCTCCGGCGTTGATTTCGAGGACGGCGCTGAGTTGGTCTTCCTCATTGCCGAGCATTTTCTTGAGTTCGAGATCGTCCAGCGTTTCGGCCAGTTTGCGGCCTTCCACATCGACCTCTTCTTCGGTCACGTCACCTGCTTCGTAGAACTCGAACAGCGTTTCGAGGTCACCGAACTGACTATTCAGCTTTTCATAGCCCGTTGTCCAGCCTTTCAGCGTTCGGACCTGCTTCATTACACCTTCAGCGCGGGCGGCATCGGTCCAGAATTCGGGCTGGAACGTCTGCTGTTCGAGTTCGGCTAGCTGCGCCTTTTTATTATCGTAGTCAAAGATACCCCCTCAAAGCCTCTACTCTGGCTCTCAAGTCGGTCAACTGGTCAGTTGTCATAAACTTGTCTTACTAGATGAAAAATGGATTTAAACACAGAGTAACGGAGGATTCACGGAGAAAACGGAGAAATTACTCGGTAATCTCTGTGGTCGCGCTTTGTGCTCTCTGTGTTTACGAATACACAAAGATAGAACAAACCGGCCGGGCGTCTGCGTTTCCGGGGAATGGGTATATTTGTCTGAAACCAACAGGCCTATGGAAGCGGTACAGCACTATTTCAAAACCATCGAGCGCACCGAAAATCCGCAGCTCATTATCGACCTGCCCGAAGGCGTCGACAAAGCCGAGGTAGAAGTTATCATCCGTCCATTGCATGATAACTCCGCTGATGAGTCGAAGCCGTCGCGGCTGGCGATCATTCAGCGGTACAAAGGCATTTTCAAAGATTCTACGTATCAGGTAGATAAATACGATGTGTATGACCAGTAGGATCATGCTGGATAGTTCGATACTGGTTGAATACATCAAGCAGAACGCAACCGAACTCCTCGACTGGTTGGCGAAAAATGATAAGTATGAGCTATGTATTAATTCAACCGTTTTGAGTGAATGTGCCTTTCACTGGATAGCGCTTTATGGTGATAAGGCGCCCCGGACGCTGCAACAGTCCCGGCGTATACCGGCTATTCTGACAAGTCAGCCGCCGGTGGGATTCCTGAATCAGTTCACCGTCCTGCCGTCCGACGACCGCATCGTGCCCCTTTATCTCGATCTGATGCAACAATACAATTTGCTGCCTAACGATGCGCTCATTATCGCTACCGCCAAACTGCACCGTATCCCGGCCGTAGCCAGCTTCGACGCCGATTTCGAGCCTGCCTGCGCGGGCGAACAGATTCAGCTCGTTCGCCAGGTAGGTGATCTGACCTAATCCGGGCAAATCAACTTTTCGGCCTACCTTTGCGTTCTTTACACAGGGTCGTTGGCGGGCTTTGAGCCGCTGACAATCACCCGGAGACTAACTAAAACCAATCAATGGCTTCACAGTACGACGTAATCGTTTTGGGTAGCGGACCGGGGGGCTACGTAGCTGCCATCCGGGCTTCGCAGTTAGGGTTGAAAACGGCCGTAGTCGAGCGCGAAAGCCTCGGCGGCATCTGCCTCAACTGGGGATGCATCCCCACCAAAGCCCTGCTGAAATCAGCGCAGGTTTTTGAATACATCAAGCACTCGGCCGACTACGGTATTACTGTACAGGGTGAAGCGCAGGCCGATTTCGGAGCCGTTATCAAGCGGAGCCGGGGCGTTGCCGACAGCATGAGCAAGGGCGTGCAGTTTCTGATGAAGAAAAACAAAATCGACATCATCAGTGGTGTCGGTACGGTAAAGCCCGGCAAAAAAATCGAGGTAAAAGACCGGGAAGGCAAGACGGCTACCTACGAAGGCAAGCATATCATTATTGCAACGGGTGGCCGGGCGCGACAGCTGCCGTCTGTCCCCATCGACGGCGAAAAAGTAATCGAGTACCGCAAGGCGATGTCGCTGGAAAAGCGGCCTGAATCGATGCTGGTAATCGGGTCGGGTGCTATCGGCGTCGAGTTTGCGTACGTCTACGCCAGCATGGGTACGAAGGTGACGATCATCGAGTTTTTGCCCAATGTAGTGCCCGTCGAAGACGAAGACATCTCGAAAGAACTGGCGAAACAGTACAAAAAAATGGGTATCGACATCTTCACCAAATCAGAGGTGACGAAGGTCGATACGAGCGGCACCGGCTGCAAGGTGTTCGTCAAAACGCCCGACGGTGAAAAGACGTTCGACGTTGATATTGTGCTCTCGGCAGCTGGCGTAACGGCCAACATTGAGAACATTGGTCTGGAAGACGTTGGAATCAGTGTCGACAAAGGCAAGATTGTGACCGACGATTTTTACCGGACCAGCGTGGAAGGTTATTACGCCATTGGCGACTGCACGAAAGGGCAGGCACTGGCCCACGTAGCGTCGGCTGAAGCGATCATCTGTCTGGAAAAAATCGCCGGACTGCCGCACGTCGAGCCGCTGAACTACAACAACATTCCGGGCTGTACCTACTGCACGCCTGAGATTGCGTCGGTAGGCTACACCGAGAAAGCGGCCCGCGAAGCGGGATACGAACTGAAAGTCGGCAAGTTTCCGTTCACGGCGTCGGGCAAAGCGAAAGCAGCCGGTACGCCGGAAGGCTTCGTAAAAGTGATCTTCGACGCGAAGTACGGCGAGTTCTTGGGTGCTCACTTCATCGGTAACAACGTCACCGAGATGATTGCCGAAGTGGTGGCGGCCCGGAAGCTTGAAACAACGGGGGAGGAAATTCTCAAAACCGTTCACCCGCACCCAACCATGTCGGAAGCGATCAAAGACGCCACCGAAGCCGCCTACGGCGAAGCGATACATTTGTAACGGTTCGTCGTTGGTAGTTTGTGCGGTTCCCCGCCGGGATTTGTAGTTCCTCCGGCGGCAGCCCTAGACGCGTCAGCTAACTACAAACCACAAACTATCAACGACGAAGTAGTAAGCCCCCGTCCCGTGCAAAAAAACGCTGGGCGGGGGCTTTTTTTTTGGTGTAATTTTGTTGTACGATAATCAGGCCCCTGCTGCCAGAGCTGCCTTTCTCACTAATGCCATGCTGAACATTATTCAACTACTACCCGATTCGATTGCCAACCAGATTGCGGCCGGGGAGGTAGTGCAGCGACCAGCATCGGTGGTGAAGGAACTGCTTGAAAATTCGGTTGACGCCAGGGCGAAATCAATTCAGGTGATTATCCGGGAGGCCGGGCGCAACCTGATCCAGATCATCGACGACGGCATGGGTATGACCGAAACCGACGCCCGTATGAGTTTCGAGCGGCACGCAACATCCAAGATTCGTTCGTCCGACGATCTGTTTCGGATCAAAACAATGGGCTTTCGGGGCGAAGCCCTCGCATCGATTGCCGCCGTTTCCCAAGTAGAAATACGGACGCGTCGGGCGGAGGAGGAGCTCGGCACGCTCATTCGTATAGAGGGGTCCGACATCAAGGCGCAGGAATCAATCTCCTGTCTGCCCGGTACCAACCTGCTCATTAAAAACCTGTTCTTTAATGTACCGGCCCGGCGCAACTTCCTGAAGTCGAACTCGGTGGAGATGCGCCACGTGATCGATGAGTTTCAGCGCGTGGCACTGGCGAATTCCGAAGTGGCGTTCTCGCTGTTCCACAACGATCAGGAGATTTACAATCTGCCTGCCGGGAAGCTGAGCCGCCGAATTATCGATATGTTCGGTAAAACCTACCGCGAACAACTGAATCAGTGCGAAGAGCAGACGCCCTACGTGACGGTACGCGGTTTCATCGGTAAACCCGAATCGGCGAAGAAAGCGCGGAATGAGCAGTTCTTCTTTGTCAACAACCGGTACATCAAGCACAACTACCTGCACCACGCGGTGATTGGGGCGTACGAAGGCACACTGCCCGAAGGAAGCCATCCGTTTTACGTGCTGTTTATCGACATCGATCCGTCGCACATCGACATCAACATTCACCCGACCAAGACCGAGATTAAGTTTGACGACGAGCGGTCGGTGTATGCGATTATGATGGCGGCCGTACGGAAAGCGGTGGGTGTGTACAACCTGTCGCCGTCGCTTGATTTCGACTCCGACGTTAACTTTCTGGTCGGTGGACGGGGGGCAAAGCCGAGAGATGGCGAGGTATCAGCGGCTGATACTGCACCTAAAGCCATTACACCGTCGTGGATGTCGGGCGACAGTGCGCCTGCTTCGCAACCGTCAGTCAGGACTGACAATGTAAAGACCCCCGCCCTACGTTCAGAGGCACTCGACACGGCCGCTGGGCGTAGCTTCGACATGCCATCCCGCAAGCCCGATGCGCCCAAACCATCGGTCAATAACTGGCAGGCCCTGTTTGAGGGGGTAGCTGATACGGTGCCCAGGCCCGAACCCGCACCAACCGGCGACTGGCTTGGCCCGGCTTCGGCGCCCCCGACCGCTGTATCTCAGCCTGACCTGACACCGGTGTCTGTGCCTGAACCCGTTAGTGAGCCGATTCGGTTGGGGAGCCGGGCCAATAAGCTCGACGAGATAACGCCTGACGTGGTTGACGATGAAGCCATCGTACAGATTCAGAACCGGTATTTGCTGGCTCCCGTCAAGTCGGGTATGATGCTGATCGATCAGCGCCGGGCCTATGAGCGGATTCTGTACGATCAGTTTCATGCGTCGCTAACCCGGCACAATGGATCGTCGCAGCAACTGCTGTTTCCCAAAACGATCGCGCTGTCGCCGGTTGATTTTCAGCTGGCTATCGACCTGCGGGATGAACTGACGAGTCTGGGTTTTCAGTTTGACGAACTGGGTCATCATACGTTTATTCTCCGGGGCGTCCCGACGCAGGTAACGGGCGAAAAGGAGGAAGAGCTGTTTGCTAATCTGCTGGCTCAGCTGCGGGAAGATACCGGTCGGCTCAAACTCGACCGGCAGGAATCAATGGCGCGGTCGCTGGCCCGCCGGTCGGCGCAGCGGCACGTAACCCGGTTAAGCGCGCCCGAACGGCGGGCGCTGGTCGATCAGCTATTTGCTTCGGCCAACCCGAGTTACACACCGGGTGGGGAATCCATTATGACCGTTTTATCGTTAGATAAAATTGCGGGACTGTTCGCCCTGAAATAAGTTAAAAAGAAGTACATTGTCTTATTAAAACGGAATGTTCAATATTACCCCAGTTGTTCGTGCGCTTCTGATTCTCAACGTAATCGCTTATTTGATTACGGCCACTTATCCGAATGTTCTGGAGTTGTACGGGCTTCACTCGTTTCTGTCCGACCTGTTTAACCCGATCCAATTGCTGACTCATATGTTTCTGCATGGTGGGTTTGGCCACATTTTCAGCAACATGATCGGGCTGATTGTGTTCGGACCGATGCTGGAGCGGTACTGGGGCCCGAAACGGTTCACGTTTTTTTACTTTTTCTGCGGCCTGGGAGCGGCTCTGCTGTTTTCAGGCGTTAACTATTACGAGATGTCGGCCGTGTATGAAGCCGTCCGTGACTACCGCGCCAACCCAACACCCGATGGGTTCACCGGGTTTATTACGGAACATGCGGGAGGATATTTCGATCAGCTGACTCAGTTTATCGACAGTTACGATGCGCAGCCGACCAACCCGGAATATGTGCAGGGAAGTCTTAAAATAGTCAACAAGCTGTATGGTCAGCAGGTCGATCAGCCGATGGTCGGCGCGTCGGGCGCGATATTTGGTGTGTTGATGGCATTTGGACTATTGTTTCCAAACACTGAGCTATTTTTGTTGTTTCCGCCTATACCGATCAAAGCGAAATACTTCGTTATTTTCTACGGGGCATTGGAAATCTATTCGGGTTTGTATCAGCAGGCGGGCGATAATGTGGCCCACTTCGCCCACATCGGTGGAATGCTATTTGCGTATATACTGGTCAAATACTGGAATTCACAACGGAAAACGTTTTACTAGGAATGAGCGGCTTGTTTGATGATTTTCGGAGCGAATTTAATAAGCCCAACAACACGTTGGTGCAAATTATACTGGTCAACACGGTTGTCTTTTTGCTATTGTTATTAGCGAAAATTGGCTTTATGATGGCTGAAAATCAGGGTATGTATTACCTGATTCGGCAGCAGATTATGATTCCCGGCAGTATACAGGCGTTTTTGTACAAGCCCTGGACACTGTTTACGTACTTCTTCGCCCACGACGATATTTTCCATATCCTGTACAACATGCTGTTTCTGTACTGGTTCGGTCGGCTGATCGATGAGTACCTGGGCAACCGACGGCTCGTTGGCTTGTATTTTATGGGTGGTATCGCCGGTGGCTTGCTTTATCTGGCTATCTATAACACGGTACCGTACTTCCAGAGCCAGTCTGATACGGCGCTGATGCTGGGTGCATCGGGGGCTGCGTATGCGGTAGCCGTTGGCGCGGCAACGCTACTCCCGAACTACACATTTCATCTGCTGTTGCTGGGCGCAGTGCGGATCAAATACATCGTCTTTTTCTTTATTATTCTCTCGTTTGCGCAAACGGCGGGTGCCAATGCCGGCGGACATCTGGCGCATTTGGGCGGTGCTTTTCTGGGTTTTACGTATGTGAAGCTACTGCAAAACGGTACCGACATTGGCCGACCTATCTACTGGGTCATGGAGTCGTGGAGTAATCTGGTACGGCCTAAACCACCCGTACGGGTTTCGTATCGGCAGCGCAGTAGTGCGGGTACTACCGCCACCAGCTACGCAGCGGGTAGCAGCAATCCGGCCGTCAATACGCCCGACCAGGATGAGGTCGACACGATTCTGGATAAGATTTCCCGCTCGGGCTATGAGAGTCTGACTCGTGAGGAAAAACAAAAACTCTTCCGGGCCAGTCAGCGTAACAGTTAGGCTATACCGAAAAAATATAAGCCCTCACGATGTCTGCGCAAATCCAGACGGGTGAGGGCTTCGTTTATTTATAAATTCCCGAAATTTGTACTACTTTCGTTACCTGAACGACCCGGTACGTCCGGCATGGGAAACATTGTAAACCAACCGGTTGTTCTTGTCACACAGATACTTATTAGGCACGTATCATGCTGATTACCCCCGGCCCATTGCTGGCCACCATCAACACGCCCGACGACCTTCGCAAACTCGATAAATCCCGTTTGTCCCAGCTTGCCGACGAGCTTCGTCAATTCATCATCGACGACGTTTCCGTCTTTGGTGGGCACTTCGGGGCCAGTCTGGGGGTAGTGGAATTAACTGTCGCGCTGCACTATGTATTTAACACGCCCGACGACAAGCTGATCTGGGACGTGGGCCACCAGGCATACGGCCACAAAATCCTGACCGGCCGGCGCGAGAAGTTTCACACGAATCGATTCTACAAGGGGCTGTCGGGTTTTCCGAAACGGAAGGAAAGTATCTACGATGCGTTCGGCGTAGGCCATTCGTCAACGTCGATCTCGGCGGCCCTCGGTATGGCTGTGGCGTCGCAGTTGCAGGGTAATAATGAGCGGCACCACATTGCGGTCATCGGTGATGGTGCCCTGACCGCCGGAGAAGCGTTTGAAGGTATGAACCACGCGGGGGCTACGGACAGTAACCTGCTGATCGTGCTGAATGATAACTGCATGAGTATCGACCCCAACGTCGGTGCACTGCGCGAATACCTGACTGACATTACGACCTCGCAAACCTACAACAAGGTGAAAGACGAGGTCTGGAACCTGCTTGGTAAGATGAGCAAGTTCGGTAAGAGTGCGCAGGAAATTGTATCGAAGGTAGAGTCGAGCATTAAAACGTCGGTGCTCAACCAAAGCAACCTGTTCGAGTCGCTCAACCTGCGGTATTTTGGCCCGATCGATGGGCACGACATCGACCATCTGGCCAGTGTACTCGAGGATCTGAAAAATATTCCCGGTCCCAAGCTGCTGCACGTGCTGACTGTAAAAGGCAAAGGCTACGGCCCCGCTGAAAAAGATCAGACCAAGTGGCACGCGCCGGGGCTGTTCGACAAGGTGACGGGTGTTATCCAGAAAAAAGTATACGACACCCCGCAGCCGCCCAAATACCAGGATGTGTTTGGCAATACGCTGGTCGAACTGGCTGAGCAGAACCCGCACATTGTGGGCGTAACGCCGGCTATGCCATCGGGGTCGTCGATGAATATTATGATGAAAGCGATGCCGAAACGGGCGTTCGACGTGGGTATCGCCGAACAGCACGCCGTCACGTTCTCGGCGGGTCTGGCATCGCAGGGTGAAGTGGTGTTCTGCAATATCTATTCGACGTTCATGCAACGGGCCTACGATCAGGTTATTCATGACGTCTGCATTCAGGAGCTACCGGTCGTTTTTTGCCTTGACCGGGCGGGCTTTGCCGGTGCCGACGGACCAACGCACCACGGAGCCTACGACATCGCGTTCATGCGTTGCGTGCCAAACATGATTGTGGCCGCACCGATGAACGAGCAGGAACTGCGGAATATGATGTACACCGCTCAGTCGGATACCGTACAGCAGGGCAAGCAGGCGTTCACGATTCGCTACCCACGCGGAGAAGGAACTATGCCGAACTGGAAAACGCCCTTCGACGAACAGGAAATCGGTAAGGGCCGGTTAATCAGTGATGGTGACGAAGTCGCGATCCTGACGATCGGGCACATTGGCAATTACGCCGTCGAAGCAACTGCGATGCTGGCGAAAGAAGGTATTCGACCGGCGCATTACGATATGCGCTACGTGAAGCCGCTGGACGAGGAGTTGTTACATCAGATTTTTAGCCGCTTCGATCGGGTACTAACCGTGGAAGATGGCTGTCTGATGGGTGGTTTCGGTAGTGCGGTGCTGGAGTTTATGGCGAACCACGGCTACATGGCGCGTGTCAAACGGTTGGGTATCCCCGATGCGATTGTCGAACACGGCGAACAGATTGAGCTACAGCGTGAGTGCGGATTCGATGCGCCCGGCATCGCTGACGCTGTCCGTGAATTACTTTATGCCGGTCGGGCGGTAGCGGTCTGACACGATTTCTATTGTTGACAGGATTACAGGATTGACAGGATTTAAAACGAACGATCCTGTCAATCCTGTAATCCTGTCTTTATTTTTTTACATCATGAAAGTTTTCAAGTTTGGTGGGGCGTCGGTGAAAGACGCGGCTGGCGTGCAGAATCTGGCCCGAATCGTGAAAGAGCAGGGACCGAAGTCGGTGGTGATTGTGTCGGCGATGGGCAAGACGACCAACGCGCTCGAAGAACTGGTCTGGGCGTGGCTGGCGAATGAAACGGCGACGATTCACGCGAAGATGGTGCAGATTCGGACCTACCACGAGGGAGTCATGGCCGGCCTGACCGGCGACTTTTCACACGTTCACCAGACAATTGCTTTACTGGAGTCGCTGACGCAACAGCCCGCAACGGGTAGCCGCGACGAAGTCTACGATCAGCTTGTTTCGCTGGGTGAGGTACTGTCGACGCAGATCGTAGCGGCTCACCTGCAAAGCGACGGTATCCCGACGCAGTGGCTGGATGCCCGGCAACTCATCCGTACCGACGTCACGTTTCGGGAAGGGCGTGTCGACTGGACGGAAACGAAAAAGCGGATCTGCGACGCGGTCGACAAACAGCACGTATCGATCATTCAGGGCTTTATCGGGCAGGCAGCTGATGGGCGAACAACGACGCTGGGCCGCGAAGGGTCCGATTATTCGGCGGCTATCGTGGCGCATTGCTTGAATGCCGATAGTGTGACGATCTGGAAAGATGTACCGGGGGTACTGAACGCTGATCCGAAGTGGTTTGACGACACTGTGTTGTTGCAACGTATCACGTATCAGGATGCGATCGAGCTGGCGTACTACGGCGCGACGGTCATTCACCCCAAAACGATCAAGCCGCTTCAGAACAAGAATATTCCGCTGTACGTCCGGTCGTTTATCGACACCGATGCGCCGGGGACGATGATCGGCGACACCGGGCAGCACCTGACTACACCGTCGTTTATTTTCAAGATCAATCAATTGATGATCTCGCTGCACCCGACTGATTTCTCGTTTATCGCGGAAGATAACCTGAGTCGCATCTTCGGGCGTTTCGCGCAGGCAGGGGTGAAAATCAACCTGATGCAAAACACGGCGATCAGCTTCACCGTCGTCGTTGACAATGATCCAACCCGCGTAACTCCACTGCTCGATACGCTTCGGCAGGATTTTCGGGTCAGTTACAATGATGGGCTGGAGCTGATCACTATTCGCTACTACGATTCAGATACTATCGATCGTGTATTGGTCAACAAGCGGCTCCTGCTGGAACAGAAAAGCCGGTATACGGTGCAACTGGTGGTGAAGGAAGTTTAAACATTAAACCTGAGGATCAGAACTTCGGACAGGGCAGTTTCTTGTCGCGCCGACGGACACCGGTACGACGCTCGGGCTTATCGAAGATGTACGATAGCGACAGTTCGTGTGAGCCGCCACTGGCCCCCAGCGACGAAATCGTGGCGTCGTAGCTATACCCAATCGAAAACTTATCGACCCGGTAACCAGCTAGTAGTGCTACTGCGTCATTGTTGTTGATCGTTGGCTCATACTTCTTGAATGGGATGCCCCGGTAGTACGCGCCAACGGTGATAGGCGAATAGGTCAGGTAAGCCCCGACATCCAGCTGATCGTATTTGCCCTGAAACTTGTACAGAATCACCGGCGAAATACTGATCTCGCGGTCCAGTTCATCGGATAGACCGGTTATGCCGTTGAGCGGAATACGCAGACCCGCCTGAATGCTGCCTTTCATGGGTAGTCGGCTCCGGCCATTGACGAAAAAGCCCTGATCGGGGCGGTTGATGTGATGCGCCGATACGCCGACCCAGTACCAGTCGGAGAAGACTAGTGCACCCGTCGAAAAATCAAGGTACTTATTTTTGGGGAAGCCGCCCTGCGCCACCGGGTCGATGGTGCTGCTGCCGGAAATAAAGCCCCGGTCGCTGAACTGATCGCCGAACGTCAGCCCGAAATAATTGATATTCCGGTTGACGTACGAACCCTGCAAACCAAGCCGCACGGTCGACGATTCGCTGATCTGAAACTGGTATGCGTATTGCAGCCCAATCTCTGTAGCCTGAATGCGGCCCTGTCCCTGATTGTCATTGCTGATAAGCAAACCGACACCGCTGTTGATACGATCGAAATAATGGTCGAATCCAACCATCGTCGTTACGTAGTTGGTAATGGCCGGCCACTGATTTCGGTAGTTAGCTGTCAGCCGGGGGGCGTAGGCTGAACCGGCAAAGGCCGGGTTCAGGTAAAGTGGAGCTGCGTAAAACTGCGTAAACTGCGGGTCCTGCGCCAGAGCCAGCCGACCCGACACTACCAACAGGCCTAAAAGCAGGTATTTCTTGAACATAACGAGTCGTAAAGCAACAGTTGGACCAACTTGGGGGTTGCAACACTATTCAGTGTAAGACGGTACGGGTAGTTGGAAGATAGACGTTAAAACTAGCGGATTTTACAGTGCCGTTTCCGTGGGACGGCGGATAAAATTTTAGTTCGTCAACATCGTTTATAGTAACGTAGTGCTCCCACGGTCTGATATGTTTTGGAGCGAAATTGTGCGGGGTGAGCATTGGTAGCAGCCAGTTCCATGAAAGTCGGTAAGAAGTATACGTATTTAGCGGGGATGGTGTGGCTGCTGTGCCTGATTTCTGGCGTCAGCGACGTGTGGGCGCAGGGAATCAAGATCAGTGGAAAAGCCTGCGTGCCCGATCAGCAGTGCAAAGCCGATTCCATGCGGTTTGTCGATAGCGTCCGGACGGGTGTGACCCGGCGCGTCTGGACGTTTGGTGATGGGAGTACGGCGGTAACAAAAACGGCGGTCGGCGATTCGGCTGTGCAGCACGTTTTTGAGCAGGCGGGTACCTATACGGTGACGCTGACCCGCACGACCAGCACGTCAGCAACCTCAACCTCGACCCGGATTGTGTCGGTTTATAATCGTCCACAGTCATTTGCTAACTGGAAAACGGACACGACCATCTGTAAGGGCGAAAAAATTACGCTCGATCCGTACGCCAGTGGGCCACCGCAGTCGGGATTGCGGTTTCTCTGGTACCCCAAAGGTGATACGACGCAGACTATTTCGGTCGATAGTTCCGGTTGTTATTCGGTCGAAGCCATCGATCCAAACGGGTGTACCTACCAGGACCGTATAAACGTCGACGTTTGCGGGGAAAAGAAAGAATCGCAGGGCGTTAAGTGGTATTTCGGGCAGAATGCGGGACTGGACTTCGGCGGTGGCGGATCGCCCAAGCCAATCACCGATGGTAACCTGAGCACGATCGAAGGGTCGTCGTCGATTGCCAACACGAAGGGGCAACTGCTGTTTTATTCCGACGGAATTACGATCTACGATAAAAACGGCAACCCGATGAAGTCGCTCGTACCGGGCGATACCAACGCCGTAACGATACCGCTGGGTGGGAACAGCCGCTCGACGCAATCGGCCCTGATTGTACCCAAACCAACCTGCCGGGGCTGCGAATATTTGTATTACGTATATACCACATCGGAGATTCGGGGCAATAAGGTTCTGACCTATAGTGTGGTCGACATGCGGCAGAACAGTGGTAAGGGTGCCATCGTTGAAAAGAACGTTCCGGTTACGCAGAACGGTACTGAACAGTCGGCATCGGTGCGCAACGATCGGGACTCGACGTATTGGGTTGTCAACCGGAAATTCGATTCCAATTGCTTCGAGATCCGCCACCTGACCACGGCTGAAAACCCCATCGTGACGACTTACTGCGGTGGGCAGAAAATTGACTCGCTGGCGCAGGCGGAAGGGTACATGAAAATTGGCCCGGCTGATACGAGCAGTGCGAGCAAAGGCAATCGTCCGATGGCCGTCGTTATTCCAGGGCCACCCAAAAACTCCGTCGATCTATATACGTTCAATGACTCGACGGGGGTAATGACATTCAATCGAACGCTACAGCTGGGTAACGCCCCGCCCAAAGCCTACGGCGTCGAGTTTTCGCCCGATGGAAAGAGCCTGTACGTAACGATGCTGGCCGATACCAACCGCGACGGTAGCCAGAAGGGATCGTCGTATGTTATTAAGTACGATCTGACGCAAAAGGATTCACTACTGACCCAATCCCGAACGGTGGTCGATAGTAGCACAACGCGGCAGTACGGATCGATTCAGATTGGCCCGGATGGTCGAATTTATGTGGCTGTTAAGGGCAGCCGGAATCTCGGCACGATTGAAAACCCGAATGGTGGCCTGCTCGATAGCCTGAAATTCAACCCGGCCGGGCAATCACTGGGTGGCAAAACCAGTCAGCTTGGGTTGCCGAACCTCGTGTCGAACTTCAACGATCAGTCGAGCGGGCCGGGCTTTACCTATTCCGATACCTGCGCCCGGCAGCCAACTACGTTTCAGGGTAGCCCCAACTGCCCCAAGCTGAAGGAAACCTATACATGGAGTTTTGGCGACGGCAGCGTACCCGTTTCGACCACGGCACTGACCCCCCAGAAGCACACCTATCAGCAGCCGGGCCAATACTACGTCAGCTTTCACATCGTGACCCGGACCAGTTCGGGCGGCATTTGTAAAGACACGCTCATTAAAGATACCCTGACGATTCTCGAAACCCCGCAGCAGATGAATCTGGGACCGGATACGGTGATCTGTAACAAACGGGGTATAACACTCGATCTGAAAGTACCGGCTACGAACTATGTCTGGCTGGTCAACGGTGCCGTGGCGGGCCGACAGCGAACGATTACCTTCACCCGGCCCGGCTTTTACTATGCGATTGGCTTTGCGGCTAACGGGGAGTGTTACAAAACCGATACCATCCGGGTGCAGATCAGGCCCGTACCCTCGCTCAACCTCGGCCCTGATACGTTGACCTGTTACAAATCGACGGTGGAGCTGACAGTGCCGCAGCAGGTCTGGCGAAACTTCCGCTGGAATACGGGGGCCACGACCAAGACGATTACGGCTCCCGTCGCCGGTGTCTACAGCGTGACGGCCACGTTTCCGACCGACAATGCAACATGCGAAAACAGCGATACCATTCGGGTTAGTGAACTGCCTCAGATTCGCCTACAGGCGGCACTAACCGGCCCGCGTTCCTGTACGTCGGCCGATGGGGCTATTGCGCTGAGCGTGACGCCAGCGGGCAGTTACACGTACACCTACGCCTGGACCCGCACCGACGGGGCCGTACTGCCCAGATCACCCCAGCTAACTAACCTGATCGAAGGACGGTACGCTGTGCAGGTAACCGACAGTCTTCACGCGTGTAAGGTCGATTCAGCGTTTCAGCTCAAGTCGACGGCTAACCAGTTGACGCTGACGCCGAACGTGCGCGACGCGCTGTGTAGTATTCCCAACAGCGGAACAATCACGCTGACGGTGTCGGGTGGTACCGCTGTGGCGTACTCGTGGCTCGACCAGAACAACAACCTGATTACGTCGACACCCGTCTTTGACAAAGCCGGGCCCGGTCGATACAACGTGCAGGTGCAGGATGCGAACGGTTGTAAGGTCGGGCGCGATAGTATCGTGGTCGGGCTGGACAGTACTGGCTTTGCCCGCCTGGCTGCGGCCCCGCCCAAATGCAACGGACAGTCGGTATCGCTGTCGCTGGTAACGGGTGATCTGACCGGCAACGTTTATCAATGGAGTAATGGAGCAACGACACCCACGATCAACGTCAATCAGCCGGGATCGTACAGCGTGACCGTAACGAATACGCAGACGGGGTGCAAGGGCAGCAGTAGCGTACAGGTAGCCGACCGCCCCGCGCCAAACTTCGCGGTAACCCAGCAGGCAGCCCTGTGTGTGGGCGATCAGGGACGAACCCAACTGGTTGCTAATGGTGCCAGTGGCTTACAGTTTCAGTGGATTGGTAGCGATGGTCGACCATTGTCTGACACGGCCCGTGTTCTGGCGGTTAGTCAGATTGGTAATTACGTGCTGCGCGTTACCGATCCGCTCGGTTGCACGGCGACGGCGACGGCCAGTGTTATCAATCAGTGCGAACCGCGTGTGAATGCCCCGGATGCTTTTTCGCCGAACAACGATGGCGTCAACGATCAGTTTCAGGTATTCTCCAACTACATCACCGACTACGAAATGCGGGTGTACAACCGCTGGGGCGAAGTGATTTTTCTATCGAATAACCCGGAGCAGAAATGGGACGGTACCTACCGGGGTTCCGACTACCCTTCCATGCTGTACCCGTACGTCATCAGCTACAAAAGTGAGTCGTTTCCCGACCGTGGAAAGATCGTCAGACGCGGGTCTGTACTCCTTATCCGGTAGTGATTCTGAGTCATCAACACGCCCTGTCAACCAGTTATTTATAAGCTGGTTGACAGGGCGTTGTTTTGCCCGAAAAAGACCAGAAACTGCGCCTTGTAAGTCGACATTTCGGCTGGATTTCTGGCCGTTTTTTTGTACATTTGAAGGAAGTGAATTCGCCTTTAATCAGCTGCTTAGAGCCTTTTTGGGTAGATTCTGTACCAACACTATAGCCATGCGAAACGATATTATGAAAGGATCGGGCGAGGGCATGACCGCGACGGATAAAGAAATCGAACGGGCGTTACGCCCCCTGTCGTTCGAGGATTTTACCGGGCAGGCGAAGATACTCGACAACCTCGAAGTGTTTGTGCGGGCGGCTATGCAACGGGGCGATGCGCTCGACCACGTGCTGCTCCACGGCCCGCCGGGACTGGGTAAAACCACGCTGTCGCACATCATTGCCAACGAGCTGAACGCCAACATCAAAATGACGTCCGGACCGGTGCTCGATAAGCCCAGCGACCTCGCCGGTTTGCTGACCAATCTGCAGCAGAACGATGTGCTGTTCATCGATGAGATTCACCGGCTCAACCCTATCGTGGAAGAGTACCTGTATTCGGCGATGGAAGATTATAAGATCGACATCATGCTTGATTCGGGGCCGAACGCCCGTACGGTGCAGATCAAACTGAACCCTTTCACGCTGATCGGGGCCACGACCCGCGCCGGTATGCTGACGTCGCCACTGCGCGCCCGCTTCGGTATCAGCTGCCGCCTTGAATACTACGACGCCAAACTGCTGACCAGTATCGTGCAGCGGTCGTCGGCTATTCTGGGTACAGCCATCGATGAAGAGGGGGCGTATGAGATTGCCCGCCGGAGCCGGGGTACACCGCGTATTGCCAACAACCTGCTGCGCCGGACCCGTGATTTTGCGCAGGTGAAAGGCAACGGCTATATCAACGTCGACATTGCCGAAATCGCCCTGAGTGCGCTCGAAGTCGATCAGAACGGGCTTGACGACATGGACAACCGTATCCTGTCGACTATTATCGAGAAGTTCAAGGGTGGCCCGGTCGGTATCACCACTATTGCGACGGCCTGCGGGGAAGAATCCGAGACGATCGAGGAAGTGTACGAGCCGTTTCTGATTCAGGAAGGTTTTCTGAAACGGACATCGCGGGGTCGGGAAGCGACCGAAAAAGCGTATCACCATTTGGGTGTAGTACCCCCAATGCGCCCCGGCGAGTTGTTTAATTAACGTCTGTGGGTAAGCAATCAGCCCGGTCAATGACTACAAAGTGTAGTCATTGACCGGGCTGATTGGTGCTTGTTGGATTGACTACTGAATAATCTTGCTGCGGTAAATGCACTCGATTATTTCCGCCACGGCCGTGTCGACAAGGAAATAAAAGATATTTTTTCCGCTCCGGCGAATATCCAGGATTCCTTTGTCGCGCATGTTGATCAGGTGGTGCGAGATCAACGACTGTTCGGCGTTCAGGTTTTTATAGATCGTCGATACGTTTAGTTCGGCATTTTCATTCAGCATCTGAATGATTCGGATGCGCAACGGGTGCGCCACAGCTTTCAGCACGTATGCAGCCTTATCAATTTGTTTGTCGTTTTCCATAACCATATCAGGTGCCATTAAGAGAGAGACAGGAGGATGTCTACTGGTGAATTTACGACCAAAAGCAGCATCTACCGTTCAATAAACCGGACTGAAGTTATCCAAAGGTCCAATAACTTCTTATTTAGGAATGAAAACAGGTTGATAAATCGAAAAACGATTTTATTATTGATTATATCCTCATAATCAGCTGATTGTAATTGTATACTTATTTGATGATGTAAGTAGATTTTTTTTGGTTGCTCCAGCTTGTGAGAAAGACACCGAGTAGCACCAGACCCGTACCGGCAATCTGTTGCCAGCTGATAATTTCGTGCAGAATGGTCGTTGATAAACTAATGGTGAAAATAGGGCCGATGCTCGCAATGATTGATGTGTTGCCTGCCCCGACACGCCGGATGCCTTCGGCCATCATAAACGTAGGGATGACCGTGACAAAAATCGCCATAATCAGGCCCAGACCGTAAACGGGAGTCGGGTAGTGAAGCAGCGTCTCGCCATGCGCAGCGACGCCGTGGATCACCGTCGGAACCGTAGCCGCCAACATGGCGTAACACGTAAACCGCTGTGATCCCAATCGGCGCATGACCGACTCGCTGCCGACCAGATACAGCGCATAGACCAGCCCACTCAGTATAACCCAAAAGGCCCCCAGCATCACATTGGCCTGCGCCGACGTGCTGATGTTACCCACAAACGCCAGCAGGATGCCCGAATAGGTGAGCAGCAGGGCGACCAGCTGCTGCCGCGTTACCCGCCGACCAAAGCCGACAGCGTTGAGCAGCAGTACGAAGGTGGGGTAGATAAACAACAGTATCCGCTCCAGACTGGCTGATACGTATTGGAGGCCAATGAAATTGAACAGACTGGCGAAATAATAGCCCGTTATGCCCACAGCCGCCAGTACCGCCCACTCCCGGCGCGATAGTGACACCGGCCCTTCGATGCGTTTCAGATAGTGCCCGATGACCAGATAAAACGGCAGAGCAAACGCCATTCGCAGGGTCAGCAGCGCGATTGGGTCGACGGGGTAGCGGAACGCCAGCTTGATCAGAATACCTTTACAGGCAAAACAAAAGGCCGACAGCAACACCAGCGCGACCCCTACCCAGTACCGTTTACGTTCGTCCATAGCTCATCGTACTGCGATAAAAAAAAGCACTGACGCGGTTTTATCGCATCAGTGCCAGGTATAAAACAACAGCGGTGTTACTTCTGCCGGAAAAACAAGGTTATCGGCACGCCCGTAAAGTCGAAGTGGTCACGGATTCTGTTTTCCAGAAACCGCTGATAGGATTCCTGTACGTACTGCGGCAGGTTACAGAAAAATACGAACGTCGGCGACGGCGTCGGTACCTGAAGCATGTATTTGATCCGGATCATTTTGCCCTTCAGCGATGGGGGCGGGAGCTTCTCGATTTCGGGTTGCAACGCGTCGTTCAACTTCGACGTCGTTATTTTTTTACTCCGGTTCTCGTATACCTCCATCGCTTTTTCCATCACCTGAAAAATGCGCTGCTTTTCGTGGACGGACGCAAAAATGATCGGCACGTAATCGATGGGCATCATGCGCTGGATCATCTCCTTCCGCAGCACGTCGGCGGTACGGTGGTCTTTCTCGACAGCGTCCCACTTGTTGACCATGATAACCACGCCTTTCTTGGCCTTCACCGCCTGCCCGATGATGTTCAGATCCTGTGCTTCCAGCCCGCGCGTCGCATCGAGCATGACGATACACACGTCCGAATCTTCCATTGCCTTTATCGAGCGCAGCGTCGAATAAAATTCGATGTTGTCCTGTACGCGGGCTTTCCGCCGGATACCGGCCGTATCGGTCAGGATAAAATCTTTGCCGTAAGCTTTGTAACGCGTGTTGATGGCATCGCGGGTGGTACCGGCAATGTCGGTAACGATGCTGCGTTCCTGCCCGGTCAGTACGTTGAGGAACGACGACTTACCCACGTTTGGCCGACCGAGAATAGCAATTTTTGGCACACCAGCGTCTGGATCTTCCACGCCCGGTCCCTGAAATTGCTTGACGACTTCATCCAGGAGATCGCCCGTGCCCGAACCGGTCATCGATGAAATGGGGTAGGGGTCGCCCAGGCCCAGGCCGTAGAACTCCGCTGCGCTCTGCGACCGTTCGGCCGATTCGGCTTTGTTGGCTACGATGTAAACGGGCTTGTTCGATCGGCGTAATACGTTGGCAAAGTCTTCGTCGAGACCGGTAATGCCGGTCTGCGTGTCGACCATAAAGAGCAGCACTGTCGACTCCTGAATCGCAATTTCGACCTGCTCCCGGATCGATTCCTCGAACACATCTTCTGAACCGACGACGTAACCGCCCGTATCGATAACGGTAAAGTAAACGCCGTTCCACTCAGCCGTGCCGTAGTGGCGGTCGCGGGTAACCCCGCTTTGGTTGTCCATAATGGCCTGCCGCTGTTCCGTTAGCCGGTTAAACAGCGTGGACTTGCCCACGTTCGGGCGGCCAACGATTGCTACAATATTTGCCATGACTAAAAAAGGGAGAAAGAGTGAAACCGGAGCTGACCGACTTCGGCGCGGGTAGGACGGCCGCCCGGTCAGCTTAGCTGATTACTCCTTTCGGTTATTCGTCGTAACCCAGTCGACGCAGCATTTTATCTTTCTGCCGCCAGTCGGGTTCTACTTTAACGAACTGTTCTAAAAATACTTTCTTGCCGAAGAAGCGTTCCAGTTCTTCGCGGGCCATGATGCCCGTTTTCTTGATCATTTTACCGCCTTCACCCAGTAAAATAGCCCGCTGTGTGGGCCGCTCAACCAGTATTTCGGCCTGAATAACGATAATATCTTCCTTTTCCTTGAAGCCAGTCACCACGACCTCACTACTGTAGGGTACTTCCTTCTTGTAGTTCAGGAAGATCTTCTCCCGAATGATTTCCGACGCGAAGAAGCGTTCCGGCCGATCGGTCAGTTCGTCTTTGGGGAAATAAGGCGGATGTTGCGGCAGGCGGGTGATAATACCATCAAACACCTGCTCGATATTGAAACCGTTCAGCGCCGAAATGGGGATGATCGCTTCCGCCCGGAAGTGCTCCTGCCAATACGCAATCTTCTCCAGTACCTGCTCCTGCGTTGCCTGATCGACTTTGTTGATCAGCAGCAGAATGGGGACTTCTGATTTTTGCAGCCGCTCGATAACGTCGTTTTCATCATGCTGCTCAAAAATATCGGTCACAAACAGGACGACGTCGGCATCTTCGATAGAGCCGCGCACGAAACTCATCATCGACTCCTGCAACTTGTACAGTGGTTTGATAATACCAGGCGTATCGGAGTAAACGAGTTGAAACTCCGTCCCGTCATGCGTACCATTGATGATACCCATGATCCGGTGCCGGGTGGTCTGCGCTTTCGACGTGATAATGGATAACCGCTCGCCAACGAGCTGATTCATCAGGGTAGATTTGCCGACATTAGGCTTGCCGACAATGCTGACGAAGCCGGCCTTATGATCGGCCGGAAAATTTTCTACGACTTGTGCGTTCATTGGTAGGTGATCCCGCTAACTGATTGTCAGCGGCTTTTGCAGACAACGGCCACTTTTTTAAAAACGTTTCCAGTGGTCGAAAACTTTTTTTGCATAAATTATTTGCACGTATTGAAAAGTGTCGTACTTTTGTACTCCCAACATCGCGGGATGGAGCAGTTGGTAGCTCGTTGGGCTCATAACCCAAAGGTCGCTGGTTCGAGTCCAGCTCCCGCTACTAGTAAGCCCTCACTGACATTCAGTGAGGGCTTTTTTATGCGACAAACGTTAGCCAGATAAACGTGTCGCAACATAAATCCGGTCATAGTGGTTTATGTCCTTTGATCCCACATTCTGGCAACAATGATCATTTATGGTTTACCAATACGTCTGACTACGCTGCTGACGGTCTGGCTACTACTGGCTGGTTTTTCAGCAAACAGTCAGCAGCGACAAGCCGCGGCTGACTCGACGGCACCCCGGTCGTCTGCCCGAAGGATCAGACAGCCGCTTCCAGCTGACCATCCACGGGCTATAGAACCGGGTGTGCGCCGGCCAGGTATTTATTTCCCGCAGGCACCCATTCCGGGGCGGTGGCGCAAGTCGATTGGGGCTATTTTCACGACGACACCCCCCGAACTAACCGAAGAAATCCGGGTCAATGTACCGGCCATCGACTTTAATCTTCAGCGTGGTATTAGTAAGAACTGGTTCATTACCGGTCGTATACTGACGCAGGTGGTGCAAAGCAACGTAGGCGTTGGGGTACGCTACGCCCGGCCCCTGACCGACCGGCTTTTCATCTCAGCGGGCGATGACATGCACGTCTGGTTCGGGGTGCTTCAGATCAAAGACGTGTTTAACAGTCAGGCGTACGGTTTGCAGAATTTTCCGAACGTATCGGTCGGTTACCGATTCACGCGCGACGTGCAGATGACGCTGAAATGCGAAGCGATTCTGGACGCTTATTACAAATCACAGGTAGGTACGCTGGCCATCGAACGCAACGCCATCCGGTACAATGGGCTGGCGGTGAGCGTGGTGATCGAGCAGCCGCTCTACGGTAAAAAACACGTATCACTAGGACTGAGGGCGGCTTACTCCAATTTCAACTGGCAGCTCTGGTCGCTCTACGATACGTTTGATCGCAACCTGTTTTATCCTCAGCTTATTTTCGGCTTTATCCTGTGAACACACGCTATCTGGTATTGGCTGGTCTGCTGGTGACCTTATTGATGGGTTGTCGGAAAGATTACGAAGCCCCCGTGCCTTACACCTTTTCCAATATGACTGGTTCGGGTAAGTTCCCGACAGCTATCCGGCAGGCGATCAACGGGGTATATACGGTTACCGACGGGTCGGACAAATTTGGTGCGCAGGTGGTACTTCGCTGGACATACACGCACAACGGAGCCGATACGTCGCATCATCTGTCG
Source organism: uncultured Spirosoma sp. (assembly GCA_964581865.1). GTDB lineage: Bacteria > Bacteroidota > Bacteroidia > Cytophagales > Spirosomataceae > Spirosoma. The sequence goes on from CAZOQC010000002.1 coordinate 117,190, forward strand.
GTTTTTACGTCGAACGTGGGGTATTTCGATATGGAACCGCAACCCCAAACGGGTGGGCTGGCCGTGGGCGGCTACTGGCGCCGGTTGCAGGATACCGAGATTGGCTTGGTGCAGCTTACGGTAAACGTACGTCGGAGTGGTGTCGTGAGTCCGTTTACGGGTCGGCTCGCAACGGGCGATACACTGGTCGTCAGTGGCGTATACGGTGATGGCGACGTGACCCCGACCAAACGGCTGACGATGACGTATGCCCGACCGCTGAATCCACGCCCGTTCTCGATTCTGGCGCACCGTAGCGGGGGAAGAACGTCAGATTTACTGCCCGCATCGGAAAATTCGGTGGAGATTATCAAGATGGCGTCGAGACTGGGAGCAACCGGCATCGAAATCGACGTGCGGTATACCAAAGACGGCGTTCCGATTCTGTACCACGATAATACGCTCAACTTACGACTGATCCAGAAGAATGGTCTGGCTGGCCCCATCGAAGCATACACCTACCAGCAACTGAACACGCTGGTTCGTCTGGTAAACGGGGAGCGGATTCCAACGCTGGAAGAAGCCCTGCAAACGGTGGTTGATGAGACGGACCTGAGTTTTGTCTGGCTCGATACCAAATACATCGGATCGATGCAGAAGGTGCAGACTATTCAGCAGACTTATCTGCAACGCGCGAAGGCTGCTGGCCGGTCGCTTCAAATTGTCATCGGACTGCCGAGCGATGATGCCGTTTCGCTGTACCGCGCATTGCCCGAAAAAGCCAACACGCCCGTACTGTGCGAACTCGATACGAGTATCACCCGCAGTATCAACGCCAATATCTGGGCACCACGCTGGACACTGGGCGACCAGAGGGCGGAGGTGAACGCTATGAAAGCCGAAGGCCGGACGGTATTTGTCTGGACACTCGATGAGCCGCAGTTTATCCGTGAATTCATCGATCAGACCCGCTTCGACGGGATTCTGTCGAACTATGCCTGTGTCGTTGCCTACTATCACTACAGTCAGCAGTAAGTCATGTCTCATTCACTGAAATTTATGGCAGGCGTACTCATTGCCGTCGGGCTGACCCTGCCGGCACGGGCGCAGAATCGGTCGGTGGCCGATACGACCCGTAAGCGCGGACCATATGCCGTTGTGCTGTCGGTAGGGAGCGGGCTGTCGTACTACTCGACGCACCTGGGTGTTCCGGCAGCTCTGTCGAACGAACAGGTTAACCGCTTCGGGGTGCCGTTCACAATTCGGGCGTTGTGGGTTCCCGACCACCGGTTACGGATTGGGCTGGAAACCGGCTGGACAACCATGTATTCGTACCGGGGTCAGGTCGATAATACCAATAGCCACGTGTACGTATCGGCGGTTCCGGCGCTGGTCGTATTCTCGATGCCGCTGGCCTGGCTCAGTGGCGATGAACGCAGTATCGCCCGGCGCTTATCACTGACGGGTGGATCGGGTGCGTATATTATCCATTCGCGACTCGACTTCGACGGCACCGTGCAGACTAATACATTGAGTCTGGGCTGGATGGCTGCCGCGTCATATACACAGCCGTTGGGGCCCCGCTTCCGCCTTTCGGGTGAGCTGAAATGGTACGATGCCGTAGCGTCGGAGAATGCGGCTTTTGCCGCTCAACTGCAACTGAACTACCGGTTGGTTCGTTGGTAAAAACGATTGACACGTACGAATGAACGATACCGAACAACACCCCGATATTCTGTTCCTGAGCGATACGCAGGCACCCATGCTGGTGGAGCGGCTGGTACTGCGAACACACCAGAATACGAAAGCCACCCGCACGATTCTGGATCAGATCGTGAAACTGCACCCCACCGTACTGTACTGGCTGGGCGACATTGTGTCACTCGGTTTTCGGACCAGCAAGTGGCGGACGATCGATCAGTTTCTGGAGAAATGCCGGTCGGTTGGTACGTCGGTGTATGCCATTATGGGTAACCACGACGTGATGGGCCGCCCCCGGAAAGGCGCCCGCAATTTCCAGCAGCGGTTTCCCGAACACGTCAGTACGGGCTACGTGCAGGTAACTGACGGAATCGCGGTTGTGATGCTGAACTCCAATTTCAGTACGATGTCGGGCGACGAGATTGCAAAACAGCAGTCGTGGTATGAAGACACACTGAAAACGCTCGACGCCGATCCAGCCGTTCGCGTCGTGATCGTCACCTGCCACCACGCGCCCTACTCGAACAGCAAGCTGGTTGGCTCGTCGAAGCTGGTGCAGCAACGGCTTGTTCCGGCTTATGTAGCCTCGCAGAAAGCAAAGCT
>CAZOQC010000002.1:119482-391376 GCA_964581865.1 uncultured Spirosoma sp.
GCTGTTTATCACGGGGCATTCGCACGCGTTCGAACGCTATGAGTTTGAGGGTAAAACGTTTCTGGTCATCGGCGGTGGCGGTGGACTGCGTCAGCCGCTGAATACCTCACCGAGCCGCCTGCCCGATATGGCCACTGACTATAAACCGATGTTTCATTACCTCGCCGTCCGGCGTGAAGGCGACGGGCTGGTACTAACGTCGTATTGCCTGAAACGGGACTTCTCCGGGTTCAGCGTCGGTTACGAGTTTTCGATAGGGGCCGAAGTGCCGACGGAAACGGCTGAATAACTGTGGTACTCATCGTCCCCTGAGAGGTTGTCTGGGGAATGATTTTTCGAGTCAAAAACGCCTTTTTTGTCATCCTGAGCCTGCGACCGGGCCGCCGGAGCGGGGATCCTCGCTAAAGGAAGAAAAACCGCCTGTTACCGAAGATCCCCGCTCCGGCGGCCCGGTCGCAGGCTCGGGATGACAAAAAATCATTCACCAACCAACCTCTCAGGGGCCAGCGTAGAGGAGCAGTAGTAAACAACTACTGCTCCTCTACGCTGGCCGCGCCCAGTTCGTTGAACAGCGTTTGCCAGTACTGTGTAACGGCTGGGTTGTTCTGCTTCACGGACGCGTTGGGCTCGAAGGGCAGAATCATCATTATGTCGGGGCTACCAATGTCGTAGCGTTTTAACTGCTTCGCATCGGTTTTGGCCCAGTCTTCCGCCTGCCCATTGTCTTTGGGGGGAAGCTTCTGAAAATCGCGCCGATCGGGTCCGTTTACGCTCTCGATCATGTCGCTGAGGTAGTAGGCCTTCACCGTCGCACCTGATTCGTTAGCTTTGGCCAGCACGGGTAAGCTTGCCCAGATATCGGTTGCCTGATTCGATGAGCCGGTATTCTGCTCGGCCAGTTCCTGCAATATACGCTGGCGTATCTGTGCTTTTTCCCGGTTTAGCAGTAGCGTAAATTCCGTTTCGGCGGCTTCCCGGTCGGTGGGGCTGGCGGCTGCTACGTCTTCCATCTCACTGCGTACGGTCAGGCTCAGCGCGCGGGCTTTGGCGGTGTTTTCGTGGATGAAATATACTTCCAGCCGGTCGCCTTTCTGGTGAATAGTCTGCTCGATTATTTCGTTGATCGCCTGCTGGTATTTTCTGGCAACGAACGCTTTATTAACGTTGACGCTGCGGGTTTTATCCAGAAAAATGACCGTGAATGTGGGCTCATCAGTCCTAGGGGACTTTTCTTTGTTTGACGAGCAGGCCATCAGGAAAAGTAGCAGTAACAGAGGGAGAAATCGCATACGATGTTGGGTTGGTGAGCCGGTCAGTGCATTAGCGTGTCGCGCAGTACACTATCGGCGGGGGCATTGTGGTTCCAGTAATCGGACTGGATGGTTGTTTTCAGAATGGCGCGGGAGGTCAGCAGGTTGTCCTTGCTCTTGTACGTTTCCGACCAGCCGACGATCTTGTACGGGAATATACCTTCGAACACGATCATCAGGTTGCGGTCGTCGGTCGGGTATTCGATACGATACGCTTTCAGATTGCGGCCCGGAAACAGCACACCCTCGTACGCATCGAGTTTGGCTGTAGCGTCCAGCGGGTCAAGTCGTTTGTGCCGTAGCCGCGCCGACATTGTACCCGGTATCAGTTTGATCGACCCCGTCGGGAGTTTGGCCGGATCGAGCCGAATACGGTTCCAGAGTTCGTCCTCCAGCATGATTTTCTCCACAACATACTCCTCGTGGACCTCTTTCTCAAAATACGATCGTCCGTCGATGGTGTATTGGCTACCATCTTCATCAAGTTGCAAATAGCTGTGGCCGCACCATTCCTGCCCCGAAGTGCTGACTTTTAGCGTATTCGGATAAGCCGGATTGTTGATGGGCGTAAACACCGATGTGAACAGGGAGTAATCATAAATACCGGTCGTGAAGCGTTTGATCAGGTTGGTTTTCAACACCGGTACGGCCTTGTCGCGGCTTTCCGGGCTTTCGGCTTTCACGTGCGTATCGGTGCGAAAATCTTCCGTCACGAAAATCAATACCGCTTCGCCGGGGTTCAACGCCCCGTACTGGGCCTGTTCCAGGCTATACCGATTCAGTTCGGCCTTGCCGCTAAGCCAGTACTGCCAAAACGGGGCGGATGGTTCGTTCATCGGTGCATCGCTGCCTGTTGGGTGCCTACAACCGGCCAGCGCAAAAACGACCGCCACTACAGCAGTAAGCAATAACTGTCTGGTGAAGAAAGTTCTCATCGGAACCAATAGAAGGATATAACATTTGCCTGATCGACTACATCAAATTCGTGATGATCCGATGTGACTACGTTTGCACTAAGCAAGATGGCCTGTGCAAGTAAAAACGAGTCGGCAACAGACATAGTAAACGTAGCCTTCATACGTCCGGCCATTTTTACAATGTCTTCATTAAACGTGTATAATACGGTAACGGGTAATCGATGAAGGTTGGTCCAGAATTGATTGGCTTCGTCTTCACTCCTATGCCGGTAAAACTGATAATATAACTCATACGCATTAATGGCATGTATGTACAATTGGCACCTACTTGCTTCAGCGTCGTAAAACAAAGTTTCTATTGTGTCAGCCCTTGATTCACCGGCTAGATAAGCCAACAATGCATTAGCGTCAAGAACGTGGGTTGTCATTGAAGAAATGTCTGATTACGTTCTCGTTCTTTCTCCAGTTGGTTCGCCTGTTCCAGCATAGCCGACGTAAGGCCGGTGTGGGCATACGTACCCCGTAACTGCTGCCAACCCGTTTTTGGCGCCGGTGTTTGCGGCTCGTTTTCAACTGTGACGTATGGCACCGTGCGGAGGAAACTGATAAGTACTTCCTTTTTTTCGTCTGGAACGTGGATAATGACTGTTGACATAACGGGGCTGTTTTTTGGCAAATCTACTGGATGGCTGCGTATCTTGCTGACTAGCTTATTCCTCTAACGCTGTCGGCAATGATAAAGGGTATACGAAAATTAGTCGCTGGTTGTTTGTGGCTGGCTGTCGCGGGGCAGCTGGCAGTGGCGCAGGTGCCAAAAGCGTCACCCCGTACCGAGGGTGACGGACCGTTCAACAAACTCATCATCCGGGGCGTCACGCTCATCAACAGCACCGGAGCACCCCCGATGGGACCGGTCGATATTGTGGTGGAGAAAAACCGGATCGCCCAGATCAAACAGGTCGGGTTTCCGGGCGTTGCCATCGACCCCAAAAGTCGCCCGGCGGCAGGCCCCGGTGACAAAGAACTGAACTGCGAGGGGATGTATCTGATGCCCGGCTTCATCGATATGCATGGGCATATTGGCGGGCAGGCGCAGGGAGCTAGTGCCGACTACGTGTTCAAGCTCTGGCTCGGTCATGGCATCACCACGATCCGCGACCCAAGCTGTGGCAATGGCCTCGACTGGGTGCTCGATCAGCGGGCGAAAAGCGACCGCAATGAGATCGTAGCGCCACGTATCAAAGCCTACACCGTGTTTGGGCAGGGAGCGAAGGAGTCGATCACGACGCCCGAACAGGCCCGCGCCTGGGTGCAGCAGAACGCCAAACGCGGTGCCGACGGGATCAAGTTTTTCGGGGCTGAACCCACCGTATTCCGGGCCGCTTTGGCCGAAAACAAGAAGCTGGGCCTGCGGTCGGCCTGCCACCACGCACAGCTGGAAGTCGCCCGGATGAATGCGCTGGCAACGGCCAAAGCGGGACTAACGTCGATGGAGCACTGGTACGGGCTGCCCGAAGCGCTGTTTGAAGACAAAACGGTACAGAACTACCCCGCCAACTACAACTACAACAACGAGCAGGATCGGTTTACGGAAGCGGGTAACCTCTGGCAACAGGCCGCCAAAGCCGGCACCGACCGCTGGAACAAAGTGATGGACGAACTGATCGCCCTCGATTTTACGCTCGACCCGACGTTCAACATCTACGAAGCCAACCGCGAACTGATGCTGGCCCGGCGCGCCGAGTGGCACGACGACTACACCCTGCCAAGTCTTTGGCGATTTTATGGCCCAAGCCGGATTTCGCACGGGTCATACTGGCACAACTGGGGTACCGAGCAGGAGGTAGCCTGGAAGAAAAACTACCAGCTCTGGATGGCCTTTATCAACGAGTACAAAAACCGGGGCGGTCGCGTCACGACGGGATCCGATTCGGGCTTCATTTACCAGCTGTACGGCTTTGCCTACATCCGCGAACTGGAACTGCTGCGCGAAGCGGGTTTTCACCCCCTCGAAGTTGTACAGGCGGCAACCATCAAAGGGGCCGAAGCACTGGGCATGGCCGATCAGATCGGGTCGGTGGAAGTCGGTAAGCTGGCCGACTTTGTCATTGTCAAGGAAAACCCGCTGGCGAACCTGAAAACGCTATACGGCACGGGCGCGATTCACCTCAACGACAAAAACGAAGTTGAGCGCGTTGGTGGCGTGACCTATACGGTGAAAGACGGTATGGTTTACGACGCTAAACAGCTATTGGCCGACGTTCGTAAGCTAGTAGCCGAGGCTAAAGCCACCGAAAAATTCGAAATATCTCAACCGGGTGTAGCACCCAAAACCGGTAAACTTTCCGGCAGTAACTGATTTTTCGACAGGATTACAGGATGGACAGGATGTTATGATAAAAAGAAAAATCCTGTCCATCCTGTAATCCTGTCTATACCCTTTTATCAATGCCTTCACTTTTCATCGATGCCGAGCGGATGCGGGACCTCAACAGCGGGCTGGGGCAAGTCTGTCTGCATCTGAGCCACGAACTCGTGCGCCAACGCCCGGCCGACTGGAATCTGACGTTTCTGGTGCCAGTCGGTCAGTCGGGCGTGTTTGGGCCGGACGTGCAGTATGTCGAAGCGTCAGCTATGCGCAAGCTGTGGGTACCGGGATCATACGATGTCTGGCACTGTCTGCATCAGGATTCGGTGTACCTGCCCAGCCCGATCCGGCAGCGTAGTAGCAAGCTGATGCTGACGATTTACGACCTTAATTTTCTTGAACGCGCTGATTATTCGGTGGCGAAAAAAGCCCGGAAACTGGCCCGGCTGCAACGCAAAATCGACCGGGCTACGTTGCTCACGGCCGGTTCGACGTACACCGCATCAGTGGTTCGGTCGCATCTAAACGTGCCGGATAGCTTGCCGCTGGAAGTGATTTATACTGGCCTGGCCGTCGACCCGGCTAACGCTCCGGCTGAGGTGCCGCCTGCCGTAACCAGTCTGGCCGACACGCCGTATCTGCTGTTTGTGGGGGTCATTCACCCCAAGAAAAACGTACATACGTTGCTGCCGCTGCTTGAAGCTTTTCCCGATTATAAACTCGTGCTGGCCGGGCCCGATAAGCACCCCTACGCGCAGCATATCCGGGAGCAGGCCGACAAGCTGGGCGTTGCCGACCGCCTGTTTATGCCCGGTGCCGTCGATGAGTCGACAAAGCTGTGGCTCTACGCCCACTGCGAAGCGTTTTTGTTTCCGTCGCTCTCGGAAGGGTTTGGCCTGCCCGTCGCTGAAGCCATGACGTTTGGTAAACCCGTGTTCAGCTCGACGCTGACCAGCCTGCCCGAAGTAGGTGGGGAAGCTGCTTACTATTTCGAGAATTTCGAGCCGGAAACTATGGCGCAGACGGTACACGATGGCCTGCACAATTTCGGTCAGGACTTGGTGCGCGAATCAGCCGTTCGCCAGCAGGCAGCTTTATTTACCTGGCCCACCGTTGCCGCCGAGTACTGGAAACGCTATCAGCGACTGGCGTAACGAGTTAGGTTGTTTTGAGCTTCCGCCGATTACGCTCGTCACGGATCAGTCGCCTAATGAGAACGAGGCAGGCTGAAAAATAAATCAGGCAGAGCGTTTCGATGATTGTCACCAATAGAACAATGAAGTCGGGCGGCAAGGTCAGCTTGTAAGCTGGCAGTACGTATCTGTTTGCCAATAGCAGCGTGGCCGTTAGCACGTAAAGGCTGATAAATACGGGCGAACTGGTTGATTGGATCGTAGTAGTCTCCCGATGATACCGAAACGCGAGAGCCAGTCTTACCAGCATATGACCTATTACGGCGCTACCTACAAACCCCAGACCTGCCGTATAAGCTGATTTGAACGTATCATACTGGCCCCAGACGGTGTTGAGCAGGAACATACTTATCAGCAGGCCAACGCTCACGAACCAGTGTGGTCCCTGTACAAACGAGCGAATCAGTTGCCATTCCTGCCGATAGTATTTCTTTGATTGCTGTTTCTGAGCGTCTTCCTCCATCGACAGTAACCCTTTACGGCCACCAAACCCCGCGTGAACGTCGAGCAGTGCATCGGCAAACGAAACGCCCTGCGCTATTCGTTCGTCTATCCCGGCGGCATAATGGTCAGTCAATTCAGCAATCAACTCTTCATTGAGTAACCAGTTGTCCTTGCGTAGATGCTGGTCGATACCATTCAACTGATCGGGCGTAAGCATAGCGATTAAGCGATAGTGGTGCGGAAATCAAACCGTTCGTTCAACAGTTGTACGAAACTGACTGTGTAGAGCACCATCAGCATACAGACGACCATGATAAACGTACTGTATGCCTGTAAAAAGTGGCTGTGATGATCATCTATGAGGATCAGCCAAAAGTTCGCGCTAATCACCACCGCATTGACATGCTGCTTATTGTGATTTGCCATGTATTCAAGGATGAGAAATCGCTGACTGGTCGGTTCGTTCTTGAGTTTGCGTTCCAGCCACACCATGATGAACGTTGGAATGAAAACAACCGCGAGTAGTACGTAACGGGTAATGTCAGCAGGCAGTAAGGGCACCACTAGATAGACCAGCATACCCACCAGTGCGGTGGTCAGGAAAGCGGGCCAGCGAAAGTAGCTTTTAACAATTGCCAGATGACGGCTGCGAATCTGCTGCTGTATATTGGCGATGTAATCATCCTGAATCTGCTGAATACCTTCACCCTGACCCAGATCGTTCCAGGCCCATTTGCTGGCGTCACCAAACGACAGGCCGGTGTCCATGTGCTGCTCGGTCAGGGTAGCGTAGTGGTCGAGCAGTTCGGCTAGGATGGGTTCGTATTTGATGCCCGCCAGGCTTTGCAGGTCGATGCGGAGGGAGGTGAGCTGATCGGCGGTGAGGAGCACGATTACAGACTTGGTTTGAGGTTAAGCACCAGGTTCAGATTTTCCAGAAACGTAGTCAGTTCTGCCACGCGCCCGGCGGCTTCGGTTTGGCCGGTTTTGGTCAGCGAATAATATTTGCGCGCCCGTCCGTCGACCACCTGCGTTTCGGTGGTGAGCAGGCCCTCCGCTTCCAGTTTGTGCAGAGCCGGGTACAATGCGCCTTCGGTTACGGTCATTTCACCGGCCGTCAGTTTCTTTACTTTCTGCGTAATTTCATAGCCATACATCCGGTCGCGCCCTTCCAGCAGGCGCAGAATCATGACCGACAGGCTGCCTTTCAGCAATTGCGAATTGGGTGACGTACTCATGCCGTAAACGTACATAGAAAAGCTATATACCTAAGAAAATTAGGTATTAAAATTTTTGTACGGTCGTACCTTTACCCACCGATGAAGACTTACCTCCGATTACTGTCGTTCGCCAAACCGCTGGGCCGATTCCTGACACCCTTTGTGATCACATCACTACTGGCGAGTCTCTTTGGCGTGCTGAACTTTACGTTGCTGATTCCCCTGCTGAGCATTCTGTTCGATAAGGTGAATCCGGCGCAGATGCAGGCCCTGCTCAATCGGCCCGCGCCCGCGCTGACGACGTCGCCAACCGACGCGTTTCAGTATTACTTTGCGCAGGTGTTTCGGCAGTACGGCAATATAGGCGCGCTAAAATTCGTGTGTGGCGTTATCGTCGTGTCGGTGCTGCTGAGTAATGTGTTCAAGTACCTGTCGGTGCGGCAGCTTGAGGGGTTCAAGGCGCGGATGGTGTCGAAACTGCGCGAAACGGTATTCGACAAAACGCTCAACCTGCATCTGGGCTTCTTCTCGAACGAGCGCAAGGGCAACCTCATGTCCCGCATCACAACCGATGTGCAGGAAGTTGAAAACTCGATCGCCAATTCGCTGTCGGCGGCATCCAAAGAAGTGTTTCTGCTGATCGGCTACATCGTCGCCCTGTTGAGTATTTCGGTCAAACTGACCCTGTTCGCCCTGATCGTGATTCCGATTTCGGGTGGGTTCATCGCTGCGCTGGTTCGGCGGATGAAACGCGATGCGCAAACCGGCCAGCAGCGGCTCAGCGGATTAATCAGTTTACTCGATGAAACCTTCGGCGGGATGCGCGTCGTGAAGGGGTTTGTGGCCGAAGGGTTTATCCTCGATAAGTTTCGGCGCGAAAACAACGGCTATCGCGACGCGGTGCGGTCGCTGGCGTACCGGCGCGAACTGGCGTCGCCATTCTCGGAGGTAATGGGCGTAACCGTCGTCGCCGGTATTCTGCTCTACGGCGGTACGCTCGTACTGAACGGACAATCGGATCTGACGGCTGCCCAGTTTATCGCGTACATCGCCATTTTCTCGCAGGTAACAAGGCCAGCCAAAGACATATCCAATGCCTTCAGCGGGTCGCAGCGGGGACTGGCGTCGGGCGAGCGCGTACTGGAACTGATCGACGCCGTTCCCGCCATTCAGGACAAACCCGGCGCGATGTCACTTACCGGTTTCCGGGATCGCATCGTATTTGACAACGTCTCGTTTGGGTACACGCCCGACGCGCCCGTGCTGCGCGGTATCAGCTTTACCATTGAGAAAGGCAAAACCGTAGCACTGGTCGGTTCGTCGGGGGGCGGTAAATCAACGATTGCGGATCTGGTGCCGCGCTTTTACGACCCCACCGCCGTCGAGTCCACGACGGTCGAGTCCACGAGGGTCGAGTCCACGAGGGTCGAATCCACGACGGGGCAAATTCGGATTGACGGTGTCGACCTGCGTGACTGTACGCTGGCATCCCTGCGCGGCCAGATGGGTATCGTTACGCAGGAAAGTATTCTGTTCAACGACACGATTTTCAACAACATCGCCTTTGGCACCGACGCGACCGAAGCTGACGTTATCGAAGCCGCCCGGATCGCCAACGCCCACGCGTTTATCGTGGCCCAGCCCGACGGGTACCAAACCGTAATCGGTGACCGGGGGGGCAAACTCTCCGGAGGGCAGCGGCAGCGGATCAGTATCGCCCGCGCCATTCTGAAAAATCCGCCCATTCTCATTCTCGATGAAGCGACGTCGGCGCTCGACACAGAATCGGAAAAGCTGGTACAGGAAGCCCTGACCCGCCTGATGGCCAACCGTACGACACTGGTCATTGCGCATAGACTCAGCACGATTCAGCACGCCGACGAAATTCTGGTCGTGCATCAGGGGCAAATTGTCGAGCGTGGTCGTCATGACGAGTTATTATCGCTCGACGAAGGATTCTACCGGCGGCTCAATACCATGCAGGCTGTGTAAACAGATCGAATGGCTGACCTACAAGCAGGCTATCGACAGCTATAGTGGCACCTGCTCTGTCCACAGGCTGGTTGCTGCAACGAGCAGGCCCTGAATTTAACGGAGTACCGGCAGGATTATATTCCATAGAACAAGGCTGAATCTACCAGTTCAGACAAAATTTCGGGGAAATTTGTTGAGTAGGCGGCTGTTTTCGGGCCGCTGGCTCGATTAAGACAAGCCTGAAAAGAAAATGTCATATTTCTCAAATCCTTTTAGCCACCTAGTGCGTAGTTATGGTGTCTGCTCCGGTGAGGGGTAGTATCAAACCAAACTTTTTTTCTCAATGGAAAGACAACCAAACGACCCGATGGCAACTGTAGAGGGGCTGTCCGGTAAAGCGTCGGCCGCTCTGGGACGCCGGGTGTTCATGCGGTACATTGGCGCAACGGCCGCAGCTGGTGTTGCCCTGAGTGCCTGTCACAGCGAACTCGTTGACCCAACCGCTACAGGATCGGCCCGTCCTGGTGATGCAATCGACCTGGGTGATATCGGTAGCAAAGATGTTAACGTCCTGAACTACGCCTATGCACTGGAGCAGCTGGAAGCCGCTTTCTACACGCAGGCTGTTATGACCCCATACTCGGGTATCACCGATGCTGAACGGCAGATATTGACGGAGATTCGTGACCACGAGATTATCCACCGCGACCTGTTCAAAACGGCTTTAGCTTCTGCCGCTATTCCTGGCCTGACGCCTGATTTCAGCAGCATCAACTTCAGCAGCCGTGCCAGCGTACTGGGAACAGCCCGCGTATTTGAAAACATTGGCGTATCGGCTTACAACGGTGCTGGTCAGTACATCCGCACGCCGGATTATCTGGTACTGGCCGGTAAAATCGTATCGGTAGAAGCACGCCACGCATCGATCATTGCCACGTTGCTCGAGCCAATGAGCGCACTGTTCGCTGGTGATCAGATTATATTCCCGGCATCAGGTCTGGAAGAAACCCGGAATCCTGAAGAGGTACTGGCTATCGTCAGACCATACGTTAAGGAGTTCCTCAACGGCAGAAACGGACGTCGGTAATCACTACCTTTAAACCACAACGGCAATGAATCTTCAAAATATTCTTAGTGAAATTGAAAAAGTGGACGGTGACGCTCTGGCGCGTATCGAACACATGTCGCGCCGGAGCATTTTTCAGAATCTACTGAAAAAGACGGTTGCTGGCGCTGGTGCGGCTGCATTTGCAGGCGTTCTTAACAAGACATACGCACAGACCAGCTCAGTAGCAGACGTACTGAACTACGCACTGACGCTGGAATACCTGGAAGCAGAGTTCTACAACCTGAGTCTGGCTGCATCGGGTCTGATCCCAGCGGGTGCCAGAACTTATTACGAGCAGATCGCCAAGCATGAGAACGCACACGTAGCCCTGCTGAAATCAGCACTGGGTAGTGCAGCCGTCCCCAAGCCAACGTTTGACTTCACGGCGGGTGGTGCTTTTGCTACGGTATTCACCAATGTAGATACGAACTACGCGCTGGCTCAGGCATTTGAAGACACAGGTGTACGTGCCTACAAAGGGCAGGCTACCAACCTGATGTCGGCACCGGCTATCCTGACGATCGCTCTGCAAATTCACTCGGTAGAAGCACGTCACGCAGCGCGGATTCGCTACATCCGTGGCAACAGAGGCTGGATCACCAACGCTGAAGCGACGGGTCTGCCACAGGCCATCTATTCGGGCGAAGAGAATGTAACGCAGGGTGGCGTAAACCTGGTGAGTGCACTGGGTATGAGTGCAGCCCGCGTATCGGAAGCATTCGACGAGCCACTGGGCATGACGGAAGTTTTCGCCATCGCTGGCCCGTTCATCAAGTCGCTGAATCGCTAGTCGATATAGAAAAACGAATACATGCAAAAGCCCCCCGATATCGGGGGGCTTTTTGTTTATGGCTTTGTTACGGTGATGCTGCGGATACGGGCTATAGATTCCTTTTCAAACTGAACCTGATTGGGAGGTGCGTTCAGGCTGAGCTGCGTAACGACACCGTCCCAGCCCGACAGGCCCGCCATGTTGACGGTATATGTCCTGTACTGCCCGTCGCCAATGATCGGTATATCGACGTAGCGGCCCGGTATGCCAAAGAAATCCGGCTCGTCGGGTTTGCGCCAGATCATCCGAATCGACGTGGCTTTCGTGCTGAAAGCGCCCTGTATGTATATTGTCGGTACGTCGGTCGCCCGCCAGTAGACCATCGGGCTGGCGACGCGGAAGTCGGCCTGCGTCGTATCGACGCGCTGCCATTTGATGGCCAGTTCGTTGTTGATGGGCCATCCCCGGTCGCGGGCGTTGAAGTAGTACCATCCCTGCCGATCCTGCGTAAAGCGGAAATTGGGGCCAGCCGCCGGGCGGGGTTGGGCATACACAAACTGGCGGATATCGTTTAGTGAGCCCAGCACCAGCGTATACTCATATTCGTACACCCCGTTGTGATCGATCAGGATAAAACTGTCGCTGTTGGTGTATGTGCTGGTAACGTCGAATTCGCCCCCTACGCCCGGCTGACCGAAACCGGCTGTCCGGTACCGAAACTCGTTGGGTTTATGAAGGCCAACGCCCCGCCCTTCTTTGTTGAGCAGCGCCATCCAGTTCTCTGTCGCGTAACGGGTCACAATGTTCTGATCGGTATATTCCGAGACACTGCCGTTGGTAAATGGTTGCAGTCCCGTATACGTTACCATCCGGTACCAGGGGCTGTTGACATACACACAGGGCGTCTCCTGCGTACGCGCTTCGTACTGCGTTGTATCCCGCCGGTTGACGGTCGTGCGGCTGCGTACATGAACCGTATTGTCTTTCAGTTCGAGCCAGTGTTCCATGACACAGTCGGCTGGTTCGTTGAGCAGTGGCCATATGAGCGGAACCGTTTTTACGTATAGCCTATTCTGATCCTGCTGGTAGCTGATAACCTGCGCCGGTGTGTTGAAGTAATCACCGGTCTGTACGGGGTTCCAGCCGAGGTTGCGCCACTTATACACCGGCTCCTTACCGTTGACAGAATAAGGAAACGGACCAGCGTATAATGAGGTCTGAAGCTGACGCCCCAGGTCGTTATTGTTAATCATGTTCTCACTCGTACCCGCTTCGGCCAGGTAGTTGATGGCCCCGCCCATGTTCAGGTCGATGCCAACCCGTACTTTGTCATTCGCCAGGAAGAGCCGTTTCTGAGCAGGGGTCGGCTGAACCTGCGGGGGCAGACTACCGGGGTTGGTCGGTTGAACGGGGGGAATGTAAGGGGCGGTTGCCGGGTAGTCGCGGGCGCAGGTAAACGCCAGTAAACTGACAACTGAGCACCACAGATACAGGAAAAGACGGCGTTTGATCATGATGGACAAAACGGTTCTATCAAAAATAAAGCAGGTAGATTCGTTTTGCAAGTATCTACGGAGCTATGGTTCGCCCTTATCCATTTAATCGGGAATTAATCCATCGATTGCGCCGGCTGGGTCCAAACAAGCGGCAGCTACAGCAGTTGATACTCTGTTTTCACAGGAGTCAACACTAAACTGCTAGCCTGCTATGCTTACAGTACTGTTAACGATTGCATCGGTGCTAAGCCAGCCCAGTTCGATAAATAAACCGGTTGGCATGACTGTAGCTGCCCAGTCTATCCAGCAACCCCAGCCCAGGCGGTCGGGTCGTGGTGTCGAACAGACGAAGCCCTTACCCGATACGACACAAAAAAAAGGCAGACCAAAACAGCCTGCCTCCGTTGATTCATTGCGTCGGGGTGGTGCCACGCGAGTGGACACCGTACGGGTCTAGTGCCTGGCCGGTGCAAACTGCTGCCCGTCGAGCGTCGTATATTTAAACTCGGTGCCGCCGTCGAAACGGGCATTGTCGAAGCGGGTGCCACGCGGAAAGTGCGTGTATTTAAAATCGGCCGTGTTAACGAAACGAGTGCCCTGAAAATCGGTCGGTTCGTCGAATTGCGTGTATTTGAAGTCGGCGTACTGCGCAAACATCACCTGCTGAAACGACGATGATTCGCTGATCCGGGCGTATTTGAAGTCAGCGTACTTTTTGAATTGTGTATTGTTGAAGTCGACCGCTGCCAGAAATTTGGTGTATTTAAATACGACATCACCACTGAAGCGACTACCGCTGAAAACGGCCAGTTGCTGAAATTTGGTGTATTTGAACCCCGCGTCGCCGTCGAACAGGCAGTTGGTGAACGTGACCGGTTCCTGAAAGTTAGCCGTAAATGTCGTACCGTTTTTGCCAATCTTCTCGTCGTATTTGCAGGCCACAAACTTGCCGGTGAACCGGCAGTTATCGAACAGCAATGGCATCGTCACCAGTGATTCAAACTGCTCCGTACTGCCCCAGTTGCAGTTTTTAATTTGCCGTTTGTTAGCTAGTTCCGTTAGGTCCAGATCGCCAGTGATCGTCGTATTTTTATACGCAATGACGTCACCCCTGTTGATTCGGTCTACCACTTCACTGGCATTAATCGTTGTCGACTGAGCCCAGGAAATGGTTACGCTGATGAAGGCAAGTACGAAGCTTAACAGACTGATTTTCATAGTGCAAATTGGCTTACACCATAAAGATGCAACTTTATTCTGGAATGTTGCAAGTCGTCTGTCTTAAAAAGTGATGAACTGATTATCAGTTGTATATACAATATAAGTTCGGCCAGCCTGCTGATAGCAGGCTGGCCGGGCGTTTGGCGTAAGTCGACTCCTGCCAACGCCTTAATCGAGCCACATGACTTTTTCGTACGCAATTTCGTAGTCCATCTCCTGGAGCGGAATCAGGCTGTCAAAATGACCAGTCTGATTGGTTCTAACGGCATGCCACAGGCCCGTTGCATCGCGCAGCAGCAGTCGGTAGCCATACAGCGGATGAAGCGTATGGGCATCCGTCCGATGGTCCCAGCCGGTTTGCAGTTCGATGGCAAACGCAATACGGTCCATCACGTCGTTCATCTGGCTAGCCAGTGTGTTGGCCCCGTCCAGTTCTTCGATCCAAAGCACCAGGCCATCAGTGCCCCAGTCAAAATGCAGCTCACTGGGTGTAAGCGTAATCAGAGAAGCGTTCATACGTTGGTACCTGGTTAAGTTGGAAAAAGCTGCTCACAAACTCCGCTTCCGGATGATCAGGCGCTGAGTTGCCAGGCCGGGGCCTGGACAAACCGGTGGCCTTCCTGTTCCTCCCGCCATTTGCGCAGCCAGAACCGGTACTTCTTTCTGCCGTACTCCACAAAACCCGGAATCGACGTGGCTTCGATGGCAAACAGGCGGTGGGGGCGCTGTTTCATCACGCCGATAAACACGAACCGGAACTGCCGTGTCTCCGCCCACTCGCCTGATTCGGCGTAACGCAGGCTGTCGAGATAGAAAGCCGCCTGCCGGTCGTAATCGTACGTGTAGCACGACTCCAGAAACTGTGCAGGGGTACGGGCCGATGTGGTCTTTATATCGATGATGAGGGCATTCCGACGCTTTGGGCTGGTGTACACCATGTCGAGCCGGGCCTTGCAGGCGATACCCGTAGCGGAGTCGGTCGAAAGCACCACACGTTCACAATCGGCCTGCCGCAGATACCGTCGACAAAATCCATCGGCGCGTACGGTTTTCATCAGTTTGCTGACTTGCTCCGATTGATCCGGGGCCAGTGATGCTGGCGCGGGGAGCAGATCGGGCAGAAACTGCTGCATGACCGTACCGATGGTTTCGGGCTCGAGCAGGTGCTGGTGAAAGGCCCGGCCAAACACCCTGGCCGGGTCGGTGTTGGCGCGGCCATTGGTGTCGCCTGCACCATAACCCAGATGCTCTTCTTTCAATCGGGTCAGATCAGAATTCGACACGCGGGGTAACGCCCGGTACAGATCGTCAGGAGTAGTCAACATAAAAAGCGGATTGGATGCGGAAAACCGGAAATAACTACGTAGCGTCGGCCGACGCAATCGGCTGAGCGGCTGTTACGCCTGAACGGTCTCAGCGGTAAGCAACGGCTCTTCGTCGGCCATCTGCGCAAACGGATTGTAGTAGTTCATCGCCGTTTTGATGTTGGCAATGTCGGTCAGCGTTTCCTGCCGGAAGATTTTCACCGCACCGCCCTGCGCAAACTGCTTGAGTTCGGCCGTTTTCGCAGGATCGCCCAGCTTGTACGAGAAGTTGGCGATGTAATACACGCCCTTCGGCTGAATCTTGTTGTTTTCCTTTTTTTCGGCGACGGCTGTGATCACCACGTCGGCCAGTGTCTGATCGTCGTAGTAAAGCGGCTCGATAAGCCGAAAGATGTTATCGACCGAATAGCCGTGAAACAGCACCGCCGATACGCAGTCTTTCTCATCGATAAAGAACAGTTCCGCCCAGTTTTTGGTACCCATGTTCAGGATGTTGTCGGTGAAAATGCGCCAGGCAATGGGCTGAAACGTCAGCGTGCGCCCCATCTTTTCCGACCCGTTGATATTGAACACGCCTTCCTTGGCATCGAACCGGTACTGCCGGGGGTGACCTTCGAGGTATTTGTACCGGCGGGTCGTAGCAGGCTGACTGGCATCGGTTATTACGGGCAGCTGGGCCGCATTCGATGCACTCTCGCTTTGATTTGTCGAAAGTTGGCTTTTGTTTTGTGTGTTCATTAGTATTTGTTGTTTACTGTTCAAGCAGGGGGTCCGTTTTACGGTCCCTTTTGCCTTTTAAGGGGGTGCTGTTTACTGTCTTAAAATTACACAGTTTCGCGTAAAAATAAAACGTTTTGCGCCCCTTTATAGGTCCATTTTTACGTCTTTCTGTGTAAAAATGTTGGTATACTAAGCAGTGGCCCCGATCGGGTCGGCAATAGCGGTTTATGGCTTCACAGAGGCCTGTTTTGCCAACGCTGGCCTGCCGCATTGCCCCGTTTCCAAATCCCACCGGTATGATTGAATCCCGTATTCAGCAGTTAATCGATGCACTTAATGTGAGTGTGCTCGAATTTGCCCGGCAATTAGGTGAACACCGGGGTGAGAAAGTCTACCATATCCTTCACGGGCGTATGAAGCCCCGGTACGACACGCTGGAGAAAATTCTGGTGGCCTATCCGCAGGTCAACGGCGACTGGCTGCTGCGGGGGGAAGGTCTGATGTTTAAGACACTGAACTCGCCATCTGTCGCGATTACCACGGAAGAACGTCTGCGCAACATCGAGTTTTTGCTGTTTCAGCTAAATGAGCGGATGGCCCTGTTGCAGGAAACCAATGATCTGTTACGGGCAGATATTGAGCAGATGCGGCAGGAGCGAAACGGACTGTCTGGAGCGAGTGATGACGGATAGCCCGTCGGAAAACAACCGGCTTGTTTTTTAGGTTAGTAGCTGAAACGAATCCTTACGACTATGGCAACGACATCACCATTCGACCCTGATAAAGTAGATCCTGAATTTTATTCGCGCGACCCAAACCAGCATGGTAACTCCTCCTATGGTCAGGAGTCGGCGGGCGTAAGCGCAAGCATATCGGACCCCGACCAGGCTACCGTTTCGCAGCCCAACGCGGCTACGCCAGACCGTAACAGCGGTGATGTCGCGGGCGCACCAACGCCGAAGAGTGATGGTTCTGGTAACTCCGTCAGTTCGACTGGTGAAGATTCGGCTTCTGTTCAGGAGTGGGACGTACCGGAAGAGGTTAAACCTCGCTCGGAAGGACATATGATGAGCGATGAAGCGGCTGAGAAGCTGGGTTCGGTCGCCGAAAATCCGTCTGATGATGCGCTGCTGCACCGGGCCGACGCCACTTATCTGGAGCAGGGCGATAACCCGAATGAAGGGTACGACCCACACAATAAGGGCTACGACGGTAAAGACAAGAGCGACGTCAAGTAATAACGGGTATCGCATTACCTTTGGAAGCGACCGGAACATAGCGTTCCGGTCGCTTATTTTTTGAGTAAGCCGCCAGTCGTAATCGTCTTTGTTCGTAAACTTGAGCCGTTCTTTGCGCATCTACACTTGTTTTTTACACTTCGCCAGTGCTGATTGAAACTCGTGCCTACGCCCGTGCCGGGCTGTTGGGTAACCCTTCCGACGGATTTTTCGGTAAAACTATTGCCGTATCGGTGCGCAACTTTGGCGCGTCGGTCACGCTCTACCCGTCGCCCGAACTTCATATCGAGTCGCAGCCGCAGGACGGTAACGTGTTTCGCAGTCTGCATCATCTGCGCGATGCCGTCAGCACGCTGGGCTATCACGGCGGGGTGCCGCTGGTAAAAGCCGCTATCAAAAAATTCGCGGAATACTGCGAAGCGGAGCACATCCGGCTGCCAAACCACAATTTCTCGATTCGGTACAACACGTCGATTCCGCGTCAGGTGGGTCTGTCGGGTTCCAGTGCGATCATCGTCGCGACGTTCCGGGCGCTGATGCAGTTTTATCAGGTCGAGATTCCGCTGCCGGTGTTGCCCAACCTGGTGCTGGCAACGGAGTCGGAAGAGCTGGGTATCACGGCTGGCTTGCAGGACCGCGTAATTCAGTGCTACGAGGGCTGCGTGTACATGAACTTCGAGCAGTCGGTTATGGAGCAGCAGGGCTATGGCGACTATGCGCCTATCGACGCCCGGCTATTGCCCCGACTGTACATCGCGTACAATACTGACCTGGGCAAACAGTCGGGCCGGATACACAACGACGTGCGGGCGCGGTGGCTGAAAGGGGAGGAACTGGTTGTCAATACACTGGCCGACATCGCTGATCTGGCCCGACAGGGGCGCGACGCCATCGCCGATCAGAACCTGCCGCTGCTGAACGAACTGGTCAACCACAATTTCGACCTCCGCACGCGCATCTATACCATCAATGAGCGCAACCGCAGCCTGATCGACACGGCCCGTGCCTGCGGAGCGTCGGCGTCATTTGCCGGGTCGGGTGGCACCATCATCGGCATTTACCGCGACGATGCCATGCTCAACCGCCTGTTTGTCGGCTTAAAAAAAATCAACGCCCGCGTTATCAAGCCATACGTGGTTTAATTTTGAATGAGTGAATGCGCGAATGAGTGAATGGGTAAAAAAAACCAGTATAACCAAGCATTCGCACATTCACTCATTCGCGCATTCACTCATTAGATATGATAAAAAAAGCCGTTATCCCTGCGGCCGGGTTTGGCACCCGGTTTCTGCCCGCTACTAAAGCGCAGCCCAAAGAGATGCTGCCGATCATCGACCGCCCTACGATTCAGTACGTGGTGCAGGAAGCCGTTGATTCGGGTATCGAAGACATCCTGATTATCACCGGGAAAGGTAAGCGGGCCATCGAAGACCACTTCGACCGCAACCACGAACTTGAAACCCGGCTCGAAGAAAAGGAAGATCAGTTGCTGCTCGATGAGATGCGCCGACTGTCGGACATGGCCAATCTGCACTATGTCCGGCAGCGCGAACTCAACGGGTTGGGCGACGCCATCCGGTACGCCCGGCATCACGTCGGCAACGAGCCGTTTGCGGTGCTGCTCGGCGATACGATCATGGACGCGGTGATCCCCGTTACGCAGCAATTGATCGACACCTACGCGCAGTACGGCGGGTCGGTGATTGCGGTGGAAGAAGTGCCGCATGACAAGGTCAACCGTTACGGCATCGTGGGCGGTACGGCGCTCAGCGACCGGATTCTGCAACTCGATACGCTGGTCGAAAAGCCATCCGTGAGCGAAGCCCCGTCGAACCTGGCCATCGCCGGTCGGTACATACTGACGCCCGACATTTTCGATATGCTGGATCAGACGCCCGCCGGAAAAAACAACGAAATTCAGCTTACCGACGCCATGCTGCTGCTGCTCCGGCGCGAAAATCTGTACGCCCACCGCATCGAAGGCAAGCGCCACGACATTGGGAACAAACTCGATTTCCTGAAAACGACAGTTGAATTTGCGCTCAAACGGCCGGAGTTTGCCGATAAATTTCGGGCGTTTTTAAAGGAGATTTTAGCCGAATAGGTCTTATTACTGCTACCAATAACCGTATTGGTTTGTCATCCCGACGCAGAAGAAATCTTCGGCAAGAGCAGGTAAATAGTACCAATCACTGAAGATCCCTCCTGCGTCGGGATGACAAACCAGTAACCTCAACCGTTAAACCAGAATGAACTACCTCCGATTATCTGCCGCTGGTCTGCTGGCCCTGGCCCTTACATTCAGCCAAACAACGCAGGCTGTCACGACGGCCAAACCGCCGAAGGGCAAGTGGGAAAACCTGTTCGACGGCAAAGATTTGAAAGGCTGGCATACGTACCTCAAAGCGGGTCAGCCCGTATCCGACAAGTGGACCGTTGAGGATGGCGCGATTCATTACGCGGGTGGCCGGGGTGCCGGTGATCTCGTGACCGATAAGGAATACGGCGATTTTGAACTTGAACTGGAGTGGAAAATCGCCGAAGGGGCCAACAGTGGTATCATCTTCCACGTCAACGAAGACCCCAAATACACGGCTACGTATCGTACGGGGCCGGAAATGCAGGTGCTCGACAACGAACGGCACCCCGACGCCAAAATGGGGAAGGATGGTAACCGCACGGCCGGGGCACTGTATGATCTGCAAAAACCCGTTACGCCCAATGCGGCCAAACCAGCCGGTGAGTGGAACAAAGCCCGGCTGGTGATCAGCAAGGGCCATGCGGAACAGTACCTGAACGGTAAAAAAACGGCTGATTATCCGACCAGCGGCCCCGAGTGGGACGCGATGGTGGCCAACAGCAAATTCAAGGACTGGGACGGTTTCGGCAAATATGCCACCGGCCACATCGCCCTCCAGGATCACGGCGACCAGGTATGGTTCCGCAACATCCGCATCCGCGAACTGTAGGTTGGATCTGCGTAACCCAGACGTCCACGTCTGGTAGCCGACAGGCTAACTTGTATCAATGGAAATTTATTAGCCTGTCGGCTACCAGACGTGGACGTCTGGGCTACCTTGTAACCCTATACCAAAAATGAAACCTTCCCGCCGTTCGGCTTTGAAAACGATTACCGGCAGCGCCTTTGCCCTGCCCGCTCTGACAACCTCACTGGCTACAGCTATGCCGATGGATGCTGCGCCGAAGCTGAAAGGCAATATCAACCATTCGTTCTGTCGGTGGTGCTACAGCAAAATTTCGTTCGAAGATCTATGCGTGGCAGCCAAGGAGATCGGTATCAAGTCGATTGAGCTGGTCGACCCACAGGACTGGCCGACGCTTAAAAAACACGGGCTGACTTCTGCCCTGCCGCAGGGCGCGGGGAAAGGGATCACGGAAGGATTCAACGACCCGAAATACCACGATGAACTGGTGGCCAGTTACGAAGCTATTTTCCCGAAAGTGAAAGAAGCCGGCTACAGCACGATCATCTGCTTCTCGGGCAACCGCCGGGGCATGAGCGATGAAGAAGGGCTGAAAAACTGCGCGGTGGGCCTGAAACGACTGATGCCGAGTGCCGAAAAGCATGGCATCACGATGATTATGGAACTGCTCAACAGCAAGGTCGATCACAAGGACTATATGTGCGACCACACCGCCTGGGGAGCCGACCTGTGCCAGCGCGTAGGCTCGAACAACTTCAAGCTACTCTACGACATTTACCACATGCAGATCATGGAGGGCGACATCATCCGCACGATCCGCAAATACAACCAGTACATCGGGCACTACCACACGGGCGGCAATCCAGGGCGCAACGAGATCGACGAAACGCAGGAGATTTATTACCCGGCCGTCATGCGCGCCATTGTCGATATGGGGTATAAAGGGTACGTTTCGCAGGAGTTCATTCCCAAACGTGACCCGCTGAAAAGCCTGAAAGAAGCTGTTTTGCTTTGTGATGTGTAAGTTTGTGATTCGTAGTTTGTGCGGTTCCCCGCCGGGATTTGTAGTTAGATACCGCGTTGCTGCTCCGCCGGAGGAACCACAAACTACCAACCAAAAACTACAAACTAAGTCATGCAGCCTGTAGATAGCCATTTGTTTCTGATCGTCGGTGCGGCTTTGTTCAGCATCGGGCTGGCGGTTGTGTTGGTCAAACGGCACGCCATTGTCGTGCTGATGGGTATCGAACTGATGCTCAACGCGGTCAATATCAACCTGGTAGCGTTTAGTCAGTACGATCCGAACCGCTTGCAGGGGCAGATGCTGAGTCTGTTCGTCATGGTCGTCGCAGCTGCTGAATCAGCGGTGGCACTGGCGATTGTATTACAGGTATACCGCCATTTCAAGACCGCTCAGCTCGACGACCTGAACGAACTCCGGCAGTAACGGCCGCGTTCGAGTGATGTATGACTCCTGATTTTGATCCTATCATCGACGGTATTCTGGCCAATGGCTATGGTATCGTCGATTCGTTTTTATCGGCCGACGAAACGACTGCGCTGGCTCATCAGCTGCGCCGTCGACGCGACGCCGGTCAGTTTCGGCAGGCGGCTATCGGCAATCAGTCGGTGGTGGTTGAGACAAGTATTCGGGGCGATGAGATTCTCTGGATCGATGAAGCCACCGCTACACCCGACGAAGCTGTATTCCTTGATCGCATCAACCAATTTGTCGAGTACGTAAACCGCACCTGCTACCTCGGCTTGCAGGAGGGCGAGTTTCACTATGCACTGTACCCGGCCGGTGCAGGCTATCAGCGTCACCTCGACCGCTTCCGCAGCGATTCCCGCCGGAAACTCTCGGTTATCTGCTACCTCAACACCGACTGGCAGGATAGCGACGGCGGTCAGTTAGCCCTTTTTCTCCCGCAGCCTGACGGCTCCGAGCAGACCGAGTTAGTCTCCCCAATCGGTGGTCGGCTGGTTTGCTTTGAAAGCGACCGGCTCGAACACGAGGTCCGCCCGGCCACCCGTGAACGCCTAAGCCTGACGGGCTGGCTGAAGACGCGCTGATCGTTTTCGACGCACAGGCGGCTTATTCGGCTAGTTCCGGACTGCGTTTGTTTCCCCACGCACGAATGGGGATATTTGCGGCCATATTGACCACCACTTATGTCGTTTGCTACCCAATTACTGGTTCTTCTGCTGCTGCCCTTCGCGGGTGCATTGGCAACCAGTCTGGCAAATCGGCGAGTCGCGGGTGGGCTGGCAATCGGCCTGACCACGCTGGGTCTGGCGCTGACGGGATTGCTGATCGCGACCCCTCTTACTGAACCGCTAATTATCCGGCTCGACTGGGTCACGTTCGGCCCGACACCGTTCAATTTATCGTTCCGACTGGACAGTCTGAGTTTGCTGATGCTCGGTCTGGTGCATTTCGTCGCTCTACTGGTTCAAATCTATTCGCTGTCGTACCTGCACGACGAACCCGGCCAGCCCCGCTATTTTGCGTACCTGCAACTGTTTGTCGGGGCTATGCTCGGTATCGTGCTGGCGGGAAATCTGCTGGTGCTGTACATCTTCTGGGAACTGGTCGGGCTGGCGTCGTACCTGCTCATCGGCTTCTACACCGATCGACCGTCGGCGAGCCGGGCCGCTATGAAGGCGTTTCTGATGAACCGCGTCGGTGATATGGGCTTCCTGCTCGGCATCTTTATGACTTACACCTGGACGGGTTCGCTCGATCTGGATGTGGCCACTGCCGCCGGACCACTGCCGACGCTGGCGGGGCTGTGTCTGTTTATGGGGTGCGTGGGGAAATCAGCGCAGTTTCCGTTGCTGACCTGGCTTCCCAACGCGATGGAAGGCCCTACACCTGTATCAGCGCTGTTGCACGCGGCTACGATGGTCGCGGCCGGTATCTTTCTGCTGGCCCGGATTCACCCGTTGCTCTCGCCCGACGCGCTGGTCGTCATCACGCTGGTCGGTACCATCACGACGCTCTGGGGCGGTTATTCGGCTCTGTTTCAAACCGACATCAAAAAAGTGCTTGCCTTCTCGACCGTCTCGCAACTGGGCCTGATGGTGGCCGGCATGGGAACGGGCAACGTCGGTGGAGCCATGTTTCACCTGCTGACCCACGCGTTCTTTAAAGCCGGTCTGTTTCTGAGTGCCGGGGCCGTGATCCACGCGGTACACACGCAGGATATGCGGCAGATGGGTGGGCTGCGTCGGGCGATGCCGGTTACGTTTGGCGTGTACGCGATCTGTACGGCGGCACTGGCTGGCCTGCCGTTTTTCTCCGGATTTCTGTCGAAAGAAGCGATTATCGGCGGAGCGTTTGGCTGGGCGACTGAACAGGGTGGCTTGGCCGGGCTGATTCCGGTTCTGCTGCTGCTGTCATCGGGGCTGACGGCCCTGTACATGATGCGGCAACTGCGGCTCGTGTTCTTCGGTGATTACCGGCAGACAACCCTTCCATTGTCGGCGGTTCACGATGCCGACTGGCTCATGCGCGGCCCGATGCTGCTGCTGGCCGGGCTATCGGTGTTTGTCTGGTTTTCGATCAACCCGTTCAGTGCGCATACCAGCTGGTTTTGGTCGATTCTGCCGCCGATGGACGAACCGACGCTGGTCTGGCTGGCACCGGTATCCATCGGGCTGGTACTGGCGGGGGGCTGGCTGGGCTTTCGTATGCGCGAACCGGCCCGCGACAAAGGCTACGTGCTGCTGTCGGTGGAGTACGGTTTTCTCGATACGATGTATAAATACGTGTTTGTTAACCCACTGCTCAAACTGGCGGCTTTGCTGAACCGCACCGATCAGCGGGCGGTCGATGGCGTTGTCAACGGGGCGGGTGTACTGACGGTTGTGCTGGCTCACCTGACGAGCCTGACTGACCGCTTCGGCGTCGATGGCGTTATCAACGGTGGGGCCTGGCTGGCGGGTCGGACGGGACAGTTGCTGCGTTCGGTGCAGAATGGCCGGGTGCAGTCGTACATCACAGCCGCCGTCGTTGGTCTGCTGCTGGTGCTGTGGTGGGTGTTGTAAAGTTTGTCGTTCGTGCCGGGCGGTTTGTGGTTTGTGGTTCGTAGTTCCTCCGGTAGCACTGTTTGTGCCAGCAACTATAAACTACGAACCACCAACCACAAACCTGAAAGAAAATGCTGCTTTCGTTACTGATATTTTTACCGTTGCTGAGTGCCCTGCTGATCGCGCTGCTGCCCGATTCACAGACGGCCCGGTTTCGCTGGATTGCACTGGGCGTGACGCTGGCCGAGGTCGTGCTGGCGGGCATGCTGGCGGCTGGCTTCGATACCAGCCGGGCCGATTATCAGTGGCTCGAACAGGCCGACTGGATCACGCTGCCGCTGGGTAACCTGGGTGTTGCGTCCATCGATTACCTGGTTGGCGTCGACGGCATGAACCTGCCGCTGGTGGTGCTGTCGGCGGTGGTAATGCTGGTTGGCGTTGTCTCGTCGTGGCATATGACACATCGGACCAAAGCCTACTACGCCCTGTATCTGCTCCTGACGGGAACAGTCATGGGCTGTTTTGTCGCGCTCGATTTCTTTCTATTCTTTCTGTTCTTCGAGTTCATGCTCCTGCCGATGTATTTTCTGATCGGTTTGTGGGGTGGCCCGCGCCGGGAATACGCATCGATCAAATTTTTTCTGTACACGCTGGCCGGGTCGCTGCTGATTCTGCTCGTAATGATTGGCTTGTACCTGTCGGCGATGGACCCGGTCAGTACGGCGGTGCTGGCGGGCTTCATCAGCGATCCATCGGAGGTGACGCCGGAGGTTATCCGTATCGTGCAGGGGCATATGCAAAATGGGCAGCTTAACCCCGCGCAGATCGTGCATACGTTCGACATGCGCTACCTCGCCGACGGGGCTAATTACCTGCCCACCGCCTTTCTGAATCCGGCGGCAGAACCCATCGTGCTGGGCCTGCCCGCCCGGATGCTGGCATTCTGGGCTATTTTTATCGGTTTCGCGATCAAGCTACCCATCGTACCGCTTCACACCTGGCTTCCTGACGCGCACGTCGAAGCCCCGACGCCGGTATCGGTCGTGCTGGCGGGGGTGTTACTCAAGATCGGTGGCTACGGTTTTCTCCGAATTGTCTGGTCGTTTTTTCCGGACGGTGCCGCACAGTACGCGCCTGTGTTGGCGGGGCTGGGTGCGCTGTCGATTGTGTACGGCGGGTTGAACGCGCTGGCCCAGTACGACCTCAAAAAGATGATCGCGTATTCGTCGGTGTCGCACATGGGCTTTGTACTGCTGGGCGTCGCGTCGCTGACGGCCGAGGGCGTCAACGGAGCCATTTACCAGATGGTGAGCCACGGCATCCTGTCGGCCATGCTGTTTCTGCTGACCGGCGTTGTCTACGACCGTACCCACGACCGGCGCATCGACTCATACCGGGGCTTGCTCGAACCCATGCCGAAGTACGCCGTGCTGACGGCAGTTGCGTTTTTCGGATCGCTGGGTCTGCCGGGCTTTTCGGGCTTCGTCGGTGAACTGTTTACGCTGATGGGCAGCTTCCAGTCGGTGTGGTTGCCGGGCTGGATCACGGCCGTATCGGTGCTGGGTATCGGGCTGGCGGCTGGGTATTTCCTCTGGACGATGCAGCGGATGTTCTTCGGCCGCTTCTGGTCGCGCCACGAAACAAGCACCAACGACGCGCAGCACGTGCTGACCGACCTGACCACCCGCGAGAAACTACTGCTGATTCCACTGGGGCTGCTGTCGCTGGTGCTGGGCCTGTTCCCCAACATCATCTTCGCCGTTACTAATAGCACTGTCGGGCAATGGATGCTCCGCTTCGCCGTCGATTAGGTTTTTCGACAGGATTACAGGATTGACAGGATGCAACAGGAATAATTTTATTCATCCCTGTTGTGGTGTCAGGTCCCCGACCTGACACGCTTGCATCAGCCTAAGAGGTTGTTTAGGATTTTATAATCTCCGGTCAAAACGCCCTTTTTGTCGTCCCGACGACAGGAGGCACCTTCGTTAGCAGGCAGTTTTGCTCACTTTTAGCGAAGATCCCTCCTGTCGTCGGGATGACAAAAAGGGCGTTTTTAACACAAATAGTCAAATGTTAAACAACCTCTAAAGCTTCGCCCGGGAAGGTATCAGGTTGGGGAGCTGACACCACGGAGAAAGTCGTTCGTATACCGGTCAAAATCCTGTTTATCCTGTAATCCTGTCAAATACAGTTTCGTATCTTTAGGTTTCCTTACTCGAACCACATGAACGAAACGAATTCCGAACAGTCGGCCAGCAACTCCTCGCGCCGGTCGTTTCTCAAAACGCTGGGTATCGCCGGAACGGCAGCCGCTGCCGCACCGGCCGCCTTCGCCAATGCGCCCATTGCGGCTCCCCAATACCTTAATCTGATCCGTAACCACGCCAGTACGGCCGCCAACGACAAAGTCCGCATCGCGCTGATCGGTACCGGTGGTATGGGTATCGGCGATACGCAGACGGCCCTGATGCTCGACGGCATCGAGATGGTTGCCGCCTGTGATCTGTACGATGGGCGGTTACGCCGGGCTAAAGAACTGTGGGGCGAAGGGCTGACCGTGACCCGCGACTACCGCGAGATACTCGACCGCCCCGACGTCGACGCCGTCATCAACGCCACCACCGACCACTGGCACGAAAAAATTTCGTCTGACGCCATGCGGAAGGGTAAGCACGTGTATTGTGAGAAGCCGATGGTGCAGAAGGTCGAAGACGGCCACACGCTGATTAAAGTGTCGCAGGAAACGGGGAAAGTGTTTCAGGTCGGCAGTCAGTTCGGAAGTTCGATCATAGTGGCTAAAGCGCGTGAATTACTGAAAGCGGGGGACATCGGCGAACTCGTTTTTGCCGAAGCTCAGTACGACCGGCATAGCGCGATGGGTGCGTGGCAGTACTCGATCCCGCCCGATGCGTCGCCCCAGACCGTCGACTGGGACACCTATCTGGGTACGGCCCCCAAACGGGCGTGGGACCCGCTCCGTTTTTTCCGCTGGCGCAACTACCAGGACTACGGCACCGGTATCGCGGGCGACCTGTACGTTCACCTGCTGACCTCGCTGCACTCGATTACTGGCTCGAAAGGGCCGAACCGCGTGTATTCGAGTGGCGGTACCCGCTACTGGAAAGATGGCCGCGACGTCCCCGACATTCAACTGAGCATCTACGATTACCCCAAAACAGCCGAACATCCGGAGTTCAACCTGACTACCCGCTCGAACTTCGTCGACGGTGGGGGCGGGGGCTATCTGGTACGGATCGTCGGGACAGAGGGCGACCTGTCGCTGGGCTTTGATACGCTGACGGTGCGCCGAAACAAATTTCCGAAAGCCCCCGGCCTGTCGGTCGACAATTTCCCGAAAGATCAGAAGGAACTGTACCTGAAGGAGTACGCGGCCAAGTACCCGCCACATCCCGAACTCGACGGACCAAAAGAGTTTAAATACACCTTCCCGAAAGACTACAAGGGCGACCGCTACGAGCACTTCGCCAACTTTTTCAGTTCGATCCGCGACAAGACGCCGAACGTGGAAGACGCAACCTTCGGCCTGCGTGCCTGCGGCCCGACGCAGTGCGGCAATATGAGTTATTTCCAGAAAAAGATCGTCGGCTGGGACCCGATCAAGATGAAGATTCTGGGGTAGAATTCTCTGTCATTCCGACGACAGGAGGAAGCATCGGTAATGGGCGGCTTACAGGGCCACTACCGATGCTTCCTCCTGTCGTCGGAATGACAAAATTGGAATGACAAAAAAGACATTTCATTACCCATAATACGACTGTAGCCACGCTTTCAGGAACGCGGGCTGGGTCAGGCTTTTGAGTTGCTGCTTGATCGATTTAACATCGCGTTTGAGCGCGTTGACCGCTTCGCCGATGCTGATGTCCAGTCCAAATGCCGACTGTACGCTACTCAGCGGTCGGCCAAGCAGCGAGGCCATGTACTGCTGCCGCTCTGTCAGTTCATCCGTCAGCCGGTCAATCTGTTGTTTCAGCAGGTTGTTATAATGACGCAGCGGCTCATCGGCGAGGTTGTTGACGCGGTCCTGATCGAGTTCGCTGAGCGTCAGTTGCAGGCGGAGCAGCGCCATCAGATCGCCTTTTTCGTAGG
Organism: uncultured Spirosoma sp.; assembly: GCA_964581865.1. Lineage (GTDB taxonomy): Bacteria > Bacteroidota > Bacteroidia > Cytophagales > Spirosomataceae > Spirosoma. Next base: position 147,876 of record CAZOQC010000002.1, read on the forward strand.
CGTCCGTCACCTGCTGCATAATCGCCGTTTTGCGAATCTTCTCCACGTCGTCCAGTTCGCGGTCGGGGTGGTACGCTTTGACCAGTTCGCGGTAGAGCGTTCGGACGGTTTTGGTCGTCTGTTGCTGTTTGGCGGTCTGCTTCGCGTCGTCGGCCTGCTGCCGACCAGATTTGGTCTGCTCGGTACGTTCGTTGCGTTGCTCCTGCTCAGCCTGCCGCTCCCGTACCTGCTGCTCTATGTACGCCATCAGCTCGTCGGGCGTATCAAATTCCATGTCGTCCAAATCGAGGCCATACGTTGCCGCTGCCGCCTGCTTCATCTGCTCCAGCTGACTTACCTGCTCATCGGTTTCGTCCATATCCTGCTGACTGTATTTGCCGACGATAGGCCTCAGGTCAGCGAAGCCGTGCCGGAAAATGAGGTCTTCGCCCATGTCCACAATCAGCCGGGCGATCTTACGCCGTTCGGAGCGGGTCGCATCGGGGTTGTCGTAGAACCGGTCGAACAGCCGGACGAGGTCAGCGCGGCACTGATTGTAGGTGTTGAGCAAGGGGATGTAATCGCCCTGAACGCGCTGCTGCACTGCGTCAACGCTGGCCCGGTAGTCGATCAGCAGTTTCTCCAGTTCGGCCACGCGGGCCGACAAACGGTTGAATTCTTTCTGCGCTTTCGACAGTGGCTTCGCATTCGGCCCCGACAGCGCGATACGGACAAGTTTGTTGTCATTGGTCATGTACGGCTATAACTCTGCCGGCACCATTTTGGTGTCCGTTCGTTGATTCCGGCCGTTCATCACTTAATCCAGACTAATTCAATAGAAACCATGAATTTTTGTACGGGTTCTCCGGTTCGGTTCTTTGGGCGTTCCAGTTGCCCGGCCTGGTAGCGGTGCCGACGGATGCCTTTGTTCGGCTGGCACATCGGGTTGCCAAAGGGGGTCGTTCGTCAGCTAATGCCAGTGAGTAAGAATAAATTATTCGCTCAACTACAATATCTGACACGGAAAAACGACGTCCTGTATAGAGCGTCTTCAGTCTGCTGATGATAAAGCCAACGACAAGCTTGATTCACACGAAGCCCTGGTCCCGACGTGACTGGCGACAACGACAAACTAAGTGCGCAGCGGTACTGACACCCTCATTTTTTCCAGCAACGCATTCCGAATAAGCATTTTCATTTATACCGAGTACACGAGTTGAGTAAACCAATACAACCTGATTGATTATGAATCTTACGAGTACAATCCGCGTGGCAACGCTTTGGCTGTTGACGGGTGGGCTGATACCGGCGTCGGTGGCGCAGGTGGCTACGCAGCCATCTGTCGGGCAGCAACCCACGGGGGCCGCTGCCAGCGGTCAGCAGCCCGGCGCTCAGCAACCAGCCGCTACCGGTGCCATTGTCGCGCAGCCCGGTACGACGCCCGGAACCGGTGTAGCCGTGCCCGGTCAGCCCAACAGCAACCCGGCCGTAGCAACACCGTCGCTGGAGGGGTCAACCGGCCCGGTGAATCTACAGCCCGGTGTTATATCGACGTTTAATTCGGGTTTGGGTCTATCTCCTACGGGACTGACGCCGTCGGGTGGAGTTGGTAAAGGGCCGTCGTTTACGCTGCAACAGGCCATTGACCACGCCCTGCGGCAGAATATCAACGTAAAAAACAGCATCCTCGACGGTGTCAGTGCGGAAGGGCGCATTCAGGAAGTACGGGCGTCGGGGTTGCCACAGGTGGCCGGCAGTGCGTCGCTCACCGACAACCTGATTATCCAGCGCGCGTTTCTCCCCGCTAATTTCTTCGATCCAAACGCGTCGCCCGATGCCCCGGCCGTACCGGTTCAGTTTGGCGTGAAGTATTCGGGCAATGCGACGCTCAGCCTGAATCAGGTGCTGTACAGCCCAAGCCTGAACGTAGGGCTACGGGCGGCTGCTACTTACCGCGAACTGGCGCAGCGGAACCTGCAGGGCACCAAAGTGACGGTGGCCGAGCAGGTTGCCAAGGCGTATTACGGGGTGCTGGTGGCGCTGGAACGGGCCAAATTGCTCGACTACAACATCACTCGGCTGGATACGCTGATGAACGAAACCCGCGCGCTGAACAAACAGGGTTTTGTGGAAAAGCTGGACGTGCAGCGGCTCGACGTGCAGGCCAACAACCTGCGGGCCGAGCGGCAGAACGTGCAGAACCTGATCGAACTGAGTTACACGCTGCTCAAGTTTCAGATGGGCATGGGTGTCAACGACGAGATCACGCTGGCCGAGAAGTTGCAGGACCGTTCGGTTGACGATCTTCGTCCGCTGATCTCGGCCGACCCCACGTTCCGGTACACGAGCCGGATCGAATATTCGACGCTGGAGACGCAGATCAAACTCGCCGAGCAGGACGTTGAGCTGACGCAGAAGGGCTACTTTCCGAGCCTGTCCGGATTTGCCAACTACGGCTACAACAGTGGTCGCAATGCCATCGGTCAGCTCGTGACGGCCCCCTGGCTCAACTTCGCTACGGTGGGGCTGAGCCTACAGGTACCCATTTTCGACGGATTCCAGAAGCGATACCAGATTGCCCAGAAGCGCGTGACGCTCCAGAAAGCCCAGAACAGTGGCGAACTGCTGCGCAACTCCATCGACCTGCAAATCCGGCAGGCCAGCATCACGCTCAACAACGGCCTGCAAACCCTGGCAACCCAGCAGCGCAACCGCGAACTGGCCCAGGAAATCGTGCGCGTGACGCGCATCAAGTACAAAGAGGGCGTCGGGTCGAGCATCGAAGTGCTGAACGCCGAATCGGCGCTTCGCGAAGCGCAGACCAACTATTTCGGATCGCTGTACGATTTTCTGATCGCCAAAGTCGACCAGGACCGTTCGCTCGGACGGCTCTACATTGGATTATAAACCTGATTGAATACTGAAAAACATGAAAGTAGTCTACGCGATTACCCTGATCGCAGGCCTGTTGTCGGCCTGCTCGTCGGATAAAAAAGAAGGGGGCACCGACCTGGCCGGTAAACGAACCGAACTGTCGGAGCTGAAAGCCCAGCAGGCCGAACTGACGAAGAAGATCAAAACGCTGGAAAGCGACGTCGCCCGGCTCGACCCCGTAAAAGCCGGGGAAAGCCGCACCAAAGACGTAACCGTAGCCCCGATAGCGGCTACTACGTTCAAGCACTTTGTCGAGTTGCAGGGCACCATCGACGCAAAAAACAACGTGCAGGTATCGCCTAAATCGGGTGGGGTCGTTACGGCGGTGTACGTCAAGGAAGGCGACAACGTGCGGGCGGGTCAGGCGATTGCCAAAGTCGACGATCAGTTGCTGCGCGAATCGCAGTCTGAGTTGAAAACGCAGTTGTCGCTGGCCAATACGATTTTCGAAAAGCAGGCGGCTCTCTGGAAACAGCAGATCGGTACCGAGATTCAGTACTTGCAGGCCAAGAACAACAAGGAAGCCCTCGAACGGCGGCTGTCGACGCTCAACGCGCAGATCGGGCAGTCGGTTGTGACGGCCCCCATTTCGGGAGTGGTCGATCAGGTGAGCGTGAAAATCGGTCAGTCGGCCGCACCGGGCATGAGCCTGGTCCGGATCGTGAATCTGTCGCAGCTGAAGGTCGTCGCTAAAGTGGCCGATACGTATTCGGGCAGCGTGCAGAAGGGTGCCCCCATCGTGATCCGCCTGCCGGACCTGAACCGGAATCTGAACTCGACCATCTCGTTTGTGTCCACGACGGTCGATCCGCTGAGCCGGACGTTTACCATCGAGGCCCCGCTACCGGCCGACAATAGTTTAAAGCCGAATATGCTGGCGCAGGTGAAAATCAACGATCAGACGCAGGTCAACGCCATCGTCATCAACCAGAACCTGATTCAGAGTACTGAGTCGGGCCAGCTGGTGTACGTGGCTGAGAACGCGGGTGGTAAGAAGATCGCGAAAGCCCGGCCGGTAAAAACCGGGCCGTCGTATGGCGGGAAGATTGCCATTACGTCGGGCCTGAAAGCGGGCGATCAGCTGGTAACGACTGGCTATCAGGACTTGGTGGATGGACAGCCGATTAGTTTTTAAAACTAGTTTGTAGTTTATGGTTTGTGGTTTGTAGTTAGTTGACGCGGTAGCAACACTCATGCGTCAGTCACCACAAACCACAAACTACAAACTACAAACCTCAACCTAATTCAACCATGAGGTTTGACCAGTACAAAACCCTCGGCTTCACCAACTGGTGCGTCGAGAACAGGACGGCGATTTACATCTTCACGCTCCTGATTACGCTCGGCGGGCTGTTCGTATACAACAACCTGCCCAAGGAGCAATTCCCGGACATCAAGGTGCCGCAGGTGTACATCAACACAGTGTACGTGGGTACGGCCCCGGCCGACATCGAGAACACGATCAACAAGCAGATCGAGAAGCAGCTGAAATCGATTTCGGGTGTCAAACGCATCAAGTCGAATGCCCTGCAGGACGTATCGGTCATTCTGGTCGAATTCAACCCCGACGTGCAGACGGCCGAAGCGCTCCAACGGGTCCGCGACGCCATCGACAAAGCCAAACCCGACCTGCCGCAGAAACTCGACGCGGGGCCGACGGCGCAGGACGTGAACTTCTCGGAGTTTCCGATCATGAACATCAACATGGCCGGTAATTTCTCGCTCAAGCAATTGAAAGAGTACGCCGAAGATTTGCAGGACGCCATCGAAGCGATGCCCGAAATCCGGCGCGTCGACATCGTGGGTGCGCTGACTCGGGAAATCCAGATCAACGTAGACCTGCCCCGGATGCAGTCGGCTGGGCTGGCCTTTACCGACATTCAACAGGCCGTACAGGGCGAAAACGTCAACGTGTCGGGTGGTGAACTGAACGTCGACGGCGTTCGGCGGACGGTGCGCGTGAAAGGCGAATTTACCGACGTATCGCAGCTCGAAAACCTGCAAATCCGCACCGCTACGGGTGCCACGGTCCGGCTCGGCGACATCGCGCAGGTGCAGGACAGCTTTGAGGAGCAGCAGGATTTCGCCCGGCTCAATAACAAATCGGTGGTGACGCTGAACGTCATCAAACGGGCGGGGGCCAACCTGCTGTCGGCCGCCGACAGCATCGAAAAGACGATTGACGAGTACAAAGAATCGCGCTTTCCGCAGGGGCTGGACATTAAAATCACCGCCGATTCGTCGGAGCCGACCCGCGAAAACGTCAACGACCTGATCAACACCGTGGTGTTGGGCTTCATCTTCGTGGTGCTGATTCTGATGTTCTTCATGGGGGTTCGCGATGCCATTTTCATCGGCCTGTCGGTGCCCCTGTCGGCACTGGTGGCGTTCGTGCTGATGCCCGTCGTTGGTCCGGCCGTCGGAACGGCGTTTACGCTGAACACCATTGTGCTGTTTGCCTTTCTGCTGGGGCTGGGGCTGGTCGTCGACGATGCGATTGTGGTCATTGAAAACTCGCACCGGCTCTTCAATGAGAACCGCGACTGGAACATCCGGCAGGCGGTGAAAGCGGCCGCCGGTGAGGTGTTCGTGCCGGTACTGACGGGTACACTGACGACCATTGCGCCGTTTTTTCCGTTGCTGTTCTGGCCGGGTATCGTGGGCGAATTCATGAAATTTCTGCCCCTGACGCTCATCCTGACCTTGTTTGCGTCGCTGTTTGTGGCCTACGTCATCAACCCCGTCTTTGCCGTGACATTTATGCAGCGTCACGACGAAGAACATGCGGAGGCTGTAAAACCGGGTTTTGAGGAGATCAAACGGCCGCTGATTATCATGGCCGTGCTGGCCGGTATCGGCTACGTCATCGACCGGGGTGTCGGCAATCTGTTCGTGCTGTTTCTGCTGCTGTACGTCTTCAACCATTACGTGCTGACGCCGAAACTGATTCTGCCGTTTCAGGAACGCTTGCTGCCCGCGCTGAAAAACAACTATCGTCGGCTGATCTCGTGGGTACTGACGGGCTGGCGGTCGGTGTGGATCGTAGTGGGTGCGTTTGCGGTGCTGATCGCTACCTTCATCATCACGGGTATCGCCAGTCCGAACGTCGTTTTCTTCCCCAGCGGTGAACCCGACTATATCTACGTCTACAACGTGATGCCGGTGGGTACCGACGCCCGCGTGACCGACTCGGTGACGAAGGTGATCGAGAAGCGGATTTTCAAGGTGCTGAAAGACAACAACGCCGACCATATTGTCAACTCGGTGATTTCGAACGTGGGTAAGAACGCGGGCGACCCGACCAACCCCGACCGGTCGGCCACACCTCAGAAATCGAAGGTGACGATTGCCTTTAAAGGCAACGAAGAGCGCGAAGGCATCCCGACGGATACGATTCTGGCGAAGGTCAGAACGGCGATGAACGGCTTGCCGGGCAGTGAAATCTCGGTCGAGCGCGAATCCAACGGACCACCAACGGGTAAACCCATCGCCATCGAGATTGCGGGCGACGATTTCAAAACCCTCAGTGCCATCGAGAAGCAGGTGCGTCAGCGGATTCAGGAGGCGGGTATCGCGGGTATCGATCAGCTGAAAACGGATTTGATTACCAACAAGCCCGAAATCGTAATCGACATCGACCGCGACAAAGCTGAGCGCGAAGGTATTTCGTCGGGGCAGGTTGCCCTGGCGATTCGGACGGCCCTTTTCGGTACGGAAATCTCGAAATTTCGCGACGCCAAAGACGAGTACCCGATCATGGTCCGGCTGCGCCCCGACGACCGGAGTCAGATCGAGCGGCTGCTGAGTCTGAACGTGGTGTACCGCGACATGGCCTCGGGTGGTCAGCTTCGGCAGGTGCCGGTGACGTCGGTGGCTAACATCAGCTACTCGACTACGTTCAGCCAGATCAACCGTAAGAATCAGCAGCGGCTGGTTACGCTTAGTTCGGATGTGGTGCCGGGCTTCAACGCCAATCAGATTGTGGGGCAGATTCAGCAGGTCGTCAACGAAATGGACGTGCCGAACGGCTACACGATCAAAATGGGTGGGGAGCAGGAGGATCAGCAGGAGTCTGCAAACTTCCTGGTGTCGGCTTTCGGCATTGCCATTCTGCTCATCTATCTGATTCTGGCCACGCAGTTCAACTCGGTCGTGAAGCCGCTGATTATCTTCGTCACCATCGCCCTCTCGCTGATTGGCGTGTTGCTGGGCTTTGTGCTCACGGGTAAAACGTTCTCGGTCATCATGTCGGGCGTGGGTATCATCGCCCTGGCGGGTATCGTGGTGAAAAACGGTATCCTGCTCATCGAGTTTATCGAGGAACTGCGCGGACGGGGTATTCCCCTGCGTGAAGCCATCATCGAAGCGGGCGGTATCCGCCTGACGCCGGTACTGCTGACCGCGTCGGCCGCCGTGCTGGGCCTGATTCCGCTGGCCTTCGGTCTGACTATCGACTTCGTCAGCCTGTTCCGCGACTTTGACCCGCACATCGTCGTTGGTGGCGATTCGGCTGTATTCTGGAACATTCTGGCCTGGACCATCATCTTTGGCCTTACCTTCTCAACCGTACTAACGCTGGTCATCGTGCCGTGTCTGTACTGGATCAACGAGCGGGTACGGATGAAGTGGTTCGGTAAGAAAGACCCCGCCCTGGACATGCAGAAGCAGCCAGAACCAGAAGAAGAACTGGCGTAAAAAAGCAAGGCGACCCGTAGTCAGTTACGGGTCGCCTTGCTTTTTTACACTGACGCAATGGTGCGATGCACCACCTTGACTGGTATCTCTCGCGTGAGCCTACACTAGATAAAGTCAGCGTTACTCAACAGTAAAGATGCGAAGGACGGTACTGCCGGAATCGCTGCTGTGTGCCAATCAGGTGCATCCCGAAATCGTATTCCTGCGGCTTCTCCGCAATTGCGTGATTTACTCATTTACTGTAGTCTGTACGCGTGCTTTTCCTCATTTATGAGCCTGATGCATTCTGTCTGCTGGTGACTCCGTTACGGAGTTGGTTTATTTTTTGGTGACAGCATGTCCCGCGTAATCTCCTTGTCTATATCGATATACCCCGGGTATTTAACTTCTTTGTTTCCGATCATCAGCGTTGGTTTTATTTTGAGCGTGACGCGGGAAGGGGTGACCTGGTCGCTGCCAGCCAGGCTACGAACAAGGTCAACAAATGCGTTTCGCGTCGATGAACTGCTAATCAGGGCATAGGCGTTCGCGTTTACAGGTATGGCTACGACCGTTTTCCCGCCCGGTGGTACTTCGACCCGCTGATCGACAGTACCCGAAGCTAGTTCATTGCCCGCCAGTAACAAGCGGTAATCAAACTGGTTGATGGCGGCTATGTCGCTGGTAGGGTTGGTAATCTCTACGTTGAGGTTTGCCCGGAAGGGAACGTCGCGCTTGAGCAGACCGGCGGCAATTCTGGGGTGATTGAGTGGATTGACGTCATCCAGTCCCCGCATATCCTTAAACTCCCGGATGTCATAGCCCGCGATGGTGATACTGTCGGCAGATTGTAGAGCGTACTTACTTTTGCTAAGTCCTTTCGCCTGTTGGACTTGTTTATTGATGCCGCATTGAGAGAAGAGTAGCGGTGCGGTAACCAGGAGGATTAGTTTGATGACGTGTCGCATAAGAGCAGAGAAGAATAGTGTTGACTAATTCAGTCGGTAGGTGAGAAGTACGTTAAGAGTGGGTAAATAGCCGTATTGGCGAAGCTTGGTGTCGATCTCGTTGTTTAAGTTATCGTACAGACGCTGGGTGACACCGAGAGCGTCGACGGCTGGTCGATTAGACGAGAACGTATTTTTGGTGGTCAGAATCTTGCCTAAACCGAGTTCCGTATTCAGGCCAAAACGGGAGTTGTTGAACTGAAACGAGCGCCCCAGCCGAAGACCAGCAACCCAGATATTCGATTGTAGATCGAAGACAAAAGCTGGTGAATTAAGGAGGTTGAAACCGGAAAAATCCCGATTGAAATACACCCCAAGACCATCGGCAGGCGTAATCGGTCCCGCCAGAAAGTGGATGTACTGACCGTACAAGGTTCCGTACCAGGGCGAATTGGCGTGAACGGAAACCCCCAGACTTGCCGAACTGCCCTGCCGAAAGGACCGATCAATGACCCGACTTAAGTTGGGGTCCAAACCAAAGCCTTCCAGTAGCTTCAATGTGTATCGTTCGAAAGGGGCTGCAATCAGGCCTCCCTGCACCTGTGCAGACAACCGCCTGCTAAACTGATACCGGTAGCCAAGTGTGTAGTTGAGAGGAATTTGTACGCCGACAAATACCGTATGACTGGCCCGGAATGGTTTGTACGTGGCAAGTGAGTCCTGGCCCTGGGATAAAAATGGTACACTGATGAGTAGTGTCAGCAGCGATAAACAGGAACGTGTCTTTTTCATAACTGACGTGAGTTGCAGGTAGGGTCGATGTATAGCTCGGTAGTCGATAGCCGGTAGCCACCAACCAGCAGTGTGGACCACGCCCGGGCCGGGTCGATCTCGGATGGATCGATAAGCATCCTGCAAACGACACCAGCCAGGACAGCTACAGTTGTTGGTGCTATCCAAAACAACCGCAGCTGCCCCGAGCCCAGCCGCCAACGAAGAGCGGCTGACTCGTGCTGCACGCCGGATTGACTGAGGTGTTGGTTACAGGAGTGCTGATCCGATGGATCAAGGTCAGCCCCAGCACAGGCCGGTAGCAATGCCAGCCAGTTTACTGGAAACCCCCGTCTTAACTATTTGGAGTCAGTACCCATCTTAGCGCCGTAGCCAGCCGCTACAACACCGATCAGTAGACCAAAGAAACCGAAGATCGCTGCCTTCGATGCCGCCGACGCTGCCGCGTCAGCTACTTCGCGTGCTTTTACTGCCGCTTCCTGTTTGGTTTGCTCGAATTTGGCTGCGGCCTGCTTGTACGTGTTTATCCAGTTGTTGACAATCTGCTCCGATTCAGCCCGGCTTTTCCCGGTCCGCTTCATAACTACGTTTACGGCGTCGTCCCGGTCTACCTGGCTGATCGTTGCCTGACCCTGTTTGAAGAGCCGGTCAAATAAGCCGCTGGACATGTCGTCGGCTGCTTGTGGATTTTCAGCGGCCTGACTGGCAGTGGCCTTGGCCTGATTGCCCGCTTGCTTCGCTTCGCGCTCTAGTGCGTTCGGGTTCAAGGCCGGATCACCCGTTTGTCGCAGAATCGTGTTGACTTCGTTACGCAGGTTACCCAAATCAATATTGTTTACGTCAATACCATTTTTGGCTAACTCTCCTTTCGCCATCTGACCCAACTCGGGGCCAGCAGCTGATGCAACTGAGCCAGCTGCGGACCCGGCTGTTCTGACCAGGCCGCCAACCAGCCGACCGGCTCCGCCAATCAGGCTACCAAGGGTCGTGGTTAGAAAGTAGATGGTAATCAGCGTTACCAGGCTCCAGGTGAGTACACCGTGAATAATGCCGTCGAACATTTTGGGGCTACTGGCCAGCCGACCAGCTACCCAGCCGCCGGCAAACAAAGAAAGCAGGCTGCTGATCGCATACCATACGGCGCTGCCGATACCCAGACCAGCAGTCGGGTTCTGCTCCGTTGTTGGATCAACAGTGCTAAGTCCGATGCCCAGTCCCAGCAGTGTTAACAGTAACTGACTAACGATTGCTACCAATACACCGGCGAATACGGCGCTCCAGGCAATGCGTTTTTACAAAGGTACCACGACTGTAATCCGGGTCATTCGTGAATGTGTTGATACGTTCCATTTTGTTGTGTAGTGAATGAAGATGAGATGAATGGTAGTAGGCCAGGTGAATTGCTGATACGCTAGACAGGGCGAGTTAGCAATTGGTCGTCCGGCCTGACAGCTAGCTGGCGGAGCGACTACCCAAACCGGGTTACGAGTTGGGTAGTCGCCTGTTGTTACTGTATATAGTTAGCCAACCGGCCGCTCGTTAACCGAGTCTGCCGGTATCCTTGAATTTGTCTACCGCTGACTTTGCTTCATCGGCCAGCTGGCCAGCTTCGTTCAGCGCTTTTTCCCCTTCCTCCTGTGCTTTCTTGGCTTCTCTCGCTGCTTTGTCAGCATAGGTATTAAATTCGTCTTCTACTTTGTCAGCAGCCAGACCGACGTTTGTCTTGATGGTGTCTACTGTCTCTTTAGCCTGCGCTTTGGTCTTATCCCACTGGTGCTTGACTTCTTTCGTCTGATCACCCACTGTATCCGCGATCTGTTTCCGTAGTTCTTTGCCCGACCGGGGGGCAAATAGAAAACCGACAGCCAGACCGGCTACCAGCCCAGTCAGCAGACCGGACAGATAAGGCTGGTCGTTAATGTAATCTTGCGGATACTTACGTTTCTGGAAAAGCATGATAGTAAATGGTTAGTGTCAATAGTGATTCTTCCCTGTTGAAAAAGCCGTGCCATCACGAGTATATTATACTCTATCTGTTGATAATCAATAGTTTATAGATATAAGTAACAACAGTAACTGTATCTACCTGTTGGTAAATATACTCATAGGTGGGGCGTAGTTTCCCCCCATTGCTGCACTTGCTTTACTGTTGTGAGGACTTGAATAGGCTTCGTAACCAGCTGATAGTTAGAGGTTATCTGTCAGGAGAGGTTCGCACGTACTGAGAATAGCCTGGTAACTACAGGGTTTGTTGTCGTATTTCTGTTCTAAGTATTTCTGTATTTTACTCTATCTGCGTAAATAAAAAGGCCCACTAGCATTCGCTAGTGGGCCTTGCCTGCTAAGTAGTATGTATTACTGCTGAATACCGACCAGATTCAGCATGAAGGCGTATTCCAGGGCGATTTCTTTCAGTGCTTGGAAACGGCCCGATGCCCCGCCGTGACCGGCTTCCATGTTGGTGTGCAGCAGCAACTGGTTGGTGTCGGTTTTCATCGTCCGCAGCTTGGCGACCCACTTGGCAGGCTCCCAGTACTGTACCTGTGAGTCGTGCAGGCCGGTCGTGACGAGCAGGTTGGGGTAAGCCTGCTTCGTGACGTTGTCGTAGGGCGAATACGACAGCATATAGTCGTAGTACGGCTTGTTTTTGGGGTTGCCCCATTCCTCAAACTCGCCCGTCGTCAGCGGAATCGACTCATCGAGCATGGTCGTTACGACGTCGACGAACGGGACGGCAGCTACCACACCCCGGTACAGTTGCGGGGCCTGATTGATAACCGCGCCCATCAGCAGACCGCCCGCGCTGCCGCCCATCGCAAACAGTTTGTCGGCCGAGGTGTACTTGCTCTTGATGAGCTGCTCCGATACGTCGACAAAGTCGTTGAAGGTGTTTTTCTTCTTCAGCATCTTACCGTCTTCGTACCACCGCCGACCCATCTCCTGACCACCCCGGATGTGAGCAATGGCGAAGATAAAGCCCCGGTCGAGCAGGCTCAGGCGGGTCGAGCTAAAACCCGGATCGGTCGAGTAGCCGTACGACCCGTAGGCGTATTGTAGCAGTGGGGCCGAGCCGTCTTTCTTCGTGCCCTTGCGGTACACCAGCGATACCGGTACCTGTACCCCGTCGCGCGATTTGACGTAGATGCGTTCCGACTCGTAGTTGTTTTTGTCGAAGCCGCCCAGCACTTCCTGCTGTTTGAGCAGCGTTTTGGCCTTCGTGTCCATGTTGTAATCGAAGGTCGAGGATGGGGTCGTCAGCGATGAATAGCCAAACCGCAGGACATTGGTGTTGAAATCGGGGTTGTAGCCGATACCCGCGACGTAAGCCGGTTCGCCGAAATTGAGGTATTCGTCGGTCTTCGTTTTCTGGTTGATAACCCGGATGTTGGTCAGACCCGCTTTGCGTTCGCCCAGTACGAGGTGATTGACGAACACATCCATATTGCCCAGATATACGTCGGGGCGGTGCGGAATCACTTCTTTCCACGCAGTCATGTCGGCGGTTTTACCTTCGGGTACTTCCATCAGCCGGAAGTTCTCGGCTTTCCAGTTGGTGCGGACATAAAACTTGGTCTGGTAATGCACGATGTCGTACTCGTGGCCCTTCTGCCGGGGCAGGAACGTCGTAAACGCGGCCGTCGGTTTGCTCGCGTCCAGTAGCTGATACTCCGTCGCGACGCCGTTTTGGTCCGACACGATCTCGACGTATTTTTTCGACTTCGAGCGGTGCAGACCCATGTAAAACTGGTTGTCTTTTTCCTCGTACACCAGCACGTCGGTTTTGGCGTCGGTGCCCAGCACGTGCCGGTACACCTGATAGCCGAGCAGCGTCTGCGGGTCTTTTTTGACGTAGAACAGCGTTTTGTTGTCGGCCGCCCACGCCACCGACCCGCCTTCCGTATTCTGGATCGCTTCAGCGTACAGCTTGCCGGTTTTCAGGTTCTTCACCCGCAGCGTGTAAAGTCGCCGACTAACGGTGTCTTCCGAGAAAATCGCCAGTTCTTCGTTGTCGGAAATCTCGTAGCCGCCCAACTGGTAGTAGTTGTGTCCCTTCGCCAGCGCGTTGCCGTCGAACATGATTTCTTCGGTCCCCTGCATCGACCCGTTTCGGCGGCAGTAGATCGGGTATTCGCCCCCCGTGATGTAGCGGGTGTAGTAGAAGTAATTGCCGTCTTTATATGGCACCGATTCGTCCTGCTCCTTGATGCGCCCTTTCAGTTCGGTAAACAGCTTGTCCTGCAAGGTTTTAACCGGGGCCAGCACCTGATCGACATAGGTGTTTTCGGCGTTGAGGTACTTGATGACCTCCGGGTTTTCGCGCTCGTTGAGATAGTAGTAATTATCCGTGCGCGTATGGCCGTTGGTGGTGAGTTCTTTGGGTTTGATAACCGCTTTGGGCGGTACGGGTGTTTGTGCCTGAGTCATGCTGTGCAGCGTGAGCGTAGTGATGAGGGTAAAACAGAAGTGCTTCATCGAACGGTTCGTTTTAACAGGGGTAAAAATACGGCTTTGCCGCATCTTTGCGGCTATGAATCAACCCGAACTGGTCGTGGCCCGCTATCAGGAAAATCTGAACTGGCTCCATAACCTGCCTGTGCGCCGAACGCCCGACGGCTGGTCGGCGGGCGTGACGATTACCGTGTACGACAAAAGCCCCGATCAGTCGGCGGGAGTGGGGACTATTGTGCTGCCGAATGTGGGGCGGGAAGCGCATACCTACCTGCACCACATCGCCGAACGCTACGATACGCTGGCCGAGTGGACGATCTTCGGTCAGGGTAAACCCTTCGACCACGCCTTCGATTTCAAGCAAACCCTGCGCGCTTACATCGACCATACCGACGCGCTCATTAACCCTGAAACCCGTCCGTTTCACTGGCTGGGGCACATGATCGACACCGACGACAATCAGGGGCATCGTCTGTTTCAACCCTGGAGCAAAAACGACGACGGGCGCAGCCTCGACCTGCTGAATTTTCACCGCACCCTGTTCGGCTCCGACGGCCCCGACCTGTACACCTTTGTACTGGGCGCACAATTCGCCGTTCACCGCGACCTGATCCGCCAACGCCCCGTCGATTTCTACCGGCACGCGCTCGACGTGTCGATCACCTTTCCCGACGCGGCTCACTGCTACGAACGAAGTTGGGACCGCGTCTTTGGCGTCGTTGGCATCGATCCCGACTGGCTGGCCGGGCGGCAGACAGTGTACCTGAAACCCGTGAAGCGGCAGGAATACCCCCCAGCCCCCTGAAGGGGGAGCATTTCCCGGTGGCCCCTCTCCCCCTTTAGGGAGCTGGGGGGTACTTTGGCCAAAACACCATAACAGACAATTTACGCTGGGTTTCAATCGGGCGAGACCGTGCATTCGGGCCCTTTTTTCTATCTTTAGCCAGCTCAACTTAACAGCCTCATACAACCTCCTATGCGCCACCTCTCCCTGTCCCGGTTGGTTCTCCTTTCACTCGGAACCGCTGGTTTGCTCTCGCTCCGTTCGTTCGACGGTGCCCCACTCGACAAAACCTTTGCCCGTATCAACACGGAGGTGATGGAAAACAGTCGAGCCTACGAAACCCTGGCCGACGCTTCGCAGAAAATAGGGCACCGCCTGACGGGAAGCACCAATGGAGCCAAAGCCGAAACCTACGCCCACGACCTGCTGCAATCGTACGGATTTAAAGATGTACAGTACGAACCGTTCGAGGTTGAAGCCTGGAGCCGCGATACCGTGACCTTGTCCGTAGTGCCCAACCGCAGTGATAATTTTCGGGAAATCAAAGTCGTATCACTGGCGCATTCGCCGGTAAAGGCGAAGGTTGAGGGTGAAATTATCGACGTGGGCAACGGGCTGGAAGGCGATTTTGCTGAACTGAAAGACCAGATCAAGGGGAAAGTTGTACTGGTCAACATTGGGCTGGCCGCACCAACGAAGGGGGCGCGCAACCTGCACCGCTCGGAGAAAACGGCCCTCGCCATTCAGCACGGGGCTATCGGCGTCATCATGGTCAACCTCGTGGCGGGCAACGTACTGCTGACGGGTACGGCGTCGGTAACCGGTAAGCTTATCCCGGTGCCGTCGGTCTGTATTTCGCTCGAAAGCGGGCAGGCCCTGCGGAGCTGGATGGCCGAAGAACCCAGCCGGCTGCACGCGCAGATCAACATGACCAACAAAAGCCAGAAGATTCGGGCGCGCAACGTGATCGCGACGCTGAAAGGAACCGACCTGCCCAACGAGAAAATCATTGTCGGTGGTCACCTCGATTCGTGGGATCTGGCTACGGGGGCTATCGATAACGGCATCGGCTCGTTTGCTGTTATGGACATTGCCCGGACATTTAAAGCGCTGAAGCTAAAGCCCAAACGCACTATTCAGTTTGTGCTGTTTATGGGTGAAGAACAGGGGCTGCTCGGCTCGCGGGCAATGGTCGCCAACCTGAAGAGAAAGAAAGAGCTCGATCTGGTGCGTTACGTGCTCAACCTCGACATGACCAATGATCCCAAAGGCCTGAACGCCTTTGGTCGCCCCGACATGACGACGATGCTGACTGACGTGGGCGAAGCCATGAAACGGGTTGATCCAACGTTCACCAACCAGCTGAGCAATCAGGCCGGGTTGCACTCCGATCATCAGCCGTTTATGCTCGAAGGCGTACCCATCGTGGGTATGAACGGCCACCTCGACCGCAATGTGCTCGACTGCTATCACGCTGATTGTGATAAACTTAACCTGGTCAACGCGGATCAGATGAAGAACACGGTGCGCTACTCGACTATGCTGCTCTACGCCCTCGCCAACGCCGAAACCATCCCGACGAAACGGCAGAATGACAACCAGACACACGAGTATCTGGTGGCGCAGGGCCTGCGGACGCCCCTGCAAATTGCCAACGAATGGCGCTGGAAAGATTAATTCGCCAGACGCCGTGCGCGCATGATTTCGTTACTTTGCAGGACTCTCTAGCCCGTCGCTGTCATGGCAAAAAACACCTTTGGAACACCGCCCAACGCCCGGTCCGGCGGCCGTGGAAGCCGGGCAAAATCGCAGTTCTGGGCGTCGCTGGATCGATTTACGCACTGGCTGGTCGGGGAGGAAAACTCCTGGGCGTCGAACAACTTCTGGCGCATAGCCTGGGTAAGCCTGCTGATGGGCGTGTATATCTATTGCAACCTGCGGGCCGAAAGCCTGGTCCGCCGAATTCAGTCGTCCCGGCTGGTGCTCGATGAAAAACGGTCGCAGGCCACGGTGTTACGGGCCGATTTTGACAAAAGCGGCCGGCAATCGGAAATTATGAAACGCGTCGCCGACCTTGGCCTTACCAACGGGACAACTCCACCCCATAAACTCGTTATCGACCGTGGCGAACCATAAGGAACAGATCATCGAGCGGGCCAAACACGTATCGTACCTGGTGTTTGCACTGGCCCTCTGCGTCGTCGGTCGGCTGATCTACGTGCAGTATTTCGACCGTTATCAGGGTCGAAGCTGGGTCGACTGGAAGCAGAAAGACTTTCCGGTCGATACCATCCGCGCCATGCGGGGCAACATCTACGCCGTCGACGGGAGCCTGATGGCGACGTCGCTGCCGTCCTACGAAGTGGGTATCGACCCGACCGTTGCCAAAGACGATTATTTCCGGACTAAAGTTGATTCGCTGGGGTTACTGCTGTCGCGTATTTACGGTGACCGTACGCCCCGCGACTATACACAACTGGTGCGGGATGCCCGGCGCAAAAAGCGGCAGTACGTGCTGCTGAGCAACCGATACGTTACGTTTGAAGAACGGCAGGAAATGCTGAAATGGCCATTTTTTCGGTCGAGTGGGCGGGTGTCAGCGCGGGGTGGAGTGCTGCGGGCGCACTACGAACGGTACCATCCGTTTGGTACGATGGCCGAACGGACCATCGGTAATCTCGACCCGGAAACGCACCGGGGGCAGCGGGGGCTGGAAGCCAGTTTTCAAACGGCGCTGGCGGGCCACGATGCCGTCGGCGAAGTCGAATTGCTGTCGGGTGGGGTGCGTAAACCCGTTGCCGATGGGCCGGATATGAAGCCCGAACCCGGCATGGACCTGTACACGACTATCGATGTCAATTACCAGGACATGGCCGAATCCGCGTTGCGGACAACGCTGGAAAAGTACAATGCTGCGAAGGGTTGCGTGGTGGTGATGGAAGTAGCTACGGGTGAAATCCGGGCGATGGCCAACCTGAGCCGGGTCGAAAGCCGCAGCGGGGCCAAATACATAGAAACATTCAACCACGCGCTGGCGGGTGGCGCTGACCCCGGCTCGACGTTCAAGCTGGCCACGATGATGGCGCTGCTGGAGCGCAAAGCCATTTCGCTCAATCAGCCCGTAGCGACCGGCGACGGCATTGCCCGCTGGAACGGCCGCACCATCCGCGACGCGCACCGGGTTGGGTTTGGCACACTCACGGCCCGGCAGGTGTTTGAAAAATCGTCGAACGTGGGGGTTCACCTGCTCATGCGCAGTTATTTCTACGCCCGCCCGGCTGATTACTGCCGGTTGCTGCGGCAGTTTCACCTTGACAAAAAGACGGGTATTCATATGGTCGGCGAAGCGCAGCCGTTTCTGCCAAACCCTGATATGAAAGGCTGGAGCGGGCAGTCGGCCACGTCGATGTCGATGGGGTACGAAATGCGGCAAACACCCCTACAGATGCTGACGCTATACAATGCCGTGGCGAACGATGGTTTCTGGGTGCGGCCTATGCTGGTGCGGCAGGTAAAGCTGGCCGATGAGATCAAGGCCGACAATAAGCCGTTTGTGTCGTCGGAGCGGATCTGCTCACTGTCGACCATCCGGCAGGTGCAGAGTCTGCTGCGGGGGGTGGTGGAGAACGGTACGGCGAAAAAGATCGCCAGTCCGTACTATACCATTGCCGGAAAAACCGGTACGGCTCAGAAAATCGAGAACGGGCTGTATAAAGTTGGCAAATACAATACGTCGTTTATTGGCTATTTCCCGGCTACCAAACCGAAATACAGCATGATCGCGATGGTCGACAGCCCGCAGGGAAACAATGTCGACCTGCTGTACGCCGGGGCGGTGTCGGCCCCGGTATTCCGGGAAGTTGCCGACCGGATTATGGCCTATGATGTGCAGATGCAGAAACCCATACAGGAACGGTCGGGCAAGAGGACGCCGGAATTGCTCGCGGGCTACGCCGACGACCTGCATACCATCGATTCAGTACTGGGCGTAAAACAGCGGGTAACCGTTGAAGGCTGGGTTGAAACGCGCGAAAAAGGACACTGGGCCGAGCGGGCTACCCGGGCCGGTCACGTTCCCGATGTGCGGGGACTAAGCCTGCGCGATGCCTTGTTTTTGCTGGAAAATCGGGGCTTACGGGTCGTTGTGCAGGGGCGGGGTAAAGTCACCGATCAATCGGTCGACCCCGGAACGCTGGTGAAACAAACCCCTGCCCGGCAAATTAGTTTGACATTGAAAGAACCTGATCTGCCATCGAAAGCCGATAGCCTGGCGACCAAACGCCGTTCCTCCTGACTATGCCCTCCTTACGTATGAAACGAATTCTGATTATTATCGGCGTTATCGCCGTTGTGCTGCTGGCCGGCTATCTGACCCTGCGCAGCATTACCAAGTCGAAAAGTCCCGAAGCGGTGGCGCAGGTCAATCAGAATGGCCTGTCGATTCGGGTCGATTATTGTCAGCCCTACAAAAAGGGGCGCAAGATTTTCGGCGGTCTGGTACCCTACGGACAGGTCTGGCGAACGGGGGCCAACGAAGCCACTGTGGTCGACTTCGATCAGGATGTATTTGTGGCCGGGCAACCGCTCGCCGAAGGCAAGTATTCGCTCTGGACCATTCCGTCGCAGGGTGGCTGGATCGCTATTTTCAACCGGGAAACCGGGCAGTGGGGCACCAATTACGATCAGACGAAAGACGTGCTGCGGGTACCGGTACCCGTTCGTAAAAGAGCGCGGGAAGCCGAGCAATTCTACATCAGTTTCATGCCCGACGAACAGGGTACGGACATGATTCTGGCCTGGGAACTAACCGAAGCCGTTGTGGCGATTCGCAAGCGCGATAAGTAATCAGCGGTGAAACTCCGTTGCGAAGAACTGGAGCACACTGGGTAAGCTACCGCGCCAGTAAGTCCAGTTGTGTGCTCCATCGCGGACGCGGTATTCGTGCGGAATCTGTCGTTTCATCAGGGCGATGTGTAGGTTGGCGTTGCCTTCGCTCAGCGCATCGTCGTCGCCACAGTCAATGTACCAGCGTACTTTTTTCAGATCATTCTCCGGTGCCGACTGGGCCAGAATAATCGGGCTGTTGCGCTTCCAGGTCAGCGTTAGCCGGTCAGGACCACTAACGGGGCCGCTCATAACCGGGCCCAGCGTCTGATTGTACCGGTCGGCAGGCATCGCTACGATCATCTCATCGGTGCGGGCGGCTGCGCTCAGGGCCGCGCAGGACCCAAACAGATCGGGGTGGTGCATGGCCAGCACGAGCGATCCGAACCCACCCATCGACAAACCTGATATAGCCCGGAACTCGCGTTGGGTGCGGGTGCGGAATGTCGAGTCGATGTGCGGAATCAACTCCTGCACAAACATATCTTCGTAGCGGACCTGATTGCGGTAATCGTTGATGAAGTAACTGGTGCCGCCGTTGGGCATAACTAAGATAACTGGCGGTAACTGCCCTGCCCGTATGCCTTCGTCGGTTGTGTGGTCAGCCTCACCAAACTGAACCCAGCTCGTTTCATTGTCGCCGTAGCCGTGCAGCAGATACACCACCGGATAGCGTCGGTTCGAGGTGTAATAATCGGGTGGCAGGTAAATCGAGTAGCGCACCGCCTGATTCAGAATCGAACTGCGCAGGAGCATGCCTTCCAGCAGGCGGGCCTGCGGGGCCGCCACAACCGGCACGGGCGTGTTGGCCGTCGATGGATTGGTGAGCTGTGCCCGTCGGCGCGACTGGGCCGGTGCCGATAGCAAACTTGTTAGCAGCAAACAGAGGGCAAGTAGTAAACGGATGGGCATGGCGCAGCGAAAAAGAAATTACCCGCATCACCGCGTTATTTTCGTCGGTGTAGGGAGTCACAAGCCAGGGAGCAGTTCGCCTGACAGCAGTATAGCTCTGTGGAGTAAACGTCTGGGGAGGGGAAATGCTTACCCGAACGAACCGTTTTAACCGACTTTTTCTATCATCCATCCCGGTAGGCAACCAGTATTGACCGAATGGTGATTGGAATACACTAAGGTGAACGGCCTTTTACCAATTAGTGAACAAATTCTGCGGGAGTGCAAACAAATTTGCGGGGTAGGCCTTGCCAATCCGTCGTAAATATGCCTACTTTCGGGCAGCTAATCCAATGAAAATCGGTATGATATATGGCTAAACTGCTCATCGTTGACGACGAAAAAGCTATTCGGGCAGCGTTGCGCGATATTCTGGAATACGAAGGGTACGAGATCGACGAGGCCCGCGATGGTGAAGAGGGACTGGGCATGTTGCAGCGAACGCAATATGACGTGGCGCTCTGTGATATCTCAATGCCGAAACTCAACGGGCTGGAAATGCTTCAGAAGGCCCGTGAAACCAGCAAAGGGACTCAGTTTGTGATGATTTCGGCGTACGGTAACGTTGAAAATGCGGTCGAAGCCACCAAAAGTGGTGCGTTCGACTTCGTAACGAAACCACCTGACCTGAATCGCCTACTCATCACGATCCGCAACGCCATCGAGCGGGCTAAGCTGGAGCAGGAAACCAAAACGCTTAAGAAGCGCATCTACAAGCTCAACGAGATTGTGGGTGAGTCGGACCCGATCCGCCGAGTGAAGGAAACCATCAATCGGGTGGCGGCCACCGAAGCGCGTGTTCTAATCACGGGGCCAAACGGGTCGGGTAAAGAAATGGTTGCCAAGCAGATTCACGAAAAAGGTAGTCGATCGGCTATGACGCTGGTGGAAGTCAACTGCGCGGCCATTCCCAGCGAACTGATCGAGAGTGAATTGTTTGGCCACGAAAAAGGGGCCTTCACCGGTGCTGCGGCCCGGCGCGTGGGTAAGTTCGAGCAGGCGGATGGCGGCACGCTGTTTCTCGACGAAATCGGGGACATGAGCCTGTCGGCGCAGGCTAAAGTGTTGCGGGCCTTACAGGAAAATAAAATTACCCGTGTCGGTGGCGACAAGGAAATAAAAGTCAACGTGCGGGTGATGGCGGCCACAAACAAAGATTTGCGGCAGGAAATCGCTAACGGAAACTTCCGCGAGGATTTATTCCACCGGCTGAGTGTCATCGTGATTCACGTGCCACCCCTCGCCAACCGCCGTACCGACATTCCGTTACTGATCGATAAGTTTTTGCAGGATATCGCGACCGAATACGGTGCATCGCCCAAAGACCTGACGGCCGACGCCATGTCGTATCTGCAATCGCTCCCCTGGACGGGTAACGTTCGCGAACTTCGCAACGTAGTCGAGCGGCTCGTGATTATGTGTGGCGACGAAATCAACCTCGAAGACGTCCGCGCTTACGCATAAAGAGCGAAAGAACGAAAGAACGAAAGAGTGAAAGAGCGATTGTCGGCGTTAGCAACTTTCGCTCTTTCACTCTTTCATTCTTTCGCTCTTCAAAGAACCATCAGATTACACCCCCGAATATCTGAATTATCAAACCGGCCGATGACGCGAAAGTCGCCGTCAGAACCGGCATATTGACCGAGGTCCTGCGTTTCGATAAACGAGCAGGAATCGAGATTAGCCAGATCAATCACGTTGATGCCGCCGGTGCGGGTGTAGCCGTCCGGGTATTTGTGGAACGGGTCGTTGATGTCGCGCAGCAGTATCCGCAGCGTCGGACTTGGGCGAAACACACCAGCCCCCGTCGAATACGCCTGCGACAGCAGTTCGGTCATGCCGTATTCCGAGTGAATATGCGGAACGTGCAGCTGACGGGTCAACAGCTGGTGTACCTCATCCCGCAACAATTCTTTCCGTCGTCCTTTCATACCACCCGTTTCCATCACGATCAGATTCGGGTTGTCGCGCAGAAACGAAAGATCTGCGTCTGATTCTGCCCAGTCGAGCAGGCCGAACGTAACGCCGATCAGCAGCACGCGTGGCTTATCGGGCTGGGTGCTCAGGTGCCTAAGCCGGGCGGTCAACTCGTCATGATCGTTCAGGAAAAAACCCGACAATGGATGCGCCGAGCGATCCATAAATTGGCGAACCATATACACCAGCGACGAGTTATTTCGTTCAAGATACGACGGTAACAGGGCCAGAATCGCCAGGTTGTCGAGTGGGCCGTACGTTTGCTCGAAGATACGGATACTAACGGCGTCGTACAGCGATGGATCGGCCACGTAATGCTGGCTGGTCTGTTCGCCAGTCGTCCCGCTACTCGCAAAGGTCAGCAGCGATTCGGTTGGTGGTTCAGCGGAGCCTTCATTCGACAATACCAACTGGGTTTTGAAGAAACCAATCGGCATGAACGGAATCTGACGTAGATTGGTAACCGAGTCAGCCCGGACGTTTAGCAGGTCGAGGAAGCGACCGTAGACGGGGTTGGTAGTAGCCTGATAGCGAAACACATCCAGGGCCAGCGGTTCAAACGACTGAGCGTCGACGTGCAGAAGACGCGAACGGAGCGCCTGCCGCCGGCCTGCTGTTTCGGTAGAAAGCGGAAGAGGAAACGACAAAATAACGAATACGTTTTATAGCAACACGAGTACAACAGTATGCGCCGGAAACAAATTCAACCGTACGTGCTCACGATTGGCATCGCTTTGCTGATGATGGGCTGTTTCAACGAACCCAATTATTCCAACACGCCCGCTATCGACTTTCGCAGTATTTTCCCGTACGAGATAGCGGCTGGATCGGGTGTTGGCCAGTCACGGCGCGATTCGGTAGTGGTTACGGTTGGCTTCAAAGATGGCGACGGTGATCTGGGGATTTCGCTGCCCGTTTCGAAAGCCGATTCGGCGCTGTACAGTGGTAACGGTGGCTGGGGTAACTATCGAATCCGTACGTTCCGGCTGGTGCGGGGGCAGTACCAGGAGGTTGTCATTCCCGTCAACACAACTCTGTATTTCCCTGATCTGGCGCGTAATAAGCCGAAAGGGCCTATCGAAGGCACACTTGATTTCAGCACCATTTTCCAGTACGGTACCAGCTACCAGCTTTTCCCGGTCAAGTTCCAGATTCAGATTCGCGACCGTGCGCTGAACGTCAGTAACACCATCGAAACGGACACGATTTCCGTGCCATTTCCCCGAAATTAGTATCGGTTTACGGTTTCGGTGCGCCAGCGATTACGCGTCAGCCGCCGAAAACTGTAAACCGTAAACCGTCATCCGTTCAGGACGACGCGGAACGTGGTGCCTTTACCGACCTCCGAACTCTTGACGTACAGTCGGCCGCTGTGGTATTCTTCGACAATGCGCTTGGCCAGGGTAAGCCCCAGTCCCCAGCCGCGCTTTTTGGTGCTGAAACCGGGGTTGAACACCTTCTGCATGTTGGCTTTTGAGATGCCTTTACCCGTGTCGGTGATGTCGATGGCGATGCGTTGGTTGGGTAGCTGCTGCATACTCAGCCGTAGTTCGCCCACCCCCTTCATGGCGTCGACGGCGTTTTTACAAACGTTCTCGATGACCCATTCAAACAGCAACCGGTTGATCTGCACCGTTTTCTCTGTTGGTATCTGACTCGACAGACTCATCTTTACTTTCGTCGAAATACGCTTGGCCAGGTAATCCGTCAATTGACTGACGACATCGTTGATATTTTCGTCTTTCAGCGTCGGGATAGAGCCAATACTGGAGAAGCGGGCCGTGATTGTCTCCAGCCGTTTGACGTCTTTTTCGATTTCTTCGGTGATCGACTCATCATACTGCGCCGGGTCGGAGCGGAAAAACTCAACCCACGCCATCAGCGACGATAAGGGAGTGCCCAACTGGTGAGCCGTTTCTTTCGCCAGGCCAACCCACACCCGGTTTTGTTCGGCCCGGCGCGATGAACTGAACGCCAGATAGGCCAGCAGGCCCAGGGCCAGCAGAATCGTCAGCAGGGCATACGGGAAATAAGTGAGCTGCCGCAGCAGGAGGGAGTTGTCGTAGTAAACCAGGCCCCGTTCGCCGGTACCCATCTCGACCACTACCGGGCTGTGCCGCTCGCGCATGTCGGCTATAATGCTTCGGAGTTCCCGTTGTGTTTCTTCGGCGCTCAGGCCAGCGGTCAACGTGATGTTGTTGGGCTTGGAAATGTCGTTGTTCGGGTCGACGTAAATAGCCGGGATCGTACTATTGGCTTCCAGAATCTCACTCGTCACAAACGTCAGGTCACCGGAGTTGGTGTGGCTGGGATCGACCAGGTACGCGATACTCTTGGCGTAGAGTTGTACGTACTGCTCTTCGCGCGATTCCAGCCGCTCGATCAGCCGGTTGGTGTACAGCAGCGACCCCGTACCGACCAGCAGCAGATTGACCGCGACGATGATTTTAAGAACGTTGTTCTGATTATAAATGTCAAACGACTTCAGCATACGCTTACTGGGTGGAACGACCGGTTGAGTAGCAGACCGTTCACTAAAAACCACTAGCTGGTTTGTTACAAACTTACGGATAGTCGGCGACTAAGCCCATGCCGCCTGACGAGACTCTGATAGACGAAGAACGACGAAACCGGTGTAAATGATGCGCGTACCGAACGTCTGATTAGGCCATGCTGTTATGATTATGAATAGGATTCTGTTTAGATAACGCCGGTTAGTTTGGACGAATTCTAAATAGTTGATACCCGTCGACAGGCAGTTATTATGTCCGGTATTTGTGGCGTAATTTTGTATTGGCCGATGGCCATTTAGCGAGTTCTGTTACCATGTTAAATACCTTCCGCTCCATTAGTCTGTCGTACAAAACGGCACCGCTTCAGGTACGCGACCTAATTGCACTGAACGAAGAGGAAGCCAGGCGGTTCATGCTTCGGCTGCGGGATTTCTTTGCCCTCACCGATCTGCTGGTTATCTCGACCTGCAACCGGACGGAGGTGTACTACGCCTTCGACCCGGCCAGTACGGAAACCGACATCAGCACCGAAATTACCCGGCTGCTGCTGATCGAAAAAGGACTGACCGACACGGCTGCTTACCTGCCTTACTTCGACGTCTTCAGTACCCACGAAACCGCCGTTCGGCACCTGTTTGAAGTATGTACCGGCCTGCATTCGCAGGTAGTAGGCGATATGCAGATTCCCAACCAGGTGAAGCAGTCGTACCAATGGTCTGCTGATCTGGATATGGCCGGTCCGTTTTTGCACCGGCTGATGCACACGATCTTTTTCACCAACAAGCGGGTAGCGCAGGAGACGTCGTTCCGCGATGGGGCCGCGTCGGTATCGTATGCCGCTGTTGAACTGATCGATGAACTGATGAGCGTTCAGGTAACGCCCAACATTCTGATCGTTGGTTTGGGCGAGATTGGCACCGATGTATTCCGCAATCTCGACGCCCGTAAGCTGGGTAACCTGACACTCATCAACCGTACCCGCTCGAAAGCCGAAGCGCTCGCCGAAGGTACCGAATACCGGGTTGCCGACTGGTCTGACCTGACGAGTGAGATTCAGCGGGCCGACGTTATCATTTCGTCCGTGCAGCGCGATGAACCGCTCATTACGCTCCAGTTGCTGAAGGATCTGAACGTACTGACGTACAAATATTTCGTTGACCTGTCGGTACCACGCAGCGTCGATGCCGCTGTCGAGCAGATTCCGGGTGTACTGGTCTACAACATCGACCACATTCAGAGCCGGGCCGATGAAGCGCTCAACCGGCGGCTGGCAGCTGTTCCGCAGGTCGAAACTATTATTTCGCAGGCTGTAGCCGAGTTCGGTGACTGGTCGAAGGAAATGATGGTGTCGCCGACGATCAATAAATTGAAGAATGCGCTGGAGCAGATTCGTCGCGACGAGATAGCCCGGCATATCAAGCACCTGACGCCCGACGAGTCGGAGAAGATCGACCGAATCACGAAGGGCATCATGCAGAAAATCATCAAACTGCCTGTATTACAGCTGAAGGCGGCCTGTAAGCGGGGTGAAGCCGAAACGCTGATCGACGTTCTGAACGATCTGTTCGATCTGGAGAATCAGACGGCAGAAGAGCCAAAACGGTTTTTCTGACGGACTGCCGTAACCACCACAACGTAAAGCCCGAACCTGTCGACAGGTTCGGGCTTTACGTTGTGGCCTACACCGGACTATGTAAAAATACGTCGAGGATGTTTACTGGTCGGCCTGTTACTTTTCGTTAGAATACTATTCAGAAGAACAACCCACGCATTGGTCGGCGATAGACTGATTTTGTACGTACCATGTCTCGTTTCATAAATGCCCTGATTCGATTAGCCCTGCTGTTGCTGGTTGTTATCGGTCTGATTGCCGCCTGGGAACAGATTCGGGGTTATGACCTGATGGGCCGGTTCCGGCGCGACGGTCAGACTACTCAGCGCATCGTGCTGAAAGAAGTGACGGCGCTGGGTCGGCTCGAACTGGTCAAATACACGTTTAAGGATATTGTCGAACATGAGCAGGTCAACGCGTTACTGCCCAACGCCAACGCCGTACTGATTGTCGAGGGTGAAGCAACCGGCTGTATCGACCTGACCCGTGTTCGGGCGGAAGACGTAGAGAGTACGACCGACTCCATCACGATCCGGTTGCCCCAGCCGGAACTATGCGGCTGGAAAATCAACCATGACCAATCAAGAGTATACGATACGCACTTTGCTTTTCTGGATGAGTCACAGCTGGTCAGCGACGCGTACCGGCAGGCCGAGCGACAGATTAAACAATCGGCATTAACTGGTGGTATTCTCAACCAGACCCGTCAGAACGCGGACCGGATGTTGCGCCCATTGCTGGCGCGTATATCAGGCAAAAAAGTGGATCTGCGGTTTGATTAGGGGATACTGAATCCGACTGTATAGTGATTTCGTATACCAATTGACCCGATTACTTATCTCGCCCATGAATGCTAATCCTACTACTGTTTCGACGGGGAGCCTGCTGGTCGCCGAGCCATTTCTGGGCGACGGCAATTTTGACCGTAGTGTCGTGCTGATTTGCGAATACAGCCCGGCCGGTTCGTTTGGTTTGATTATGAATCAGGCTACCGATCTGCAACTAAGCGATGTCTTGGACGATGTTTATGCCGACCTCCCGCTGTTTGTTGGCGGACCGGTTCAGCAAAATACGCTGCATTTTATCCACCGTCGTCCCGATCTGATCGACGGAGCCATTCAGGTTGACCAGGGGCTGTACTGGAGTGGTGATTTTGAGCAGGTTAAGCAGGCCGTCAACATAGGAACGCTGACGGAGCAGGATATTCGGTTTTTTCTCGGTTACTCGGGCTGGGACGGTGGACAGCTGGCCAATGAAATCGAGCACAAGTCGTGGATTATTACCCGCGCCAGCGCCGATTTTCTGTTCGATACACCCGTACTTGATTTCTGGCGCGATGTGCTGAAACAAATGGGTGGCATGTACCAGACGATTGCGCATTACCCTACCGACCCCAGTCTTAATTAGCCCGTAATCGGTGGGGGGTCGACTGGTTGAAACAACCATGTTAACGTTTTTTAAGCCAATTTTACGGGCTGAACGCGCGTTATCGGGAATAACTGCGTCTCTGAATCATCCCGTATGCATACATCTCGACTTCTTGTAGTTGCCCTTCTGTTCGCCATTGCCACCCCGTTTGCTGCCCATGCGCAGAGCAACAAGCTGTACGGCGGTCACTTTGGGTTGAAATTGGGTGCCAACCTCAACCGCATCACTATTTCCGGTACGACTCAAAACATACCCAAGCAGCGACTCGATCTGGTGCTGGGTGGTATGTACCGCTACCGTATCAATAAATTCGTTGCGCAGCCGGAGCTGTTGCTGTCGCTGAAAGGCGCTAATTTTCAAACCGAAGTAGCGGGCGGTAACCGGGCGACAACTAAAATTTCGTATCCCTACCTGAGTGTTCCGCTGCTGGTGGGCTACATTCCCACCGAGGGGCTGACGATTCAGGCCGGGCCAGAACTTAGCTATGCGATTACGGGCGGACAGTCGGGCGGACCGGGTGCCACGACCGATGTCGGGGCGGTGCTGGGTATTCACTACGACTTCCTGGATATGCTGGACAAGTTCAGTCTGAACCTGCGCTACATCTACGGGTTCAACAACGTGTCGACTGAAGCCGGTGCGAGTTATTACAACCGGGTATTTCAGGTGGCTATCGTGTACAACCTGTTTCCGAAGAAAAAGAAGTAAAGTTTACGGTACACTGTTTACGGTGGATATATGTATCCCAGACCGGTCCGCCGGCGCGGGTCCACCTATGGTGCCCGTCAGGACAATTGGACCTGGAGACACCTTTTTGGTCGCTATCGCGTCTACCAGACGTGGACCCAGGCCGGCGGACCGGTCTGGGCTACACAACCACCGTAAACCGAAAACAGTAAACCATATACCGAGAACCGGCTATGCTCTCTGATTTTGGTGCCATACTGCTGTTTATCGTAGCCGCCTTCGCATTTATTGCGGTGGTGCTGTTTGGTGCCCGATTACTGCGGCCTAGTCGCCCCAACGTCGAGAAGAACAGCACGTATGAATCGGGGGAGGAGCCCGTGGGTAACGCCAATGTGCAGTTCAATATCCGCTTCTACGTCGTTGCGCTGGTGTTTGTCCTGTTTGACGTCGAACTGGTGTTTCTTTTCCCATGGGCCACGGTGTTTGGGCAGGCCCGGCTGATCGAAGCGACGGGCGGACGCTGGGGCTGGTTCGCCCTGACTGAAATGGTGCTATTCGTTTTGGTACTGGCGCTGGGCCTGGCGTACGTCTGGGCGAAAGGTTACCTGGATTGGGTGAAGCCGCAGCCAAAACTCCCCACTGTGGAAACTAAGGTGCCGGTCGACTTGTATAAACAAGTGAACGAACGATTTGCAAAGAGCGAAAGAGCGAAAGAATGAAAGAGCGTTTGCCTGCGACAGCAACCTTTCACTCTTTCACTCTTTCACTCTTTCACTCTTTCACTCTTTAAACATGGAAAAGACCGGCGATACAGGGGTTATTCTGCTCCGCTCTGAAGAACTGCTCAACTGGTCGCGGGAAAAATCATTGTGGCCGTTGACGTTCGGACTGGCCTGTTGTGCCATTGAGATGATGGGGGCCATGTCGTCCAACTATGACCTCGAACGATTCGGTATTTTTCCCCGCCCTTCCCCCCGGCAGGCCGATATCATGATCGTATCAGGCACGGTGACGTACAAAATGGCGGACCGCATCCGACGGCTGTACGAGCAGATGGCCGAACCCCGCTACGTAATCTCGATGGGCTCATGCTCCAACTGCGGTGGACCTTACTGGCAGCATGGTTACCACGTCGTGAAAGGCGTCGACCGGATTATTCCGGTGGATGTATACGTGCCGGGGTGCCCACCGCGCCCCGAAGCCCTGATCGATGGTTTTCTAAAACTACAGGAGAAAATCCGCACCGAGCACCCGTTGCTGGGCAACAAAGAAATCGTACTTTCGGACGACAAACCAGCCGAATCTGACGCTTTCCCGCCCCGCGCTTAATGAAGCACCTCGCCCTTGCCTTTCGACAAACAATGGCATCGCTGCCGATGGTTGGGCTGGTCTATGCCCTGACGCTGGGGTTGGCCCTGTTGGTTGCGTTGCCCATGTACAGCACGCTGACAAGCGAAGATCAGGATTCGCTGGCCTTTCTGAATCTGCTGCACGGTTTCGATTACACCGTCGTCACTGACTTTATGAAGCGCAGTGGTCCGGCCGTGAAAGCCGTTTTTGGCATGGTGCGCTGGCTGAATCTGACTTATCTGCTGCTGACAATCTTCCTGACGGGCGGTATTCTCCTGCGCTTCGCCCAACTGACCAGTTTGCAGGGTCGCCCGGTGGGGGTAGGTAGCCGCTTTCGCGCGGGATTATTCTGGGAAGGGTGCAGTCAATACGTGGGGCGAATGCTGCGGCTGTTCGGTGTCACACTGCTGTTCGTGCTCGTTACAGGCATTATCTGGCTTATCATGGGTATTCTGATCGGTAGTGCCGTCAGTAGTGAGCACAGTGAACGTGACGTTTTCGGCGTCAGTATGGTTTTCTTTGGGCTGTTCGCCTTCACAACCACGCTGTTGCTGTGCATAGGCGACTTCGCGAAAGTGCTGCTCTTCCGCGCTGATGCTCAGGGTGCCTTCCGTGCCTTTGGGCAGGCCGGGCGGCTTGTGCTGCGTAATCCGGTGAAAACGTACGGTCCGTACCTGGTTTTTGTCCTGATCGGAACGGGTTGCTTTGCGCTGTATTTCCTGCTGGAAAACCTGCTGGCGGTCGATGGCTGGCTGATGATCGCTTTGCTGTTCATTAGTCAGCAGGTGCTCATCGCCGTACGGGTCGGGCTGAAAATAGGGTGGCTTGGCATGGCTTATAGTATCGCAGAGACATTCCCCCGCCCTGTTGTCCAGGTGGCAGGGCCGCAACCGATTCAACAGCCTATCAGCGATCAGCCCGACGAACGTTAGGTAAGTTACTCCTGCCTCACCGGAAGCGTATTGAGCGGCTGCCGTAAGTAGGGGTAACGCGTCTTTTTTCTGCCAGCCGGAATTCGCCGGGGCACGACGGGGTTTTGTATATTTACCTGACGCACTGCCCGCACCCAACTTGTGGAAAACGCCGATTATTCGCTCTTCTCAACGCTCGACACCGACGAAGTTACCGTCTTCGCCGACCTTATTCTGCCCATTCCCGTTCCTAGGTTGTTCACATACCGCGTTCCGCGTGGTATGACTGATCTGCTCCGCATCGGGGCCCGGGTCATTGTACCGTTCGGCAAGAAAAACAGCCGTGTCCTGACCGCTATCGTTGCCAAACTGCACAACTCGCCCCCGACCGCGTATCAGGCCCGCTATATCAGTGAAGTGCTCGATGAATACCCGCTCGTGACGGGTTATCAGCTCGAACTGTTCCGGTGGATGGCCGAGTATTATATGTGTACGATTGGCGAGGTAATGAACATTGCTCTGCCGTCGGGACTGAAGATTTCGAGTCAGTCGAAGGTGCAGTACAACCCCGATTTCGACTACCCCGAACTGCTCACCGAGTTTGAAGCGGTACTGCTTGTCGAACTCAAAAAACAGGCCGCTCTTTCCTACGACGAACTGGGTCGGTTGGCGGGTGAAGGCACCAACGTACCGGCCCTGATTAAGTCGCTGGTGGGCAAGCAGGCGGTGATCGTGTTTGAGGAAGTCAAGGAGAAGTACATTCCGAAAATGGTGCGCAAGATCCGGCTGCACCGTAACTACGAAGAACGCGAACAGCTATTGGTGCTGCTGCAACGGCTCGAAAAACTGCCCAAACAGCAGGAAGTAGTGATGCGCTACCTGAGCCACGTGCCGCTACAGCGCAACCCCGACCTGAACCAGAAAGGACTTGATAAAACAATCCTGAATCAGGACGACGAACTGTCGCAGTCATCACTGACGACGCTCATCAAGAATCAGGTGTTCGAGACGTTCGAGGTCATTCAGCCGCGCTTTGCCGACGATCACACGCCACAGGTAGAAATCCGGCTGACCGATCATCAGCAGCGGGCGTCGGATTCGATTATGGCGCAGTTCGAGAGCCAGAATGTTGTATTGCTGCACGGCATTACGGGCAGTGGTAAAACGGAGGTGTACATCAGCCTGATTCAGCAGGCCCTCGCCGGTGGGTCGCAGGTGCTGTATCTGCTGCCCGAAATCGCCCTGACCACACAGATCGTCGTGCGGTTGCAGCGCGTGTTTGGCGACAAAATGGGTATTTATCACTCCAAATTTTCAGACAATGAACGTGTCGAAGTCTGGAAAGGCGTCGTGTCGGGGCGGTATCAGTTCGTAGTTGGTGTGCGGTCGTCGGTGTTCCTGCCGTTCGACAACCTGGGGCTGGTCATCGTCGATGAAGAGCATGAAACCTCCTACAAGCAGCACGACCCCGCCCCGCGCTACCACGCCCGCGACGTAGCGATCATGCTGGCCCACTGGCAGCAGGCCAAAGTACTGCTTGGCTCAGCTACCCCCGCGCTCGAAACCTACTACCAGGCCCGGCAGGGGCGCTACGGACTGGTCGAGCTGTTTAACCGCTTCGGCAATGCGACGCTGCCCGACATCCGGCTGGTCGACACCAAGCGCGAGAAGAACCAGAAAACGATGAAGCAGGAGTTTTCGTCGGTACTGCTGGAGTCGCTGGGGGCCAATATGGATCGCAAGGAGCAGAGCATTCTGTTTCAGAATCGGCGCGGCTACTCGCCTTACATGCAGTGTGAAGACTGCGACTGGACGGCCGAATGCGACAACTGCGCCGTCAGCCTGACATACCACCAACGCGACGCCGAACTACGCTGCCACTACTGCGGGCACAAGGAGCAGGTGCCGCGCACCTGCCCGGCCTGCGGCTCTACGAAGGTAAAAACGATTGGCTTCGGTACGGAGAAGCTGGAAGATCAGCTCCAGATTTTCTTCCCCGACTCGAAGATTCTGCGGATGGACCTCGACACCACCCGCGCCAAAAACGCGTATCAGCAGATCATTCAGGAGTTTGAAACGGGTGAAATCGACATACTGGTCGGCACGCAGATGATTACCAAAGGGCTCGACTTCGACAACGTCAGTCTGGTCGGTATTTTCGACGCCGACCGGTTGATTCGCTTTCCCGATTTCCGGGCCACCGAACGGTCGTTTCAGATGCTCACGCAGGTCAGCGGTCGGGCCGGACGACGGGCGGGGCGGCAGGGTACGGTGCTGATTCAGACGGCCAATCCGCAACAGTCGATTTTGCAGAAAATCATCCAGAACGATTACATCGGCCTGTACGACGAAGAGATTCAGGAGCGGCAGAATTTCAATTACCCGCCATTCTGTCGTCTGATAAAACTAACGGTCCGGCATACCGACAAACGCATCAGTCAGCAGGCGGCCGAACGACTCGCGGCCGAACTCACCGACGCCCTTGGCAGCAGCCGCGTACTCGGCCCGGAAGAGCCCCTGATCGAGCGTATCCGTAATCAGTTTCTGTTCGATATTCTTATCAAACTCGAACGCGATAAAGTCAATGTGAAAGCCGTGAAAGCCTACATTCAGGAACGTATCAACGACATTCTGACTGACAAAGGCCTGCGGCAGGTCAGCATCGTGGCGGACGTGGATTGTTTGTGATAGGAAGTTATTGGCTCAAACAGCATCCTTGCTGTTTGCTTTCTTCTCAGTAGCTAACAAACAGCAAGGATGCTGTTTGAGCCAAACTACAGCCCCGCGATCAGCGGCCGACCGGCCAGCGCTTCGAGCATCAGCCAGCTAACGGCTCCGACGTATACCAGCGCGAACAAAACCGTCTGAAACGGTCGACGCGCGACGTAATAGCCAAACAGCGGGATTAGTTGCAGGGCGTGCATGCCAAAGAAATGGGCAATGCGCAGGTCGCCGTGCTGCGTACTCCAGTTGATGCCCGGCAGGCCCGGCCCACCGTCGGGCGCGCCTACCGTATGCGCCAGCCGGGCGGCCATTAGTCCCCCCTCGAACGCAAAAACGACAAAAATCAGAATACCCAGCCGGATACTCCACAGGTAGGTACTGCTCAAATCACCGGGTCGGCGGAGCAGGAATAGTATGCCGATGTACAGCGTCCACAGCGTAGCGATGGTGATGGCAATACCCATCAGCGCAAACAGGATACCACCCGAAGCTGATTTTACGTTGAAGTGCGACAACTGCCCCAGACCGGCCTGCACCACGACTACCGTCAGCTCGAACACCAGAATCATCGTAATCGCCCACGAATAAATCCGCACGCTTTTTTGCTGCGTCAGGTAGCCCGTCAGCCAGCCCATCGTCCAGACGAAGATGCCGGTCGACAGGAAGAATTTGATGGGCTTGATAAATGCGTTGATACCCAGCACCTGCGTACTTGTCAAGAGCGCCAGCCCGGCGCAGACAACGGCGCTGACGAAACAGATCCAGCCAAACCCCGATAGGATGGGGTTGCGTTGTCTGAGCATTGTAAAAAATGAGTTCATCGGTCGAACAGCTAGTGAGTCAGGTCAACGCACGCGTGCGGACGGTACGAATCAGCCAGTAGAGCAGCAGCCCGACCGGCCCCAGCATGAAGCAGAAAAACAGCGGTACGATAATCAGCCAGTGGGGTATCTGCCGGTCCTGTGCGTCGCGCAGCACCACCGATCCCGCCACCAGATCGAACGCCAGATAATGCACCCATCCGGCCAGCATGACCCCGTCGCCCCCGTTGGCAAACAGCGATTTTACCCCCGCCAATGACCCGAACGAACCAAAATCGACCGGCCCGCCCCGAAACAGATAAGTGACGTAGATAATGGCCAGACAGACCGGAATCAGGTACGAATTCATCAGCCAGCGCGTCGCCGACCAGCGTGGAGCCACCACCATCAGCAGCCACTGCGGCAGCACGAGCGCATTCGCCAATTGAAAAACCGTTTCGGGAGACATAGATTCTTTTTCAACACAGAGGCATGGAGAACACGAAGAAAAGGTACTCAAAATCTGTGTTCTCCGTGCCTCTGTGTTGAAAAATGTCACTCTGCTTTCGCCTGCCCCAGTACGCGCAGCAGGTTGCCGCCCCAGATTTTGGCGATGTCGGCTTCAGAATACTTCCGGCGTACCAGCTCGGCCGTCAGGTTTTCGATCTGACTGACATCTTCCAGCCCGTTGACGCCACCGCCCCCGTCGAAGTCCGAGCCGATACCGACATGGTCGATACCCACCAGTTTCACGATATGGTCGATATGATTGGCAATGTCCGACAGGCTGGCCCGTTCAGGGGCGAATACCTTCGCCAGCGAATCGCTTTCGACCTGTAGCCGGGCTTCCATCTCCGGCGTCATCACCTTCCCGACCCGCGCCATGCGCACTTTCGTCTTGGCCGCCCGGAACGCATCCGACGGCTTTTTCAGGTAATCGCTCACGAAATTAACCTGCACCACGCCCCCCTTTTTAGCAATCGCCCGGATCATGTCGTCGGTCATGTTGCGGGGGAAATCGCACAGAGCGCGGCAGTTGGAGTGCGACGCAATAACGGGGGCTTTTGATAAAGCCAGCGCATCATAAAACGTACTGTCGGCCACGTGCGATACGTCGATCAGCATACCCAGCCGGTTCATTTCCGGTACGACCTGCTTGCCAAAATCGCTCAGTCCGCCGTAGATCGGTCCGTCGGGATCGGTCGATGAGTCACCGATCAGGTTGTTGGCAAAGTGCGTCAGGGTCATGTACCGGCAACCGAGGTCGTAGTACGTCTTTAGCATCGCCAGATCGCTCCCGACCGGGTATCCGTTTTCCATCCCGATAAATACCGCCCGTTTACCCGCTTTCTGAATCCGATAGGCATCAGCCGGTGTGGTCGCCAGCTCCGCCAAATTCGGATATTTTTTCAGTGCCTGATGGATCAGGTCGAACTGGTTGAGCGCATTGCGTTTGGCTTCGGCATGGCCTTCGGGCGTGCGCGGCCCCTGTGAGGTATAAACCGCAAAAAACATCGCATCCATACCCCCCTGTTTCATCCGGGGAAAATCGATCTGTGAATTGTCGTGCTTTGTATCGTGCGCGGCCCCCACATCGAATCCTGGCTTCTGCATGTTTATCGGCGCATCGGCATGGGTATCGAGCGTCAGTATACGCTGATGTAGTTTTTGAACGGCCGCGCTGGGATTAATGGTCGTCTGCGCGTAAGCGACAGACCCCAGCAACAACGTGGGTAAAACAAAGCGGAGCATAGCCATCAGGTTGTATGTAGAAAGGGGTTAGCACCGAAACTACGCACCGCCCCCCGCAATCGCAAACTTTCGCACCCCACGTGCTGTTGCAGACCAAAGAGCGAAAGAGCGAAAGAGTGAAAGAGCGGTTTCCAGTGGAAACTAATTTTTCAACGCTCTTTCACTCTTTCACTCTTTCGCTCTTTACAAATGCCCGTCGTCCCGTACAAAGACAAAGACACCTCCAAGCGCGATCAGGTTGCGGAGATGTTCGATAGTATTTCGCCCAAATACGACCTGCTCAACCACGTGTTGAGTGGTGGCATCGATATTCTCTGGCGCAAGCGGGCCATCCGCGAACTGCGCAGGGCGTTGGCTCCGAACGCGCCCAAACGTATTCTCGATATTGCCACCGGCACCGGCGATTTCGCGCTCGAAGCACTGGTGTTGAAGCCGGAAAAAATTGTTGGCATGGATATTTCGGAAGGCATGCTGACGGTTGGCCGGGAGAAGATGAAGAAGCGTGGTGTCGACAATGTGATCGAAATGCGGTCGGGCGATTCAGAAGGTTTGCCGTTGCCAGACAATGATTTCGATGCTGTCATCGTTGCCTTTGGTGTGCGCAACTTCGAGAATCTGCTCAAAGGGTTGACCGATATGTACCGCGTGACTCGCCCCGGCGGGGTGTGCGTGGTGCTGGAATTCTCGAACCCGCGCCAGTTTCCGTTTAAACAGCTATACGGTTTTTACTCCCGGACGATCCTGCCGCTGATCGGTCGCGTAGTCAGCAAAGATGCGTCGGCTTACACGTACCTGCCCGAATCGGTGCAGGCGTTCCCCGACGGTCCAGACTTTCTGCGCATTTACGAAGCGGCTGGCTTTACAACTACTAAATGGATACCGCTTACCTTCGGCGTTGCGTCAATATACATCGGTCACAAACAGGCCTGAGCCGCTTCCGGCACCTGCTCACATATATGGGCCTGTGTCTGCTGCTCTGCGCTAGTCTGACGGCACAGGCGCAGGGTTCGTACAAATACGTCGTCAAGCACCTGGAACACTACGACGATAAGGAAATCCATTACGGCTTCTTCTTCGCCATGCCTGTCAGCCGGTTCAGCGTGGGTCACAGCCCGGCGTTTCTAACGGCCGACTCCGCCTACCGGATTCAGTCGCCGAACCGGCCCAACTTTCGGGTAGGTTTCGTGGTCAACGCCTTTCTGAACGACCGGTTTGATCTGCGTACCACACCCTCGGTAACGCTGATGAGCCGTGAGGTACAATATGACTATCCGAATAGTGCCTCACGCACAGAAGTCCGTGAATCGACCTGGCTCGATTTTCCAGTATTACTGAAGTACAAATCGGAACGGCGCAATAACTCACGTATGTACTTTCTGGCGGGGGGCGCCTTCAGCGTCGAAACAAACGTACGGCGCAACGAACAGCAGGGTACGAGTCGGCTCAGTACCGGTACGATGGATCTGGCGGTTGAATATGGTATCGGCTTCGAGCAGTTTTTTGAGTTTTTCAAGTTTGCCCCCGAACTCCGCTTCTCCCACGGCCTGATCAATCTCTACCGACCTACCGCCAACGCGGCCGGTGTAGGTATAAACCGCCTGACGACGCACAGTGTAACGCTCTATCTGAATTTTGAGTAGGCCAACGTTGGCTGATTCTGAGTGGCTTGCAAAAAAGTCTGTTTTTTTTTCAGCCTAACATTTGCAAAACCCGCCTGGACCCGGCTATATTTGCACTCCCAAACGACAACAACGCAAGGGAAAGCAAAAGGGAGTTTAGCTCAGCTGGTTCAGAGCATCTGCCTTACAAGCAGAGGGTCGGCGGTTCGAACCCGTCAACTCCCACCACTGAAAATCAAGCACTTAGCATCATACGCTAAGTGCTTTTTTGTTGTCGGTTTAAACCCTGGTTTAAACAAAATGAGAACGACTTCGGCAGGACGGCCGTCTGACTGTATTACACCTATGCACCCTAGTCTGTTTTGGTAGTTCCGGTCGACAAGCTGCACTCGACAGATAGGCAGGCTTTTAGATTCCCATCTTGGGCTCCAGTCAACAGGATAAAGGCCCCGATTTGACAAGTGTACGTCCCAGTTATTGAGATATCGGCTGACATAGGATACACTCAGGTTACTTAATCCAACTAATAAAGAGTGTAAAGGTGGGCAAGCTACGTCTACTCAATCAAGTGAGTAACGAATAAGTGGAGCTGCTACATTCGGGAAAACAAATCCATCCAACTCGCCAAATAAGCCCAGTGCCCGTCAGCCAGGGGCAAATAGGTAATATCGCCAACCCACGCCTGATTCGGGGCAGTGGGTTTACCAAACTCGATTAAACGGTTGGGGCAAGGTATTAAACCATGCCTGGAGTTAGTCGTTTTGGGCACGAAACTACGGGACGGTCGGCCGCTGCCGCTGAATGGCTCGGCAGTCCTGCTCGTGCATTAAACGACGAACCCGATGTCGACCAGCCTTTACGCCCTGTTCTTTCAGCACTTCCAGCACGCGACGGCTGCCATAGCGTCGGGAGTTTTCCCACACGGGCGGCCCCGCAGAAAATCTTGTCGATGGCTGTGGTCATGTCTAGATCGCTATCTGACGGAGTGAACGTTGTTCAATTACGATATGTGTAATATGCAGTCTTATTGACATTCAGCACTTTATAGAGTATTCGTATTGGAAAACTGGTTTCTTCAACCTGAATAAACTGGTAAGTCAGCGTCAGGTTTGTCGCGGTTCCCCGCCGGGACTGAAAATGGCCACAGCTTTTTTTAGGATCTCGCGCCGGGCGACGGTCGCTCCATCTCGCTTTGCCGCAGTTGCTTACGTAAGCTATCGACTTCTTGTAGAAGACTTTGATCGGTTTTCTTTTCCCCGCTCCGGCGGCCCGGCTTTGTCACTGGTCTTTCGCCAGGCGTGAATCAGGCTATCGCTAATACCCATCTTACGGGCTACGGCCATTATGGGTTCACCATTGGCAACTAGGCGCAGTACGTCGGCCCGCACGGGCGGCCCCGTTAAACTCGGCGATATACTTTCGTTTTGGTTGTTGGGATTGGTTCATGGTACACGAAGTTAACTAAGTTTCGTGTCCGGATATTTAGGACCATATCACTACTTTGGCGTATCTCAAGAAGCCTTCAATCGACCCTATAAACTGAAGGTGCCCGCCAACAGCCACTTAAAAAATGCC
Organism: uncultured Spirosoma sp.; assembly: GCA_964581865.1. GTDB lineage: Bacteria > Bacteroidota > Bacteroidia > Cytophagales > Spirosomataceae > Spirosoma. Next base: position 187,218 of record CAZOQC010000002.1, read on the forward strand.
AGCGTCATGAATACCCGCAAAGATCTACAACTGGCTTAGTGTTGATCTTAGAACGGTATCTGTGTCAATTCGACTCTTTACTTGTCCAAGTAGCACTTTACTGCCTAAATCACTACATTTTATCTTTAATAAATGTAAACTCAATCAGTCGAATACGACACAGAGTATCACCTCAACGTCTCAACAATCACGCGGCAAAGTCTTTACGCATAGTTCCCGTGTACGGTAACCGTAACTATTTGATTAGTAGGTATGCACAATACCCAGCTTGAGGGCATCCTCGTAGGCTTCTTTCTCGAACTGATACAGGTACGGTGACCGATGGGGACCGATGGCGCGCTGTTCGTCCAGTTTCCTGATGAGTCCTAGGGCAACCAGCTTTTTTGAGAAATTTCGCTGATCAAGCTCTTTCCCTAAAATGGTTTCATACAACCGGTGGATTTCCGGCAATGTGAATTTTTGGGGCAGCAGGTTATACCCAATCGGCTGGTGATAAATCTGTTGCCGAAGCGTCGTCAGCGCCCTGTCAACCACTTCATTCTGATCGAACAGGAGAGGGGGAATCCCATTGACATCACACCATTGGTGGTCACTGGTGAAAAAGTCGCTCGTCACCGTCACCTTTGAGTAGTCGACCAGCGCGAAATAGCCAATCGACAGGGTTCGCTCAAACAGCCAGCTATTCTCAGCCGCGAAGCCATATTTTTCAGATAGCTCCCGGGGATTTCGCTCCTCCAGGCGATACGGCGAATCCCCAAATACGTAGAACTGCTGAAGAAATATGGATGACAAGCCTGTGCGTTCCTGCAATATGCGCTGGGCGGCTTCGCTCAGCGGTTCCGGGCGCTTGATAAACCCACCGGGTAACCCCCAGCCATCATACCCAACCCATTTAAGCAGTAAAATCTTGAGCTGCTGGTCATGATAGCCAAAAATGACCGAGTCGATGCTGAGATGAGCCAGGTATTGCTGATGACCATTTTTAACGAAATCATCTACTTCTTCCCGTGAATCCATAGGTCAAAGATAAAAAAATATTTATTCCGTAAATTTTACTAATTAGAAAAAGCCATTACCTTTATTCCGTAAATAGTACGCTTTTAGACTTTGTTACACTTTTACTTTGAATAGTATAACAGGTCGTGTCGCTTGCAGAAATTACCAAAGCCAAAATTTCACGTTTAAACCAATTCCAACAATGAAAAAGGTAAGCTTATTCCTGTTCGTCTTTATTCTGGGTATTTGCATCAAGGGCTACTCGCAAACAGCTTCGGTTGCGTCGACAGCAACGACAACATCCAGCGACTTTTTCGTCGGCAAATGGGAAATTACGATCGCGGGTACCCCTAGTGGAGACGCTAAAATGGTTACTGATCTGGTCCGCAAAGACGGTAAACTGACCGGAGAACTGAAAGATCCGTCGGGTACCAATCCTGCCATGCCGATCACGAAAGTCGAGGAAGAACCCGGCCAAAAGATCACGATCTATTTCGATACGGCCCAGGCGGGCGAGATCGGCGTTGAGCTGGCTAAAGTGGACGATGACCATCTGAAAGGGCAACTGATGGGTATGTTCGACTCGACAGCGGTGCGGGTTAAAAAGTAAACTGCCAGTAAATAGTAAGCAGGTTAGGCGTCCACCTGACGGGTATTACTCCCCCCCCGGGGGGGGAGTAATACCCGTCAGGTGCCAAGTCGGCTACTCATCATTTATTCGATCAGCTCCATGTATACCTTGTTTCACCAGAAGCCACGACTGATGATGGCTGGTTCAATAGCCCTGCTGATAAGTCTGGGGTTTATCTCGTACCGGCACCTTGATCCTACACCGCCAGAAGTTAATCGCTTCACCAAAGTGGTACTGACTGAGAAACTGAATGAGCCCATGGAAATGGCCTTTCTGCCCGATTCCCGGTTGTTGTGGGTAGAACGAAAAGGAGCCATCAAGCTTATGAATCCCGAAACTCGCGTCATTACCGAGGTGGGTACGATTCCGGTTAGTACGAAATATACGACTAAGGACGGGAAGAAATCGGAAGCTGAAGATGGGCTGCTGGGTATCACCATTGACCCTAATTTTACCAGTAACCATTGGGTGTACCTCTATTACTCACCAGAAGGCCCGGAGGCTAAAAACATTATTGCCCGCTACGAATTGAAGGCTGATAAGCTGATAGACGCTTCTAAAAAGGTCATATTGGAAGTCGCAACCCAGCGTGAGCAGTGCTGCCACACGGGTGGGGGCATGACTTGGGACCGGGAAGGGAACTTGTATCTCTCGACCGGCGATAATACATCCCCCCGCGCCACCGCCTACGCGCCTATTGATGAACGCCCCGAACGGTATCCCTGGGATGCTCAAAAATCATCGGGTAATACGAACGATTTGCGGGGGAAAATCATCCGGATTCATCCCCAGGCTGACGGTTCTTATACCATTCCGGATGGGAATCTGTTCCCGAAAGGCACGGCCAAAACCAGGCCCGAAATTTACACGATGGGCCATCGTAACCCTTGGCGGCTGTCAATCGACTCCCAAACGGGCTTTCTGTACTGGGGCGAGGTTGGACCCGATGCCAGCATTGACTCGACGGGTTGGGGACCCCGCGGGTACGATGAATTTAATCAGGCCCGAAAGGCTGGTAACTTTGGCTGGCCACTGGTGATTGCCGATAACCAGCCTTACGGATCGGTTGACTTTGCCACCAGTAAATCCCGGTTTCAGATTGATCCGGCCAAACCCATTAACACCTCGCCCAATAACACCGGACTCACGGAGCTACCCCCCGCCCAGAAAGCCTTTATCTGGTATCCATATGGATTATCGACCGAGTTCCCACTGCTGGGTAGTTCGGGTCGTAGTGCCACGGGCGGGCCGGTTTTCCGACAGGCGGATTTTGTGGGATCGGCCCGACCCTATCCGGCTTACTACGAGGGCAAATGGTTTATCACCGACTTTATGCGGGGCTGGATCATGGTTGTTTCGATGGATGAACAGGGAAATTATCAGTCGATAGAACGCTTTCTGCCTAATGAAACCGTGGGGAGCGCGATTGATCTGAAATTTGCGCCCAATGGCGATCTATACTTGCTTGAGTACGGAAGTGCCTGGTTTCGCGGGAATGACAACGCTCGTATCGTTCGATTTGAATACAATGCCGGCAATCGCAAACCCATCGTGCAGGCATCAGCCAGTAAGCAGGCGGGAGCCCTGCCTTTTAAGACGCAACTTTTGTCGACGGGTACCAACGATTATGACAACGATCCGCTGAAATATGTCTGGACAGTACGACGCGTGGCGGGTGCGGCCAAAGCGGAGCCAGCCCGTACCTTCCCGCAGGCTAATCCGGGCGTCACGTTTGATAAACCCGGCACCTACCGCGCCACCCTGACCGTTACAGATTCCAAAGGAGCTACGAATAGCCAGTCCGTTGATATCAGGGTAGGCAACGAACCGCCCGCAGTGGATTTGGCGATCACCAAAGGCAACCAATCCTTTTTCTTCCCCAATCAGCCGCTGGCTTATAAGGCTTCGGTTACCGACAAAGAGGACGGTAGTGTGCGGGCGGGAAAAATTACCCCGCAACAGGTGGCCATTACGGCCGATTACCTGCCCGAAGGCTACGACCCCGTTGCGGTAGCGCAGAATCACCGCGATGCCGATGCGTCAGCGCAGTTTGCGACGGCTCAGCGGCTGATCAAAAACAGTGACTGCCTGGCCTGCCATCAACTGGACAAGCGTTCGCTCGGTCCGGGCTTTACCGAAATCGCTCAGAAGTACAAAAGTCAGGAGGGAGCGGTTACGCTGCTGGCTCAGAAGGTCATCAAAGGCGGAAACGGGGTCTGGGGGGATCACTCGATGAGCGCGCACCCAACCCTGTCGGAGGGCAACGCAGCCGAAATGGTGAAATACATTCTCAGCTTTACGGGGGAGGAAGCGGTCGAAAAAAAGGCGGTTAAGTTGCCCCTGTCGGGCGAGTTGACGCCCGCCGTACCGACGGGTGAAAACGGAAAGGGAGGGTACGTTATCCGGGCGGCTTACCGCGATCGGGGCAGTAAAGGGATGTCAGGTTTGGAAACCGAACGGGTGATTATTTTACGAAACCCTGTCGTCCAGCCGGTACCCACTCAGTTCGATGAAGCAAGGCACGTAACCTTCACGTCGGCCCAGTCTAACCGGGCGTTACTGACAGGCGATGGTGCCTATCTGGCCATGAAAGGACTGGATGTAAGTGGTATCTCGACCGTCAATTTTACGCTGGTGGTCGACCCGGGTGCGCCGGGCGGGGTGCTTGAACTCCATCTGGATTCGCCAAGTGGTCCCCTGGTTGGCACATCCCCAGCCGTAGCGGGCGGTAAAACCACTAAATATACCTCGACCAAAATATCCCTCACACCGACAGTGGGTTCTCATACCCTTTACATTGTCGGCCGCAATCCCGAAGTCAAAGCTGATCAGCCCCTGATGCAGCTCGGCCGGATTCAGTTTCAACCCTAACCAAATTGACGATCCCATGACTATTTCCCGTAAGGAATTTCTTAAAACCAGCGCGCTCACGCTTTCGCTTCCGTTACTTGGCAAGGTCAATGCCTTTGCCAAACCACTGAAAAATGTAGGGCTTCAGCTCTACACGCTCCGTAACGAACTAAGTAAAGACCCTGAAGGAATACTCAAAAAAGTAGCCGACATTGGCTACAAAGAGGTAGAAACCTTTGGGTATGCCGGGGGTAAGTTCTTCGGTAAAACGCCCGGCGAGTTCAAGTCATTGCTCAGTGACCTTGGGCTTACAACCCCCAGCGGTCATTACATGCCGAATAATCTGAAGAAGGATTGGAACAGGGTCGTTGACCATGCTGCCGAGGCCGGTCAGACATTCATGATGTGCGCCTACCTGTTTCCGCAGGATCGTAAAACAATCGACGATTACAAAAAGCTGGGTGAGTTGTTTAATCAGTCCGGCGAAGTATGTAAGAAAGCCGGGATTCAATTTGGTTATCACAATCACGATTTTGAATTTCAGTCGCTGGATGGTCAGTTACCGTATGACCTGCTGCTAAAAGAAACCGACCCCAAATTAGTGAAGATGGAACTGGACCTATACTGGGCGACCCACGCCGGTGTAGACCCGTTGGCGTTGTTTAAGCAGAATCCGGGTCGCTTTCCGCTGGTTCATCTGAAGGATATGGCGAAGACCGAGAAGCGGGAGTTTGCTGAAGTGGGCACGGGTTCAATCGATTTTCAACGCATTATGGATGCCCGCAAACTGGCTGGCATCGAGCATTATTTTGTCGAACAGGATGCCGTGACCAAAGGTACTCCACTGGAAGCCATTGCCGTCAGCTATCAGAACGTAGAGAAACTGAAGGTTTAACAACACCTCATTGGACCACCAGAGGTCACAGCGCACCATGGTAGTCAGCTCAGCGAACGCAGCGACTGTCATGGCGCTAAAGAATTGCCAAACCTGGTACGCACTTTCTCACGTTGCGGGCTGCATCGCAACGGCAGGGCGACGCCACAACTCCTTATGCCCGTATTCAAAACCTCCGTCGGGTGCGGGTGGTGGTCAAGTAGTGCCCGTCTGTCCTTTCTCTACTTAGTGAATTGCCTAACTATGACTATGTAACGAATGACTCGATTCGCCCTAACGCTGGTGTGCCTTTTGTGCTTCGTTGGTACCTATGGCCAGGACCTCCGCACCGTATCCTTCGATGCCGACTGGCTATTCAAAAAAGATAGCCTGATTAAGGCCGAAAGCCCGGCCTATGACGATACCGGCTGGCGGAAGCTAAGTGTGCCACACGACTGGAGCATCGAAGATTTGCCGGGCCAGATTGCCGATAGTATAGCGGGCCCTTTCTCCAAAAGGGCCATATCCGGACGCGATGGTGGTTTTCTGGTGGGCGGTACAGCCTGGTATCGCAAACACTTTACGCTGGACAAAGCATCAGCCGGCAAGCAAATCGCCATCACCTTTGACGGGGTGTACATGAATGCTGATGTTTGGATCAACGGACATCATATGGGCAATCACCCCAATGGCTATACGTCTTTCCAATATGAGTTGACGCCTTACCTGCTGCCAGCGGGACGGACCAATGTCATTTCCGTTCAGGTGAAAAACGAAGGCGTCAACAGCCGGTGGTATTCGGGTTCGGGCATTTACCGGCACGTCTGGCTAACAACCGTCGACCCGCTGCACATCGACCAGTGGGGCACGTACATCACCACGCCCTCGGTGACAGAAAAGGCGGCTACGGTTTTGGTGGAGACAACCCTTCAATCACCGGCCGGAAAATCGACGTTTACGGTCCGAACGCAACTTTATACGCCTTCGGGTCAACTGGCCGGAACGGCTACGCAATTCGTTGCAGCTTCTCAAAGCCAGATTACCCCGATCAGGCAAACCATTTCGGTCGCCGATCCACTGCTCTGGTCACTGGAAAAACCTCAGTTGTACCGGGCAACCGTGCAAATTTTGCAGAATGACAAGGTCACTGACCAGACGACCACGCCCTTCGGCATTCGCACGATTCATGTCGACGCCAAAACCGGATTTAGCCTGAACGGCAAGCCGATGAAGCTGAAAGGCGGCTGCATCCACCACGACAACGGCCCGCTGGGCGCAGCCGCCATCGACCGGGCGGAGACCCGCAAAATCGAACTCCTCAAACACAACGGCTACAACGCCATACGGCTGAGCCACAACCCGCCCTCGCCCCGGTTGCTCGATGCCTGCGACCGGCTGGGAATGCTGGTGATCGACGAAGCGTTCGACATGTGGGTACGGCCGAAAACCCCGCAGGATTATCACCAGTATTTCAACGAGTGGTGGCAGCGCGATCTGGAATCGATGCTGCTGCGCGACCGTAATCACCCGTCCATTATTATGTGGAGCATTGGTAACGAGATCGCCGAGTCGGCGGATTCGACGGGCTACGCCATTAGCAAACGGCTTTCCGAAACCGTACGTCGCCTGGATGCTACCCGGCCCGTTACGATGGCGATACCGCTGTTTATCACCTACTTTAACAAGGGTAAAAAATGGGAAGATACGTATCCTTCGTTCGCTAATGTGGACGTAGCGGGCTATAACTACGCCGATTCCAAATACGAAGGTGATCACGAGAAATTCCCTGACCGGGTGATGTACGCGTCGGAGTATTTTCCACCCAAAGGCCTGGAGAACTGGCTGAAGGTCGAAACCCTGCCGTACGTGATCGGTACATTTAGCTGGACGGCGATGGATTACCTGGGCGAGGCTGGCCTTGGGTCGCCAAGACTAGTGAAGCAGGTAGCTAAAACAGGCAAAGAAAGTGGTTTTTTGGGCGGTTCAGGCTCTGATATGTTTCTAAAACCATCCTGGCCCATTGTCAATGCCTACACGGGCGAACTGGACTTGATTGGCCATAAAAAAGTCAACAGTTATTACCTGGACGTCATCTGGAAACGGTCTGCCGTCGAAATGCTGGTGCACAAACCCATTCCGGAAGGCTACGCCGAAGCGAACTTCTTCTACAACTTTCCCGACCAGCTAAAGAGCTGGAGTTTTCCCAATGCGGAAGGAAAAACAATGCAGGTGTTCGTGTATTCACGCGCCCAGAAAGTGACGCTTGAATTGAATGGAAAGGTTATTGGTGAGCAAACCCTGCAACCCAAGTCCATTACAGCCCTATTCGAGGTGCCGTACCAGCCAGGTACGTTGGTGGCCAGAAGTTATTCGGATGGCAAGGAAACAGGAAGCGATACCCTCCGAACGGTCGGCAAACCAGTGGGTATTCGGTTGACCGCAGACCGAAACACGATCAACGCCAGTCGAAATGATTTGGCTTACGTCAGTGCAGATGTGGTGGATGCGGCTGGGAATGTAGTGCCTTATGTGGACGATTTGCTCATCGGCTACCAGATTGCCGGAAAAGGCCAGATTGCCGGGGTCGCGAATGGTAATCCTGCCGACGTTTCCAGTTTTCAGCGGCCACAGAAGAAAGTCTTTCATGGCCGGGGGCTGGTGATTGTACAGCCCAACGGCAGTGCCGGAACGGTTACACTGACCGCATCGGCCAACGGTCTGAAAAGCGGATCAGTTAAGCTAATGACCAGGTAACCAGCATGTACGTTGCAAAGGCAAACTACGCCAAAATTGAACGATAACATTACGTTATTGACAAACAGTTAATTAACAAACACCGGATGGTAAAAACACCCAGATGCCAAAACACGCCACCAATAGCTTGATTCTCTCTTAACGTTTCTGTTTTTATGGCTCATCTATATCGACTGACAGGTACGTTGGCCGTGGTAACGGTAATCAGTTTACTCGCGTTTAAAAGTCCGTGGCGCAGTCGAGCCCTGCCGCAACCCACGCCCTGGTTTCCGCAGTATGATTTCGATCCGGCCACGTTTGCGAACCCGCCCGTTGCGTTCCGGCCGTTTGCCCGCTGGTGGTGGCCGGGTAATGACGTCAATAAAGCGGAACTCCAACGCGAGATCAACCTCTTTGCCGATCATGGATTCGGGGGCGTTGAAGTGCAGACGCTGGCGTTGGGATTGAACCGGTCGGCTCCGGACGTGAACGCCCGCATCCTGACCTGGGACACGCCCGCCTACTACGACAACCTGAAAACTGCCCTGGAAGAAGCCCGAAAACGCGGCCTGACCGTCGACTTAACGGATGGCAGCGGCTGGCCTCCCGGCGGCTCATTCCTCGACCCGCAAGATGGCTTTTTAACCCTTCAATCAGCTACCCAGGTGATCAAGGGCGGTCAGTCGATGACACTGGCGCTGCCAACCGTTCCCAGTAAAACGGGTGTACCACCCCGGCTGGTTTCGGTACTGGCAGCCAGAGTCGTGGCGAATCGGCCGGGCGAAAACCCGAATACCGTTTCGTTGGAAAATACGGCCCCGCTGGTGCTGACGGCTCAGGTACGTAACGACACACTCCGTTGCCGATTACTCGCTGGTGACTGGAAACTGATTGCGTTGTGGAGCCGTCCCAGCGGCCAGCAGACGATGACCTCGGCGCCTAAACAGGGGCCGGTTGTCGATCATTTCGATTCGCTCAAAGTCATCAAGAATTATACGCACGTGATTGGCCCCCGCACGGGGCTGGAGCCCTACTATGGCAATCCGCTGCGCGCCATTTTCAACGACAGCTACGAGTTTGAAGTAGACCGCCATTTCTCGCTGGATTTCATTGACTACTTCAGGAAGAAACGCGGATACGACATAACGCCCTGGCTACCGGCAAATCTGCAAAAAGGGTACAACTATGCGTCCTACAAACGGCCAAACTCAGCGCTCGAATTCTCGTTCAGCCCCGAAGACTGGCGCTTACGGCACGATTATGACCAAACGATCGGCGAATTACTGGGCGAACACTTTATCAAGACGAGTAGTCGCTATATGGAGAAGCGGGGTTTGCTGCACCGCACGCAGGCCTACGGCATGCACATGGACATGATGGCCAACGCAGGGCTGGCGTCTATCCCCGAAACCGAAAGTATGCTCGGTCCTGAAGCCATTTTGAAGGTCATGACGTCGGGTGCGCATCTGTATAACCGGCCCATTGTGTCGGCGGAGTCGGTGGTGTTTATCAATCGGGCGTATACGACCACGCCCCAGAAAATCAGGCTGGCGGTTGATAAGCTGTTTGCTGCGGGTGTCAACCAGATCATTTACCACGGCGTTCCGTATCGGTACACTACGAAGGATTTTGGCCCCGAAGGCTGGTATCCGTTTTCGTCGCCCTACCTCGGCACGGTCAATTTTTCGTCCAACCTCGGTGAAGGAAGCGCGTACTGGAAATACCAGAAGGATGTCAATGAGTACGTTGCCCGGACGCAGTATGTGTTACGGTCGGGGAAGCCGCATACTGATGTCCTGATTTATTTTCCGTTCACCAACGTGGAAGGCATGCCCGACAACCCCGAAGAGATTTTGACGAAAGGCTATTTGACGGATGTCGAAGCACCACTACCCGCTAACAAAGAACCCCGCGACGTGGCCAAAGAACGGTGGGCCAAACACGTTTATACGCTCATTAATCAACTGGAAGCAAGGGGGATAAGTTGGGAATGGGTCAATGATGCGTCGCTTCAGCAAGCTCAACTTAGCGCCGATAAGCAACTGACCATTCGGGGTAATCGCTACCAGGCACTTGTTCTGGCTGACTCTTCCACAATTCAGCTGCCAACGGCCCGACAGATCAATACGTTAGCCACCAGGGGTCTGAAGCTGCTGGCTGTGGGTACGTTGCCCACCAAACAGCCGTCGTTTCTGAACTGGCAGACTAACGATGCAAAGACCGCGCAGTTGATCGCGTCGGCGGTGACGCAGAAAAACAGCCGTCATATCCGTCAGGCAACGGATGCAATCGGCTGGATTCAGTCGCTGCCGCAACCCATCAAATTCAACGGGAGTTTCGGATTTACGCGGCAGGTACAACGCGAAATGAGCGACAGAAGCCGTATTCAGTTCCTGTGGAATAAAAGCGACCAGTGGCAGACAATTGCCCTGTCGCTGGACAGAAAATACACGGGCAGCTACTGGCTCAACGCCGAAACAGGGACGATAACGCAGAACAGCGGGTCCTCGATCAGCTACCGAATTGCGCCCTACAGTTCCGTGATCCTGTACGCATCCACCAAAAAAGTGGTTCCGGCCACGGTGCTTTCGGCACCACCCATGCTGGCCGATGGCGCCACCGAAATCAGTCAACTCGCGAGCTGGACAATACGTGCTGATAGCCTGACGGTGCAGGAAAGCTCGTTGTTCAACTGGAAAGACAAAGAGGCCTTCCGCTATTCGTCGGCCGTAGGTGAGTACAGTTCGACCTTTACCCTGACGAGCAAAAAACCTTCCGCTCATTATTTTCTGGACCTGGGCAAGGTGTATTTCAAGGCGGAGGTAACGATCAACGGGAAAACCGCCGGGAAACGAATTGTCGCGCCGTATCAGCTGGACATCACGCCCTTTGTGCAGGCTGGAGCCAATCAACTTTCTGTCCGGGTTACGCCCACCGAGTTGAACGGCTTTATTGGCAAAGGCATACAAGGCGATAGCCACTATCGGCAGTTCAAGAATAAGGCCGACCAGATCATGTCGGCCGGATTGGAAGGCCCCGTTCGACTTTTAGAAAAATAACACGACGCGCTACCTATTCTTTCTAACCACTCTTCTTTACTACGCGTCGGGTACGTTACAGGCCCAGAAAATTGATCCGTCCATTTTACAGAAAAACTGGCGAGCATCCTGGATCGCGGTGCCGGGCGAGTCGCCGACGGGCTACGGCGTGTATCTGTTTCGCAAATCGTTGGCGTTGCCCGCCAAGCCTGCTGCGTTTGTGGTGCACGTATCGGCCGATAATCGCTATAAGTTGTTTGTGAACGGAACCCTGGTTTCACTCGGTCCGGCGCGGGGCGATTTAATGTACTGGAAATTTGAAACGGTAGATCTGGCTCCGTATTTACAGGCTGGCAAAAACATTATTGCCGCCCGGGTCTGGAACGAGGGTGACCTCAGGATGGAAACGCAGATTTCACTCCGCACGGGTTTGATTCTCCAGGGTAACGCCGAATCGGAACAGTCGCTAAATACCAATGCCAGTTAGCGCTGCGTCCGTGATAGTAGCTACAGTCCGCTTTCTGTGCACATTCCGGGGTATTACGTGACTGAATTTGCAACAAAACACTGGACGGCGCCATTGGGTTAAAATTTGTGGGGTTATGCCTAACTCTTCAGCGGTTGCTTTTAAAGAACCTTTTGCCCTGAAAGCTCCAGGGCCATCTTTTTGAATTCGCCGTCGTACCGTCTCCTTGATTTCAGGCCGGGCCGCCGGGCGGTCCACTAGGTTAGATCGTCCTTAACTTGATGTCCAGTCAAATGTAGCAGCTCCAGTTATTTTTGAGCAGGGATCTTGAAAATACGTTCGTCAACCGTCGGATTAATATGGATAGTGTCAAATTTAATTACCTGGTCACTGGAGTCGCCGGCAGATCGAATTTTTATTGTATAAGCCATCGAATATCCGTTTACTTTTTTATAATCTAACGACCACGAGTCGGAGGCTTGTTGTTCGCCGTTTATACGCTGAAAAGCTGTGGTTCGGACTAACAAATAAGTATTTGTATCAATGTAATCGTACTCAACTTTTCCACTCTTACGGGTTAACTTGAGCTTGTAGACCTCTGTATCACCTATTTTTTCTTTCCCAACCAGGTTTACTTTATTCCCTTTCATCTGGTAATCTACCAATCCCCCCGCAAGATCGAGCTGATCGGTAAGGGAGGATTGCTGATCGTCGGACATGCGTTCAGGATTTGGTTGCCCGGCGAATGGATTCGTCATCCAGCTAAGGCTATCTGTAATGGCCGTCGTCTGCGTCATACCCTGGGCCGTAATGTCCATACGCATGCCTTTGTGATTGACAGCCTGTATAGTGATGGGTACCGATCCACCCTTGGTCTGAATAGTTCCTACCATTCTGACGCTTTGAATAGCCCGAATGTTTGCAATCCCTCCCATCGCGTCAAGGTGCCGGTCGATTACGTCATCGGCCGTCTGCGCTTGCGTGTTCGAGAGAATGAATAGCCCGATGGTACTAAGAAGTAAGGCCTTTATACGCATTTTCAGTTAGTGTTTAAAAAGTTTACCTACGCTTCAGCTACCACACTATTTACTTATGGACTGATGCATCACGGCGAGTACCGTTCAGCTTACCTACGATATAGTACCCGATCATCTCGCCCTGCCGCATACCGTTTTCAATCGAATCACGAAAGTGAATTCCGCCGTATAAGCGGGAAATTGCAGCCTCCTGAGCCGCTTCGCGAAATGAGTGGTATGACCGGGCGGGTACGCCGAATTCCTCTTCAGTCGTGTCAGTGTAGGGAATAGCTTCCCCGGCCAGACTGCTTAGTACTACGGCGACTGCGTTGGATAACACGCTATGCCCACTGGTGTATTCCGGAAACGGGGGCGTTTGCAACACAGGTCGCCAGGTACGGTCTACCACCTGATTGATGTAGGTTTCGGGACGAACCCGGTTGCTGGCATATTTTTCCTGCCAGCATGAACTCATTGCGTCTGACATAGTTAGCGCGACCAGTGTGTGCCAGCGGATCGTCTCGGCCAACGGAAGATGTTGCTGTAGGCTCACCAAACTGGTGATACCCATCCAATGTCCGCCAGGCGATATTTTTTTGGTACCAAAACTCATGTGTCCTTTCTGGTTGAGAAAGAACGGATTACAGTCCCAAAAATCAGCGATGTGGCGTTGTTCAGGGGTTAGGAGTCGAACCGTATCGACTACTTCTTTGGCGAGGCCGTAAAAGGCGGAGTTAGGTTGCTCACTGTAAGCGACCGGCGAAACAGGCCGGAACTGGGCAGCGCTGTCCAGCAGAAACGTACGTAACGTTGCCCAATGCGCTTCGTAGGCTTCCGCATAGGCGGGTGGCGTCGATTGCCAAAAACCGGGTTTTGATTCGGGGGTATAGCGTGGGTAACCACTGGTTTTTACATAGCCATCCGACGCGGCATACTGGACAATCTGTTTAACGATACTCTCTGCAAACGCCTGGGAGTTCGTAAGCAGTTCAGGACTGAGGTGGCGCTGCAAACGCGCTTTTTCTACTAGTTTCTGCCGTACCGATTCAAGTTGATAGCCCGATGGCAGCATGCTTTCGCCCACCCGCAGCAACGCATACACACAACTTAATTCGACATCAATATGGGAGGACGAAGTAGCCGGTTTAATGGTTGGATAGCTAGTCAACCGACCCGCAAACGAGACGTATTTTGCCGGATTTTGCAGATGGTACATACACTCATAAGCGGCCAGCTGCGCATACGTGTAGTAACGAGTAGCCGCGCAGGGGCCAACCACATCATTCACCATCACATCGGTCAACTGCTTGACGGCTTGTGTATACGCAACCGATGCCGAATCGACCTGAGTACTCTTTTTATCGTGTTCGACGTAGCCCGATGCGCTCGAGCCCATAAACAGATTTACCGTCAGGAGTTCGACTAGTAGATACATCAGCAGTCTATACCGTCTCATACAAGCCTTATTTTTTTCGGAAGATCTGGATGGTGTCGTTGTTTCGACCAAACAGAACACGCTCATTTTCTCCCTGACCAATGACCAGAATGTCGTGAACGTCGCCCTTTACCACAAATCCAGACGTTGGTTGTGACACGTACGTGAATCGACAATGCCCTTCGTTGTGAAATAATTGCCCATAATTGGCATCCATCCGCCCGATTTTCAGCCGGGCATTCGACTGATTTCCAGCCAGTAATAAGTCTTTCTGCCCGTCTTTATCAACGTCCAGCAAGGCTATGGCATAAACTGGCGCAAACTGGGCTTCGATGGGTAACTCATGCCAGGTAAACGTACCACTTCCCCGGTTTTCCAGCACGCCCGACGCAAATTGAACGGCCTGCAACGTATCCGCCAGTTTTAACTGGTCAGCGGTGAGAAGTTGAGCCAGGGTTGCGTCAGCGTAGGCGTGATAGGTAGTAAATTTTCGGCGTAGGGCGAAGAGCTGATTCAGCGCTTCGTCGCGGGTGGCCATCGGGTAGGAAGTTCCCTGAATATAATAGGACAGAAAGGGATCAACGGATTCGTTTTGGTCAAAATCAGCGTATGTCAGGGTGACGGGTTCGTTGTCCGTTGGTTTTAGCTGGCAGTTTCGTCCGAAATTACCCACTACCAAGTCCTCGTCACCGTCGCCGTCAAGGTCCGCTTTTTCAATCCGGTTCCACCAACCCGCCGACTGAATAGCCACGGGCGTTGCTAACCGTTTTCCCTGCTCGTTGCGTAAGACTGTTACGGGCATCCATTCACCAACCAGCACGATGTCGGGCCAGCTATCGTTATCGACGTCCATCGTCAAGGCATCGGTCACCATACCAACGGTAGTTAGGAACGGGGCCAGCCGCGCGGTTTCATCCGCGAATACGCCTTTGCCATTATTCAATAAAATCCGGCTGCTAACGGGCTCGGGATACCTGCCCGGCTGCACACGTCCCCCGATAAACAGGTCAGTATCGCCATCTTTATCAATGTCCAGCGCCACTACGCAACCGTCACTGATGTGTTCAGCAGGAATGCGATCCGTAGTGCGGCTGAACTGACCCTTCCCATCGTTCAGATACAGGCGGTCCTGCAAGTGAGGGCTATTGAGCTGGTAATTAAATCCACCGCTGACAACGTATAAATCGGCGTCGCCATCGCCATCTGCATCAACGAATACGGCATCTGTATCTTCAGCCTGTCGGTCTGGTTCAAACGCGGGTTGCGCTGTTGCCTGCCAAGCCCCCCCCGCCTGACCAAGCAGCAGAACGCCCGCCTGCCCCTTGGCCCCTGGCGCGTAAATATCCGTCAGACCATCGCCATTTACATCTGCCTGCGCCAGGTGCGGTCCCTGGTAAGACAACATGTTTGGCATAAGCGGCTGACGCTTAAAATCGTTGACCAGATCCTCGGTGTGCCGGTATGGAAGTGAGTCGGTAATGGCCTCTGTAAACAGGGGTTCAGGAGCAGCTGCATACCGATACAGACCCGTGGCCGATTGTGGTTGTACGACCAGCAGCTGATTACATTTTACGTTGCGTACCAGTTGCACATGGTCGTTTGGCCAAACGATGCGTACGCTATCTACCCTGGTTGCTTTGCCCAGGCCGAAGTGCAGCGGTGTGTACATGCAGGACTGAAACCCGCGCGTCGGGTCAAACTCCTGGTATTGCATTATTCCCCCGGCGTATACCCAAACCTTCGTCCCAATGGCGGGCGTAGCGGACGTAGTGCCCAGCTGAATTTGTAAGTAATGTTTGCTGGTAACCGGGTTATCATTGCGATAAACGCTGACGGGTGCATTCACGTTGCTCGTCATAATTTCCAGATCGCCGTCGCCATCCAGATCGGCGTAAATGGCACCACTGGCGACCACCGGCTGATCGAAACCCCAGGCCGCTACTTTGTTCTCAAAGGTGAGTCGGCCCGGTGACGTGCCTGGTTCCACATCGCCGGACCGGTTGCGAAAAATATAGCTCGTCGTTGCCGTCGATGGCATTTTCCGGACCATATCCATCATGGCTGCAGGCCGGTTGTGCGAGGCTTTCATAACCGAGTCGGCGTAGAACTTCAGAAAGTCCATGTTGGTGTAATCGCGCAGGAAACCGTTCGACACGTACAGATCTTTCCAGCCGTCGTTGTCAAAATCAGCGGCCAGTGGTGCCCAGCTCCAGTCGGTATTTGATATACCCGCCAGTTGGCCAATCTCACTGAACGTAGGTACGGCTGTACCCACCGTCTGCGTGCGGGTATTGCCGTTGTTGAGTTGCAGCATGTTCCGCATATACTGGTGCCCGAATCCGCTCCGTACCACGTTCTGATACAGTTCGTAATTCTCCGCACTTTGCAGCAATTTCTGTCGTCTGTTATCGGCCGGCAGCATATCCAGGGTGATGATATCCGGCCAGCCATCGTTGTTGAGGTCGGCAATTTCGTTGCCCATCGAGGAGTAACTCTGATGCCCGATCGCAAAGGCCTGCTGGTCCGTGAAGGTAGGTTCACTACCCGACTTACCGGTATTCAGGTACAGGTAGTCGGGCTCCATGTAGTCGTTGGAGACGTAAATATCCGGCCAGCCGTCAAGGTTTACGTCCGCTACGGCTACGCCCAATCCGAAGCCCAGTGGTGAGCCTTTGATATGACATTCTTCGCTGACATCCTCAAATTTTTTCTGCGGCCCGTTATTCCGAAACAGATAGTCACCCGCGAATTCATCGCGAACGGTTTCCGACAAAGCCGGATCGAAACGGGTAAAATGATTGACGTTGTGGTTGAGCAGGAAACAGTCGAGGTCGCCGTCTTTGTCATAGTCCAGAAAAACGGCCTGCGTACTGTAGCCCGGTGAGTCGAGGCCATAGGCAGCCGCCTGTTCCGTGAACGTTGGAATTCGGCCTTTGCCCGTGTGGTTATTGACATACAGCCGGTTACGTCGTTCTTCGGGGCTGCCGTGACCAGAGTAGCACACGTAAATATCGAGCCAGCCATCCGCGTTGATGTCGACCAGCGTAACACCGGTTTTCCAGCCCGCTCCCAGGCCAACGCCCGCTTTCTCGCTTATGTCTTCAAACCGAAGCTTTCCTTTGTTCAGGTAGAGCTTGTCGGGGATCATGTTGCCGGTGAAGTACAAGTCCGGCAACCCGTCATTGTTTAAATCCCCGACGGCAATACCGGCTCCATTATAGAAATAGTCGTATTCGATGACGTTATTTTCTTCCGTCTCAGTCAGTCGATTTTCAAAACTGATTCCCGTCTGTTCCGATCCAAGCCGCGTAAACTGAGCGGCCGACTGCGTACGGATGACTAATCCGAACAAGCCGATCAGCCAGTAACGCCAGTGTAGAAATCGAGTACCAGGCAAATGCATCAGGATAAAGGGGTTGATAGATATGAACAGCAGGACGGTCTTTCACTACGGAGTCTTCTGCACTTTTATGTCGACCTGAATAGCTGAGTCCTGAGCCCCTTTTTTAATCACCTGTTTTATCTTCACCGCACCTTTCCGGCCATCAGCGGTGCGGAACAGCAACACGCGGGGCACTACGTCGCCGGAGAAATACAGCGGATCGTCAATAATCGATGCACCCGGCAGATTCCTGAAGAATGAATCCTCTTTGATGGCGTCGAAGCCGTCGCTCGTGAGTAGTGTCTGCGTCGACATCCAGGTGGTTTGCTTCGCCCCCGGTATGGCATCGAACGTGTATTTATCGGCCTCCGTCGGCGACACGAACTTGTTGAAGCCAAATGTCGCATCGAGTCCGAAAAACACTACATCGATAGCCGCGCCAATGGCAGGCGTCAGGATGTCGGTACTTTTGAAGGTTTTGTGCAGGCTTGTCGAATAAAAACTACCGATGGTCGATTGAGCGGTATTGATGCCCAGCACTACGTCAGTAGCTGTATAGATACCCGTACTGGGTTTCACCGTAATTGTCTTGTCGACCGTTTTCGTCTTTTTACCGTTCGAAGCCGTCAGCGAAATCGTATACGTACCGGCTTTCGCGAAGGTGATCGTCGGCTCCTTTGCGCCGGGGCTGGACAGCGTACCGCCCGATGCCCACGTGTACGACGTGGCGCTGGTGGTTGCGTTGGTAACGGCAACCACCAGCGGAGCTTCCAGTTCCGTGTTGTCTGGTACATACGTAAAATCAGGCACCAGATCGGGCGCGACGGTGATGGTGGTATCTTTCTGGCGGGTCACCCGGCCGTTGCTAACCTTCAGCGAAATCGTGTGCGTACCGGGCTGTTCGAAGATCACCTTCGGGTCTTTATCCGTCGAGGTGGCGGGCGTTCCCCCGTCGAATGTCCAGGCGAACGTCGTACCGCCGACCGATTTATTTGCGAGCACCAGTGTAAGGGGTGGGTAGGCATTATCGATGGTAGTCATGCCAAAATCAGCGGTCAGTGATGCGTCAATCTGAATGGTTTGCGTTTTGGTATCTACGCGCCCATCACTGTTCGACGCCTGAAGCGTGATCTTGTACGTGCCCGCTTGCTGGTACACAATCAGGGGTGGGTTTTTAGCCTCCGATGTGGCTGGAATCCCCCCTTCGAACGTCCAGTGATACACCTCAGCTCCGCTTGTACGGTTGGCCACGCTGATGCTGACGGGAACGCTCGTATACGTGGCGTTGGCCGGAGCCGCCAGAAAATCGATGGTAACCGGAATCGCCACTTCTTTGGCACAAGACCAGGCCAGCAGTAGCAGAACAGGCAGCAATAAGAGGAAACGACTTACGAACTTCATAGGCTTACAGCACAATTAGGAGCTTGACAGTTTGTATGGCTTTGGCGGTTTCCAGTGTCAGTAAGTAATTCCCGGTCTGTAGATTCTGTACCGGTATACTCACCGACAGTTCGTAGTCCTGCTGACTGGCCGCCGATTGCTGATAAATGTCCGTTCCGGTAGACAACAGCGGCTTGACCCTGATCTTCACGTCGCTCACGTCGGCCAGTCTGATGCGTACTTTGAACGTACCTGAGTTGGGGTTTGGCAGTATGGTCAACTCCTGAATAAACGGTGTCGTCTGGGCCGTGGTTACTACCGTTGATGCAGGTACGGCGGTCACCATTTTGGTTGTCTTGAACTCACACTGTCCCTGCACCCCGTTCATTGTAATCGGGTACGTACCGGTATTTTTAAACACCAATTCCAGTCGGTCATCACTACTACTGACCAGGCTGGCCGAGGCCGGAATGGTCCAGCTGGTTTGAGTGGGCCGGGGATTGGTGATGTTGACGGCAATCAGCGGCTCGCCAACACCAATCTGCGAGGCTACCGCAAACGCCAGTGTCGGGGCTTGCGTCTCGGAAGCACTGAGCGAGGTTTGCGCCGTTACCGTACAGCCGTTTTTGTCTGTTGCGGTCACCTGGTATTTACCCGCGCTGGTTACGCTGACGACCGGCGTAGTACGGGTCGTGCCATCGGGGTAGGTCCATGCATACGAAACGCCATCGGCGATGGTGGCATCGAGATCGACTGTTTGACCTCTACAGATGAATGTATTCGTCCGCAGTACAATCTGTTTCTGCACCGGCCGCGTCAGCGAGGTCGTTTGCGTAACGGCGCATCCGTTCGCGTCTTTGATGTTCACCGTATAGCTTCCACTGCAAAGCCCCGTTAGCGATAGGGCCTGACTGGCAGAGTTCTGCCAGGTGACGACGTACGGTGCCGTACCGCCCGTCAGTGTCGCAGCAAGTTGGCCATTGCAAATATCGTAGCAGCTCGGATTGACCGAAGCCAGCGTCGCCGATAACGCTTGTGGCTGCTGAATCTGAACCGATGTCTGGGCCTGACACGCATTGGCATCGGTCACGACAGCTACGTACCGGCCCGCCTGCATGTTTGTCAGGGCAAGTCCGGTTTGCTGTGTGTTCCAGCGGGTTGAGTACGGCGCCACACCACCCTGAATGCTGAGACTAACCCCTCCGGTTGCGGTACCAAAGCAGGCCACGTTGGTCAGCGATGTCACGCTGACGGCCACGGGAAGTGGCTCCGGCAAGTACACATCGAATGCCTTTGCCACGCCATTGCCATCCGTCACGGTAACGGTATAGGTTGTCGAGGTTGCGTTGGTCAGACGATTGGTCTGGCTGATCGATGTAGTAGAGCCTTTGATTTTCCAGTCATAGCTGTACGCATCGCCCGACAGTCGGGGAACGCCACCCGATGCGTCGACCTGTATAATCCCGTTGGCACCCCCAGCGCAGGAAATGGCCTTCACAATCGTGGTTTTTGCCAGGATCGAATTGGGTTGCGTCAGGGAGTACGATGCCTGCGTGGTGCAACCCGCTTTGTCGGTTACGACCACGGTATAATTGCCATCACCGAGGCTCGTGATCGTGTGCGTCACGCCCTGGGTAGTGGGTTGGGTCGATACAGCCGGATTCGGTACTGACCAGGCGAAACTATAATCGGGTGTCCCCCCGGTTACCTGCAACGTGATGGTGCCGTCATTAACCTGGAAGCCCGTCGGATTTTTAACCGTTCCACGCGCAATGGTCAGTGACGCCGTTGGTTGAGCAATGGTTACCGAAACCGGCTGAGCCGATGAACAGGCATCGTTGTCCCGCAACTGTACGGAATAAACCCCGGCGGCCAAATTGGCGATCTGCTGTTGAGTAGCCGCCTGGAACGGTTGGAACGACCCTCCGTTGACAGCGTATTGATAAGGACCAGCCCCACCGCTAGCTACCAGATTGATTGTACCGTTCGTCCCGCCGAAGCACAAAATATCAGTTTTTGTCGCGGTCAACGTCAACACTGGCGCATCCTCAATCGTGAAGTCCTGCGTCGACTCCGCTGACGATCCTGATCCGATACTGGATTGCAGACGAACGCGATAGGTCCCTTTGGCGAAGACAGCTGGCGAGACAAATGTAGTCCCCGTAAACGTGTACGTCGCAGCTACGGTTTCGGCACCATTCGCTAGCGCAAAAACCCGCGCCCGGAACGCTGATTCCCCCGGTTCCAGATTCCGACCCACAGTCAGGGTAAACGAACCCGTTGCGGTATTGGCACAAAGGGCTTTGGTCGTTACCAGCGACGCAATCGTGGGGTTCTGCTGCCGGATGGTGACCGTCAGCACATTCGAAATCAGATACGGACTAAAGGCCCGCAATTGAATGGCCTGATTGATCAGTGTCGGCGCTGCGCTTCCCAAAAACGATGTGGCCGAAACCAGAATCGAGGGGTTGTTGTCGAACGTTGTCGGAAAATTCTGCCAGTCGCCGGTGGGCGTTTTATACTGCCATACAAACGGTCCGACATTCTGCGTCACCGTACCCGCCCAGGTAACGGCATTCAGCGGCAGCACCTCGCCCGAACCCGCGATCTGCAATATGGGCTGCGTAACGGTTACCGTAACAGGTGCCGTACAGCTAACCGAGCCGGCCAGCGTCGTGAACGTGCACGTGGCTGAATAGGTAGTCGTTGCTGTCGGACTGACGATAATGCTCGATCCACCACCCGCTTGCGAATTCCAGCTGATCGTACCGCCCTCACAACCTGACGCGGTCAATGTGGCACTTTGCCCATTGAAAATGGCCGTTGGACTGGCCTGCAGGCTGAGGTTGCAAACGGGTTTAGCAATAACCGTAACCGTTGTCGTTGCCGGGCAGCTAACACTACCGGCAGGGGTACTGGTGGTACAGGTAACAGCGTACGTTGTGGTCTGCGTTGGGGTTACGGTAATGATGCTTTCCGACTGCCCAGTGCTCCATTTCAGGGTACCAGTACATCCCGTGGCCGTCAGCGTCACCGGATCACCCGCAAACACCGTCGACGGATTGCCTTGTACCTGCAACGTACATTCGGGCCGGTTCACCACCGTCACAGAAACCGGAGCGGAACAAACAACCGGGCTTCCCGATGTTGGTATCGTGCAAGTTGCTACATAGGTCATTGTTGTAGTAGGGTTGACAATCAGGGTCGATCCTGTCTGCGACGAACCACTCCACGATATTGTTCCATTCGCGCAACCCGTAGCCGTGAGAGTCACGCTCTGACCGTTGAAAATAGCGCTTGAATTAGCCTGAGCAGTAATTGTACAAACGGGTTGATTGACCACTACCGCCACCACACTTGTACAGGTAACCGGGTCGCCTGACGTAGGCATGCTACATGTCGCCGTGTACGATGTCGTCTGGGTTGGAGCCACCACGTAAACAGCTGCGTTAGACGGGCCATTACGCCAATTCACGGTGCCAGTGCAACCACTGGCCGTTAAGGTTGCGCTTTGCCCATTGGTAATCGTAGTGGGGTTAGCGGTGGTCGTCAGCGCACAAACGATCTGTTGAGTAACGGCAACCGTCACGACACTGGTACAGGTAACCGGACTGCCTGACGTAGCAATGGTACAGGTGGCGGTGTAGGATGTGGTTTGCGTTGGGTTCACCACGTACACTGCCGAGTTTGTCGGCCCTCCCGTCCAATTGACTGTACCAATACAACCACTGGCCGTCAGCGTACTACGTTGACCGTTGGTAATAGTGGTCGGGCTAGCCGATGTAGTCAGCGCGCACACCGGTTGATTGACCGTGACAGTAACCGTGGACTGACACGTAACGGGACTGCCTGACGTAGCAATCGTACACGTCGCGGTGTATGTCGTCGTCTGAGCCGGGTTAACTACATACACATTGCTGTTCTGCGGTCCACCGTTCCAGCTTACAGTCCCCGTACAACCCGACGCGGTTAAGGTTGTGCTTTGTCCGTTGGTGATCGTAGTTGGCGAAGCCGAAGTGGTCAGCGTACAAACGGGCTGGTTGACCGTTACAGTCACTACGCTGATGCAGGTGACCGGACTACCCGAGGTAGCAATGGTGCAGGTAGCCGTGTAGGAAGTCGTCTGCGTTGGGTTGACCACAATCGTCAGTCCGTTCTGTTCGAATCCCTGCCAGTTGATCGTTCCACTACAGCCCGAAGCCGTCAGAGTGGCGCTCTGCCCGTTGGTGATGGTTGTCGGACTGGCCGAAGTCGTCAACGCGCACACCGGTTGGTTGACCGTTACCGTCACGACACTCGTACAGGTGACCGGACTGCCGGAGGTTGGTATGCTACACGTCGCCGTATACGAAGTGGTCTGGGCAGGATTGACCACATACATATTGCTGTTCTGAGGACCGCCATTCCAACTGACCGTACCGGTACAACCCGACGCGGTTAAGGTTGTGCTTTGTCCGTTGGTGATCGTAGTTGGCGAAGCCGAAGTGGTCAGTGTACAAACGGGTTGATTCACCGTCACGGTCACCACGCTGGTGCAGGTGACCGGACTACCTGACGTCGGGATACTGCATGTAGCCGTATACGACGTGGTCTTTGTTGGACTCACGACATACACGTTGCTATTTTGAGGCCCGCCAGTCCAGCTAATTGTTCCGCTACAGCCCGTTGCCGTCAGGGTTGTACTTTGCCCGTAGGCAATTGTAGCCGGGTTAGCCGTCGCCGAGAGACAACAGGGCGACACTATAGTGACACTGACTGGCATCTGGCAACCGTTCGCATCGTTCACGACCAGTCGGTAAGGCCCCGCCGATAATCCGGCAAACTGAGGAGACTCCTGATAGGTAGCGCCGTTGTCTTTCGAGTACCGATACGGTGTTGTCCCGCCGGTGGCACTCAGACTAATGGTGCCCGTATTTCCATCCGAGCAGCTAACGATATTCGTTTTACTGGCTGTAACCGCCAGAATAGCTGGCTGGGTCAGCACAACCGCTGGGGCTTCGCTCAGGCACCCATTGGCATCCTTGACAAGCACTGGGTAAGAGCCGGCTGGCAGGTTTGTAAATTGTGCCCCTGCCTGAAAACGATTTCCATTGTCAATTGAATACTGATATGCCCCTGTTCCGCCAGTGGCCGAAAAACTGATGCTCCCCGTAGTGGTTCCCGCACAGGATATGTTGGTCTGGCTGGTGACAAACGTCAGCGGCTGGGGCTGGTTGATAGTCACCGACTGCACCACGCTCACACAACCATTGGCATCCTGAACCCGCACCTTGTACTCACCCGCACTCAGATTCTCAAACCGGTTGCTCGTCCGGAAACCCTCCGTCCGGTCATGGGTGTAGCTGTAGGGCCCCGTGCCCCCCGACGCCGTGATGGTCAACGCGCCCGTGTTCTCGCCAAAGCAGCGGGTATCGGTTGCGACAACGCTCAGGCTGAGGGCCGAGGGCTGACTGATGGTCACCGACTGAGCGGGGCTGAGGCACCCGTTGGCATCTTTCGCCAGCACGGCGTACACACCGGCCGTCAGGGAGCCAAACTGGTTACTGGTCTGGAAGCTGGCTCCGTTGTCTTTAGAGTATTGATACGCGCCGGTGCCCCCCGACGCGGTCAGCGACAGGCTGCCCGTCGCGTCGCCGTTACAACTGGTGACGTTGGTTTTGGCCAATCGAAGCGTGATGGCTTGCGGCTGGGCGATCGTTACCGACTGCGCAGCCGTCACGCAACTGTTGGCATCTTTAACCACAATCTGATAGACGCCAGCACTCAGGTTGGCAAATGAATTGGCGGCCTGATAGGTAGGACCATTGTCTTTCGAGTATTGATATGGCGTCGTCCCGCCGGTGGCACTCAGACTAATGGTGCCCGTATTTCCGTCTAAGCAGCTAACGATGTCCGTTTTGCTTATCGTAACCGCCAACGCTGCTGGCTGGGTAACGCTGATCGACTGAGCCGTGGTTACGCAGTTGTTGGCGTCTTTAACGATAACGGAATACGTGCCGACACCCAGACCCGTAAACTGACTGGCCGACTGGAAACTGGCCCCGTTGTCTTTGGAGTACTGGTAAGGAGTCGTTCCGCCGTTGGCCGTCACGGATATACTCCCCGTGCTATTGCCGAAACAGGTAACCGGCAAGCTACTTGCACGCATCGTCAGAACGTCCGGCTGGTTGATGGTCACCGACTGCACCGCACTTACACATCCATTGGCATCCCGCACCCGCACATTGTAGCCGCCCGGACTCAGATTCTCGAACCGGTTGTTCGTCCGGAAACCCTCCGTCCGGTCGTGGGTGTAGCTGTAGGGCCCCGTGCCCCCCGACGCCGTGATGGTCAACGCGCCCGTGTTCTCGCCAAAGCAGCGGGTATCGGTTGCGACAACGCTCAGGCTGAGGGCCGAGGGCTGACTGATGGTCACCGACTGAGCGGGGCTGAGGCACCCGTTGGCATCTTTCGCCAGCACGGCGTACACACCGGCCGTCAGGGAGCCAAACTGGTTACTGGTCTGGAAGCTGGCTCCGTTGTCTTTGGAGTACTGATAGGCCCCCGTGCCCCCCGAAGCGGTTACCGTAATACTACCGGTTGCATCGCCGTTACAGCTGGTGACGTTGGTTCTGGCAACACTCAGACTCAGAGCAGCGGGCTGTGTTAGAATCACCGACCGCAGCCCGCTCACGCAGCCATTAGCGTCTTTGATACGAACCGAGTAGGTCCCGGCCGCCAGACCCGTAAACTGATTGCTAACTTGGTAAGTAGCCCCGTTGTCTTTGGAGTACTGGTAAGCGGGGACACCGCCCGAGCCGGTGACGGTGATACTGCCCGTAGCGGCCCCATTGCAACTCAGGTTGAGCGACTCAGCGGTTAGACTTAGTACGTCCGGCTGAGTGATGGTGATCGACTGAGCCGTGGTGACGCAGCCGTTGGCGTCTTTCACGAGAACCGAATACGTACCGGCTCCTAAACCCGTAAACTGATTGCTGGCCTGATAGGTAGCACCGTTATCTTTCGAGTACTGATAAGGCGTTGTGCCGCCACTGCCCGTCACGACTATACTTCCCGTACTTGTTCCGGCACAGGCGACGTTGGTTTGGCTGGCGGTGAACGTCAGCGGTTGGGGCTGGTTGATGGTCACCGACTGCACCCCGCTCACGCACCCATTAGCATCCCGCACCCGCACGTTGTAAACCCCCGGCCGCAGATTCTCAAACCGATTACCCGACCAGAACCCCTCCGTCCGGTCATGGGTGTAGCTGTAGGGGGCCGTCCCCCCCGACGCCGTGATGGTCAGGGCGCCCGTGTTCTCGCCAAAGCAGCGGGTGTCGGTGGCGACAACGCTCAGGCTGAGGGCCGAGGGCTGACTGATGGTCACCGACTGAGCGGGGCTGAGGCACCCGTTGGCATCTTTCGCCAGCACGGCGTACACACCGGCCGTCAGGGAGCCAAACTGGTTACTGGTCTGGAAGCTGGCTCCGTTGTCTTTAGAGTATTGATACGCGCCGGTGCCCCCCGACGCGGTCAGCGACAGGCTGCCCGTCGCGTCGCCGTTGCAACTGGTAACGTTGATTTTGGCCACACTCAGACTCAGGGCTGCGGGCTGTGTCAGAATCACCGACCGCACCCCACTCACGCAGCCATTGGCGTCTTTGATACGAACCGAGTAAGTCCCGGCCGTCAGCCCCGCAAACTGATTGCTAACTTGGTAAGTAGCCCCGTTGTCTTTGGAGTACTGGTAAGCGGGGACACCGCCCGAGCCGGTGACGGTGATACTGCCCGTAGCGGCCCCATTGCAACTCAGGTTGAGCGACTCAGCGGACAGACTTAGTACGTCCGGTTGCGTAATGCTGATGGCCAGAGCTTCAAGCCGACAGCCGCTGGCATCTTTCACCACTACCTGATAGCTGGTCGCGCCCAGACCCGTGAAGCTGTTACTGGTCTGAAAACTGGCCCCGTTGTCTTTGGAGTACTGATACGGGGCTGTCCCTCCTGAAGCCGTCACCATGATGGAACCGTTGGTCCCGCCGTAGCAGGATACGTTGGTTACGGCTGTCGTGTAGGTTAACAGGGCAGGTTGGGTAATTACCACCGTCTGGGCGGCACTCGCGCAACCGTTGGCATCTTTTACCACCACCTGATACGAGCCCGCCGGTAGCGCTGCAAACTGATTGGCGACCTGGAACGTAGCCCCGTTATCCTTCGAGTACTGATAGGCTCCTGTGCCGCCACTGGCTTTTACAGTGATGCTACCGGTATTATCGCCGTAACAACCAGACACGTTCACCTTCGTGGTCGTAAACGATACGGCTGCGGGTTGATCAATAGTCACGTTCTGAGCGGCCGTTACACAACCGTTGGCATCCTTTACCACTATCGCATACGTACCGGCCGTCAGGTTCGCAAAGCTGTTGCCTGCTTGAAAGGTACCCCCGTTGTCTTTCGAATACTGGTAAGGAGCCGTCCCACCACTGGCCGTTACGGATATGCTGCCACTATTCCCCCCGAAGCAGGTGGTGACATTGCTCTTGCTGGTACTTGCCGTTAAAACGGCGGGTTGCGTAACGGTAACCGACTGCGCCGGTGAAACGCAGTTGTTGGCATCTTTGATCACTACGGTATACACGCCAGCCGCTACATTATCGAATTGACTGGCCGACTGATACGTCGTGCCATTGTCTTTTGAATATTGATAGGCCCCCGTTCCGCCCGACGCCGTCACCGTGATGCGACCGCTCGAACCGCCGTTGCACAGTACGGCAGACGTTGAGGTCTCGAACACTAACGCTTCTGGTTGAAGGATATCCAGCGACGGCCTGACGCTACAGCCATTGGCATCCGTAATAGTTACGTAGTAGGATCCAGTAGCCAGATTGGTGAATTGTCTACCCGAGGTGCCTGGCCTTGGGTTACCGCCATCCGTAGGCTCCTGCCCCTCCATGTTGATGACGTATTGATAAGGGCTTGTTCCTCCCTGAGCGTCGACGGTGATGGTTCCGTTTCTGGCCCCAAAACAGGTGACGTCCGTTTTGCTGACCGTGTAGGCAAGTTCCGTAGGCTGGCTCAAAACCACTTGCCGGGCTGGAGTTATGCAACCATTAGCGTCCTTCACCACGATTGGATAGGTACCAGCCGCCAGCTCACCAAACAAGTTGCCATCCTGATAGCTGGCCCCATTATCCTTCGAGTATTGGTACGGAGCTGTACCGCCCGAAGCCGTTACGGCGATAGCTCCAGTAATGTCACCGTAGCATTTTATTGCACTTGTGACAGACGTATTGAATGATACCGATGCAGGCTGCGTAACTGTTACCGACTGAACGGGTGTCAAACAGTTATTCGCGTATTTGACCAGTACCTGATACGTACCGGCCGCCAGATTGTTGAACTGAATGTTGGTCGTGTACGTAGCTCCGTTATTGATTGACGCGTATATCTGACCAACATTGACCCCGCCCGACGTCCCTACATAAATAGCCCCATTCGGTACACCGTTACAGGTCAGATTCGTCACGTTGGGGGTGACCGTTGGCGCCGTCGGGGCCGTGATCTGATACGTGGTCTTGTTGTAAATACACCCGTTGGCATCTTTGACAGACAGCGTATAATCACCCACTGCCAGGCCCGTAAAGACATTGCCCGACTGGTACGTACCATTGTTGAGCGCGTACTGGTAGGGAGCCGTCCCGCCACTGGCACTCGCGGTCAGTCCGCCGGTGCTTAGTCCCGGACACGTCTGCGTTGTCGACACTACGCTTCCTTCGATCGGCGAGGGTTGGTTAATCACCACCGTCTGGACCGGAGCCAGACAGCCATTCGCATCCTTCACCACTACCTGATAGCTGTTCGCGCCCAGACCCGTGAAGCTGTTGCTGGTCTGAAAACTGGCCCCGTTGTCTTTCGAATACTGATATGCGCCCGTACCGCCCGAAGCCGTCACCTGAATAGCCCCCGTCTGCCCCCCGTTGCAGCTGATGGTACCTGTAATCTGTGTAGTAAACGAGAGCGCAGTCGGTTGATTGACAGTCGCTTCCTTAACCGGCGTCAGACAGTTGTTGGCGTATTTTACGATGATCTTATAGGTGCCCGCGCTCAGCGCACTGAACACGGTATTGTTGATGTAGGTAGCCCCATTGTCGATGGAAATGGTGGTTGCTCCCTGATTGACGCCCCCCGTCAGGTCTACGCGGATAGCTCCATCCTGCCGACCGCTACAGCTAACGTCCGTAACGACGGGGGTAACGGTTGGTGCCGTTGGTGCCGTTACCTGATAGTAAGCGGGTGAAATCACGCAGCCATTCGCATCTTTCACCGACAGCAGGTAGTTACCCACTGCCAAACCCGTGAATACATTACTCGACTGATAAGTACCGTTGTTAATCGCATACTGATAGGGTGCCGTGCCGCCACCGGCCGTAAAGCTGATCGCGCCCGTACTCAGACCGGGGCAGGTTGAGGTGACCGAGGTAGCGCGACCGGTCAGCGCATCCGGCTGGCTGATGGTGACGGCCTGCGCTGCCGACTGGACATTGGAGCCGTCCTTGACCAGTACCTGATACGTCCCGGCCGCCAGATTGGTAAACTGATTACCGGCCTGAAAAGTAGCGCCGTTGTCTTTCGAGTAGGTATAGTTGCCTGCCCCGCCCGACGCCGTTACCGTGATGCTGCCCGTCGTAGCCCCGTTGCAAGTCGTTACGTCGGTTTTGGTGTAGGTAAAGGTGGGCGCAGCGGCTCCGGTAGCCCGCTCCGGATAGGGCGAATGGCCGGGCGTACCGGCCCCGGCGTGCAGTAAGCCCGCAAAAAGCCAGATCAGACCCGTGAAAAGTACGTATATGTTTTTCATAAGAGGAGCTTATTTCGGAATCGTATAATTGACCGTGAGTTCGTTGGTACTGGCGTAGTAGCCGTCTTTCATCATCGCCCGAATGACATACCGGTAGGATACATTTTCGCTGTCGGGCCGGTCGGCCAGCGTGGTATCGGTTGGGGAAAGCTCCCGCAGTACACTTAGCTTATCACCTTTCTGCTGCCGGAAAATGTAGAGTTTGTCGATGCCAGGATCGTTCGGTGCCTGCCACTTGAGGACAATCTGCTTCGTCGTCTTATCGACCGTGGCGCTGAAGTTGGCGATGTTGATTTTTCGAACGAAGAACGGCGTTTCAACGACCAGCGGCCTGGTGGGTTCGGCCTGGTTACCCGCTTCGTCCACGCAGATCAGGGCGTAGATATAAATGCGTTTTTCGAGTACCGTCGTATCCGCGAAGGTATTGACCCGGCGCTTTTTAAAGTCTGCGACGACCGTCCAGGCAGTGTCGCTATCGGTGACGGAGGTGGGCATACTCCGCCGGTAGAGCAGCGTACTGGCCAGGTCTTCGTCGATATTCTCACCCCACTTAAGCGTCACCTTGTGGTCGGTGACGACGTAATCTGTAAACGCTACCTGCGTAGGGGGCGTCACGTCAGGCCGCTTCAATACCAGTACCTGCGAGTAAGGCGAGTGGTTGAACCGCCGGTCGATGGCCAGCACGTAGTAATAAATCTTACGGTTGAGCGATTTGACGTTGACCGAGTCGACGAAGTTGTTTTGCGTGATAAACTCCTTGATGCGCCGGACGGGAGCTGACACCGAATCGTTGGCCATGAACACATAATAGCCCTGCATATCCCGCTCCCGGTTGGCGTTCCACTTAATCCGAACCACCCCCGCTTTGTCGATCTCGCCGGTCAGGCCGCGTGGTGCCGCCGGGGGAATACTGTCGGCCAGTTGAACCAGCGTCGGAAAAGACGGGATGGCGTACCCTTCCCGGTTAAGCACAGCCACTGAATAATACGTCGCATCGTACACACTATCGACCGTGATGGTGCGCTGCGTGACAGGGAGCACCTTTGTAATCTCCACGTAATTGCTGTCGACGTACATGGATCGCCGAATGACAAAGCCTTTGATTTTTCGGTTCAGCGAATCGGGGAACGTCCATACGAGTTTCGCCCGCGTCGTATCGATCATCGTACCCACCACCCGAACCGGGGGTAAGGGCGGCACCCCGCGCCCCTTCACCACGTTGGACGGGGCACTTAATTCCTGAAAGATCGTTGACCCCCGAATCCGGTAGTAGTACGTAGTTTCGTTGTTGGCCAGACTGTCCGAGTAGCGGGTCATCGAATCCACTTTGGCCGTCAGATTGGTGACCGGCAGGGAGCTGATTTGCCGGTAGCGTATACTGTCGGTCGACCGTTCGACTGTGTACGAGTTAAAGGTGCTTTCCAGTTTCAGGTAATTCCAGAGTAAACCCGCCCGTTTATCGGCAAACAAAACGCCGAGATCGCGTACCGTCGGCAGGGGTTCGACCTGGCCCGCCGTGAGCAATACATGGCCTTCCAACACCCGGAGTGCTTTCGCCGGTATGAGCGTCCGGACGGTGTAGAGGTATTTCTCCCCTTTTTTTACCGTGGAGTCGGCAAATCCGATACCGGCCACCTGGGCCGCAGCGAAACTAAACGAAGCCCCCCACAGCGCAGCGCCGTAGTGGTCGTTCACAGAAACCGTGTCTGTTTTAGTCGGCGCACGTTGCGCTTCCAAACTCCCTTTTATGGTATGCTCGGCTACCATCGCATGGTAGGGCGTTTTCTTGCTTATGTAGCGTGCCCAGCCCGCATTGGCAGGCGGTTTAATGGCTTTATCACCCCCCAAAACCGTTCGGTTGGCCAGAAAATACTGCACCGAGTCGACGGTGATGTCATTCATCAGCATGGCCGCGCTGGTGCTGTCCTGCCCCTCTTTCACCAGCGTAAAGCGGATCACCTCGTAGCCATATACGTTTGCCTGCTGCCAGACCGTTGCGCTGCTGGGAAACCAGCGCAGCACGTTACGCCCTGGCTGAGCCCGACCGATGACGTAAACCGTCGGGCCGTTCAGGTTCGGCGGAGGTTGCGTTCTTCCCTGTGCGGCTACTGTTCCGGGAAGTAGTATCGTGAGCAGGCTTACCACCCCAGCCAACAGCAGCGAGCGCAGGACGACGAGTGAATTAAATACGGTACGGTGAGTCATGATCAGGACTGGATACTTAGGTTAGTACGAAACGGCGTTGGTTAGTTACACTTGGTGCCCACGGTGATGCCGATGCTGCCGCCCCCCTCAAACAGACAGACTTCTTTGGTATACGATTTCCAGGTCGAGTTGCAATGAAGCACTGTGTTGTGCCAGCCACCCCACCAGCAATTGGTTTCGAGGTACCAGAACGTCAGGTTGCTACACAGCACTTTCGCATAGAAATTCAGGGTGCCGTTGAAATACAGCGGGTCCATACCACCCGCGTTCAGATTGGCGCTGACAGACGCCTGCGCGATGTCGTAATCGCTGCCAGCCACGCGGACACCGGCCCGGCCCGAGGCTCCGAAGTACACGCCCAGCGTGGCATACCAGTCTTTGGTCTGCCGTATATTGGCGCAGTAGACGTTTTTCTGGAGGAGGAAATTAACCCCCATGTTGAAGTTCAGTTCGGCGTAAAAGATAGACCCGCGAATCAGACCGGTTCCTCCCTGTAGGGCCGCGCCAAAACCCAACCCAGCGCCCCCGGTAAACGGCGCTGGCATGACGCTGCCCGTTACCAGATAAGCCGTGGCCGAACCGGTGAAAATGCCCTGCTTCAGGGTTACGCTTAGTGGCGTTTCAGGTTTACCAACGTAGATGTACCATTTACTGGCGCCGAAATACATATCGACATTCCCGACCCGGTTGTTCTCGTACGAACCGCGCAGTGAATTATCAGGCAGCGCGAAATAGGCTTTCCCGGCAACGATCAGCTCTTTTGTGGTGAAGTTGTAGTCGATGCCCAGGTTGGCCGTCATAATCGCCGACGATTGGGCGGGTCGCTCCACAGCGTCTGACTTAGCGGTCATTGCACCTGCCGTACTAACCGGCAGCGTCTTGTACGTACTGGCCAGATTCCCAGTCATACCCGTGGCACCGTAATTACCAATTTTCGCGTTGACGAACAGCCCGATCCGGGTCAGACCGTAACTGGTGCTCATTTCCATCATGAAGCCGCCCGTACCTTCCAGCGTTTTCCCCATATCGAACGACGTCCGATACGCCAGCGCGAACATGACCCCGAAATTGTCTTTCTTCGGCTCGTAAGCCATCCCCGTCATGGAGAAGTCGCTGGTTTTCTTCGGGTTGCGTTCCATGTTGATCGCGAAGCCCCCCCCCAGGCCGTACAGTTCCATCGGGCCGATCTTGATGCCCACCGGCAGGGTAGCCATGGCATCCAGGTAGAAATAGTAGTAGCTGTTTACCCGGCCAAAAATGGATTTTACGTCTATCGAAGTGGAGCTACCCATAGCGGCCCCCACATTGATATTCAGCGACCCCTTGAAGCCATCGCCGTAGATGGGGTCTTTCTTCATGAACTCCAGGTTGCCCTTGAGCCTGAAGGCCGAGAAATCAGCATCGACGGTAAACTTGTTCAAATCAGCCCCGCTCAAATCCCAGGAATCCTCGCCGTCGATTGTTGTCTTTGTCCAGGTAATGTTGCCATCGACTTTAGCCGCCAGCGATTTGCTCTGGAGGGTCAGATCCAGCCCCATGCCCAGTATGAAGGTGGGTTGCCTGGTGCTGTTTTGCCCAAACGAGGCTTCGATCCGACGGATTTGCAGGGGGAAACCACCCAGACTATTCGTCTCGTCTTTGTACCCAAAACTCTTTACCGAGATGTAAGGCTCGCTATTCTGGAGGGTCAGTTCCTGAAAATTGATCTGCTTGAAACCAACGTCTTTGGAAGCAGCACCTGCCCCGCCCGATACGTCGCCCGATAGATTTACCCCGAAGGCCCAGGTGCCCGACAGCACCGCTTTCGGCCTGAACGTACTCTGCACGACCCTCAGCTCCACGTACGAATTCGGGAGTAAGGTTGCCTGCCCGCCGAACATGTTCAAGGAGCTTAGGTTGCCAATACCGATGGTCAGTGCGTACTCCTCCAGTACAGGATCAATCAGGCCCCGATACGTCAGAATGTCGGGGTTCTTTTTGGGGTCAGTCGATGTACTGGCCGTTTGCCCTTTTTTAGACGCCATCGGCAGCTTGATCCGGCCCGCCATTGAAAAGCGCTGAAACTCATTGCGCTTGATGGAAAGATCCAGCGAATCGAGCGACAGCGGCCAGCTCCCGGCAGCGCCCTGATCGAGGGGAATCATGTTGTAGGCAAAGAGCGAGAAGGTCAGCCCCGTACCGTCGATAAACAGGTCGTTTGTCCCGAAAGCCCGGAGCGGGTCGGTGTTGGACACGGTTGTGCTTGTGGTCGTGGTTGTAGTGGCACTACCAGCCGGTCTCCTTCTGGAGGCTGCAATCTCCTTCGGTAGCAGCACTTTCAGCGTCTTGATATACACACCCCGCCAGCCCGCAAATTCGGTTTCGCTCTGATACGTTTTGTCATACTTGACCAGGGCCGCCCGCATATCGGATGAGGACATGTCATCGCTGAAATCGAAGGTGGCGTTTTGTACGACGAAGCCGACTTTCCTGGCAAATTTGGTGAGCGAAAAAGCGGGCAGCGTAATATCGAATACGAAGCTGTTGAAGCTCTGAATCTGCGTTCGGATGGTCGTTGTGACGGGGGTGTTCGGAATAACCGCACCCGTGGTTTCGTTGATGCGAACAAACTTGTCGGACTTCAGACTCAGCGTAGCCGAAAGCGAAATCTGCTTGAACCTGCCGCAGTCAAACTCCAGCGATGTCTGATCCGACATCACCCCCGTCTGGCTCATGACCCCGCCGTTGATCTGAAGGTTCATGCTGGTACCCATCGGGAAGTTGTAATTACCCAGCAGAATAAGTTTGGCTGATCCGGCAAACCCGGCCCCCTGCACGTACTTTAGCTTGTCGATACCGAAGAATACCTCCCGACCCTTGATGTAAGCCCGAACGTAGGCCGCCATTTCCACGTAGCCCGGAAAGAAGGTTACTTTGCTGATACCCAGTAGTAAACCAGTCGAATCGCGCGAATTCTGTGCACTATTTACCCCAGTCGCACTGGTGGCACTAGTCGTACCAGTTGTAGCGGTTCTGGCTTTCCCCACTTTGACGAAGAAAGGAAGCTCCTTGAACGAATCCGAGGAGAAGTCGTCCGCCACAATACCCCCTGATGCCGCTAGTCCATCGAACAGGGCTTTGGCGGCCGTAGCGTCTGCGGACAGGACGTCGGGTTTTACGTCGTCGACAACCAGTGATTTCGCCCGGTCCAGCAGATCCTGCCGCTCAGCCAGGGATAAGCTGTTCATAACGGCCCGGTCCAGGTTGTTCAGCGTTTTCAGGCTAATCATCGTTTGTCCGGCAACCTCCGGCTTCGCGGGCGTGGCAGGATGTACCCCATCCGTTGGTTTTTTGGGGTCGTCGGTACTGTTTCCCCGATCAGGGGCTGCGTAGCTCCACTGGCTCAACAGAGTCAACAAACCGAACAGGAACAGTCGCATAAGGAGCGCGTATTTGGGCATTGGTTCAGTAAAAGAGGAGCGTGATGGGTTCATTACGGAGTCGATACGGGATCATCGGGCAGCAACGGGCACCGCACCGAAGAGGATGGGACCG
This sequence comes from uncultured Spirosoma sp., assembly GCA_964581865.1. Taxonomy (GTDB): domain Bacteria; phylum Bacteroidota; class Bacteroidia; order Cytophagales; family Spirosomataceae; genus Spirosoma. The sequence goes on from CAZOQC010000002.1 coordinate 222,589, forward strand.
TTTTTCAGGAAGCCCGCCCGATTCGTCCAGAAGCGATCCTGGCCAAGGAAGGCATTGATCTTGGCGAGTTGCGCGTCGTTCTTCGTTTTCTGATTGGTGAGTCCCTGAATCTGCGAATTCAGAAACGTCACTTTCCGCTGGGAAGCGTTGTCTGTCAGGTTTTTATATTGATTCAGACTCTGATTCATCGTCGCGATCACCTGCTGAATCCTGGTTGATTTGGCAGTCAGCATCGTTTTCAGACGCTGGATATTCGTCTTGATGAGCGACACCTCCGCATTATTGAGAAATTGATTCTTGATGGCCAGGGTCATATTATCCGCGTTCCTGGTCAGGGTATCAATGGCGCGTATGTCCAGCAGGGGCAGCACATTGTCTCTTTTGAGATCCTGCCTGGCTGCATTGGTCGCCGTTAGTGAAGTTCCCTTGGCCACTTGTGCTTTGGCTACCGACGTCTGGTATTTCTGGTTGTTGAAGGTAGTTTCCATGCTCCCCTGGGTCAGTTCCAGAAATTCGTTGACTTTAACGCCCTTGAAATTCAGGGCGAAAGCCACCTTTTTGCTCACAAAGGGCATATCGACGAACACCATGCCCGTAGTCGCATCGAGGGCAATAATGTCGTAACCGGCAACGTGAATGGTATCGCCCGCCGTAAACTGACCCGTAGAGCGCATGTCGATACTGGCCGTCGGGTTTTCACAAGTTGCCTTGGTGTAGGTATGGTTTTTAGTAGCAGTTGCTGCTACAGCGGTCGAATCATCCGACAGGATGTCGTCGTGGCTGGTACCATCCAGATCGATGGGCTCTATCAGGCCATCATCACTGGCGACAACGATCGGTTTTTTTACGTCCGATATGACCACCTTATCTACCTCCTGATACGTGATTACTGTGTTTGATACAGGCTGATTGGTACAGATCGGAATTGTGAAAGGGCCTATTCGTGTGTTTTTACAGATAACCTGGTAGGTAGTCGTAACTACGGGAACGGCCACTCGTTCTTTCACAATCGTAGTCACCTGCTCTACTTTATAAACTGGACTGACGGTCCGGACAGTGGTATATGCTATGCTGTTGGGATCCTGCATCGATACGCCACCAATCTGATATTCATACGTCTTGGTATCCAGCATACCGGGTAGCGATAATCGGTAGCTGTTACCATACCGGGCCTGCTGACCGACAATTTTTCGTTCGATCCAGGTTAGTGAGCCCTGTTCACGGTAACGCACCAGGAAGTTATCGTGTAGTATGTTGTCTTCCCAACTCAGATCGAGTGTGGTATTCCAGTCCGCGCTTTCATTGAGGGGGGCGAGGTTTTCGTAGCCGTACATAAAAAAATGCACTTCGCTGTACCCACCGTTCCGGAAAATACCTACCTCTTCGAGGCCCCGTTTTGCTCTGGCCCGCACCCGGTAGCCATAAATTCGTCCTTTGACAAGAGGTGGTAGGGCGGGGCTGTAGAGGAGCGATGTAGTTTGGGTCGTTGTCGTATAGTAGGGGGGCTGAGCCAGGAACAGATTCTGTAAATTCCCGGTAAACGTCGTCACACCGACCAGTTCGGTCAGGGTAAAATCGTACTCAACGCTACTGGCCTGCTTGGTCCGGGGTGTCCACTGGAAAACCAGGTTTTGCGGAATGCGCTCCGATACATACCCATTATTAATCGGCAGGTTCAGGTAAGGCGGATCCGAAACAACCACCCAGAACGGAGCGGATGCCTGTATTGCAGACAGTTGTTTGCCGGTCAGCAAATCGTGAACTGTAACGCTAAGTGTGTAGATGCCTTCTGGAAGCGGTTGCGAGTAGGCATTGGGCGACAGATTCATGTTCTGCGGCTGAAAATAAGGCGCCAGATCAGCCTGTTTCAGAATAACCGGTACGCCTGAAACCAGATCAATCACAGGTACACCCACCGCCGGGTATCGGCTCTGAAGCGAATTGCCGTTCTGCGATGTCAGTTGAATACGAAGGGCCACCTGCCGCGTGCCCAGATCGATATCCCGTAACAACAGGCGTAACTCGAAGGAATTAGCAGACGTGTTGGCATAGTCGCTCAGATAAATGGGGTACGGTGGATACACCAGTACAGTCGCGTTGACAGGGTACTGCTGCTGTGCCAGCGACTGCCTGCCAAAGCCCAGACACAACACGATCAAAAGACAAACCAATACTCTCATCAGGAGACTAAGGAAGGAGGTGAATTAGAACCGGTAGTTGTACCCAATCGTCAGTGACAAGTACGAGCGGCTGGGTAGCGTTTCTGCAGCTGCGGTGCTTGAATAGCCCACCGTACCGGCCAGTCGATTATGCAGATTCAGGTCGTACGAGGCCAGCCCGCGCAGGTTGACACTACTGGTCTTGTAGAGGTCTGAGCGCGTCAGGATATAGGCTATCGAGCCCGTTGTACGCAGCTTGTTAGTCAGGAATCCTTTCTGAATGCCGACAATTGGCCCGAAGGATAGCTGATTCGTAGACCCGATCCCATTGTAGTTGACGTTTAGCCCCCCATTCAGCGCGAGCCACGTTTTGGGATGGTTATCCGTAAAATTCAGGGTAGTCGTTACAAACTGCGACAGGTTCCCCACCCGTATGACATCCCCCTGCTGATCGGCAGACTGCATCATAGATAGGCTGGCCGATAGAATGCGGGCGCGGTCGGCAGTCGGATTAATCAGGTAGGTAGCATTGCCCGACAGGTTCTGCGCAATCTGGGTGAAGCGCAACGTATCGAGTTGATCAAAGGGGCTGTTCTTTTTGATCTGGTCAAATACCGTCCGGAGGTTTGTGTAGCTGGAAAAATTCGAATACGTCAGGCCCAGCGTCAGGTTCTGCGTTGGTGTCGCATTGATATTCAGGGACCCAACCACCCGTTTCTGGGTGCTGCTTTTCAGCAATTTCAGGTTGTCGTGCTGATACCCGAGGGTAGCCGACGCCTGTACTTTCCCTTTAAAAAACGGTTGTGACACGTTAGCCGTCACATTCTCGAAGTCATTCACGAAATAGTAGCCACCCAATGTAATATAATCGGGATCGACCCGGTCGTAGCCGATACTGATGATCGTTTGGGTAGCCGCAATATTATAGGCAAGGCTGGCCCGGACTGCGTTGAAAAACTGCGTGGTCGAGTTCCCCCCAGCCAATGCGCCCATCAGGCTATGACCGACTCGGTTTTCGCCCACAGCCTGGCTATTCGTCGTCAGCGCACTGGTATTATACTCTACATTCAATTGCAGGGATTTCAGGAAGGTTACCCCCGCTTCAATACCCAGCACCAGATTCTTTTTCGGGGTGATATCGCCAGTCGTGTCGGATGGAAATTGCAGTGAACTGGCTACGTCAGCGGCCTGAAACGCGGTAACACCAACTCTGTAAGCGCCTGAATTATAGACGGCTTTGATACCCGCCCCCATCCGACGGTAGCTGGGTGGCGTCAGCGAATCTCCGTGAACGGCCTTTAATAACCGGCCATACATCACGTTGATAGTGAATTTGTTTGGATTCAACGTCAATCCGGCTCCCTGAAACTGATGACCATTTAGCGAATAGGGTGAGAACGTCATGTACGTTGTGCCAAGGCTCGCCCGTATCCACTTGTAAGTGGGATTAATGGATAACTGATTGAACGAGAAGGGCTGACTATACGTAAACGTGCGGTTCGAATACGAGAAGGCTACCGGCATACTGTACCCCCGAATCCGAAAATCCAGCTGCCCTGACAGGAAGTAAGACACGGGTGGCACACCCGCATAGGCCGGGTCGTTGTAAACTGCATTGAGCCCGACGGATCCCCCAACCGCAAAATTCGGCTTTCGAGTGCCAGTTTGACCGGCATTGAAGTCAATGCTTTGTGCTGAGCTTACGCCATTGATACTCAATAGAAAGATTAACAGACAACAAGGGCAGCACCAGTAGATACACTTGTAAAGTTTACTCATATAAATCAGTTAAGAGGAGAGGAAGGCAGTCAAGAAAGGCTTGGTGGATAAAATGCATTCACAAAATACAGGCAAGGCTTTTCCTTGTTGTTTACACTAATGTAAGATATACTCTTCCATGATACTTATAATTGTATATGAGTAGCAGTTATTTGTTCATAAATGAGATATTCTGTGTGTCGTACTTATCCGACACGGTATCCTGAGCTACCCTGACCTGATAACCGTCGGCACCAGCATTGAGGGCCCCCTGTAGATTGGTGCTGTTATCCGGGTTGGTAGCTGGGTTGGCATTGATCCTATCGGTGCGCACGTATTGGATGGCCGGGGTAGCGTAAGACTGAGCTACTGTCACCAGGCTAATGCCTGGCGGTACTAGCAGGCTGAGCGCCTGCGGGCCAAACCGGAATAAAGAAAGTAAAGAATGTGTCATGTAATGATCCTTTGGCTGCTAACGTAAGACCAGAAAATTCGCCGTTTGTGTTATTGCCGGGTGGGGCATCAGCCTCCCTATGAAGGTGAAAAGACGGGCGGATAATCGCTGGGATAGGTTGCTTTGCGGGGCCCCCCAATACCGGGGCAAGTTTAGCGCAAAGCGTTCAGCGGCATGTACACATTTCACCCAAATAGGTGCATTTTTTGCTCAGGCAGAGCAAAAAATCAGTACTTATATGTGTATAGTATAAATATGTAGTTGATTTATTATAATTTACGCTAAGTCTATTGCGGTTTGTGTGTCATAAGCTCTACCAGCACTGCTGGCGGTGGCTCTTAGTAGGAAGTTAAGCCGTAAACAGTCTAACAGGGTCTGGCCAAGTCTCGCTTTTCCCCACTTTCCTGCTGCGGTACCCGTGGAGAGGGGTAGGCCAATGGCGCGTCTCAGAAAACGCTTTCATAACAGAACTTTAGTTTTGTCATGTAACTATTACCAGGGCCAGTTGTCGGTCGTCGTAGTACAGTATTACTTAGCTATTGTAAAGAAAACCCCTGCACTCAACAACAGTGATCGGCTCGTTGTGCTACGAAAGATAACAAGGTGATAACCAACCTCAGCGTTCAAAGCGATGGCAGGACTCATTGCATACTGCACCCCAATTTTAGGGGCAAAACCAAAATCGTTGCTACTATAAGTGGTTGATTCCACTAAGGGAATAGTGGTGTCGAGCCGAAACGTAGATCGGTACAAGCCTGCTTCAATTCCTGCGTAAGGACGTAGCTTAGATGTGGTCAAGAAATAGTCAACCTCTCCAGCTAATCGTAGCTCAGAGCTACGCGTGTTACCCTGCGCAAAGCCAGTACTAAAGGACTCGCCGTAAGTGAAGTAGCGCGTAGTCAGGCCGACCACTAGTTGAGGCTTGAGAGAATAGCGCACTGTTAGTCCTCCCCCCCATAAACCATCTGCAAACGATGCATACCGTTGGACAGGACCTGAATAGTTTCCCGTGACACCGATTTGAATCTGCGCACTCAGACGAGTTATCGTCAACATGCTACAAATCAGGACAATGAGTAGTCTTTTTACATTGTTTGGCATGGCTAGTATATTTATTTACAGAAAGTGAACGGCATATCGTTCACTATAGTATTGCTGCTATCAAGTTAAGTATCACCAGTATGGAGCTGTAACAAATACCCCCGTTTCCCTATTTTAAGAAACCCGTCATTCCGTCATGTCCTGAACCCTCAAAAGCGGCTTAAACTCCAGTCAATACTGGCTCACCAAAGGGGTAAGGACAAAATATTTGTACACTTACAGTACTCCCCAAGACACGATTGGCCACCGTATTTATTCTTTTACAAAGGATTGTAATAAATATATGATCCTTTACGAAGGTAGGAGTGGTCGATAGTACAATAGCCGCTCACGCGCGGCTGAAAGTGGTGCTCCGCTTCGACTATGACTATCAGAAGATAAGCCTCATGCTGACGGGGCTGGTCGGTGACGAGTACACATAGAAGCACCTCTTCGCTAATAATCCCGATGAGCGGCAGAGTAAATTATCGGCCGTTGTCGACCGGCTCAATCACCGCTACGGCAGGAACAAAGTATGCCTGTTCGGGGTGGGTTACGACTTGAACTGGCACTATAAACGGCAGTGGATAAGCGAGCGCTATACGACTTTCTGGAAAGAGATACTAACGGTTCATTGATCGTCGCTTCGACTGTATATAGCGTGCTGGCTTACCGGGCGATGTCGTTGGTTTGGCCTGGCTTTACCGTTTCGTAGGTGGCCGTAGCGTTGCCGATCGTTACGTCGTCGTAGTACAGAACCCGCTCAGCGTATTTCGACTTGCCCGTCCAGGCGTAGATACCGGCTTTCCAGTAAGGCTTGTATTTCTGTGGGTAACCGATGTTGATGTTGCGCTCGTTGGCTACCTGCTTGCCATCCTGCCAGATCTCCAGGATACCGGTCTTGCCGCTTGGATCCCATTTGATGTGCACTACGTAGTCAACCCATTTGTCGTAGCTGGCCGTGCCTAAACGCAGGATGGTCTGGGCGGTAGGGGTTTGTTGCGCCTGGGTGATGGCCACGTTTGACGAGCGGTAGTAGGCTTTGATCTGGTTGCCCCCTTCCAGGTAGAAGGCCAGTGGAGGAAAGGTATCCTGACCACCTGCATCGGCCACACCGTGCCACTGGCTGAAAACGATAGGCTCGTTGTCATTGGCCATCTTGGCCGCTGGCATGTAAACACTGTAGCCATACCAGCGCTCAACTTCACCATTCTTCAGGGCGTCGGTGCCCAGTTCCGAGTGAGCCGAGGGGTTGGTGCCATCGTACTGAGCGGGTGTCCAGCCGAAACGCATCGACTGTTTGCCCGACCGGCTGTGCTCGTTCGATACCTGCGCGGCTGAGTTGGTGCGCAGTTCAGGAATCCAGAAGTTGGCGAACCAGCTGCCTTCGAAGCCGTCGTTGTTGATCACCGACGAACCGGGGCGGGCCGATGCCTCAAGGGTAGTGGTTTGGCTTTGGGGAGCAACGTTTTCCGACTGTGAGCAGCTCATCAGCCCTGTGCTTACGACGACCAGCAGCAACAGGGTGCGGAGGGTGTTGAGCAGGGGGGCGGTAGCGGTGATGAGCAGCATATCTTTGGTCGTTTTTGCGTTTGCTTGACCAAAGTTGGCGTCTGAACAGGGGGGCGGGGGCCCTCATTCGATGAATGACAGCCAGCGGGGGGTAATTGACCGAAAACGGGGTATTTTTGTAATCGGGTAAATACTGAATTAATGAATAAGTCTGATTTGGTAACAATAGATGGTATCCAGTAAATAAGTGGTATCAAAATGGCTGAGCAGGTACGTAAGCGGTACCTCTCCTTAACGCCAGTACGATCAATGACCCCCACTTAGCCCTTTCCACTGCCTGAAGCAACTGGTTTATCACACGACTGCCGAGTGCGTTCACGCGGCACGTATACCGGTCGATGAGCGCCGGATGGGAACGGGCCAAAAAGTGGCTTGCCTGTGTTGCCAATGGCTCATAAAGGGTCGATCGCTTAAGCGGTAACCCATACTACGGACGCCTGTCAGTTCATATAAGCCATCGATATGAGCTGGTCAACGACACGTACGTTTTTGTCTGCCTGATCCAGTTGCCTGCCGATCGCGTAGCGGTCAGAATCGACCAGGATACCCAATTCGGCCAACAACAAAGCCGAAGCCGGAATGCTGACCAGTTGAAAGCCATCCGCCGTACGAACAACGACCCGGTATACGCCATCTAAGCGCAGCTGATGGGCCTGATAGCGGGCCGTACCGGGACTGGCCAGATTGAGCAGTGTCTGGATGAGCTGTCCGTGTGAGGCCTGCGTTGGAATCGCTGGCGAGTTGAGGGAAGACGAAGCGTGCATAAGTACAGTAGGAATTGAATTCGTAACCAACGGATCAAAAGTAGTTGCTCGGGAAAATGATGTGTCCCGGTATTCGATGAATGGCAGCGGATGGAACCAGTTCGGTCGAAAAAGAAAGGTTGATGTTGCGACTGCGTTCAGATCAGGAGTTGAAATGGTGCTCGTTGCGATTTGTATCGATGAGCGCTCGTAGCTACGATTGCGGCTATCTGGTAGCTGGGGAATGTGTTGGTAGAAAGAAGGCGGGGTCGGCGCTGCCAGACTATGCATGATAGTCACTGAACAGGCAATCGAGGCAAGCGGATTGCCCTGCCCTGTTTTCGGCAAAGTGGGATAACATTGCCGCCATGTATCGGTTCCTGTTAGTATGACGGACTTATTCGATTACATACAGACGCAAAAGAACGAAGGCGGGCAGGTGCTCGGCTCATATGTAGTGACAGACCTGAACCTGATTGCCCCGCAGCCACAGACGTTTTTGTTTACGGCCGAAGGGAAAGGTGACCACAAAGGCAGACTGGCAACCGTCGCCATAAAAGCCATCAACGGGACTGATTCTTACGAAGTCGATTTTACGGATACCGACACCGCCAGGACGATGTCGTATGGGTCGGTATCGCGGCTGGCTGTTGAGCAGTTTCTGCAAACGGGTACGATGCCGGACGTAGCGAAAACTGTCTGACTCCGTTTTTTCAGCGGGTGTGGTTGCCGTATAATCACCCCTAGAAGCACGTAGCTACCGGAGTTGCGTGCTTTTTTGGTTTTATCGTCAGTAAGCCGGGCGCGACCCGTTCTTCTGTGGCTACTATGAAGAAATTATGGATCGTAGCTATCCTGCTTGTCGTTCACGCAGCAGGTTTGGCGCAAACCAACGGCAGTGCTACCTGGAACGGTAAAAAATGCGCGGTAGTACTGACCTACGACGATGCGCTGGACGTTCACCTGACCAATGTTGTACCGTTGCTGGACTCGCTGAAGCTGCGTGGTACGTTCTACCTGTCGGGTTATTTTCCCGGCTATGTAAACAACATTGATCGGTGGCGTGCTGTCGCCCAGACGGGGCATGAGCTGGGGAATCACACGCTGTTTCACCCGTGTCTGGGCAATCAGCCGGGCCGCGAGTGGGTCAACCCGAACACCGACATGAGTAAGTACACCGTGCAGCGCATGACCGATGAGATCAGTATGATGAACGTGCTGCTACAAACGCTCGACGGCAAAACCGACCGTACCTTCGCTTACCCTTGTGGCGATACGAAAATTGGTGACGTCGATTACTACAAAGGGGTTGCTAGTCAGTTTGTCGCGGCTCGTGGCGTACGGTCCGAGATGAAGCCGATGAATCAACTCAACTATGCGGACATTGGCTCGTATTCCATCACTAATCAGACTGGTGAGCAGATGATCGACCTGGTCAGGCAGGCGCAGGCGACTAATTCGCTGGTCGTGTTCCTGTTTCACGGCGTCGGTGGGGGACATTCGCTGAACGTGGCGTTGCCCGAACATAACAAGCTGCTGCGTTACCTGAAACAGCACGAAGCTGATGTGTGGACCGCCCCCTTCATCGACGCGGTGCGGTATGCGAAAAGCCATACGGTCTCAGGAAAGTAATTTTGTCCCTGTGCACCCGCCCCGGGACTGTGTCATCACGAGTTTTTTGCATCATCGACGCGACAAAAAAAGGGTCTGTGCCTTCACAGACCCCGGCGTGGAACGGTGGGTAATAAAAACTGTAATTCTGTTAAAACCGGTCAGGGCTGAAGGCGTCGATCGCCATGCTGTCGACCTTGTCGCCGACGGCTTCACTGACGAGTTTGCCGGTAGCGGGGCCCAGACTCAGGCCCATCATGCCGTGTCCCGTTGCCAGCACTACATTGTCGAACCGGGTAGTGTGGCCTATGTATGGCAACCCATCCGGTGAGCAGGGGCGCAGACCACTCCAGACAGCCTCGGTTTTTGGCATATCAACCGCTATCTCAGGATAGTAGTTGTTGATCGACTGTACGATGCCCCGCACCCGGTTCATGTTTACGGTCATGTCAGTTCCCGCTACTTCGAGCGTACCGGCAAAGCGCAGGTCCCGACCCATCGGGGTGGCTGTGGCGCGGGCTTCGAGCATAATGGCGGGTACACGCACGTTATTGGTTAGTCCGCGTAGCATAAAGCTGTATCCTTTTCCGCCCTGTAATGACAGATTCAGGCCCAGCTGCTTGCTGATAACCGGCGACCATGCTCCCCCGGCTACGACAACTGTATCGACTGATACGGCTCCCTCGGCGGTTTGAATCGACGTGACGTGACTGCCCGTTTTACCGAAGCCCGTGACGGTGCGCTTTTCCAATAGCGTCACACCATTTTTTCGCAGGTACGCCACCAGTGAACGGATCAGCTCAGTCGGGTTCAGGTGGGCGTCGCCGGGGTAGAAAATGCCACCCCGCACATCGACCCGCACATCGGGTTCGAGATCCTGCACCTGCTGCCCGCTGAGCAGCTGCGCTTCGATACCGGCCCGATTCGCGACGTCGGCTTCTTCGGCCATTTCGTGTTCGGCCCCGGCCGTTTTATACAGCATCAGCAAGCCCCGTTCCTGCCATTCAAAGTCGAGGTCGCCATTGGCCGCCAGATCCTGATACAGCGTTTTACTGAGCAAACTCAAATCGCGCAGCGCCGGGATCGACCGCTGCACGTGGGCATCGTTGGCGTGCCGGTAGAACAGCCAGCCCCAGCGCGCCAGATCCAGATTCAACCGGGGCTTGACATAGAACGGGCTGGTCGAGTTCAGCATCCAGCGCAGTCCTTTCGAGATCATGCCGGGTTGCGCCAGCGGAATGATGTGACTGGGTACGATCATCCCCGCGTTGCCAAACGAGCAACCATCGGCAATAGTATCCTGATCGAGCAGCGTGACGCGGTGCCCCGCCTTGTGCAGATAATACGCGGAGCAGAGACCAATTATCCCACCCCCAACAATACCGATGTGCATTACGTAAAGAGCGAAAGAGTGAATGAGTGAAAGAGCGATTTTCGCGTCAGCAGTTTTCACTCTTTCGCTCATTCGCTCTTTCACTCTTTATATCACCTGAAACCCGTGGACGTATGGGTCGTTTTCGTCCAGGATCAGGTGGTTATAGCCGTGAATAATGGCCCAGCCTTCGATGCTGGGAATGATGGCGGGCGCGTCGGCGAGTTCGGTAACCGCTTCGATACGCCCGTTGAAGATCGAGCCAATGATGCTTTCGTGGACGAAGACGTCGCCCGGCTGCATCCGCCCTTTGGCGTACCACTGCGCCATGCGGGCCGACGTACCGGTGCCGCAGGGTGAACGGTCGATGGCTTTGTCGCCGTAGAACACCGCGTTGCGGGCCGTCGAGGTTTCTTTCAGCGGCTTACCCGTCCAGAGGATGTGGCTCAGCCCGTTGATCGTCGGGTTTTCGGGGTGAACGAAGGTGTATTTCTCGTTCATCCGTGTTCGCATCGTGCGCGCCCAGCTAATTAACTGATCGGCGGTATAGCGCTCCAGACCGGGGAAGTTGGGCTGCGGATCGACAATGGCGTAGAAGTTACCACCATAGGCCACGTCGACGGTCAGTTCGCCCAAATCGGGGCAGTCGACGGTCAGGTTTTCAGCGGCCAGATACGATTTGATGTTTGTAATCTTGACCGACGTCACCTTTTTCCCTTCCTGCACGTATTCGGCCCGCACCAGCCCGGCGGGTACTTCCAGGTTCAGCACACCCGGCGTTTTAGGCCGAATCAGGCTTTGCTCGATGGCGACCGTGACCGTACCGATCGTGCCGTGGCCGCACATCGGCAGGCAGCCCGACGTTTCGATAAACAGCACGCCCGCGTCGTTGGCCGGGTCGGTGGGTGGGTACAGAATACTCCCCGACATCATGTCGTGGCCGCGCGGCTCATACATCAGCCCCCGCCGAATCCAGTCGAATTCGCGCATGAAGTGCTGCCGTTTTTCGCTCATGCTGTTGCCCTGCAAAAACGGAATGCTGCCGCCCGTAACGACCCGGACCGGATTGCCGCAGGTATGGGCGTCGATGCAGAAAAAATGGTAGTCGGCCATGGGTTAGTTAACCAGTATACCGGTGCTTTCGGTAGCGAGTGCATCGACTGACGCAACCGGCTTGCCCGTCGACAGGGTGGGCCGCTTGGCGATAGCCGTGTTGATAATGTTGAGTACCTGCTCGCGTTCGGCACCGATGAGGGGCAGGCGCGGGGCACGGACGTGTTCCGACCCGATGCCGGTGGCCTGTGCCGCCAGTTTGATGTACTGCACCAGTTTGGGGTGGATATCGAGTTCGAGCAGGGGCATAAACCAGCGGTAGATGTCGAGTGCTTCGGTCACCTGACCGGCTTTTGCCAAATTGTAAATCGCCATCGTTTCCTGCGGGAATGCATCGACCAGTCCGCCAACCCAGCCGTCGCAGCCGAGCAGTATGGCTTCCAGGGCCAGCGTATCGACGCCACCCAGCAGTTTGAAACGATCACCGAAGGCGTTGCGCATCCGGGTGATGTTGGTCAGGTCGCGGGTCGATTCTTTGACGGCCTGAATGTTGTCGTACCTGGCCAGCTCCTCAAACATCGCCACCGTCGTCATGATCTTGTAATCGTACGGATTGTTGTAGATCATGATCGGCAGGCTCGTTGCTTCCGCTACGGCCGTGAAGAACGCGACGGTTTCGCGGGCGTCGGCGGGGTAGCGCATGGGGGGCAACAGCATCAGCCCATCAGCTCCGCCTGCTTCCGCTTCGCGGGCACGGGCAATGGCCTGTTTTGTGCTTTGCTCCACCACATTGAGCAGTACGGGTACCTGACCATCGCAAACAGCCAGTGCTGATTTGAGCAACGCGATTTTTTCATCGGGTTCCAGCGTGCTGGCTTCGCCCAGTGAACCGCCGATGATGAAGCCATGCATGCCTGCGTCCAGCTGAGCGCGCAGATTTTTTTCGAACAGGGGCAGATCGAGTTGATCGTCGGCCGTAAACGGAGTCAGCAGCGCGGGATAAACACCTTCCCAACGGACAGGTACATGCATGGTAGTACTGATTTAGACGTGTGTAATTAGTGTACCAAAATTATCACGTTATGCCATTGGCTGTTGCCTTTTGGTGCACCGTCTCTAATACTATTTTCACCAAAAAAACGGGGATAGTGTGTATGTTTGCGTAAATGCTGCGCGATGAAGCCACTCCTGTTCAAAGTTCCGACGATTGATGACCGTTCGTTTCGCATCGAACAGGATAAGATGCCGCACTTTTACGGGCATCTGCACTTCCACCCCGAAATTCAGCTGACGCTTATTCAGGAAGGGGAGGGTACGCTGATCGTCGGTGATAAAATCGACCGGTTTGCGCCCGGTGATGTGCTGATGCTGGGGCCAAACCTGCCGCACGTGCTGCGCAGTGATCCCGACTATTTCCAGCCAGAATCGACACGCCAGTCGGTGTCGGTGTCGGTCCTGTTTCGGCCGGAACAGCTGGAAATGGGCGTGCTGAGCCTGCCGGAAACGGAGCACCTGCGGCAGTTGCTGACCGAGTCGCAGCACGGTGTTCGGCTTCGCTGCCAGACCAATCCGGTACTTACGGGTAAATTGGAACAGCTCCCCAACCAGCGGCCGTTCGAGCAATTGTTAACCTTGCTTCACATTCTGGACGAACTGACGACCCGTACCGATCGGGAAGTGCTGTCGGTGACGGCCTACGTGCAGCCCCAGCGCCCCGACGATCACCGACGGCTGGAGCGGGTATTCTCCTATATTCTGGAACAGTACCACACGCAGATTACACTCGACGACATCGCTAATGTCGCCAGTCTGACGCCGGGGGCTTTTTGCCGGTTTTTCCGTCAGCATACCCGCAAAACGTTCTCGACGCTGCTCAATGAAGTGCGGATCGAGCATGCCTGCCGACACCTGCGCGAGTCGAAACAAAGTATCAGTCAGACCGCCTACGTCTGCGGATTTACGAATCTGTCGAATTTCAACCGGCAGTTTAAAACCATCACCGGTCTGTCGCCGAGTGAGTACCTCCGGCGCTACAACAGCTAGCGTTCGATTCGCTTTCGTCTCAGACAGCATCCTGCTGTTTATTTTCCGGCGCTCCATGTCGTACCGCTTTCGCCACCGGTCATACGGCCGACAACAGACAGCATCCTGCTGTCTGAGACCTAGTTCAGCACAAACATTCGTTTGGTACAGCCGGTTAGGCCATCTCAATCAACCAACTCAACGAGATGCGAAAGGGAACGAAAGTACGCTGGAAGTGGGGTAGCAGCCATGCCGAAGGTAAGGTGGTCGAAGTTCATAAGGAAGAAATCGAAAAGACGATCGACGGCAAAAAGATCAAGCGGAAAGGCTCCGACGATGACCCGGCACTGGTCATCGAGCAGGACGACAAGCAACTGGTGCTGAAGCTGCAAAGTGAAGTAGAAACCGCCTAACCCCAACCGATCATGGATAACGACGAGAAGAAAGACATTTACGATGCCTTCAGTGACCTGGTGAATATGTCGGCTTCCGAACTGAAGAAGTGGCTGGATACGGACGAATCGAAGTCGGTTGGTCAGAAAAAGGACAGCGACGAATCAATCGGCCACAAGTCGGGCGAGCGTATTGTCGAGATCAAAGGCAAGAAAAAAGCGGACCTGACCGACGATGACTACAAGCACATGCAAAAGGTGGTCAGCTACATCAAGCGGCACAGTGCCCAGCGTCCGAACGAAGTAAAAGGCAGCGACTGGGAATATTCGCTCAAGAACTGCGGCAACGACCCGGAAAAGAAGTAAGCGGAGTTATTCATTCTCTCCTTTATCATTCCGAGCCTGCGACCGGGCCGCCGGCTCGGAATGACAAAATTTTTGACTAACAAAAAACCACTACTTGCCCTGCTGCATGAAGAAGCGAAGGGCCTCAAGGTGAACGTCGATGTCTTTGGGGTAGTCGTGCTTTCCGCCGATTACCTTTAATAGCACCACCTCCGGTTGCCCGCTGGCTTTGTACGTGTACCGCTCAATCGTACGGCCATCAGAAGGATCGACGTCGGGCAGTTTCTCCATCGACGGACTCCCCTTGTAGCGAGCCAGTCCAGCCCAGTAGTTCAGTGTCTGTTCGGTCGAGCGGACACGACCCATCTTCATGTTCGGCCCCAGATTTACGTCGCCCCCATTGTAGGGGTTGACCGGGTCGTCGGTGCCATTGATAATCATGATCGGGACAGCTTTTCCCGATGCCACACAGTCCATATTCGTTGAGTCGGGTAGGTTCGCGATGATGGCGGTAACGGCCCGAAACGTACCCGGCATCGTCATCGCCAGTTTGTAAGCCATATGTCCTCCGCCCGATGTGCCGACGACGAATACCTGCTGGCTGTTGATGGCATACTTTTTCTGAACGTACTGAATCATAGCCGCGAAAAAGCCCTGCTCGTTGATGTCGATCCTGTTTGCTTCGGCGGGCGACGATTTGCGGCATTCGTTCCAGTACTTTTTATAACCGTCGGGGTAAACAACCAGCATATTGTCGGCGGTAGCCTGTTGCTGCATCGCGGTGGTTTCCCGCATCATCCCCAATCCGTTGCCACCCGATCCGTGCAGTACGAATACCAGTCCGGACGGTTTCGCGGTGGCTGCCGGTTTGTTAAAATGGAACGTACGCCAGTACCCGTCGACCTGTACGGAATCGGTGACGACCTGCGCGTGTGTCAATAGGGTTGTCAGGCAGAGCAGTGCAAACAGGAAATACGTTTTCATATCCAGAATAAGGTACGTTAGTTACTGGCTTGCGAGTCGGTTGTGGGGATCGGTTTGGCGACCGGCTGACGCGCCATCGACTCGCTCATAAAGCCGGCTTTGAGGTGTTCGTAAAACGATTCGGGATCAACCAGCGACGCGGCCCCCTGCGCCAGCAATCCACCCAGCAGGAGTTGAAAAATAACGGAGTGCCGGTCGGTCATTTCCAGCACGAGGATGGCGGCTGTAAACGGCGACCGGACCACCCCCGTCAGGAAGCTTACCATACTGACCAGGACAATCAGGTTGTGGTCGGTAGTCGGAATACGGATGAGCCGGGCGATGCCGTCGCCCATGATCGAACCGACGCTGAGTGATGTGGCAAAAATACCCCCGGCGGCCCCACTGCTGTAGCTCAGCGCCATACCTGCCCACCGCACAGCCGCCAGATACCAGGGCGTATGGTACGCCGACTGAAACAACAACCGGTTGATGATCGGCTTACCCGTACCGACGGCGTCGCTGCCGAGGCCGTAAGCCAGCCCGCCCATGAGCAGTCCGCAGCCAAGCACCCAACCCGCCTGCGCGGTGAGCGTGCGAAACTGGTTGCGGTATCGACTGATCCAGAGCAGTGATTTGGCGAACAACGCCCCCGCCAGTCCGCAGACGACCGCGACCGTACCGACGCCCAGCCAGACCATCCCACCCGACATCACTACGTTTGGGTAGCCCAGGTACAGGTAGGGGCCCAGCAGGCCCTGCGCGGTCAGACCAGCGATGATGACCGCTGTGAATACGGCGGTTCGGAATTGGGTGAGATGCGTTTGTGTCAGTTCTTCGACGACAAATACGATGCCACCCAGCGGGGTATTGAACGCGGCCGCAAGTCCGGCCGCGCCCCCAGTAATCAAGGCAACCTGCCGCGACAGTTGCGGCCACCCAACGGGTTGCAGTCGGTTTATTGCCCGAAAAATAGCCGCCGACACCTGAATAGTTGGTCCTTCGCGCCCGATTACACCCCCGCCCAGTAACAGAACAACGCTGCTCAGTACTTTCACGATGGCAACGCGCATGCTGAGCAGCCAGCCCGTCTTGCGGTAGTGAACGGGCGTCGACAGTTCGATAGCCGCCATGACCTGCGGAATACCGCTGCCCCGCGCAGCTGGAGCGAATTGTCTAACCAACGCCCAGGCTAGTAAGAAGGCCAGGGGTGTCAGGACGAACGCGAGCAGGGGTTGTTCCCGAAGCCACGCAAAACTGGTTTCTTCGGCCCAGACAAATACGCGTTCGTAAGCCACAGCCGCCATACCCGTCAGCAACGATGCGATCCAGAAAGGCAGGCTTTGCAGTACGGTTCGCCGGACCCGCGCCGAATATAAAAATCGGAATACCCGCTGGTCGAGCAACGACAACACCCGTTGATAAAACGATGGCTGCTGATCGGGTGATGGCTGATTGTCGAGGGGTGGGGGCATGCCGGATAAACGGGTCACTACGAGCGGCTAATTTATAACAAACGACCCGAACCCGTCAACTAGCGAATGTCAGCCTGGGGCAGGTTCTTTTCCAGTACTTTGTTGATCGTGTAAATAACGCCGTTGGTGGCCCGAATGTCACGCTGAATCACGTCGGCAACCGTACCTCGTCCGTCGGCAATAGTAATGTTGTCACCTTGCTTGTGAACGACCAGAATCTGCCCGGTAACATTCGTCAGGGTTTGCCCGTCGCGCAGTTTATCGGACGTGTAGCTGCCTCTGATAACATGATAAGCCAGGATTCGGGCGAGTTGTTTCTTGCTGGATGGTAGCAGGAGCCCTTTCAGGGCGGCATCGCCCAGTTCGTCGAAAGCGCCGTTGTTAGGGATAAAAACGGTGTAGGGCCCCGCCGGGTTGGCCTGCTTATCCAAACCCGATTCCTTCAGGATCTGCAAAATGGTCGTGTAATCGGCCTGCCCCTGCATACTGGCCAGCATGGATTGGCCGGTGGCCCGTCCGCTGGCTGTCAGTGCGGGTTGAGTAGACTGAGCTAACACGACTGATGATGTTAGCAATAGGGCAACGGCGGCAGCAAAGAGTTGAGTAGTACGCATGGTCGTTGAAGAGGTTGAGTTAGGTAAACACCTGATTCCGGCACTTTCACGCTTCTCAACGTCAACCATTGCCAACCCGAATAGTTTGTTGGCGATACCGTTACCGTGTATACTGGTATGCCCACCAGATCAGTAAGCCCTGCAGGGGGAGTCGCCCCCAGCGTATCCAGTCCGGTATTCGGGCAAACTGGTCGGACACCGCCATGTGTACGTTAGCGGGAAATATGGCAATCAAAAGCAGGATCAGCCCCCAGGCTGCCCATACGCGTGTAGCGGGTAGCAGCAGGCCAAGCCCCAGCACTACTTCGGCAATGCCGCTCAGATCGACCAGCAGCTGATGGGCTGGCAAGTACGGCGGCATGAGCATCAGGTACATCCGTGGCCGGATAAAGTGGTTGATACCCGCAGCGACGTATACGAGTGCCTGTATGTACAATCCTGCCTTGTAAAGCATACGCTTCCGCTTGTGAATTTAGTCGGTCAGTCGCCCGAAACCGGCATTCCCTCATCGACTTGCCAACCTGATTTAAACCCGGATGAATCGACGCGGTCAAACCGGCAAATGCAAACGAATTCCTACACGCAACAACGTAAAATTATGAACACCAAATCCATTGTCGTTGCCCTGTTGGGCCTGTGTCTCTCGGTCGGTGCCTATGCGCAACAGCAAACGGGCGTCTACAAAGTAAAGCCCAGACGTTCGCCGGAGGAGCGGGCCGCTCACCACGCGCAGATGAAAGAGAAACTGGCGCATATGTCGCCTGCCGAACGCAACGCATTCAAAAAAGCGCACCATGATAAGCGACAGGCCCGGCTCAACGCCATGAAGCCCGAACAGCGGGCCCGCTTTATGGACCGCCACCCGCACGGCAAGCGGAACGGTTAATTGTTTGAGGTTCGTCGTTTGTGGTTTGTGGTTGGCTGACGCGAAAGCGCAAACTGCGGTAGCCAACTACAAACCACGAACGACGAACCACGAACGTTATTCCACCACATGCCCGACGAAGCTGGCGGTGTTGTTGAGAATGGCACCACCCCGTCGGAAACCAAGGCCACAGGCGGCACCGGCGTAGAAAACACCCGCCTGATACCGCCGTTCATCGTCGTCCTGCGGAAACTCGACGTATTCCTGATACACTTTCGGGTAGTCGGCGTAGTCGCCTTTGACCGCATCGCGTTCGCTGCCGTCGGCATTGAGTACCCGCACATTGGCCCCTTCCCGGCCGAAAATTACCTTCTCGACGCAGGCTTTATCCGGCAACGGCTTATCGTCAGTTTCGAGCAGTAGTGGGTGATTGGGATATAGCTCCCACAGAATTTTGAGGATGTGTTTCGACTGAAACAGCAGGGTGTAAGCCGGATTCAGAATCAGGGCGTGCCGTTTGCGAACGATCTCGGTCAGTATCTCGATCAGATCCGGTTCTTCGTCGGCGATCACCTCCCACGGCACAAGTCGGAACCAAAAATCCATTTTCTCGAACTGACTATTGCGCGGGTTCTGCCAGTAAATACCGTCTTCTTCCGAAAATTCAACCTCGTCGATGAAGTCAAACTCGACCTCGAAACCAGCTTCACGAGCCGCTTCGCCAATCAGCGCCACGTTGGCGTCGTCTTCGGGAAAGTTACGCATTGCCGATAGCAGCAGCGACGGTTGCAGATCGGGGTTGACAGCCAGAATTTCTTCAAATTGGGCCGTCAGTGTTTCAAACACGCTGTTGAACTGCTGACTCTCGTCGCGCCCGTTGGCTTTCAGATGGGCAAACTGCACTACCGCTGTTTCGGGCAGGCAGGTCGCCGTGTCGGCGTTGAACTCAATCAGCTTGATGGGCTTACCGTCGATGCCGCCCGCCAGATCGAAACGGCCGTAGAGGTGAATGTTGCGGTCGTCGTCCCAGGTTAGTTTGATAAGTTCGACCAGACTGTCGGGAATGCCCAGCTCGGCAAACCGATTCTGATCGATCACCGCCTGACCAGCCGCAACAAACATATCGAACAGGTCGTTGGCCGCTTCCTCGTAGGCATCGACCTCCGCTACGGTCAGCACGACAACTTCGTTGGTCAGATAAGGCAGTGTGTCCTGACCCAGCATCCAGTCCCAGCCGAGGTTACGAAGCTGGGTATCGGGTGCTTTGGGTAGTGAAGTTAGCGTTGGCATACCGTGAATAAGTAGGGGATACTAGACCAGTGAGCGGGTTTCCGTCAGCACATTGGCCTGTTCGCGAAAGAAAGTCAGTAACGATGTGTAATTGGCCAGTTGGTTGTCCCGCTGATCGGCTGTCCAGTTGAGCCCTGATGCCATTAGGTCGGCCACTTGTGGAGCCGCCTGCGCGGTTAGTTGCCAGTCGGTCAGTTCGAGCCGCCAGCGCCGGGCCAGTACGTCGCGCAGGGTTACCGCCATTTCGTGCTCGACCTGGTAAATCACTTCCGCCCGGATGTACGGTAAGCCAGCAAGCAGCCGATCGCTCAGGGTAGCGTCGCTGCGCGTGAAGGCCGCAACCTGTTCTGCGCGGGTGCCGTAGGTGGTGACTAAATGCTGGCAAACGTCGTCGGGGAGTGTATACTGCTGTTGCAGTTTTTGCCAGTCGGTAAACTGGTAGTGCTCACCCCCGACCAGGTAGTGCGTCGCCGTAGTGCAGGGTACTGTACGGCCCAATTGTGCCCCCGCCCGGTCGATGGCGTCCTGCGCCATGAGCCGGTAGGTCGTCCATTTGCCACCGAGCAGGCTCAGCAGTCCCGATTTTTCGTCGTGTTCAACTTCGTGGTCGCGCAGCAGCGTTTTCGTATCGGCCCGGCTACTAACGATCAGCGGGCGAATCCCCCCGAATCCCGCCCGCACGTCGGATCGTTTTGGCACCTGCGCCACGTAGGGAGCCAGCGTGTCGAGCAGGTAGTCGATTTCGGCGGGTTCCAGTACGGGCTCTTCGGCCAGCGCCTGATAATCATCATCGGTAGTGCCGACGAATACACTGTCGCCGAAGGGGATCGCAAAAACGACCCGGCCGTCGGGCGTTTTCGGGATGAGCATGGCACTGCTGCTGTTGAGCACCGACCGGGGCAGTACGATGTGTACGCCCTTACTGGGCCGGATACGCGATTCAAGCGCCGGATTCGCCAGCAGCCGGACGGCGTCGGCGTAGGGGCCGGTACAGTTGAGAAACAGTTTCGCCCGTAGGCTAAACGAGTCGCCGGTCAGCTGATCGGTCAGCGTGGCCCCGTCGATACGGCCGGTGGTATCGTGTGAAAAGTCGGTGAGAGCCACGTAATTAGCCACGGTTGCGCCCACTTCCGCTGCCGAATGAGCCAGAGCGAGGGCGTAGCGGGCGTCATTGAGCTGACCGTCGTAATACTGCACGGCACTATGCATCCGGGACGTCAGTGTCGGCATGGTTGCCAGTGCTCGCTTCCGGTTAAGCCACTGCCCTTTGGGAAAGGTATTGTCGTGAGCAAAAAAATCGTACAACGCCAGCCCGAAGGATATGTACAGTCCTTCAAACCAGCTGAAAACGGGGGTCAGCAGTGCCAGCGGATGGGCCAGGTGGGGGGCGTTGCGAATAACGGTTCGTCGTTCAGCCAGCCCGTGCCGCACCTGCTTCAGCTGGGCCAGATCGAGCTTTTTTATGGCCTGCTCCAGGTAGCGGACGCCCCCGTGGATCAGCTTGGTCGACCGCGAGGAGGTTTCGCCCGAAAAATCCCCCCGGTCGATCAGGGCAACGCGGTAGCCACGCAGGGCCGCGTCGAGGGCGGCACCGGCACCGCTGGCACCAGCGCCGATGATGCAGATGTCGAAATAGTCGGTTTGTAATTGTCCCTTAGCAGCGTCCCGATTCATAGTGTAAAGATACGTCAAGGGAGCCACGACCGGTAACCCGTAAGTCAACTCTATTTGGGCAGTAAATAACCAGGCTGGTCATAGCGTCAGGACGAGAAACCACCGCTGCGGCTGCGGCCGAAAAAGCCACTTCGTCCGCCCGACGGCCGGCTCGTTCGTACTACCCGCGATGACCGTACATTTTCGCCCACCCGACTGGCGCGTTCGTACAGCCCACGGTTGGCATATACGCCCGCGCCGTACCGTTGCGCATCACCCTGATACTGCGGAGCGGTCGACCGGCCAAGCATATAGCCCAGGCTACCCCACAGCAATACGCTCGACAGGCCGCTGTGATGCTGGCCCTGGTAAGCGCCCGGATTATTGAGGTAGGACCGGGTCGATGAATCGTTGTCGACCAGGCGTTTGGCCGCGGCTACGCTCAGCGTATCGCGGTGCCCATCGGCATAACTGACGATGGCCCCCGCTTTATCCGGCCCAACCTGGACTTCGTCGGTAATTTTAAACGTACCCGGCTGTGTTTCGGTAATGTACGTGCGGACACCCCGGTCGAAGCGGGTTTCGGTCCGTTCGGATTGGTCGTCGCTGCGGTCATTACCACAGCTTTGAAGCAGTGCAGAGCCGTTCAGCAGCGCCAGCGAAAGCGTTGTACTGAGGGTAATGTCTTTGACGCGACGGAGCACGGCATGTCGACGGAGCGGAGTCATAGCAACAGCATTTAGTGTATCGAAGCTACGACATAGCCCAGCCTGCTGCAAGCGGCTGAGGATAAACGGTTGGGGACGTGGCTAGAAGGGCCGATTGCTATTGACGAGCAACAGCGTAAGGCCGACCGATGTGCTGATGACGCAGATCTGTCGGTCACTGCTGTAAAAGGGGGTTTCGGAAACGCCATTGCTGCTCCAGGCCTTCGACGACAGATTATCGAACGTGAGCACGGCGTAGCTGAAGTCGGCGTTGGCATGAGCCGCCAGCCACGGATTCAACCGGTACCGCAGGGTTGCTCCGCCACCGGCTGCCAGTGCCGAACTCTGCGACCCGATTGTCTGCATCGTTACCGGCAGGCTGCCATACGTGCCGCTTACCCGGGTGTCGGGCATGGTCGCCCGTGCCCACCCCGCCAGCAGGCGTCCGTCAAACGAAAAACGGCCTTTGGGAATGGTTATGTATGGGCCCGCCATGACTGTCGTCACCGACCAGTCGCCGGAGTTGACGTTCCAGTCGGTCGAGTAGCTGGCATCGATCGATTCAACCAGCGCGCGCGACTGAATCGTGTTGTGATGCTGTTCGGCTTTCGCCATCAGGCCAACATGATCCAGCACCCGGTAGCCCGCCGATAGGCTGACGGCCATGCCGGGGCCCGCCATACTTGCCCGTTGCGCATTCATGGTCCCACTGCCGTATGCGCCCAATGGTAAGCTGACCCCTGCCGATACGGCTACGAATGCTTTTTTATCCTGCATCGACAGAATAAACGTTTTCTGGCCGAACGACGCCTGAACGAGTCCAACCAACATTACGGGTATCAACAGCAGTTTCATAGTCGAACGGGTTTATCAAAGCTGACCGTTGATAAACCCGTCTGCAACTATAGTACCAGATAAGTAACTAATGGGCACTTATCGATTTTATTTGTTGGCGTATTTTCTTAATCGTAAATAAACGCCATTTGTCCAGCCGAAGCCATCCTGATTCGGGTATTCTCCTCCGCCGGTTGTCAGAGCCGCATCGACTACGTTATACTTTTCCATCATCTTACCGGTCGCCGTAAACACACGGTCGTTCAGCGCCAGCCAGTTGTCGCGACCAGTGGCCGCAGTTTCGGTGAAGCCGTAGTTAGTCAGGCCTTTGTAAACGATCCATTGCAGGGGAGCCCAGCCGTTCGGCCAGTCCCACTGTTGCCCCGTTCGCTGTAGCGTCGTGACCCAGCCGCCCGCTTGCAGGAAGCCTGTTTTCAGGTGGTCATGCACAGCGTGAGCCTGTAGGTCGGTCGCCAGGCTAAAAAAGAGCGGAAATGCCCCCGCCAGCGTCAGTTCCGGCACGATACGGTCGTTAACCAGATCGTAATCGTGGAAGAAGCGGGTTTTCTCATCCCAGAACAGCGTGATAATGGCTTGTTTCCGGGCGTCGGCCAGCTGCGTAAACTGCGCGGCCTGGTCCGGCTGACCGGCGTGTTCGTAGGCTTGTCGCAGTGTGTCTTCCAACGCGTAAAGCAAACAGTTCAGATCGACGGGGACGATGTTGGCTGCGCGAATCGTTGCCATCGTCGCTTCGTCTTCCATCCAGCGACTGCTGAAATCCCAGCCCGATTCGCAGGCCGCCCGGATATGCGTGTACAGTTCGCCCGCCAACGGACCGGCCAGTTTGAGGCTTTCGGCCAGATGAATTTCTTCCCGGTAGGCTTCGGGGCGGGGCGTGGGCGTATCGTCCCAGTAGCGATTCAGTACCGTGCCCGGCAGTTGGCGCAGTCGAACCGTCCGGCGGCTGATGGGCTTCGTTGTATCGCCCGCGTCGTCCATCCAGAAGTCGTATTCGCGCTGGAGCTGCGGCAGATACTTCGTCAGTACATCAGGGCCGTCGACTTCGGCCAGCAGCCCAACCATCAGCGCGAAATACGGCGGCTGCGACCGGCTTAAAAAATACGTCCGGTTGCCGTTGGGGATGTAGCCGAAAGTGTCGATCAGATGGGCGAAATTGTCGATCATGTCGCGCATCAAATCGTGCCGACCCGAATCCATCAGGCCCAGCATGGTGAAATAGCTATCCCAGTAGAAAATCTCCCGGAAGCGGCCACCCGGCACCACGTACGGCTTTGGCAGCGGCACCCGCGAATCGTACGGAACGGCTTCATCGGCGGGGCGCGTCAGCCGATCCCACAGCCGGTGAATATGCGCTACGGTACCGGCGGCAATATCACTGTCAAACTTGTCGACAACGGGCGCAGGAATGGTAAAGTGGGCCAGTACGAACGTCTTCAGATCGAAGTCGGGCCCGTTTTTTTCGGCTTCATACTGCGCCAGAATCTGGTCGGGGGCGGTGCGGGGTACGCAGTCGACAAACGTTTTCGAGTCAGGAAACAGCTTGCTGGTCTGCACAGCGACGAACAGATCGCCGAATAATTGATCGGGCGAGAGGGGGCGGGTTGCGTTGGTCAAGGCAAAAACTTTTTTTAAGTAACTACCCCGCCCGGCATTTGTCCTGCCGACAGGGTCGATTTACGGGTCAAACGTTGACAATATGTCGAACTTTGCCAAAGTTGCACACCGGAATTTTATTCCTTCACCCCGACCGATCTTGTCTGTATGAATCACTGGCGCCTTAAACTATCTCTGTTGCTGAATTACTTCGTCTTTGCCATCCTGCTCAATAGCGTTGGTACGGTGATTTTACAAGTCCAGAACAACTACGGCGTCTCGGCTTCGTCGGCGAGTGTGCTCGAAGCCTTCAAAGACCTGACCATTGCGTTTGTGTCGTTTCTGGTGGCTTCCTACATCACCCGCATCGGCTACAAGCGGGCCATGCTGATTGCACTGGCGGTGGTTGCGGTGGCCTGCCTGCTGATGCCGCAGGTACCGGCTTTCTGGACAACCAAACTGCTTTTTGCGGCCACGGGAGCTAGTTTTGCGCTGATTAAAGTGTCGGTTTTTGCCGCTATCGGCCTGGTCACCCGCGACCGCAACGAACACGCCAGCTTCATGAATTTTCTGGAGTCGTTTTTCATGATCGGCGTGCTGTCGGGCTACTTCCTGTTCAGCGCCTTCGTCGACGACACCAATCCACAATCGACGGCCTGGCTGACGGTGTATTACGTACTCGCGGCTATTGCTGGTTTGGCGTTTCTGCTGTTGCTCAGCACGCCGGTCGATGAATCGAGCGTGCAGCACGAAGCTGGTAAAAAGCTGACCGACGATCTGGGCGATATGCTTCGGCTGGCGGTTACGCCCGTGGTGCTGGTGTTTATTATGTCGGCGTTCATTTACGTGTTGATGGAGCAGGGGATTATGAGCTGGCTCCCGACCTTCAATAGTCAGATTCTGAAGCTGCCAACGTCACTCAGCATTCAGATGGCGAGTATTCTGGCGGCAACCACGGCGCTGGGGCGTTTTCTGGCGGGGCTGGTCCTGCGTCGGCTGTCGTGGTACTGGCTGCTGATGAGCTGCCTGGTCATTGCGGGTGGACTGGTACTGCTGGCCCTCCCGCTGGCGGCTTCCGTCGACGGGCGGAGCGTGACGGGCTGGAGCGACGCACCGGTTGCGGCTTTTGTTTTTCCAATGATCGGCCTGTTTATCGCGCCCATCTATCCGGCTATCAACTCGGCCATTCTGAGCAGCCTGCCCCTCCGGCAGCACGGCCCGATGGCGGGGCTGATCGTGATTTTCTCGGCCCTGGGTGGCACCACCGGTTCGCTTATCACCGGGCATGTGTTTGAAGCGTACGGCGGACAGACGGCGTTTTATTTTTCGCTCGTACCCATCGGCCTGCTGCTCGTTCTGCTGACCGTTTTTAACCGGATGCAACCGGCTACCAAACTAACCGTCACCAGGTCGGTCGGTCATTGATACCCGCCCGTTTTTTCATTGCCCGACCGTTGGCTCAAAGGCTGTTTCCGGACTGGTGGGGCGTTGCGACTATGCCGCTGTGGTCGTTGCAACGCCCGCTATCCAAACCTCCTAAACAACGCATGGTGTCATGAAAAAACAAGCTAACCCCGCAGCCGACGAAGCAGCGGCCACCGGGCAGAGTGTGCTGGTCGAAATCAAAGTACCACAGGCAGGCTTACAGGCCGGTCAGCAATTTGAAGCGACGATCCGGGCCACAACCGTAGCGTCGACGCTGGGCTTCGTCGTTGATCCGTCGTTCAGTCCGGTACCGGTTCGTCCGTCCAATACGCAGCGGGAAGCGATGCTCGCGGCCAGCGAAGATAACCAGCACATCGTTGTCAAGGCGACGCTGACCGAGGCACAACGGGAAGCCGCCAAAGCGAGCCCCGACGTAATCGAAGTCTGGTCTGACCCGCTGATAGAGCCGATTGCCTGCCCCATACCCCCCTGCGACTGTTCGCCCGGCACACCACACGGTACCATTGCCGACGTCGCTGCTTATTTGGGTGCCAACCAGATCTGGAACGCCGGCAAACGGGGCGACGGTATTGTCGTCGGCGTGGTCGATGGGGGGATCACGGCGACGGGTCGTACCCTGGCCAGTGGTCAGGCCCCCGCCCATACGATCGGCAACGTTATCGGTGGCTGGCCCACGGATAGCTGGGGAACACGCGGGTCGGGCTGGAACTACCACGGCAATATGTGCTCGACCGATGTGCTGGGTATGGCCCCCAACTGCCGGATCTATGACCTGCGGATCGCCGATGCCGCCAATACAAATGGTCTGCTTTCCAATGCCTTACAGGCCTTTCAGTGGGCCATCAACCAGCACGCCAGCAACGGAACGCCCCACGTACTGACGAATAGCTGGGGTATTTTCGCGACGGCATCAGCTCCGGACTACGTCAGCAACCCCAATCACCCGTTCACGCGTAAAGTCGTCGAAGCCATCGACGCGGGTATCATCGTCCTGTTTGCCGCCGGCAACTGTGGCGACACCTGCCCCGATGGTCGCTGCGCCAGCAGTGGGCCGGGCAACAGCATCTGGGGGGCCAACGGGCATCCGCGCGTGATGACCGTCGGGGCCGTCAATAAAGACGAGCAGTTTGTGGGCTACAGCAGTCAGGGCCCCGCGTCGCTCGACCCGCATAAGCCCGACTTTTGCAGCATCACGCACTTCACCGGCTATTTCAATTCCGACAGCGGCACGTCGGCGGCTACGCCCATTGCGGCTGGCGTCTGCGCGCTGCTGAAGCAGGCCAAACCATCGGCCACGCACGACAGCATCAAAAATGCACTCATCGCTACGGCGAAAGACATCGGCCCGGCCGGCTGGGATCAGCATTCGGGCGCGGGCATCATCGGAGCCAAACGCGCCTACGACCGCCTGACGAAGCTGCTCATCAAAGAAACAAAAGGGGAGATTAAGGAGGTCAAGGAGCTAAAAGAGCGCAAGCTGGAGAAGGTTGAGAAACTGGAAATCAAGGAGGTCAAAGAGCGTAAGCTGGAGAAGTCGGAAATTCTCGAAGGGAAGCAGCTAAAAGACATCCGCGACAATGTCAAGCGGGTTCCCGAACTGCCCGTTCCCGGCCCCGACCCAATCGGTAACCCCAATCCCATTCAACCCTTTGGACAGGGTGCAGCCACAGGTACTGATTTGGAGGGTCGGCTTGCCAGCCTGGAAGCCATTGTCCAGTCGCTGAGCACGTTTATCAGCCCCGATGCCCGGCCCGATCTGAGTCAGGGCGCGCTGCTGAACGAAGGCGACCTGCAGGCGGGTCAGGATACGGCCAGCCAGCTGATGAAAGACGCCAGCGACGCGATGATGAATAAGCTGAACTTCGACAATTCGCCCCGCTAACCCAACAGGCCGGAAAGCTGCCCCGGTAGCTTTCCGGCCATCTTATCAGCTATGATTCTGATCCTGTGTCACCTCCACGACGCCGATGCCGTCTGGCTGTATCAACGCCTGAAACGCGCCAGCCCACCCGATTCAGTGGCTATCGTCAGCGTCGACGAACTGCTCTACGCCCGAACCATCCGCCACACGCTGACTATCGACAGCGTCGATTTTTATATCCAGTTGCAGAACGGGCTGACACTGACAAACGATACCCTGTCGCTGGTCATCAACCGGCTGTATTATGTTGATCCGGTTGCCTGGAAACAACCCAATCAGGTGCAGTATCAGTATGTTTCTCAGGAACTTAACGCGTTGTATCTAAGCATCCTGCATTCGCTGGATAAGACCCGGCTGTATAATCCGCCGTCGGCGTCATGGCTGGCCGGACGCAATCTGAGTCCGGCGGAATGGCAGTTGCTGGGGTTGCGGTCGGGCCTGGCCATTCCGCCAGACTGGCCTCCCGTCGATACCCAACCCCCGCCCGACACGCGCGTGCTGGTTATCGACGGGAGGCTATTGGGAGAACTTCCCGACGGGGTATCGCCGGACGCCTGCCGGCAGGTCGCGCAGCAAGTCGGTATGCCCCTGCTCGAACTGCACTTTACGGGCTCCCGCTTTATAAACGCGACACCACTACCCATGCTGCATCAGTACGGCGACGCCCTGATCGATCACCTTTTAACCGCTACAACTCATGGTACTGATTTGGGGCATACCGAGCGAATCGCCCATCCAGCGGCTGCTTGACGAACTTGATACGTTGGAACAGCCGTATCTGGCCGTCAGTCAGCGCCATTTCGCCGACACCGACATACAGCTAACCGTCGACAGTTCAGGCACGCTGGGCGGCACCCTTACCTACCAGCAGCAAACATATCCGCTCGACAGCATTACAGGTCTGTACCTGCGCCTGACCGACGACGAAACCCTACCGGAGTTTAAGCAGCTATCACCCGATGATCCGCTTCGTTCGCACGCCCGGCAGCTCGTTCAGCACCTGACCCTCTGGGCCGACTGGTCGGGAGTTCGGATCGTGAACAGGATGGCGGCTATGGCGTCGAACAACTCGAAACCGTATCAGGCCCAGTTTATCCGGCAGTGCGGCTTTCGCACGCCCGACACGCTGATTACCAACGAACCCGCCGACGTCATCGCCTTCTGCCGGCAGCACGACGACCGGGTCATCTACAAATCGATCAGTGGGGTACGCTCCATCGTACAGACCTGGCAGGCCAATGGCGACGCCGATAAGCTGGCGCTAGTGCGGCACTGCCCGGTGCAGTTTCAGCAGCAGGTCGACGGCTTCGATGTGCGGGTACACGTCATTGGCGAACTGTGTCTGGCGACCCGCATTACCGCCCACGCCACCGACTATCGATACGCGCTCCAGCAAACCGGCGAATCGGCGACACTCACCCCCTACGAACTGGACGATGAGCTGGCCTCGCGCTGCGTCGACCTGTCGCGGGCGCTCGACCTTGCCTTTTCCGGTATCGACCTGCGCATTGCACCCGACGGAACCGTTTATTGTTTCGAGGTCAACCCCTGCCCGGCCTACACGTATTACGAGTCACATACCAACCAGCCCATCGCGGCACGGCTTGCCGAATACCTGAGCGGACACGATAATTACTATCGGCGCGTTTGGCAGTTATAACCCCACGTCTATGTCCCAGACTACGTTTGTGCTCACAAAAAAGGACGGCAATCAGACCAGCCGCGCCGAAACCAGCGTCGATATCAGCCCTGATGCGTTGAAAAAACTGATCGCGAACCTGAACGCTAGTCAGCCGCAGCAATTCGGCGAACTGGCAACGATTTACGTGGCTCCGGAATCGTACACCCTGCACGTCGACGGGCAGAACATACCCGTTCAGCCGCAGTTTTTCCCGGCCGAGTACGGCTACATTATCAATGAACTGGTGGGCAAACTAAAACCCACCGACGGTTAACAGACGGGGCCATTTTGCCGTTACGTTCAGTAGAATCCGGTTCGGAATCGGCTTGGAATCCAGTCCGGATTTTCGTACATTAGCCAGATTCAAACGCAGCTAATGAACTTTACACTAACCTCAGAATTTCAGCCCACCGGCGATCAGCCCAAAGCCATCGAACAGTTGGTGAAAGGGGTCCGGGAAGGCGAACCATCGCAGGTATTGCTCGGCGTGACGGGCTCAGGCAAAACGTTTTCCGTCGCCAACTTAATCGCCCAGACCAACCGCCCGACGCTGGTGCTGAGCCACAACAAAACGCTGGCCGCGCAGCTCTACGGCGAATTCAAGCAGTTCTTCCCCGACAACGCCGTCGAGTACTTTATTTCGTATTACGACTATTACCAGCCGGAAGCGTATATCGCCACCACCAACACCTACATCGAGAAAGACCTGGCCATCAACGAGGAAATCGACAAGCTGCGGCTGGCGGCTACCTCGGCCCTGATGAGCGGTCGGCGCGACGTGATCGTGGTGGCGTCGGTGTCGTGCATCTACGGCATGGGCAACCCCGAAGAATTCAAGCGCAACGTGGTGCGTATCGGTGTGGGCGAGCAGATGAGCCGCAACCACTTCCTGCATCAGCTCGTCAGCATTCTTTACAGCCGGACGGAAGGCGATTTCCAGCGGGGTAATTTCCGCGTTAAAGGCGACACCGTCGATCTGTACGTAGCCTACGCTGACTTTGCGTACCGGGTCATTTTCTTCGGCGACGAAATCGAAACCATCCAGCGTATCGACCCCTCGACGGGCAAGAAAATTTCCGACGAAAACCTGGTGACGATCTTCCCTGCCAACCTGTTCGTAACCGGTCGCGACACACTCAACGGGGCTATCAACCAGATTCAGGACGATATGGTATCGCAGGTGCGGTATTTCGAATCGGAGTTTCGCGAGATGGAGGCCACGCGCATTCAGGAGCGCACCGAGTTCGACCTCGAAATGATGCGCGAACTGGGCTACTGCTCCGGTATCGAAAACTATTCGCGCTACTTCGACAAGCGGCAACCCGGTCAGCGCCCGTTCTGCCTGCTCGATTATTTCCCCGACGATTACCTGATGGTGATCGACGAGAGCCACGTCACGATTCCGCAGATCCGGGCCATGTGGGGGGGCGACCGATCCCGCAAAACCGCTCTGGTCGACTACGGCTTCCGGCTCCCCTCGGCGATGGACAACCGCCCGCTGACCTTTCAGGAATTCGAAGACCTGTCGGGGCAGACGATCTACGTGTCGGCCACCCCGTCAGACTACGAACTGCGGAAAAGCGAGGGTGTCGTGGTCGAACAACTGATCCGCCCGACGGGTCTGCTTGACCCCGAAATCGACGTGCGGCCCAGCCTGAATCAGATTGACGACCTGCTCGAATCCATCGACAGTCGTATCAAAAATCACGAACGGGTACTGGTCACGACGCTGACCAAACGGATGGCCGAAGAACTAACGAAGTACCTGGAGCGCGTAGGTGTGAAGACACGCTACATTCACTCCGAGGTCAAGACGCTCGACCGGGTCGAAATTCTACGCGACCTGCGGCTGGGCAACTTCGACGTGCTGGTAGGGGTCAACCTGCTGCGCGAGGGTCTTGACCTGCCCGAAGTATCGCTGGTAGCCATCATGGACGCCGATAAGGAAGGCTTCCTGCGCGACATCCGCTCGCTGATTCAGACCATTGGCCGGGCCGCGCGGAACGCCAACGGGAAAGTGATTATGTATGCCGACCGGATCACCGGTTCAATGCAGAAAGCCATCGATGAAACCAACCGGCGTCGGGCCATTCAGACGGAGTACAACACCGACAACGGCATCGTACCGACGACGGTACTGAAGTCGCGCGAAGCGATTATGGGGCAGACGAAAGTAGCGGATTCAAAGCCGAAGCATTTCTACGTCGAGCCGGAGGAAATTCGTATCGCGGCTGATCCGGTGATTGCCTACATGGGCAAGGGCGATCTGGAGAAGGTCATCAACGAGACACAGTCGAAGATGGAGCGTGCCGCCAAAGAACTCGACTTCCTCGAAGCCGCCCGCCTGCGCGACGAACTCTTCCAACTCCGCGACAAGCTGAAGAAGGAAACGGCGTAGTTTTAAATGAACTGCATTTAATTCTTCAGCTTTTTTAAATGAATTTCATATCTTTGCAACGGTTGGGGTGAGAGCCTCGACCGTTCCTTGAGGTGATGCAACCGGCCGGTACTAGCATCACCTCATTGTATTTTACGGCTAATCGTTCCGTTAAAGATCTCTTTCCGCTTCAGACGAATTAACTCTCCCCGCCAGATTATCCACAGTTCCCTGATGTTAGGCGCGGCCTTCATGCGGTTAATGATACCGTTGCATAAATCACCTCTTCTAATGCCACTTCGAATATCCAGCAGCACATAATCCGCCTGCCGCCGGGCATCACGGATCTCGTTATCGATGGCGGATGCCGTAGGTCGCTGATTATGCTTGAATTCGATTATGATCTGCTCCCGTAACAGATAAGCATCAGGATTTTTCATCCCCTGACTGTCGTCGATAGCCAGTAAACGTACTTGATAGCCCAGCTTTGCCAGCATGATAGCCGTTTCGATGTTCAGTTCTGTTTCATGCGAATCATGCGATATGTGCACTTCAACATAGCCGCCGGACGGCTCTTCTTCATTAGTACGGGGATCGGGATAAACAAGGCGGTAGTTACGGGTGTCGGACATTAGGGTAAAACGGCGTGGTACAAGTCGGCAAGATAGCCGATTGCTGTTATATGGCCGCGCCGTCATTGAACATAGTTGTAGCCCGCTGTAAACAACAAAGTGTCGTCACGAAGCGACCGAAAAACTCCGTTTGCTCCGTGCCGACACTCCATTACCTCTGTGTTTAAAACACACCTATTTCCGCACAAACTGGATCGCGCAGCCGCCCCCTTTCGCCAGATGCAGGTTTAGCTTCGTTCTGGCCGTGACGGTCTTCTTCTCGATTACGTACGCTTCCGGGTTCGTGTCCCAGTCGGCGGTGGGCGCGTCGCGGTAAAACGTGGCTTCGTAGGATTTGCCGGGTTCCAGAAAACTTAGATTCAGCGGCAGATCGCGGGCGGATTCGTCGGTAATCGCGCCCACGTACCAGTTGGGTGTTTTTTTGTCCTGCCGGGCGATCATCACGTAGTCGCCGGGTTCGGCGGCAAGCACGCTGGTTTTGTCCCAGTCGACGGGTACGTCGCGGATGAACTGGAAGGCGTCGAGGTGCTTCTCGTAGTTTTCGGGCAGGTCGGCGGCCATTTGCAGCGGACTGTAGAGCGTCACGTACAGGGCTAACTGCTTCGCCAGCGTCGTGCGGACGCGGGTGGTGCGGGTGCTGTCGAACTGATTCAGGCGCATCCGAAACAGGCCGGGCGTAAAGTCCATTGGCCCGCCAAGCAGGCGGGTAAAGGGCAGCACGGTCGTGTGTTCGGGGGTTATTCCCAGTGTCGGGGCGTTGTTGAATTCGCTGCCCCGCGCGGCTTCACTCGCCATCCAGTTCGGGTAAGTACGGTGCAGACCAGTCGGGTGAATCGACTCGTGCGAATCGACCATGAGTTTGTACTGAGCGGCTTTCTCGGCCACGCGCTGAAAGTGGTTGACCATCCACTGCCCGTCGTGGTGTTCGCCACGCGGAATGATCCGCCCAACGTAGCCCGTTTTGACGGTGTTGATGCCTTCCTTCACCATATATTGAAAAGCCGCGTCCATGCGCCGTTCATAGTTCGTGACGGAGCCCGACGTTTCGTGGTGCATAATCAGCCGAACGCCTTTGCCCTGTGCGTAGGCCGTCAGTGAGTCGATGTTATAGTCGGGGTAGGGCGTTACAAAGTCGAACACCTCTTCTTTCCAGTTGCCGAACCAGTCTTCCCAGCCGACGTTCCAGCCTTCAACCAGCACCCCGTCGAAACCGTAGTTGGCGGCAAAATCGATGTACTTTTTCACGTTCTTCGTGTTGGCTCCGTGCTTACCACCCGCCAATGGCCAGGTCGCTTTGCCGACGTGCATTTCCCACCACATCCCCACAAATTTCTGCGGCTTGATCCACGACGGGTCGGCAATGGTCGAGGGTTCGTTGAGGTTTAGAATCATCCGCGACGCCAGCAGATCGGTCGCTTTGTCGCTGACCAGAATCGTGCGCCATGGGGTCTGCGCGGGGGTTTGCAAGTATGCTTTATTGCCTACCGCGTCGGGGGTGAGCTGACTCGTGAGCGTCAGGGTTTTCTTGTCCAGTTGCAGGGCCATCACCGGGTAGTTCCGAACGGCCGCTTCGTACAGGCTGATGTACAGGCCGTCGGCGGTTTTGGCGAGCAATGGCGTCTGCACGGCGTTCGGGCCGATGGGCGACTGGAGGGCGATGTCTTTCTCCTTCGCCAGCGCGGCCGTCGCGTCGACGTCAGTTAGCCTGGTGAAATTGTACAGGTATTCGTTGGAGTCGTAGTCGCCGGGCATCCAGAACGTACGATGATCGGCGGCAAAACGAAACTGACTGAGTTCATCATCGACCACGAAATGATCGAGTTTGGCCTGCTTCGGAAATTCGTAGCGAAAGCCAACGCCGTCGTTAAACACCCGAAATACCACGCGCATCCCGATGCCCGACCCACCCTTATCCTGTAAGTTGACCCGCAGTTCGGTGTAGTTATTGCGAATCTGACTTTCTTCGCCCCAAACCGGTTTCCACGTCTCGTCCACCTTCGCTGAATCGACCGACGCGACGGTAAAGCGGTTCAGCATTGCCTTTGGTTTGCTCAGGCTGAAGCCTAATCCGGAAGGTTCGATGACGGGTTTGTTTTTGTAGCGAACCTGATAGGTGACTTCCCCCGCCTGGGTAGCCCGAACCGTTACCCGAATCGCCTGGTCGGGTGAGCTAATCGACGTACTGGATTGCGCGTGCAGTACCGCCCCCGTCAGGCTGGTCAGCAGCGCGGTTAGTAGAAAAATACGCATGTTCATGGACCCGTTGCCGGGTGGTTATCATAGGTTTATGTTACTTAGCTACTAGATGTCCCCGACAGCATCCCTGCTGTCGCAGTCGAAGGCTGATTTGACGCTACCCGGTCAGCCGCTATCGCGACTGCGACAGCAGGGATGCTGTCGGGGACGGCTACGGTACCTGCGTGAGTTGCAGTACGACGCTGGTCCGGCGGGCGCTGACGTCGGGGTTGAGGCCGACGGTCATCAGGAAAGCCCCGCTGTAGACTTTGCTGTCTTCAAGCGTCGATTTAGTGCCGGGGTAGAGGTTGATCTCACTGACACGGTACTGTTTGGCGGGGTCCAGTCCGGCGAGTGGAATAGGGCGCTTCGTGTTGGTGTCAACCACGCGACTGTCGTGGAAGTACGTAAACATCACCGCCTTTGCCTTGTCTTCGCTGACGTACGCCATCGACATTACCGAATTGTCGTACGGACTTGCCAGCCGGTACTGATCGCCGTGCCAGACGATATTTTTAAAGCCGTCGTAGTTTTTGAGTGCCTGCTGACAGAACGCCAGATCGTTCGGGCTGAGGTGACTAACTACGATGTCAAAACCGAGTTTGCCCATACTGGCGACATCGGCGCGGAATTTGATCGGCTGTTTTCCCCAGTCCGTGACGTGGCAGTCGGTGGTGATGGCGGGGAAGAAATACGAGTAGTTCCACTGCTGGAAAATACGTTCGACGGGTTCGGTATCGTCGCTGGGCCAGAACTCGGTGAAGTATTTCAGCATCTCGTAATCGCCACGGCCTCCCCCGCCCGAACACAGCATCATCGGCACCTTCGGGTACTTTGCCCGGATGCGCTCCAGCACCTTGTACAGTCCCCGTACGTACTCGACGTACAGGTGCGACTGCGGCAGTTTCTGCTTGTTGAGCCAGGCCGAATAGGCGTTGTAAATGACCGCGTTACAATCCCATTTGATAAAGGCCAGATCGGGATTTTTGGTAAATAGCCCGTCGACCACGCCGAACACGAAGTCCTGCACCTGCGGGTTGCTCAGATCGAGCACGAGCTGATTGCGGTAATATTTTTCCGGCCGGTCGGGCTGGCGGATGACCCAGTCGAGGTGTTTTTCGTACAGTTCACTTTTGGGGTTAACCATCTCCGGCTCGATCCAGACACCGAATTTCACGCCCGTTTTGGTCGCTTCCTTTACCAGATAGCCAAGTCCGTTGGGCAGTTTCTTTTTGTTTTCCTGCCAGTCGCCCAGGCCGGCATTGTCGCCGTTGCGGGGGTACTTGTTGCCAAACCAGCCGTCGTCCAGCAGAAACAGATCGGCACCCAGCTTTTTCGTATCGGCAATCAGGGCCGAGAGTTTGGGTTCGTCGAAATCGAAGTAAGTCGCTTCCCAGTTGTTGAGCAGCGTCAGTCGGCTACCGTTGCCGTCGAGCACGCGATAGTTGCGCGCCCACCGCTGCAACTGCCGACTCGCCTGACCGGTGCCGTGATCCGACAGGCTGTAAATCAGGCCGGGTGTTTTAAACGACTGCCCCGCTGGTAGCGTGTAGGACGACGCGTAGGGGTTGATACCCGCAATCAGCCGGAGCGTTTTGTACGAATCGACCTCAAAATCAAGCTTATAGTTGCCGCTCCACGCCAATTGACCTAACATGACCATCCCGCTGTTTTCCTGCGCGGGCTGATCGAACGCCACCATGAAATTGGGCGTGCCGAGCAGCATCGCCCGCGTACCGAGTTTAGTATCAATCGTCCGCAACCCCTGTTGCAGTTTCTCCTCCATCGGCTGCATCTCCTTTAGGTACGTACCCTGAAAACTGGTCAGATAAAAGCTTTTGCCAGGAAAAAACAGGTTAGCTGACGCGTATTTCTGCATCACCACCGGCCCTTTTTCGTCGTTTTTGATCTCTGACCATTGTTCGATGACGTTCTGCTTCGGCCACGTTTTGTAGAACAGCGTTACAGCTAGCTTATACACTGGATCAGTCAGTTTCACCGTCGTCAGCGTCGAGTTGGCGTCGGGCTGGGTAGTCTGGTGCGACACGTATTTGAGGTCGAGCGAGGGGTTACCGTCGGGGTGCGTCACCTGTATCGCTGGTTCGGCCAGATTCCAGGTGCCGGCGGGGGTGTAGGCGTTGTTGTAGCTGCCGCTGTTATCGCTGGGAAACTGATAGCCGTCGCCAATACCCCTGTAATCAGTCGGTTGCGGCAGCTTTTTTCCGCAGTAGACCATGTTCACATAATTGCCTTTGTCGGTTTGCAGCACCATGGCAAAATCGGCTGTTTCAATGGGTATGGTAATCTGGGCATGGCTGCGCAGACCAAACAGCAGCCAAACGGTGAGCAGGCGGTAGAAGCGGGTCATGGGTAAGCGTCAGGGTTATAGGAATAAATATCGGCAATCTACGACTTCGATGCCGACTGACGCAACACCACCGTATGGCTGGCAACGTGTAACGAACGGGGCGAACGCCCTTCCTGACCAGCTGTGCGCTGAGTACAGTCCCACCGTTTATTTTATACAAGTGTAAATAAAGTATGGGCTATATTGTCTACTATTACAATAGACAACATAGCCCATACCTGTTGCTGGCATCGTCAACCGCTACCGTCATGCAGAACGATAAACTGGTCAGACCTCTTTTTAAATTAAGGCGTAACCATCTTGCTGAAGTAATCACCTTTCATGCCGACGAAAAACACCTTCTGTATGCGTTAAGTCGGTACTATCGCGACCAGTTGTCTGAGGCTGGAAAGCCAGCCGCTAAAGCCGCATTGGTTCTTGATAATTTACTGGCTGTCAGGAGATTGCAGACAGAAAGGGAATTGCGGTTTCTGGCTATGAAGAATCGCCATGAAGAAGAAATCGCTAATCTGTTCCGGTTCCAGGAACAGATCTCATCTGCATCAAGACCGTAACCTAGACCGGATAACTCTACGTTTACTCCTCCAGATAATCGAGGTCTTTGCCGTGGGTTTCGGGGATGGTCAGGATCGCATAAAAGCCGAGGATAAAGCTAATCAGCCCAACGACGGCCCCGGCGTTGATGGTGGCCAGCGACGGCTTCAACGCCTGATATGTCAGTGTCATTGGAATGACCAGCCCGCGCACCATGTTGGGAATGGTGGTTGCGGCAGTGGCGCGCAGATTGGTACCGAACTGCTCGGCCCCGATGGTTACAAACATGGCCCAGTAACCGATGCCGACGCCCGCAGCCAGGCACAGGGCGTACAGTATGGTGGCACTGCTGACACCGGAATACAAATAAAGCAGGCTAAACACGAGGGCTATACTCATAAGCAGAGCCACTCCTTTCTTCCGCGATGCCAGCGCGTGACTGATAAATCCGCTGGATAGATCGCCAGCGGCCAGACCAACGTAGCACCACATAATCGCCAGGCCGGGCTGAATTTCTTCGGTGATGCCCAGTGCCTTCCCAAACTCGTTGCTGAATGTGGCCAGAATGCCGATAACAAACCAGGTGGGCAGGCCAATACCGATGCATTTGAGATAGCGGCTCAGTCGGTCGGCGTTGGTGAAGAACGCCAAAAAGTTACCCCGGCTGACGTGCGACTGCGTGCTGAGATCCTTAAACATACCTGATTCGACAACGCCGACGCGCATCAGCAACAGCCCGACGCCCAGCCCACCACCGACCAGGAATGCCGTTTGCCAGTCGAACAGCTTAACCGTGAAGTAAGCCACCACGGCCCCCGACAAGCCAATGCCCGCCACCAGCGACGTGCCGATCGCCCGCTTTTCGGTCGGCAGCACTTCACTGACCAGCGTAATCCCCGCGCCCAGCTCGCCGGCCAGCCCGACGCCGGCAACGAACCGCATCAGCGCGTAATACGTCACCGGGTCCATAAATGTCACCTGCTTGACAAAGCCACAGGCGATATTGGCGATGGAGTAGGTAATGATCGAGCCAAACAACACCGAGAGTCGCCCCCGCCGGTCGCCCAGTACGCCCCACAGGATACCGCCGATCAGCAGGCCGCCCATCTGCCAGTTCATAATCGACGTGCCGACGCGGGAAATCTGCTCAGCGTCGAGGCCCAGGTCTTTCAGGCTCGGTACCCGCACGATACCAAATAGCAGCAGGTCGTAGATGTCGACGAAATAACCGAGCGCGGCCACGATGACGGGCAGGCTAAACAAACCGACCGGGGCCGACGAAACAGGAGATGAATGGGTAGGAACGGCCATAAAGTAGCTTCTGACCACGTAGCCAGAATTTGTTCTACAATAATACGCAATAGCCAAATTTTCCGGCACAATCTGATCCGTTTACGCGCTAATCCATATCGTATTATGCCTAATCAGCCAACTCGTCGACAGTTTATAGGGACTGCCGCCACCCTTGTTTCCGGCCTGGCTATTGGCAGCAATAAGCTATTCGGAGCCCCCGCCCTTATCCAGAGCCTGGGTGACAAACCAAACTCCCGCATCAACGGCGTGCAGATCGGTACCATTACGTACTCATTCCGTGATATGGCCGACCAACGCGCCGATGCTACCTTGCAGTATGTGCTCGATAGTGGTATCAGTGCCATCGAACTGATGGGCGGGCCAGCCGAAACGTTTGCCGGTGCGCCGAAGAATCCGGTGAATATGCAGACCGTGTTCCCGCTTACGCGGAAGCGCCGGGAAAATCAGCCGTTAACCGACGACGAACAAAAACAACTGGCCGAGGCTGACGCGCAGACAAAGACGTACCGTACCGAACTGACCAACTGGCGGTTATCGGCACCGATGGATAAGTTCGATCAGTTACGGAAGCAGTACAACCAAGCGGGGGTGACGATCTACGGATTTAAACCCGATGCCTTCGGCCTAAACAGCTCCGACGCCGAAATCACATACGGGATGCAGGCAGCGAAGCGGCTGGGCGCGAATCAGGTAACGCTGGAGCACCCCAGCAACGACGCCCATACGCTGAAACTGGGTAAGCTGGCCGAGAAAAACGGCATCCGGGTGGCGTACCACGGCCACGAGCAGCAGACGCCGACGTTCTGGGATACGGCTCTGTCGCAATCGCCCGCCAACGCCATCAACTTCGATCTGGGTCACTACATCGCGGCTGGTCAGCCCGACCCGCTGGGGTTCATCCGTGACCACCACACGCGCATCGCCAGTATGCATATCAAAGATCGGCAGGGGCCCGATCATGGCAAAGGCAATCTCCCGTGGGGGCAGGGCGATACGCCGTTGAAGCAGGTACTGACGCTCATGCGTGAGCAGAAATACACGTTCCCGGCGACGGTCGAGCTGGAATACAAAGTGCCGGAGGGATCAACGTCGGTTGCCGAGGTGAAAAAGTGCCTGGATTACTGCCGGACGCTGCTGGCCTGACGCACCAAACCGGCTATGCCGTCACCCGTTTCGGCTGGTAAGGCGTTGGGAAGTAAAGAGCCGTTGAAATTGTGTACCGTTGCCAAACCTTTGTAAACGCACGGATTGTTATCTGGTAGACAGTACTAGACGAATACACCAAATTGTCGATGGATAACAAGCACATATATGACGTTCTGATTGTTGGGGGTGGCCCCTGCGGTCTGGCGGCCGGTATCGAAGCCGAAAAAGCGGGTTTGTCGCACCTGATTCTGGAAATGGGTAGTCTGACCGAGTCGATCCGGCAGTACCCGCGCCGGATGCGTTTTTTCTCGACGGCCGAAAACATCGAGATCGGGGGGTTGCCGTTTCCGATTTCGGGCGTCAAAGCCGGGCGCGACGAAGCGTTGCAATACTACCGCAAAGCAGCGGCCTATTACCGCCTGAATTTTAAGCTGTTCCAGAAAGTCGACACCGTTACGAAAGAAGACGACGTGTTTACGGTGACGACTGCGACGGGCGAGCCCTTTTTTGCCCGTAAAGTCATTATGGCGACGGGCTACTTTACCCGCCCCCGCTGGCTCGGTATTCCCGGCGAAGACCAGGCCCACGTGTCGCATTACTACGACGAACCGTTCAAGTACTCGTTTACCAATGTGGTGATTATCGGCGCGTCGAACTCGTCGGTCGAAGCGGCTCTGGAACTGTACCGGCACGATGTCAACATCACGGTGGTGCACCGGGGCGACGATTTCCGCAGTACGGTAAAATACTGGCTGGTGCCCGACGTGAAGAACCGGGTAAAGGAAGGCAAGATCAAAACGGTGTTCGATTCGGTGGTCACGGAAATCGGCGCGGACACGGTGACGGTCAACAACCTAAAAACGGGTGAAGAAACCACGATTCCTGCCGATTTCGTACTGGTACTGACGGGCTATATCCCCGATGCCGACCTGCTGCGCCGGTGTGGTATCGAACTGGACCCCGTTACGCAGGTGCCGGTCTACGATAAGGAAACGTTCGAAACGACCGTGCCGGGCCTGTACGTTTGCGGAACGGTAATGGCGGGGATTTATACGGAAAAGGTATTCATCGAAAACGGCCGCGAACACGCCCAGGCCATCATCGACCACATCGTGGGCCGCGAGATTCACCAGGTCAAAGAGCTTATCCAGCGGATTTAATTTTTTGACAGGATTACAGGATTGACAGGTTTTTGATTGGCTGCGCAAACCGATAAGACGGATATTGCGCAATGAAGCGGGGTTGGTGGGGTTAGCCATAGAACAATAGTTCGGTTCAGCACCACGAAAAGAAAATCCTGTCAATCCTGTAATCCTGTCGAAAAATGCCTGTTCGCCTGCTTTTTATCTGCCTGTTGCTGTCGCTGAGTACGGTTGCTCAAACACCGGTCAACGACTGGACAAACCGCTACTGGACCGCGAAATGGATTGCCTGTCCCGGTGCGCCCGTCCGTCAGTACGGCGTCTATCATTTTCGCAAAACGATCAGCCTGCCGCAGAAACCGACGCGTTTTCTGGTACACGTATCGGCCGATAACCGGTACCAGTTGTTTGTCAACGGCAAACGCGTAGCGCTCGGCCCGGCCCGCAGCGATCCGCAGCACTGGTACTACGACAGCATCGACCTCGCCCCGTTTTTGCAGGCCGGCCCGAATACGCTGGCCGCACTGGTCTGGAACATGGGCGAGGGTATGCCCGTATCCCAAACAAGCTACCAGACGGGTTTTCTCGTGCAGGGTGACACCGACGCGGAGAAAGCCGCCAATACCGATACGGGTTGGAAAAGCTACCAGAACCGGGCGTATTCACCGATCAAAAACGATATTCCCAAACTACGCACGTACATTGTCGTGGGTGATGGCGACCGGGTCGATGCCGCGCAGTACCCGTGGGGCTGGGAACAGGTCAGCTACGACGATGCCGCCTGGAAACCGGCGCAGCAACTGTGGTTTCAGGCCAAGCCGCGCGGCTTCGGCACCGACGGCAACTGGCAGCTAATGCCCCGACCCATCCCGATGATGGCCGAACAGCCTGTTCGCCTGCTCACCGTCCGGCGCACATCGGGGGCGTCCATGACTGATGCCTTTTTGCAGGGTAAAGTACCCGTCACGGTACCGGCCAGTACGACAGCCACCTTTCTGCTCGATCAGACGTACCTGACCAATGCCTACCCCGAGCTGACCGTCAGTGGTGGTAAAGGGGCTACTGTTACCTTGTCATACGCCGAAGCCCTGGTCGATCAGGCGGGGAAGAAGGGGAATCGCAACGAAATTGACGGGCGTCACATGCTGGGTTTCGACGACCAGTTTGTTGCCGACGGGTCGGCCCGGCGCACGTTCCGGCCACTCTGGTTTCGCACCTACCGCTACCTGCAACTGACGGTCGAAACGAAAACGGAACCGCTGGTGCTGACCGATCTGAGCGGGCAGTTTACAGGCTATCCGTTTACCGAAAAAGCGCAGGTTACGACCAGCGATTCGACGCTGAAAACTATCTGGAACGTCGGCTGGCGAACGGCCCAGCTCTGCGCGGGCGAAACCTATTACGACTGCCCCTACTATGAACAGCTTCAATACACCGGCGACACGCGGATTCAAGCCCTGATTTCACTCTACGTCACGGGCGACGACCGGCTGATGCGCAAGGCCATCACTGACTACGACCATAGCCGGTTCAGCGACGGCCTGACGCAGAGCCGTTACCCATCGTCTGATTTTCAGGTAATTCCGA
The DNA here is from genome assembly GCA_964581865.1 of uncultured Spirosoma sp. Taxonomy (GTDB): domain Bacteria; phylum Bacteroidota; class Bacteroidia; order Cytophagales; family Spirosomataceae; genus Spirosoma. The sequence goes on from CAZOQC010000002.1 coordinate 265,548, forward strand.
CGTTTTCGCTGTTCTGGGTCTGTATGCTGCACGATTACTGGATGCACCGCCCCGACGATGCGTTTGTGAAGTCGATGCTGCCGGGGATGCTGGCGGTGCTGAACTGGCACGAGCAGCGGCTGACGCCGACGGGGATGAACGGTCCGCTCTCGTGGTGGAACTTCGTCGACTGGTCGGACTGGAAAGGAGCAAAAAATGAGGCCGCCGGTGGGGTGCCGAACGGCGCGCGCCTGGGTGGATCGAGCATTCTGACGCTACAACAGGCCTATACCTACCAGCGAGCGGGCGATTTGCTGGCGCATTTCGGGCAGAACGAACGCGCCGAACACTACCGCGAACTCGCCCGACGGCTGGCCAAAGCCACCGTCGCGCAATGCTACGACAGCAATAAAGGTGTGTTTGCCGATACACCCGCCAGGACCAGTTACAGCCAGCACGCCAACATACTGGCTGTGCTGACCGACGCTGTTCCGGCGGCTCAGCAGGCTGCGTTGCTCCAGAAAACAATCAGCGATACCAGCCTGACGCAGGCAACATTCTACTTCAAATTTTACCTGTTCGAAGCCCTACGTAAAGCGGGACTGGGCGACCAGTTTGTTTCTCAACTGAAACCCTGGCGCGACATGCTGGCCATGGGCCTGACCACCTTCGCCGAGAACCCGGAGCCGACGCGCTCCGACTGCCACGCGTGGAGTGCATCGCCCCTGTATGAACTGCTGGCGACGACCTGCGGTATCCGACCCGCCGAACCCAATTTCAAAACCGTCCGTATCGAACCCAGCTTCGGCCCGCTGACTACCGTTATTGGTAAGATGCCGCACCCGCAGGGCGAGATCACCGTACAGTTTCAGAAAACCGTAGCGGGTGGTCTGTCCGGCACCGTTACGCTACCCACCGGCCTGACGGGAACGCTCCGCTGGAAAGGCAAATCGCTACCCTTAAAAGCCGGTACGCAGACTGTGAGTTTGTAGGCTGTACGCCTGTCTTGACCGGTAATTTGTTGACTAAATCAGCTTGCTCACCAATGAACTTGCCTCACTATCCACTGTTGGCTACCCCTGATCGACTACAATTTGAGTTTACCAGTGAAGGGCCGAAAGGCGAAATCGTAAAACGAATTGAGTATTCTCATCTGGCTGATCTGGGCGTCTGGAATCTGGGATTTGGCGATTATGATCCTGATAGTGATATGGTCAGCGATCAAACAATATCGGATAATGGCGATGGCCGGAAAGTATTGGCTACCGTTGTGCGTTCGCTGGAAGAGTTTCTGACTGTCCGGCCAGATGCCATTGTCTTCTTTACTGGTAGTACGGATCGGCGGACGCAGGTGTACAGTTGGGTAATTAGCAAGTATTGGAACGATATTTTCGCCAGATTTGACATCATTGGCGTCACCGCTGATGGCCATACAACTCCGTTTGCCGCTGAGAATCAATACGTCGCTTTTCTAGTTTATAAAAAGTGATAAATTCGTACGAAAACAGCTACTCATGAAAACTGCTTCAGTAGACAATAGCAAAAAGCCGCTCGTTCTGACGGACGAAACGCTGAACGAACGGTTTGGAAAATCGCCCCTGTTTAAAGCCAAACTCGAGAAAGCCGTTGCCATTATGACGGTGGTGCGCGAGAAAGAAAGTAAGTAGCGTTAGAACTGTGTCTTCTTTATAACCGCACGGCCCCGATGATCTGACCCGTGTCGATGCGCTGAACGTATAGCAGAACAGCAGTTTGGTCGGTGCGCAGACCGGTAGGTATCGTTAACGACAGGTGCCCCGACGTTCCGGGTTTATCCAGTGTTTTGAAATCGCGTACGACGTTGGTATTGGTCAGGGTACGGCCCCCGTTTTCACCGGTTTTTACGGCTGTCTGTACCTCTTTCTGCACTAATGCTGCGTTGAGCCGGTAAGCGCCGGTGCCTGCCAGTTCGTACTGAACAGAAACCTGCCCGTTGGTTTGGTCCGTAATCTTGCCATCGATACCCACAAAGGCCGACGCCGGTTGCTGCTGGATGGCCCGAATTGATTGCTGAATCCGGCCGCTCTGACTCCCTATAATATCCTGACGCCCATTGATAACCAGTTGGGGCGTGTACGTCTGCGTATTCAGGGCGTGATCGTACTGGCGCTGCCGTTCGGTAAACTGATGGCTGCTGAACGGGTCGCGCCAGCCCAGCCGGTCCCAGTAGTCAACGTGGAACGACAGGCCGTAAACCGCCTGCCCCGACGCGTTGGCCTGATCGGTGATTTGTTTGAGTGTCTGATCGGCCGACGGGCAGCTTGAGCATCCCTGCGACGTAAACAGTTCCAGTACCACCACCGGCCGGGCCGTCGGCTTACCGGGGTTCGTCGGGCCTGCCAGCAGGCTTGTCAGGAGAAGAAAGATGAGCATAGGGGAGTGCTTTTGTAGCCCAGACCTCCAGGTCTGGAGGCCGTCAGGCCAATCACTTATGGCGGTAGCTTTTTGGGCACTGGCGCGCCCTCCAGACCTGGAGGTCTGGGTTACAAGCCTACGTAATAATCATAGCCCCGTTCGGCCCAGAAGTCGCGGGGGCGGGTGTCGGAGAAGAACATCCGGCCAATGCGTTTCAGGTTTTTGACGCCGTATTTCACCGGAATAATCAGCCGGACGGGGGCGCCGTGCTGCGCGGTGATCGGCTCGCCGTTGTTCTCATAGGCCAGCAGCGTCTGCGGATGCAGGGCGCTCGCCATGTCGATACCCACGTAGTAGCCTTTGTCGGGTGTTTCCATGCCTACGTGCTTAAACAGGTCGTCGGGCTGATCGGGATTGGGGGCATTACCGCTACGGGTGCCCAGTTTGTAAGCCGCCATAAAATCCGACAGCCGCGCACCCGCCCAGTTCTGTTTCTGACTCCACCCCTCGATGCACTTGAACTCGTACGTGATCTCGTGCTTCGGCAGGGCTTTAATCGCATCCATCGACAGCAGCAGGGGCTCCGCATTGGGCCGGTCGATTTGCAGCTGCCAGTCGTCAGGGATGGGTTTCTTTATGCCATCGTAGCCGTTGACCCGGGCTGGTCGGGCGGCCTGCTTCGGGTCGAAGGTGGGGACCAGATGCGTGTTGCTGAAATATGTTCTGGCAACCGTTTCGTTTTTGTTCAGTACCAGCCGTAGCGGACGTTTCACCCCCATCGCGTTTTTACTGTCGGCGATATACTTGTACAGCCCCGTCGAGCCAGCAGCAGCCAGCGCGAACACGCCAAACGAAATCAGCGTTTTCCGGCGCGTCGCCGATTCGGGAACGTCTTCTTCGGGTAGTTTGGGTTCGGTTGACTGGCTCATGACAGGGCGGGTTGAGACGGTAAAACGGGATCAGATGAGGGAACTGGATCAGGCGCGGGTTGCTGGCTGACCGGCCGTTCGGGATCGCTGGGTTTGACAACCTCAAAGCCCGTTACCATCGACTGGAAATTGTGCCAGCCCGCCCGGATTACCTGTGCGACGTGTATGAAGAAAAACAGGACAAAGCCGACGGTCAGCACGAAATGCTCCAGCCGGGCCGCTTCGTATCCGCCGAGCAAGGTCGTCAGCCAGGCGATCTGTACGGGTTTGTAGATAGCGAAGCCCGTCAGTACCGAGCCAATGCCCATCAGCATAATCGCGAAGTACGCGATCTTCTGCGCACCATTGTACTTCACAAACGGCGGCTGGGTTTTGCGCAGGCCGAAGTCATACAACGTTACCTGAATAGCTTCCCGAAACGAATGCCGGTCGGGTACCAGATGCCGCCATTCACCCGAAATAAAGGTGTATGCCACGTACAGAATACCGTTCAGAATAAACACCCACATAAACACCCAGTGCCAGGCCATACCTTCGGCCAGCCGGAACGGTACGCCCAAGGCTTTGTAAAAACCGTCGGGGAAAAACGAAAACAGCACGTAGTCGCCGATCTGAATATTATAAGGATCGTAGGCCCAATAGATCAGCAAACCGCTCCAGATCATCACAAACAGCACCGGAAAGTTGATCCAGTGAAACCAGCGAATCGCCAGCGGATGCTTATGCACAATACGTTTCATACGTAATCGGGTCGGTGAGAAACTCGTATACTATCAATACGATAGACGGTCGGCAAAGGTTTGGTCGGGATAAATTTGTTATACTTACAAAGGCCCGATAGCAGTGTGCCGCGCTTCACAATTCCTTTTCCTATGCAACTTAAAACCATTGACGTTGGCCCGTTCAAACTCGACGGGGGCGCTATGTTCGGCGTTGTTCCCAAAACGATCTGGCAACGAACCAACCCCGCTGACGACCGCAATCTGTGCGACTGGGCCATGCGTTGCCTGCTCATCGAAGAAGGCAACCGGCTGATGCTGGTCGATACCGGGGCGGGCGATAAACAGCCCGATCGCTTTTTTAGCTTCTACGACCTGCCCAACGGCAAAACCCTGACCGGCGAAGTTGAACGGGCGGGCTATTCGATCAACGACGTGACCGACGTACTGCTGACCCACCTGCACTTCGACCATGCGGGTGGGGCCGTCAGCTACACCGACGCGGCCCATACTAAACTGGCGCCCACCTTCGCCAACGCGACGTACTGGGTCCATCAGGGCCAGTGGGACTGGGCCATGAACCCAACACCCCGCGAACGGGCGACGTACCTGCGCGAAAACCTGCTGCCGCTGGAGGAAAGCGGTCAGCTACGGTTCACCGACCAGCACGCGCACGGCATCAGCGGGCTGGACCTGCTGTACGTCGACGGGCATACCGAAAAAATGACGCTGACGAAAATCCAGTACGCCGGTCGGACGTTATTATTCTGTGCCGACCTGATTCCATCGACGTCGCACGTGCCCGTACCGTACGTAATGGGCTACGATATCCGGCCGCTGGTGGCGATGAGTGAGAAGGAGCAGTACCTCGAGCAGGCTGTCGATGGCGACTGGGTACTGGTATTCGATCACGACCCCTATGCGGAAGCTGCGCTGGTCGAGCGTACCGAAAAAGGGATTCGGGTCAAACAGAAAGGTACGCTGGCGGAGTTGCTATGACAACTGGCTTTGGTGGCGGGTCGGCCGCTAGCTAACACACGCATGAAAATTGGACTGGTATTGTCGGGGGGCGGTGCGCGGGGTATTGCGCACCTGGGTATTATCAAGGCGCTTCAGGAAATGGGCCTGACGTTCGATCAGATTTCCGGAACGAGCGCCGGGGCCATTGTGGGCGCACTCATCGCACAGGGCTATTCCCCCGATGAGAGCCTGAAACTGTTCGAGTCGTCGTCGTTTATGAAGCACCTGCGCCCGGCCTGGAACCGCATGGGACTGCTCCGGCTCGATACAGCGACGGACCTGTTCCGCAAATACATTCCCCACGACTCGTTCGAGGGGCTGCACATCCCGCTGCACGTCGTAGCTGTCGACCTGACCGATGGTGTGCAGGTGCTGTTCGACAAGGGCGAACTGATCCGGCCGGTACTGGCATCGTGTTGCCTGCCGGGTATTTTCGAGCCCATGCTCATCAACAAACGACAGTATATCGACGGGGGGGTGCTGAACAATCTGCCGGTTGAGCCGATCGAAGGCAAGGTCGATTTAATTATTGCCTCGCATTGCAACCCGGTTGGTATGGCCCGGCCGGTTCGGTCGGTGCGGGGCGTTATCGAGCGCAGCCTGATTCTGGCGGTGCAAAGCAAAACGCGCGATAAATTCGGTCGCTGCAATGTGCTGATCGAGCCGCACGATCTGGTTGGCTACGGCCCCACCGACATCAGCAAGGCGAGGGAAGTATTCCGCATCGGCTATCAGTACGCTATCTCCATGCGTTCCGAGATCGAACAGCTCATAAATCAACGTTGCCCGTAAAGCCTAATCGGCCAGGCAAAAAGCCGCTGCTCAATCCGGGCAGCGGCTTTTTTGTGATTAATCGTGTCGGTGTCAATTCGGCCGCTTGTCGGCAGCTGCGTTAGGCCATCGCCCGAGTGAATGGTATTCGCTACGGTGTAAAGTTACCGATTCGGGTGTATCTGTACCGGCCGGTTCGCTGAGTGACGTGACTATAGCACTATGAGTATAATACCATTGATTTAAATAAAGATACGTGAGCATTGTAAGTCTATAAAAATGAGAAATCAGTAGAATATTTTACGGATGTATAGTAGTGTAGAATAAATTATAAACTGATTAAACCTAACCAGAATATAATATGGATTACGAAGGTTCGATATATTTGTAATTGTACCTAATGCTTACCTAATATAAAATACCTTATGAGAAAAGTTCTATGGATGAGTGTACTGCTGGTATGCTCGCTATTGACTATTGCGCAGGCGCAGGACCGCCGGGTCGTCGGCAAGGTTACGGCGGTCGAAGATGGGGCCGCTGTACCGGGCGTGTCGGTCGTTATTAAAGGAACCAACCGGGGTACTGTAACGGATGCTGGTGGGACGTATTCGCTGTCGGTACCAAACGGAAACGGTACTGTGCTGGTGTTTAGCTTCGTCGGCTTTAAAACCCAAGAGTTGACCCTGCGAAATGATACCGAGTTAAACGTCAGTCTGGCGTCCGATTCCAAATTGCTGACCGAAGTCGTCGTGACGGGTAGTGGTATCGCAACCAGTAAAGCCAAACTGGGTATTTCGGTGGAAAGTATATCGGCGAAAAACCTGCCGCAAACCCCAACTGCATCGATCGATCAGGCGCTGATCGGTAAAATTCCGGGGGCGCAGATTTCGTCGGTTAGTGGTAACCCCGGTGCGCCCGTCAACATTCTGCTGCGGGGTATCAACTCGGTACAGGGCAGCACCAGTCCGCTGATTATGGTCGACGGTGTACAGGTGGCCGGTACCGACATCAACTCGCTTGATTTGAGCAACGTCGACCGGGTAGAGGTGGTGCAGGGCGCGGCTTCGGCCTCGATCTACGGGGCGCAGGGTGCCAACGGTGTTATTCAGGTGTTTACCAAGAAAGGCCGGAAGGGTCGCACATCGGTCAACTTTTCAAGCAGCTACTCGTCGAACGAATTCCTTAATACGGGTAACGTACACAAGGCTGACAAGCATTCGTGGCTGACCGATGCCAACAACAACATCATCAGTGCAACGACGGGTCAACCGCTGGCCTACAACGAAAACGGCTCTGTCGTTGGGTTGTCTTACCAGTACGGGGGCGCTACGCGGTACGCCATTCAGAACATCAACAACGACAACAGCAAAGCGTACGACGCCAATCTGAAATACTACGATCACTTCAAACAGGTGTTTCAGACGGGTAGTACGAGCAACAACAGCATTACCATTTCGGGTGGTGGTGAGAAAAACGACTACAGCATCACGGCGTCGAACAACCATACCGTGAGCCCGATCCTGAAAAACGGGTATCTGGATCGCAGCAACCTGTCGGCTAACCTCGGAACGGAACTGTTCAAGAACTTCACGATCCGCTCCAGCACGCAGTTGATCTACACCAAAAACACGCTGCATCCGGGACTGGGGGCCACATACGCCGTCGGAACAGCGGGTAGCACAGGTGCGGGTACCGGAGCCACGTACGGCTTCCTGAATACGTCGCCGTTCTTCGATCTGACCCGTCCGCTGGCCGATGGTACTTACGCCGTTCACCCGCTGGCCGACTTTGTCAGCGTGAACTCCAGCAACCCGTACTATGTGCAGGAATACACCAACGGCCTGAACAACAAGATCGAGGTGCTCCAGAACTTCAACGCCAACTACAAAGTGAACAAGTTCGTCGAGCTGGACGCCAAATACGGGATCAACTACCGGAACGAAGCCGCCCGCTGGACCTATTTCAACCAGTCGGCCAACGTTAGCTCGAACTACTATAACAGCTATAGCTCGTACAACGCAACGGACAACAAAGGGGAAATCGATAATTTCCAGTACACCAACACCTTCCAGAACTTCCTGGGTACGGCCTACTTCCGCACCAACTTCCAGGAGGATTTCCGTAGCAAACTGCCGATCGAAACCAGCACGCAGGTGTCGTTCGATTACCGCAAAAACCGGTCGACCGATTACCGTACGTATGGGGTAGGGCTGAGCATGGCACCGCCGTACAACATCAGTTCCACCGCTTCGCAGGCGGTATCATACGATTACGTTACGCCCTTCATCACGTACGGCTACCTGGTCAACCAGAAAATTACGTACGGTGATCTGGTTGGGGTAACAGCCGGGTTCCGGAGCGACTGGTCATCGGCCTTTGGTGGTGGTTCAAAGCCGTTTACCTTCCCCCACGCCGACGTATTCGTCAACCCGCTGTCGTTCTTCAAGAACAGCAGCATCGCCAATGCCCTGCCGTATTTCAAACTACGGGCCGCTTATGGTGAAGCCGGTATTCAGCCGGGTGCCTTCGACCGCTACCCGGTGTTGGGTCAGCAGAACCTGGGTACGGGGCTGGTTTATACGATCCCAACGTCGACCAACAACCCGAACCTTCAGGTAGAAGTATCGAAAGAACTGGAACTTGGTACGGACTTTACGATTGGTGGTAGTGCTGGCCGGTCGTGGCTGAATTCGATCACGGGTTCGTTTACCTACTGGAAGCGTAAGAGCGAAAACGTAATCTACTCGGTGAGTGTACCGCCCTCGCTGGGTTCGACGGGTCAGCTGACCAACGCCATCAACATGTCGTCCAACGGGGTGCAGTTCTCGCTGACGCTGCCCGTATACAACTCGCCGGGTCTGAAATGGGATTTCACCACCAACTTCGGTCACCAACTGTCGATGATCGATGCCATCTCGGGCGGTGCCGACATTATTCTGACGACGAGTGCTGGTAGTACGGCACTGGTGCTGACACCGGGTCAGCCAATCGGGCAGGTTTACGGCTACAAGGCACTGACCAGCCTCGATTACGTAAACCAGTCAGGGCAGCGGTATATCACCCCGGCCAACGAAGGGCAGTATCAGATCGTTGACGGGCGCGTTGTGAACAAATCGACGTACCAGATGCAGTTCACCAACGAAACCTACCCGCTGATGAACCCGAACCCCAAGTTCAATATGTCGTTCATCAATGGCGTTTCCTTCAAGGACTTCCTGACGCTGAATTTCCAGTTTGACTGGGTATATGGCAGCCACCTGTACAACCAGACAAAAGAGTGGATGTACCGCGATGGTATCAGTGGCGACTTCACCAAGCAGGTAACCATCGACGGCAAAACGGGAGCCTTTCCGGCCTACTGGTCGAGCGCGTATTACAACCTGTGGGGCAGCCTGCGTGGAGCCGGTAACAACGCCACCAAAGATTTCTTCGTAGAAGATGCGTCGTTTGTGCGGCTGCGTAACGTATCGCTGGCTTTCGACATCGCCAAAGTGGTAAAGATTCCGTACCTGAGCCGGGCACAGATCGTGTTCACCGGTCGTAACATCCTGACCTTCACCAAGTACACAGGTTACGATCCGGAAATCAGCTCGGGTGCCTCGAACTCATCGTTCGACCGGGGTGTCGACCACAGCACCCTGCCCAACATCAAGTCGTATCAGGTTGGTCTGAACATTGGCTTCTAATCGTCTAACGTCCTTACACATGAAGTTCATATCGAATCATAAGTTTATTACAGCTACCTGCCTGGCGGTTACGTTGCTGAGCGGAAGCGCCTGCAAAGACCAGCTCGACGTCGGTAACCCCAACGCGCCAACTGTGTCGGCCAACGTAAATACTGAAGCGGGTCTGGTTTCGCTGGCGCAGGGTGGCGTCTATATCAACGGCTTTGCCAACGGCGACGGCTGGCTGGGCGACAGTTATTTTTCACTGCCCTGGGGTTACAGTGCCCTGATGGCGGATATCGTTGGGGCCGATGCCTCGAACAACCAGGTGACGACGATTGGCGTGCCTGACTACATCATTCTGGACGACGGTACGAAGCAGACGAACCCAGCCCCGCAGATCGGTATCATCCGGTCGTATAACAGTCGGGCCGCAACGGGAGCGGGCAACAACCCACTCTATTACCAGTGGCTGAATATGTACGCGCTCAACAACGCCTGTAATCAGGTATTGTCTACCGTCGATAATATTTCGTTTTCGGGGGATGCAACCTCGAAAAAGAACACGGTAAAGGCGTGGTGCTACTGGTGGAAAGGCTACGCCTACGCGTCGATCGGGTCGATGTATTACGCCGGACTGATCGAAGACCAGTACGGGGCAACGAACAGCAACTACGTATCGCACGACGCAATCATCACGCAGTCGAACACGTACCTGAACATGGCCGCTACGACGCTGAGCAGCATTACCAGCACTGACGACTACAAATCGATGCTGGGTCAGCTGATTCCGGCCATCAACCAGGTTGGTCTGGGTGGGGTGCCAACGGTCGACGTGTGGAAACGGAACATCAACACGATGCTGGCCCGTAACATCATCGCTAACAAACTGGCTCCGTTTGTCAACAGCAATCCGAACGCGACCATCGCCAAATCGTCGACCTCGACCATGACTGCTGCCGACTGGAACAGTGTGCTGACGCTGGCAACGGCGGGTATTCAGAAGGGTGACATCGTGTTTACAGGCCGTACTACAGAGAAGAACTTTTTCATCTCGCCCACGGGCGGTACGGTATCCGCGCTGACAACGAACCCCAATACGGCGTCGACGTTCAAGATCAGCGAACGCTTTATTCAGTCGTTCAATTCGGGCGACAAGCGGTTGTCGAACAACTTCGATACGAAGACCACCTACAAAAACAACTACACCTATACCACGCGCTATAGCATGGTAAACGGCGGCAACGGCGCATCGGGTGTGTATGTATATGGTAACCGGACGGCTGGTGCCTACGAATTGTACATCGCCGGTAGCTACGAAGAGAACGCGCTGATTCTGGCTGAAGCTAATATGCGGCTGGGCAACATCGAAGCAGGACTGGGTTATGTCGATGCCGTACGAAACTACCAGGGTGCGGGCGTAGCAGCTGTGACGGGCACGGGTCTGACGCTGGCCAAAGCCTTGACTGAACTGACCAAAGAACGGCGCGTATCCCTGTTCAGCCGTGGTCTGTCTTATTACGACAGTCGCCGGTGGGGCTGGATCTACGACATCGCCAATGGTGGAGGTACCTATGGCAACACGGTTATTACGACAGCCGGTGCGATCAACAAAAACGTAACGATCAGCTACAACTTCCTCGATTACTGGGATGTACCGGCGGATGAATCGGTGCTGAACCCATCGACATCGAGCGTAGCTACCAAAAACCCAAACTTCTAGGGTAGCAGGTACATTAGGTTAGCGTATAAAACCGGGGGGCGGCTACAGGTCGTTCTCCGGTTCTTTTTTTGGCTGTATAGTGCACCTGCCAGAAGTAGAATTTCTCCAGTTTAAATGTTGTACAATTTTGCGAATACGTCCATTAACCAAATTTTAAGACGTACTTTGGATCGTAAACAGATCAATAACGTCGCTCATCTATGAGACAACATTTATCTAAACTAGCCATTTTACTCTGCGTGCTGCTGACGCTGCCGGCACTGGCGCAAAATCGGCGGGTAACCGGGCAAATAACGTCCGCCGAAGACGGAACCCCGCTGCCGGGCGTGTCTATCGTAGCGAAAGGAACCAGTCGGGGAACGCAGTCCGACGCGAATGGTAACTACTCGCTGGAACTACCCCCGAACATCAATACGTTGGTAATCAGTTTTGTTGGTGTAACTACGCAGGAAATATCGGTCGGTAACCGCGCTACAGTAAACGTAGCGATGAGCAATGATACCCGCGCACTGGACGAGGTCGTCGTGACGGGCTACGGGGCGCAGTCGAAGCGAAACCTGACCGGTAATATTGCACAGGTATCGTCGCGCGAAATCGAGAATATACCGGTACCCAGTGCTGAACAGGCCCTCGCCGGGCGCGTAGCCGGGGTGCAGATTACGTCGCTGAACGGTAAAGTAGGGCAGGGTCTGCAAATCCGGGTGCGGGGCGCTGCTTCGCTGACGGCCAGTAGCCAGCCGCTCTACGTCGTCGATGGTATTCCGGTTACGTCGTCGGATCAGTCGTCGACAACGGCCCCGACGAACCCCATCGCCGATTTGAATCCGAACGACATCGAGTCGATGGAAATCCTGAAAGACGCATCTGCCGGTGCCATCTACGGGGCGCGGGCGGCCAACGGCGTCGTACTGATTACGACCAAGCGGGGAAAAGCCGGTAAAACGACGTTTGAAGTTGGCGCACAGTACGGGATGAGCACCCCAACTCATTTGCGGACGTGGCTCAATACCAACCAGTATGTCGAACTGCTTCAGGAAGCACTGGCAAACTCGATCAGTCTGGGTTATCTGGCACCCGGTACGTCGCTGAACACCCGCTTCACTCGCTTCGCGGCTGGTGATGCAGCAGGCTGGCAGGGGGCCAATCCGAAATACAATACCGACTGGCAGGCTGAAGCGTTTCAGAAAGCACCCTCGCAGCAGTACGATTTTAACGCACGCGGTGGCGACGCCAAAACGCGGTTTTATGTGTCGGGTCAGTACTTCGACCAGAATGGTATCCTGATCAAAAACCGGTTCCGTCGGCTAAGCGGGCTGGCTAACCTCGACCATACGGCGTCGGACAAGCTGACCATCGGTGTCAAACTGAATCTGGTGAACTCGATCAACGACCGGGTATCTGACGACAACGCGTTCTCGACGCCGATGCAGATTGTGGCCCTGCCGCCGATGACACCCATCATCGACCCCCGTACCAATCAGCTGAGCGGTAACTACACGCTGTACTACAACCCGCTGCTAAACCGCGACTTTGCGGCCATACAGGCGCGGGTGTTCCGGGTGCTGACCAACGCGTATGCCGAGTACAAAATCGTGCCGGGTGTAACGTTCCACACCGATTTTGGGACCGACATTATCAGTCAGCAGGAAGAGGAATACTCCGGGCAGGAAACGGCCCGCAACACGGGTGCGCCCAACGGATTAGGCGTCAACAGTTTCCGGCAGGTGGTTAATTACACGACGAACAACTACTTCTCGTTTGGCCGGACGATTGCCGAAAAGCATGACATCGATGCAACGTTGGGTATGTCGTACCAGCAGTCGCGTAATAACTTTGCGTCGGTGACGGGCCAGCAGTTTCCCAGCGATGCCTACAAACAAATTACATCGGCGGCCCGAATTACGGGGGGCGCAGGTACCGAAACAGGCTTCAGCTTCCTGTCGTACTTCGCCCGTGTAAACTACCGCTTTGCCAACAAATACATACTCGGGGCATCGGCGCGGGTCGACGGATCGAGCCGGTTCGGCGCTAATAACCGATTTGGGGTATTCCCGGCTGCATCAGCGGGCTGGATCATTTCGGATGAGTCGTTTATGAAGTCGGTACCGGTCATCAGCCTGCTTAAACTGCGGGCTAGTTACGGCCTGACGGGTAACGCCGAAATCGGGAACTTTAATTCGCAGGCTTTGTATGGGGCGGCTAGCCTAGCAGGAGTCTCATACGGTTATGCAGGCGTGCCGGGGCAGGCTCCTTTGCAGATTGCCAACCCGAACCTGACCTGGGAAAAAACACTACAGGCCGACTTTGGCCTTGAGTTTGGTCTGTTCAACAACCGGCTGTCGGGCGAAATTGACTACTACCAGAAAAACACGACGGCCCTGCTGCTGAACGTCAACGTACCGGGCTCGACGGGCTACCGGACACAACTGCGCAATGTGGGCAAGCTCGATAACAAAGGGGTCGAAGTACTGCTGAATTCGCAGAATATAACGGGGGCGTTTAAGTGGAACACCTCGTTCAATATCGCCTACAACACCAACCGCGTAACCGATCTGGGCGGTACGACCATTACGGGTTCTTTCCTCAACCGGGCGCAGGAAGGGCAGCCGCTGGGCGTGTTCTACGGGCCCGAATATGCCGGCGTCGATCCGCAAAACGGCGATGCGCTCTATCGTATCACGACGACGAACGCCGATGGAACGACCAGTCGTACTGGCACCACCAATGACTATAACGTTGCCAGTAGTCCGGAAAATCTGGTTGCACTGGGTAGCCCGACGCCGAAATTCATCGGCGGTCTGACCAACAACTTCAGCTACGCCGGTATCGACCTGAGCGTGCTGTTTCAGGGGCAGGCTGGTAATTACATCTACAACGGCGGTGGTAAGTTTCAGTCGGCCAACGGCGATTTCTTCGATAACCAGTCGATCGATCAGCTGAACCGCTGGCGTAGGGCGGGCGATATTACCAACGTACCACAGGCCCGACTGGTAGGTGGTAACGGAACCGGCGAATCGTCGCGTTATCTGCAAAAAGGCGACTATGTCCGGTTGCGGACCGTTTCGCTGGGCTACACGCTGCCGAAGTCGGTCGTAAGCCGGGTAAAGCTGGATCGGGTGCGGGTGTACGTGACGGGGCAAAACCTGCTGACGTTTACTAAGTACACCGGTTGGGACCCTGAGGTCAACTCAGATTCCTACAGTAGTAATCCAGTTAACCTGGGTATCGACTTTTATTCAGCCCCCCAGCCGCGTACCATCGTTGGCGGTGTGCAAATCGGTTTCTAACGGCCTTCTTATCTGACAGTCAAATGAAAATCAACTCTATAGCACTGGCTTCGATGCTGGCAACGGGGCTTTGGCTCACGTCTTGCACGGGTAAGCTGGATATTAAACCGGTCACCAACGTGTCGGCCGGACAGGCCCTGTCTACCGCTTCTGACCTGAACGCGCTGCTGGTCGGTGCCTACGACGCCATTGGTAGTGTTAACGTGTACGGGGGCGATCTGCAACGCGACGCCGAATTGTTGGGCGATAACGGGGAGGTGACCTGGACGGGGACCTTCGCGGCCCCACAGCAGATGTACACCAAACGGTTGCTGATTAACAACGATCAGGTTGACGTGACCTGGACCAGTGCGTACCGGGCCATTAACATCGCCAATACAGTGCTGGCCAATTTGAGTCTGGCTGCATCGGCCGACCGGAACCGCATCGAAGGCGAAGCCAAGTTTATCCGGGCGTCGATGTATTTCGAACTGGTGCGGGTGTACGCCAAGACGTGGGGCGACGGCGACAACAACGCGAACCTCGGCGTACCCATCGTGCTGACACCGACGACATCGATTGACGCCAGCAACAATGTTGCCCGCAGCCCGGTAGCCACTGTGTACACACAGGTCATTCAGGATCTGGTTGATGCCGAAGCGAAACTGCCAGCGACGAATGGGTTTTTTGCCACGAAAGGAGCTGCCGCTGCGCAGGCGTCGCGGGTTTATCTGCAAAAGCTGGACTATACCAACGCTGCGGCTGCCGCCAACCGCGTCATCACGGGTGGCCAGTATCAATTGGTACCTATCGAGCAGGTGTTTGACCTGCGCACGAACGTTAGCGGAGGCAATACCAGCGAAACCATTTTTGCCATTCAGATAACCGATCAGGACGGCACGAATGACCTGAACACGTTCTATGGCGCGTCGGAATACGGTGGTCGGGGTGATATCGAGATTACCGATAAGCACCTTGCCCTGTATGACGCCAATGATAACCGGGGAGCCCTGTTCTACCAGGATGAAATCGGGGCCATTCGAACGGCTAAATTTGTTAACCAGTACGGCAATATTCAGGTGCTCCGGCTGGCTGAAATGTATCTGACGCGGGCCGAGGCCAACTTCCGGGCCGGGACAACCGTTGGCGCAACGCCATTGGCCGACATCAATACGGTGCGGACGCGGGCCGGTGCAACCGCGCTGACGGCGTCCCTACTGACGGCCGCTGCTATCCTGCGCGAACGGCGGCTGGAGCTGGCGTTCGAGGGTACATTGCTTCACGACGTCAAGCGCACCCGTCAAAGCATCGTTGCCGGTACGACAACGGTGGCCTGGAACAGCACCCGGCTGATTTATCCGATTCCGCTGCGGGAGATTACGACCAATCCCGCGCTGTTGCAGAATGCCGGGTATTGATTAGCCATTGACCCCACCCCAACCCCTCCCCGCTATGGATGGGCTTTGCCCCCTGGATGGTGGTAGCCCCTCCCTCACGGGGAGGGGTTGGGGTGGGGTAGTTCTGTGGGGTAAATGGTTCCTGCAGAAAAAGCGCGTCGGATCTGAATCCGGCGCATTTTTTTTTGGAAGTCACCGTACGGTTAAACCCTGAACCCGGCGTTATAGTCCAACGTTTTAGGGATGTACTTCCCTACCCAACAACGACTATGAACCGCCAATTTTTCTCCTTTCTGCTAAGCTGCCTGCTGTTGGCTCCGGCTCTCTACGTGCAGGCGCAGTACGTAACGGTAGCCCCCCGCGTCGATGACATCAACGACGAGGACGTGTCCATCCGGCGTGTCGAACTGACTAATGAGTACACCATCATTTACATGACTCACTTATCGCCGGGAGGAAGTGGTTCGACGGGTCGGCGTCGGAATCCGTTTATTATTCCGCAGCCCGATGGAGGTAGTCGAAGCAGTTGGTCGGAGAGTACAATCGGCTTTCAGCCATCGTCCCGCATCTATATCAATCAGGGAGAAAGATCGTACAAGTTTATCCGGGCGGAGAATATTCCGCCCGAAACAAGTCGTATTGTTGAACCGGGCGAACGGGTTGATTTCGTCGTGTATTTCGAACGTATCGATCCCGGTTATACCGTGTTTGATCTATACGAATGCCGCGACCACGGCTCGGTACGCTGCTTCAATTTCTGGGGCGTTCACATCACTAATCCAAAGAAGAAACAGACGTATGCCCAACGTCGGCCGACTACGCCTGTAACGCCCCGCGTCCAGACCCAGCCGCGTACAACACCACGCACAACCCCCGGCGTCGGTACGACACCAGCCCCCAAGCCAAAACCTGCGCCCGTACCGGTACAGCCAGCCGAACCTGCTGTTGCGGAAAACGTAGCGATTACGGGCCTGACCCGCGATGCCAAAACGCGTAAGTTGATTGGGGCCACGCTGACGTATCAGTTACTATCCGGTGCTGAAACCGACGGCAGTTCGGCTACGGATTCGACGCAAAGCGGTGAGCTGACGGGCGCGTACTCGATCCCGGTAGACACGCGTGGGCGGTATGTTGTAACAGCGTCGAAAGCGGGGTACCTGAGCCTGACCGATACGCTGAACGCCAGTAGCCGCAGCGTTGCCCGTAACTTCGATCTGATGCCGATTGAAGCAGGCACAAAAGTGACGTTGAAAAACATCTATTTCAACGCGCAGCGGTTCGAGTTAAAGCCTGAGTCCTTTCCTGAACTTGACCGGTTGCTCAACCTGATGCAGACAAATTCGACAATGCATATCCGGCTGGAAGGGCACACCGATACCGTTGGTGATTTTGACGCAAACGTGGTGCTGTCGCGCAACCGGGTCAACGAGGTCAAGAAATACCTGGTCTCGAAAGGGATCAGCGCGGAACGCATCGACACGGTTGGCTACGGCCCGTCGCGACCCATCAACACGAATCGGACATTGAAAGAGCGACCCGAAAACCGGCGTGTCGAACTGGTCATTACGAAAGTTTAAAAACAGTTTGTGTCGATTCGGTGTCAGGTTACGAAACCCTGACACCGATGAAGCCAAACTTCGATCTCGACGCCGTCCTTACCCGCATCGCCGACGCGATTCGTCCGTTTCCGAAAGCGGCCATGTTTGACCTCTACGAGCGGGGATACAATACGCTGTTCGAACAGCTGATTTCGTGTATCGTCTCCATCCGAACACTCGACGAAACAACCATTCCCGTGTCGTTACGGCTGTTTGAGCACGCCCGTACACCCGAGCAGCTCCTCGCGCTCGACATCCCGACGCTGACTGATCTGCTCTACGGCACGACTTATCCCGATCAGAAAGCGTATACCATGCGTGGTATTGCCGAGCGAACTATCAATGAATTTGGTGGCCAACTACCCGCTGACTATGAGGCACTGACATCGCTGAAAGGCGTCGGGCCGAAGTGCGCAAACTTGGCACTCGGCGTTGCGACGGGGCAGTCGGCGATCAGCGTCGATGTTCACGTACACCGGGTAGTCAACCGCTGGGGATACGTGCAGACGACACAGCCGGAGAAAACGCTGAAAGTGCTGGAAAAGCAGGTGCCGCGCGATCAGTGGGTCGACATTAACCGGCTGCTGATGCCGTTTGGCAAGCACATCTGTACGGGCACATTACCCCGCTGCTCGACCTGCCCCGTCCTCGACTTCTGCGAACAGGTCGGCGTTGACAAGCATCGGTGATGATGTTGTCTCAAACAGCATCCTGCTGTTTGCCATGGGTAGTTACAACAAACAGCAGGATGCTGTTTGAGACAGGTTTAACCCTGCAACAGCGTCAGCCATGCTTCTTCGACCTTGTTGTCTGCCAGTAGCTGTTTAGCGCGCAGGTGCAGCAAATCGGGTAAATACTGGCAACCGTACCGCGCTTCGTCGAACGTGTCGGTCAATACACCGGACTGTTTGTACTGCTGCACCGCCTCCGGTGTGGGTAGCGACGGAAAACTGCCGAGTTTACCCAGGTCATTACCCGTCAGAATCTTACTATTGCGAATGGGCTCCGGTAACTGATCGACACCGATACCCACTTTCGGGCGGGCGAGCGAAAATAGGGCATCACCACTGGCGCGGCAGTACCAGTCGCCACCGAGCCGCCCGATCAGATCGACACGGTGCGGATCGATGACACCCTGCGGATCGAAAATGTCGTCGCGAAAATGGCCCCGTACAACCTCGCAGATAATCAGATTGCCTGCGCCCGGTTCGGTTCCCGTTTCGATGATCTGCTTTACCCGGCATTCAAATGAAGCCGGTGCTTCAGCGACACTTGGGGGGCGGATAGCGTCCGACGGGCGTTCGGTGAACCCCGCCTTCTCGAACTCGTTGATCCCCTTCTCATACTCGGCACTGGCCAGTGACATCTGCTCGACCATGCCGTAGCTGACCACGCTGATCGTGACTTCACCGACTTCCCGCAGGTTCTGCAGGGTATGCTTCTGCGTTCCGTGGCGGGTTACGGCCGTCGAAAAAATAAGCGTGGGCGGGTTCGAACCGAAGACGTTGAAAAAGCTGAACGGGCTCAGGTTGGGCCGTCCGGCGGTATCAACCGTTCCGGCGAAGGCAATCGGGCGCGGGCCAATCGTGGCCGTCAATAGCTTATAAAAGTCAGGTGCGGAGACATCCGCCGGGTCAATCGTTTTCATAGTCTTGGTTAAGCGTTCGGCTGAATCGTGCCGGTTACATCACCTAGCGTCAGTTGGTGCCCGTCGATATAGCCGTGGCCGCGTAATGTAATCGTGTCGCCATCCTGCAGGAATGCCCGGCTCGAACTATCGGCCAGCATCAGTGGCCGTGCTCCATTCCAGCTTAGTTCAAGCAGGGAGCCGTATGAGTCGCGCTGCGTTCCCGAAATCGTGCCGGTTGCCAGTACATCGCCAACCACCAGATTACAGCCATTGACCGTATGGTGAGCAACGAGCTGGGCGAACGACCAGTACAAGTGCCGGGCGTTGGTCTGACTGATCCGCTGCGGGGGTAAGTCGCCGGTTTGCAGCCAGATTTCCAGCGTCAGATCGAAGTGGCCGGGCGAAGTGGTTTGCAGGTAGGGTAGGGGTGTTGGCTCCTGGGTTGGCCCGTCGACTCGAAACGGTTCCAGCTCGTCAAAGGGTACCACCCAGGCCGACAGGCTCGACGCGAAGTTTTTGCCCAGAAACGGTCCCAGCGGCTGGTATTCCCACCGTTGAATGTCGCGGGCCGACCAGTCGTTAAACAAGGTGATACCGAAAATATAATCTTCCGCTTCATCGACTGCCACGGCCTGTCCCTGCGGGTTGGCTTTGCCGATAATCAGCCCTAGTTCCAGCTCCAGATCGAGTGCTTGTGTTGGCCCGAAGACGGGTTGCTGGTCGGGTCCTAAAAATGGCCCGGCCGGTCGTTGAATGCCCGTTCCTGACACGACAATTGACGACGCCCGGCCGTGATACGCAACGGGCAGATGCCGGTAGTTAGGCAACAGTGGCTCGGCATTAGGCCGAAACAGCTTCCCAACGTTTTCGGCGTGATGAATACCGGCGTAGAAGTCGGTGTAGTTGCTGATCTGAACGGGCAGGAGCAGCGTAGCCCGGTCGAGTGGAATCAACACCTGGTCGTGTACATTGAGTAACGTTGCTTCGCTGTCGGCTAGCAGATCGCGGATACGCTGCCCCACCAGCCGATGCACCGGCCGACCCAGCGCGATAAAAGCGTTGAGTGTCGATTGAGCAAAAACGGATGAGTCGAGATCGAGGTCATTGAAGAAGCCCAGCAGTGCGACCACTTCCAGATCAAGAACGGCGTCGTGGTGTTTGTACCCTAACCGGGGCTGTGCGATGTCGTAGCTGAATATGCCGTACATAGGGTGCGGTTTGTAGTTCGTAGTTTGTAGTTCTGCCGGGGGACTGGTAGCTAATTAGCGACCAACCATAAACTACAAACTATAAACCACGAACTAAGTTACTCGCTCATATTCTGGTAGATCGAGTCCATGATTTTGACGAAATGATGGTAGTCGTCGTCGCTGAGATTGCCCCAGCCTTTCCGGCGCATCGCGGATACAACAGGTAATACATCGTCGTATTTGGCCTGCCCGGCATCAGTCAGAAAAACCAGAAATTTGCGCCGGTCGGTATCGGCCATGCGCCGTTCGGCCAGCCCCTTCTGACTCAGCAGATCGATGATGCGCGTAACCGTGGGCGCATCCTTCGTCGTCATCTCCGACAGGGTGTTCTGACTACTGCCGGGGTTGCGGGCCAGGTGATCGAGTATAACCCACTGATCGACGGTAAGGTCGAAACCCGCATCATTGAACTGCTTCTGCAGCGCGTTGCGGATTTTCTTGATCGTCGTATCGATTTTGAAAAAGTAAGCCCTTGCGTCCGAGGGGTGCGTCATAAACAGGAAGTGAGCAGCCGGTTAACCGGCAAGTTAACGCCTGCCGTTCAACTAACCAGCAGCGCATTCAGCCGGGCCTCAATTTCCGGCACCGACTCGTACAACTGCTCATACGAATCAATCACGAAATACTGCTCCTGAAATCGGTCGATCACGTACGGCGTTTGCAGCAACGTAGCCACATCATACGGCCGGCGCTGTACGGCCGGATCATACAGGCTGTGACTGGTTTCGTCTGACGAAGATAAAATGCCCCCGCCGTAAATACGCAGCCTACCCGGCCCAGGAGCGGCATCTTCCTGAATCAGGCCAAATTCCACCGTGTACCAGTACAGCCGTGAAATCATGGCAATAGCCTCTTCACTATCGATGTGCGCCAGGGCAATTCGGCTCAACGACGCCAGAAAATCGCAGAACGCCTGATTCGACAGCAGCGGTACGTGCCCAAACGTGTCGTGAAACATATCCGGCTCCGGCAGATAGGCCAGCTGATCGCGTCGACGCAGCCAGGTGGTAGCCGGAAACTGGCGGTTGGCCATCAGTTCGAAAAATTGCCGATTGTCGATCAGGCCCGGCACCGCCACCACCTGCCAGCCCGTCAGCTGGCGCAGGCGTGGGTTCAGATCCTGGGCAAAGTCGGGAATGCGGTCTTCGCGAAAGCCGGTTGCCGAAATCCCCGCCAGATACGCTTCACTGGCCAGACCCGGCAACTGCGCCATCTGCCGCCGAAACAGCAGGGTCCACATCGCCTGCTCATCGGGTGTATAGCTGGAGTATGATTGGTGCATAATCAAAGAGCGAAAGAGTGAATGAGTGAAAGAGCGAAGGAGTGATTCAGCTTTTCGCTCTTTCACTCATTCACTCTTTCGCTCTTTACCATTACAACGTCCCCCGCAGGGCCTGTTCGCGTTCGATGGCTTCGAAGAGGGCTTTGAAATTGCCTTTCCCGAACGAGCGCGCACCCTTGCGTTGGATGATCTCGAAAAACAGCGTCGGACGCGGGCAGATGGGGCGGGTGAAAATCTGAAGTAAATACCCTTCCTCGTCGCGGTCGACCAGCACGCCCAGTGAGCGCAGCGTGGCAATCTCCTCGTCGATCGGGCCGACCCGTTCGGCCAGCGTGTCGTAGTACGAGTCGGGTACAGTTAGAAATTCGACGCCCCGCTGTTGCAGGGTCAATACGGTGTCTACGATGTTGTCGGTCGCGACGGCAATGTGCTGAATACCCGGCCCGCCGTAGAAATCAAGGTATTCCTCGATCTGCGACTTTTTCTTGCCTTCGGCCGGCTCGTTGATCGGGAATTTCACACGCCCGTTACCATTGCTCATAACCTTGCTCATCAGGGCTGTGTACTCAGTCGAGATGTCTTTGTCATCAAACGACACCAGTTGCTGAAATCCCATGACATCATGATAGAAGTCCATCCAGTGGTTCATGCGGTTCCAGTTGACGTTGGCTACCATGTGGTCGACATAGCGAAGCCCCGCGTCGGTTGGTTGGTAGGCGGGTGTCCAGGCGGTGAAACCGGGCAGAAAGATGCCCCTATACGCTTTCCGTTCTACGAACAGATGTACCGTGTCGCCGTACAGATGAATGCCCGATTGTACGACTCGTCCGTGTTCGTCCTGGGTAGTCGTCGGTTGCATAAAGCCTTTGGCCCCCCGCCGAGTGGTTTCCTCGTAGGCCCGTGTCGCATCGTCGACCCACAGCGCCACGACCCGTACGCCATCGCCGTGCTTATCGACGTGTTCACCGATCTGGGTATAGCCGTACAGCGAAGAGGTGAGTACCAGCCGGATTTTGCCCTGCTGCAGCACATACGATTCCCGGTCGCGCAGGCCCGTTGTCAGCCCCGCGTGAGCCAGTGGTTGAAAGCCAAAGGCCGTCTGAAAATAATGCGCTGACTGCCGGGCGTTGCCAACGTACAGTTCAATGTAATCGACGCCGTTTAGTGGCAAAAAATCGGGTTCGTCTGGCAGCCCGACATTGGGCTGCTCAAGTTCCAGGGTTTCCATGATAGTTGTGTTTTTGGTTTAAGATGTGCCCCCCGGTAGGGGCTAGCCCCACCCCAACCCCTCCCCGTTAGGGAGGGGCGCTGGCCTCTGAACCGGGGTAGCCCCTCCCTAACGGGGAGGGGTTGGGGTGGGGTTATTCCAGCCACGACTGGTAATACACACCATCGTCCAGTTTGAGTGCCTGTTCCGTCAGCATCAGCGGGCGAAACGTATCGACCATTACGGCGTACTCGACCGTCTCCTTCTTGCCGATGCTACGCTCCATCGCGCCCGGTGCGGGGCCGTGCGGAATACCACCCGGATGCAGGGTAATATGACCCGGTTTAATGTCGTTGCGGCTCATAAAATCACCGTCGACATAGTAGATCACTTCGTCGGAGTCGATGTTCGAGTGGTTGTACGGGGCCGGAATCGCCAGTGGGTGATAATCGAACAGACGCGGTACAAACGAGCAAACGACAAATGAATCGGTCTGGAACGTCTGATGCACCGGTGGCGGCTGGTGTACACGCCCTGTTATCGGTTCAAAATTCTGAATATTGAACGCATACGGATAATTATAGCCGTCCCAGCCCACCACGTCGAACGGGTGACTGGCGTAGATCAGCGAGTGCAGCGCGCCCTGTTTCTTGATTTTTAGCAGGAAATCGCCTGTCTCGTCATGCGTCTCCAGATCCTGCGGTCGGCGAATGTCGCGTTCGCAGAAAGGTGAGTGTTCGAGCAACTGCCCAAACTGATTGCGGTACCGTTTGGGCGTGTAAATCGGCGAATGTGACTCGACGTACAGCAACCGATTTTCTGCATCCGTGTCGGTACGGGTGTCAAACTCGATCTGATAAATCACCCCGCGCGGAACGACCAGATAATCGCCATAGCCGAATGGCAACGTGCCAAACAGCGTTCGTAACCGCCCCGATCCCCGATGCACAAATAGCAATTCGTCTGCATCCGCGTTTTTGTAGAAATAATCCGTCATCGACTGACGCGGAGCGGCCAGCCCAACGACGACGCCATTGTTGACCAGTAACGGCGTGCGGCTGTCGAGAAAATCATCGGCGGGGGGTACCTCAAAGCCCAGCAACTTACGCGACAGCATATTCTTCTCAACAGCCAGCCTGGGCGTCATGTCGACGCTTTCCAGCACGTGCCGGACCATCGTTGGCCGGTGTACATGGTACAGCAGCGACGACATACCCTCAAAACCAATCGTACCGAACAACTGCTCGTAATACAGCGCTGCCAACGGCACCGGTCCGTTACCGACCGACGGTTTGGCAAACTGCGTGTGTCGCTTCTGCGGAATCTGACCGAGTGTATGGTAGAACGGCATAGCTTGTGCCGCTGCGCCGAGGTCTGGTTAACCCCGGCCCAACGGACTTTTGTTGATGAAGTGAATTGTTTGCTAAAGCAACTATTGCCTGGCTTACAATTATACTAACAACAATCAGGAATAGAATAGTGTTGAGAAATTATTTTTATAATCGAAGATTAATGGGTAAAAATGAGTGTTGATTCGGCCTTCGAAAACAGAAGTAGCCAAATCAGGCGGCTATTTTCTACCGTACTCGGTGGTCGCTATCGTTTTTGGCTACTTTTGAGCGGCTGAATCGGTCTGTCCGTCAGCGCAACCAACTACATTTCTATGAAACCAACACTTCTTTTGCTGGCTGCCGGAATGGGTAGCCGCTACGGGGGTATCAAACAACTCGATCAGTTCGGGCCCAACGGCGAAACCATCATGGATTATTCGCTGTTCGACGCCATCCGGGCGGGCTTTGGCAAAGTCGTGTTCATTATCCGTGAGGAATTGAAAGCCGATTTCGAAGAGATATTCGGACCAAAACTGGCCGGTAAAATCGACGTCGACTATGCGATTCAGGCGCTGAATTCCTACATCCCCGCCGACATGGGCCCGGTTGACCGGACCAAGCCGTGGGGAACGGGCCACGCCATGCTCTGCGCGTGGGCGCAAACAAAAACGCCGTTCGCCGTTATCAATGCCGACGATTTTTACGGTCCCGAATCTTTCCGGGTGCTGGGTGAATTTCTGCAAACCGATTCCGACCCCGCGCTGCACGCCATGGTCGGCTACGAAGTAAAAAATACGCTCTCGGAGTTTGGATCGGTATCGCGCGGGGTGTGTACCGTCGATGCTCAGGAGAATCTGACGTCGGTGGTGGAGCGCACGAAGATTTACCGCAAGGAAGCTGGCCTGACGGGGAGCGTCATTGGCTTTGAGGAAGGCGATGTATTTGAAACGCTCGACCCCGAGACGCCCGTGTCGATGAACTTCTGGGGGTTCAAACCCGAGGTATTTCCACTGGTGAAAGATCAGTTCGAAGACTATGCCCGCGCGAACTTCGACAAGCCCAAAGCCGAGTTTTATATCCCGTCGGTCATGGAAAAGCTGATTCAGCGCGGGCAGGGCCGGTGCCGGGTATTCCGCAGCCAGTCGGAGTGGTTCGGCGTGACCTACCCCGACGATAAGCCGACCGTACAGGCGTCGCTGCGTCGATTGCACGAGCAGGGCGTTTACCCCGAAAAACTCTGGTAACAGTGTGATTTAGCCATAAAAAAGGGGAAGCTGATAATCAGCTTCCCCTTTTTTATTTGGTTTCAAACAGCATTCTGCTGTTTGTTCAACCTAGACAAGCAAACAGCAAGATGCCGCGTCGGCGGTCCGATGTTTGAGACAAACCTAGCTGTTCCGATCCGGAAATTTATCGACGATCTCCTGTACCTGCTTAGTCAGGCGTTCGGAGATGTTAGCCGGGTTGTTAACAGCGTCCTGAATGGAACCGCGCCATACCAGCTTTTTGGTGTCGGCATCGACCATGTCAACGACCACGGTGCCAGATTTGTACTGCTCCTGCATGTACTGCTGTGTACCGCCCCAGCCACCCCAGTAACCGGGTCCCCAGCCGCCATAACCCCAGCGACCCCAACCCCCGAAAGGACCATAAAATGCCGAGCCTGGCGTCGACACCGTGCGGGTTTTGTCTTCAACGAAAAAGTGATACCCTACCAGCAGGTCCGGATTCTTCGTGTTTTCTTTCAGCCCCTTGCCTTTCAACACCTGCCCTACCGTGTTTTCGACATTGTCGGTGGCAATCTGATTGTAGTAGAGTGGATTCTGTCCCACTTTTACGTCGGAATCCATCCACGTAAACGAACGGTACTTGCTGTAGTCAATCTTGTTGTTGTAATCGACGGCAACGCGCGGTGCACAGGCGTACAGTAGCGGGAATAAAGCCATTAAAAGCATCAGACGTTTCATAACGTAGTTGTTATTGGTGTTCCCATAAAGAACGTCTGATACGCCTGAAAGGTTTGTGAAAACCGAGCTGCCAACGGTTACATCGACGGGTGCTTCCTGTGCCATTGCGTAGCCTGCTGATAGGCTCCGGCCACGGCTAACACATCGCCTTCGGCAAACAGCTGACCCATAAACGTGATGCTTGATGGCGTCTTTTGCGCATTGAATCCGTTGGGTAGTACCACGCAGGGGTGGCCGGTCAGGTTGGTTAGTGTCAGGTTACCACCCGCATAGGTTGGGCTGATGTACACAGTAAGCCGTTCCTTTTTCAGCAGAGCAGCCATGTCGTTGATGAGCCGGGTACGGGCACGGTTGGCCTGTACATACTCAACCGCCGGTACAAACCGCGACGAGCGGAACTCATTCGGCCACGCATTTTTGACCTGTCGCACCATCTCGTCATCGCGCCCGGAGCGGGTTAGTTCATCGAAAGAAGCTGCTGCTTCAACGCCCAGAATAAAACCGATTCGACCGGAGGAAATAGTAGTTGGCAGGTCGATTGGCACCAGTTCGGCACCGAGCGAACGCAGGGTTTGAAGCGTCAGCGAATCGTTGCTGCGGGTGGGGTAGTTGCTCTCGAACGCTTTTTTTACGTAGCCAATCCGCATACCGGTCAGTGAGGTTTTGGGCGCGTACCGGAAGGGCGCAGCCATGACGGTCGGGTCCAGCCCGTCGGGGCCTTGGATGGCGTTGAACACCAGCGCGCAATCGTTGACTGACCGCGTAATGGGGCCAATTTTGTCCATGCTCCAGCTCAGGGCCATGGCCCCGTGCCGACTCACCCGCCCAAACGTCGGCCGTAAGCCGGTTGTGCCGCATACTGTCGATGGCGACACGATCGACCCCAGCGTTTCGGTCCCGATGGCAAATGGCAATAGCCCCGCCGACACCGCCGATGCGGACCCCGCCGACGAGCCGCTGGACCCTGTTTCGGGCTTCCATGGATTACGGGTCATGCCGTCGAACCAGACATCGCCCCAGGCTAGTTCGCCCACCGACATTTTCGCGCACAGCACTGCCCCGGCGGCTTCAAGCTTACGGATCACCGTCGCGTCGTCGGTCAGTGTCTGGTTTTTATAAGGCACCGATCCCCAGGTCGTTTTGTACCCGCGTTTGGTCAGCAAATCTTTCGCCCCGTAGGGAATGCCGTGCAACGGCCCCCGGTACTTACCGGCTTTCAGGTCTGTGTCGGCCTGCCGGGCCTGTTGCATCGCCAGTGAATCGGTAAACGTAATCACGCAGTGTAATGTGGCGTTGTGCTTATGCAGTCGATCCAGGAAAAAGCGCGTTAGCTCTACTGAACTGATCTGCCGGGTACGAATCAGTTCGCTCAGTTGCGTGACGGTGTAAAACGCCAGCTCATCCGGTTTTGCCGGACGCTTGATACCCGTTGATGCCGGGGCGGGCATCGCCGACGCACCGGCGGGGAGTTTGAACCCGGTCGGCAGGGGGTTGAAATACAGGGCCGGGGCTACATCGTTCGGCAGGTCGACCTTGCGTAGTGCTTCGTAGTCGGGCCGGAAGTCGTTGAGGTTGTCGAGCATGGAGTCGCGCTCGGCGGGGGTAAACGTCAGGCCAAACACGCGCGATGCTACGTCGGCCATCTCGCTCGTAATTGGTTTTTTAGGGTCGTCGGGTGCCATAATGAACGCACCCAGGAGGAAACTGCCCGCGCAGGCCAGCAGTAAACGCGTAGTCGTCTTTTGCATAGAGTCGATGAATGTGTAAGTCGCTAAAAATACACCACGAATCCGGTTTTATGGACCGATCTGCCGAGATAATACCCCTGGGTTGGCGGCTTTTACGGCTATGGTAAAGACACAGATTGTAAAAACCGGCTCATGTCAGGAACGTCAGTCCGATCCAGCCTGGCCGTGGTGTCGGGTCCCCGACTTGACACGCTCGCGATAGCAAACGGCTTCGCCCGGGATTGTGTCAGGTCGGGGACCCGACACCACGGCCAGCAAACAGCGCTATCTGTGCTTAAAAATGCCTGCCGGACAGGTCTGCGGGGATACGCTCCTCACCATGCTGGAAAATAATGCTCAGATGCGTTCTGCCTGCGCCAGAAACTGCTGATGTAAGTGCCAGATTTGTGGTAGCAGCAACTGAGAATCATCATTGAAAAGGACGTGATCCGCGAATTGTCGGCGCTGTTCGTCGCTGATCTGGTTGTCGATGATACGCTGAATATCGTCCAGCGTACGGTGTGCATCACGTTTCAGCACGCGCTGGGTACGAACTGTTAAGGGCGATTCAACGACCACCACCTGATCGATACCACTCTCGGGACTGGCCCCTTTCATCAATGCGGCTTCTTTGATGACGTAAGGCGCGTGTGTCTGCTGCGCTACCCAATCGGCCGTATCGGCCCGGACGCGCGGATGAACCACGGCGTTGAGCTGCTGTAACAAAGCCGGGTTGGAAAATACCTGACTCGCGACCCAGCTTCGGTTGTAGCGGCCCAACGTGTCGTACGCCATCGAACCCAGCACACGCGTAATGTCGGCCCTCAGAATGGGATCATGCTCGGTGAGCCATTTGGCGCGGTCGTCAGCCAGATAGACCGGTATGCCCAGCGACGTAAACACCCGACAGACCAGGCTTTTCCCTGACCCGATCCCCCCGGTAACACCAATGCGAAGTACTGATTTCATACAGGAAAACGGGGTTTAGTCATTGGATCGGCCACGACCTGAAACGATGCCGTACTACCTTTGTCGCTGGTTAACGATAGCGGTAGAACAGTGGTAAACTGGTATTTGATCGACCTGATCGGTACGGCGGTTTTTGCCGTATCCGGCGCATTGTCGGCACTCAGTAAAAAGATGTACCACGATCTGTTTGGTATCTTCTTCGTTGGCTTTCTAACGGCGGTTGGCGGTGGCACATTGCGCGACATCATCATGGGCGCTTACCCGATTGCCTGGATTCGCGATCCCAATTATTTGCTGACAATTATTGGCTCGGTGGGTATCGCGCTTGTCGGACGTCGCTTGTGGTTTGGGCGGTTGCGTCGACCACTCCTGGTTTTCGACACCATCGGTATTGGGCTGTACACAATTCTGGGTATGCAGAAAGCTCTTTCCTTCGCCGTAAATGACTGGGCCGCTATGCTGTTGGGGGTAATGTCAGCCATCTTCGGTGGTGTTATCCGCGATACGCTGGTCAACGACCTGCCCCTTATTTTCGACCGACAGGTCTACGCTACCGCTTGTCTGGCAGGGGCACTTCTTTTCTGGGCGGGTCGCTCACTGGCGATTGACCCCGCTATAAACTTCTGGCTGGCCAGTGGTACGATCACGATTATCCGGCTGGTGGCTATCCGGCGCGGCTGGGCGTTGCCACGTATCAACTAGTTCGCGGCCTCAGTTGGTCGATAACGAACTCGGCAGGGATAATAACTGCCCGACCTCGAAACTGATAAGCACCCGGTTGGCAGATGTCCGCAACTGCGGATGCCGAAACTGCGTTAGCAATAACTCCTCGTCATAATTGTCGACGATGCGTTTCCGGGGAATCCGGAGCCGAAGCGTATCGGGTAAGCCCCGTACCAATCGTTGCGGGCCTGTAACGGCTACGCTGCCCGGTGTCACATTGATAACGCTCGATACGGCATAACCCGGTGCTAGGTTAAGGCTCGTACTGTCGACTCGCAGCAGAATGGTTTTGGTGACACGTCGGTCAAAGGCGATATCGACGGTGTCGGCTACGACGTAATTGACTTTCAGCCGTTTGATTTGTTCCGCCAGCGATGCTGTCAGCGACGACGTATTGATAACCGATGCCCGAAGCGGCTGACTGACCGGATAGTCGATGGGGTCGGTCTGAAAGGGTAGCCACGAATGACGCAGCAAGCCCCAGCCATCGCCCGACACGTTGACCCGCACGGTGCGGGGCAGCGTTGTAACCGGACAGTAAGCTGAGTCGTTGTAAACGAAATGAATCGGGTAATCGATGTTCAGTGAATAACCGGTTTTGTTCAACGCGTTCAACAGCCAGAACAGCGATGCCGCCAGCAGACAAAGCAACGCTTTGGTTGGTTGAAACGAAGCCGGGTCGGTAGAGTTTGTCAAGGACGAACGGGGCTGGCGCGAACTTACTTTTTCTCTTCTTCGGCAGGCTTGACGGTTGCTTCGCGCGAAATCGCCGATTTTTCGAACGTCAGCTTCATCCCCCGGTCGACGTCGAGTTGCACCGTTGTGCTGTCGACCGCTGCAATGCGCCCGTGCATCCCCCCGATGGTAACGACGCTGTCGCCTTTCTTCAGGTTATCGACAAAGCTTTTCTGATCCTTCTGCTTTTTCTGCTGCGGGCGAATCATGAAAAAGTAAAAGACGATGATGATACCACCCCAGAGCAGGATGTTGGCCAGCATCGATGAGTTACCGCCCAAAAGTTGTAATAGTAAAGCGTACATAGCTTATGCGTGAATGAGTTAGTTGTTAGCCGCGACTCCTTTCGGGTTGACTAGTGCCTTGAATTGCAGATCGGTCATCGACGGTTCGGTGTTGGCAAATATCGTGACCGTTTTGCTTTGTTCACCGCTCTTGCCCCGGCTGTTAAACCGGACCCGTACCGACGAACTGGCACCCGGCGCGACTGGTTCACGTGGCCACTCGGGTGTCGTACATCCGCAGGACGCCGTGATATTGTTGATAATCAGGGGAAATTCGCCGGTATTCTTAAAGGCGAAACTATGCTCAACCGTGTCGCCCTCGGTCAGCGTGCCGAAGTCATAAATACCTTGTTGGGCAAACGTGATTTTGGGCATCCTGGCCGACACACTGGCCTGTGCTTCTTTTGCCTGCTGCCGGTTATCGCAGCTGCTCAGCCCAAATCCAAGCCCGGCAACGGTCAGAACGAAAAGCCAGTTTGGTGCGCGCATTGGTCGTGACGGTGATATGGTGTCAGGGGAACCGGATACATACCTGTTTCCCCTGTCGATCAGGCGTTTTGTTGTTTGATCTGTGCCATCAGCCGGTCGACGTCGGCCAGCAATTGCTCGGCTTTCTCGCGGGCATTATTCACAACCCGCTCGCCTTCGTTGCGCGAGTCGTTGGCCGGTTGTTCATCGACGTGCAGCAGATCGTCAATCATCAATTCGATTTGTTCCCGGTATTTCGACAGCCGGTACGACAGCCGGTCGCGGGTTACTTTCCCCCGATCGGGAGCGTAGAGCAGGCCGATTGCCGTACCCGTGGCGGCACCGATGAGCAGAAAAGTTAGGTCGCGGCTTACTTTGTTCATTGGTCAAGAATTTAGGCGGTTGATATGCGCTTCAGTACAAGTAAACGAATGGCCTACCCAAAACTGACACGCCCAACCGGCAGAAATAACAATCTATTTATTATCCAGCAATCCCCGGCCACTCTTGCGCAGGCGACCCGACGCCATAAGTTTCTCCGACAGATTATCCAGGATTCCGTTGACAAACTTACCGCTTTTGGGCGTACTGTACGCTTTCGCCAGTTCGATATACTCGTTGATCGTCACCTTGACAGGGATGTTCGGAAAACTAAGCAGTTCGCAGACAGCCAGTTTCAGAATAATCCGGTCGAGAATTGCTACCCGTTCAACGTCCCAGTTCTGCAATTGTTCGGCCAATAGCTGCTCGTAGTCAGCGTCGTTTAGCAATGATTGCTGAAAC
Organism: uncultured Spirosoma sp.; assembly: GCA_964581865.1. Taxonomy (GTDB): domain Bacteria; phylum Bacteroidota; class Bacteroidia; order Cytophagales; family Spirosomataceae; genus Spirosoma. The sequence goes on from CAZOQC010000002.1 coordinate 297,365, forward strand.
AGCGTGGTCAAAAACAGCTCGTCTTCTTCCCAGTCGTCGGTGAGTGGTTCGAGTTGCAGGCCGGTGATACTCTGGGTTGATTTCAGCGTTCTGATCGCCAGACCGCGGACTACTTCACTGTTCTCCGCCCAGCTCAGGTCGATTTCGGCCAGGTGATCGCGCATGGTTTCGTGTTTAAAGATCAGTGTTCGCAGCACATACTGTACCAGCGCCTGATCCTCATCGGCCGTGTGGGTGCGCTGTTCGCAGTACGTCCGGTAAGTATCGTCGGCTTTCATCACTTCCTTCAGCGCTTTCCTGACGAAGCCCATGTCATCGGTCCACGAAATACTGTGCCGGATGGCTTCGTCCTGCAACGGCTGAAGCGCGGTCAACGCCTGCACGATGCTGTTTTCACTAAAGTCGGATTCAAACGGAAACGGTACTTCATCGACATCGCGGTATCGACGGTCGCGGTCGGTGCGGGCAGCCTGACCGAGCGCCACGAGCAACGTCATTACGCGCAGGTAATCGTCGTAAATGCCGTTGACCTGCCGGATCATGAGCTGGGCGAGGTGCTGCCGGTCTTTCTGGGTACGGATGCGGTAGAAAACAAGGCCGTCGTTGGCGGCTTTCAGCACGGCTTTGGGTGCGTCATCATCCTGCGCGGGCTGATTGGTCCTGATCGCTTCGTCGAAGAGCAGCGTAGCCAGTCGGCGGTTACCTTCGAGTTGCCGCTTATCCTGCGGCAGCATCGAGTTAAGGTCGGGTTGGAACAAGTCAGCAATACCGTCGTGGGCTAGTTGCTGATTGGAAAATTCGGCCTGCCGAAGCGCGTACAACGCCTGCATGACCTTGATTCGGAGTAGTCGCCGATTAAGCATACCGCCAGAAGTGATTAAGCACCGATAAAGTAAAGAACGAGCTGTATAGAACCGCAAATTTACGGATTTCTGAGGAGATTTATGGACAGGATTACAGGATTGACAGGATTTTGTGGTTTCGGGAGTTGGCTCATAATCCAGCAAATGTGCGTTCACTACAGGGATAAGTGAAAATGGGATTCACATACCTGGTAGTAATCCAGTGACGAGACATAGAAAAATCCTGTTCATCCTGTAATCCTGTCCATATCCTCATCTGCAACTTTTCGCGGGGGGGCGGGGTTAAAAATCTGACGCGAACCGGTTTCCTGTGAAAGCACTTTCTTACCTCAACAAATACCTCGTTAAGTACAAATGGTACCTGATCTGGGGTACGGTTTTTACCGCCATTTCCAACCTGTTCGGCATTTTTCCGGCTCAACTTGTCCGGTATGCGCTTGACCTGGTTCGCGAAACGCTCGATACCTATCACCTCTACGATGGCTCGACGCTGCAACCAGCGCTCTACGATGTTTTCGCGTTTAGCCTGCTGCTGTTTGCCGGTGGCACCCTGGCGCTGGCGCTGCTGAAAGGCTTTTTCCTGTTTCTGGTCCGGCAGACGCTGATTGTCATGTCGCGGCACATCGAGTACGACCTTAAAAACGAAATTTACGAACACTACCAGACGCTGCCGCTGAGTTTCTACCGGCAGCACAATACCGGCGATTTGATGGCGCGCATCTCGGAAGACGTCAGCAAGGTGCGCATGTACGTCGGACCGAGCATCATGTACGGTGTCAACCTGATCGTGCTGTTTATCCTCGTTATCACGTACATGGTCAGCATCAACGCCCGGCTGTCGGCTTATGTGCTGCTGCCATTGCCGATTCTGTCGGTGCTGATTTATCTGGTCAACAACATCATCATCCGTAAGTCGGAAGAGATTCAGGCGAGTCTGTCGAAAATGTCGACCTATGTGCAGGAAGCCTTCTCGGGTATTCGGGTGCTGAAAGCGTTTGTACAGGAGAAAAATTCGGCTGCGCGCTTCGAGACGGAGAGCGATACGTACCGGGCTAAATCGCTGAGTCTGACCCGGGTTGATTCGCTGTTTTTCCCGATTGTCGCCATTCTGGTCGGCCTGAGCAATGTGCTGGTCGTGTACATTGGCGGGCAGGAAATTATCTCCGGCCGACTGACGCCGGGCAACATCACCGAGTTTATTCTGTACGTCAACATGCTGACGTGGCCGGTAATGGCGCTGGGCTGGACAACGAGTCAGACGCAGCGGGCAGCGGCTTCGCAGGCCCGCATCAACGAGTTTCTGCAGATCAAAACCAACATCGTGTCGAAGAAGGACGTGAGTCGGCCGATTCAGGGTGAAATCGAATTTCGTAACGTCCGGTTCGTCTATCCCGATTCAGGTATCGTGGCACTCAACAACTTCTCGATGCACGTCCGGGCGGGTGAAACGGTTGCCATTCTTGGTACGACGGGTTCCGGCAAAACGACTCTTGCCAACCTGCTGACCCGGATGTACGATGTATCGTCGGGTGAAATACGCATCGACAACACGCCCCTTGTCGATTACAACCTGAACTCGTTGCGAAGTCAGATGGGTTACGTGCCGCAGGATGTGTTTCTGTTCTCCGAAACGATCAGCAATAACGTCCGTTTCGGCAAGCCCGACCTGCCCCAGGCCCGTGTCGAGCAGGCCGTGCGTGACGCGGATCTGTACCAGAACGTAGTCAATTTTCCCGAAGGGTTCGATACGGCGGTTGGGGAGCGGGGCGTTACGCTGTCGGGTGGGCAGAAGCAACGACTGAGTATTGCCCGCGCCATTGCCCGCGACCCGCGCATCCTGATTCTGGACGACTGCCTGTCGGCGGTGGATACCAACACGGAAAACATCATCCTCAATAACCTGCGCCGGATCATGGCCGACCGCACGTCGGTTATCATTTCGCACCGCGTCTCGTCGGCCAAACTCGCCGACTACATCATCATGCTCGATGAGGGGAATATCGTCGAGGAAGGCACGCAGGACGAGCTAATGGCCCGCAACGGTGCCTACCGCGAACTCTACGACAAGCAGTTGCAGACGGAAGAAGTGTAAGTAGATCAGCTGATTAAATTTCGGTGCTTAGTAGGCTGAATAAGCCAATTGGGTTGACTTGACCAAAACCCCGACGGTGTAAAACCGGTTATCGGACACAACTCAACAACTTACCGTGTATGGCAACTACAACTGATTCACTTGGCGGCCGACTCGACCTGCTGGCACCCGATACCCTGTCCGCCGATCAACGCGCATTCTACGATCAACTACGGGAAAAGACCGTACCCTGGGCGGAAAAGTCCGGCTTTAAAGCGGTGACCAACGATAAGGAACTGATTGGGCCATTCAATGCCATGCTGCTGAGTCCGGCGATTGGCAAGGCCATGATGAACTTCGACAGTGTAGAGCAGGAACACACGACGCTCAGCGAAAAAGTGCGGCAGGTCATTATTCTGACCGTGGGCGCTGTCTGGCAGGCCGATTACGAAGTGTATGCGCATACAGCTGCGGCTCGAAAAGCGGATTTGTCCGAAGACGTCATCAAGGCGCTGACCGCCGGAAGCGCAGCCGACGGTTTATTGGACGAGGAAGCAGTAGCGCAGCGGTTCACCAAAGAAATTGCCGCAACACATCGTATGTCGGACGAAACGTACCGGCAAGCGGTCGATGCATTCGGCGAAAAAGGGGTGTTTGATATGGTAGCCTTAACCGGTCAGTATATGAGCATCAGTGCCCTGCTCAACACCTTTGCTGTACCCGCGCCTGAAGCAAATCCGTAGAATAAAAAACGCCGTTACCGAAAGGGCCTTCCTGTACGGAAAGGCCCTTTTTAGTCTTGGTCAAACTTGTTAAGTCGATACTCGAGGAAATCCCGTCTAGGCTTGTACGTCTTGGGCAAACGAATACATTGATACTCAAACCGCCCAAAAAACTGCTGGTAGAATTCTTTATCTGCTTCAGCTTTCAGCCGCCTGGAAACTAACAGTTTATAGTCGGTGTCGATACAGATTAAGCCTTGCTCATAAGCCCGGTCATACAAGTGTGACAGACAAATGCCGTTCGCTGGATTGAGCCGCTCACGTTCGTCGGCCGACCACGGAACAATGTGCCCCGCCACTAGTAAATCTGGTAGATTAATGCCTGACACCGCGCACCGATTCGCATACGTTTTCAGCACCATTAATCGAAAGATGTGCTGATTGACTCGCGTTTTGACGGCTCTGACTTTTACGTCGCCCTTCAGGTCCTTCAAGTCGAAAGTAATATCCGGGTATACGTCCTCGACAGTTGTGTGCTGGTATTCGGCCAAAACGCGTTCGCTCTCGAAGACTAACTCTTCCTGATCGCCGATAAATTCGCCCCAAATAGGCTGTACCTGCCTTCGCCCCCCGTCCATTCCTTTTATGCCCCGCTCCTGATGATATGGATCGGCACTGGCAAAATTAGTCAGCCGCATGGCGACAGAATCAGGCGTACGGCGGCCTAGAATTTCAGCTAGTTTTATCACATCAGGATTCCCTTTGTGCATCTTACCAAAGGGAATTTTCAGATAAAGGTTGAAGGCTAAAATCAGTTCCTCACGCGTCCAATTAGGCGACTTGGTCATACAAGAAATTAGCGGTTTTGTCGTGGAGCCGGTAGCGAAACCCGTGGGCGTGCAGGAATTTGCGGACGATCAGTTCGGGTTTGGTGTCTTTGCTCCGTACCCGGCTCATGTTGTAGCTGCACGGTCCGGCGTTCCGGCTGAGCGGGAGTGTGTACGTCGGTCATGGGTGCGTTGGCGTTGAGTCTGTCTGTACACAACACACAATGCCGCGCTTTTGTCAGAAGGCACTTACCAGATCAGTCGCACTACATCCCGGTAGCGGGTAAACTTCTCATCGGCGGAAATGACAGGCATTTGCTCCGCGAGTGCCGTTGCCAGAATCAGCCGGTCGAAGGGGTCCCGGTGGTCGTCGAAGAAGGGGATTTGGTCGTACGCTGAAATGTGCTGAACTGTTACTGGAATGAGTGTGATGCCATCGTCTGTCAGTCTTTCGGCAATCTCGCTGATGGTAGCGGATAAGTCGGGGAGTTTACCGACCTTCTGCTTGATCGCTATTTCAAACAAGCTGACTTCACTGACGACAAGCGTTTCGTTCTGAAGACTGTGATACAGGGGTGTTGGTAGTTTTCCGGGATTCGTCAATGTCCAGATGGCTACCTGCGTGTCAAGTAGGAAGGGCATTACATGTAGTCGGCTAAATCATCCAGTGGTTCGTTGAAATCGTCTGGAATAGAATATTTTCCCGCCCAGCTACCAAATCGTACGCCACCTTTCGGTCGTGGTTTATCCGGGTCAATTTCTTTCAAAAAGGTAACGAAGACTTCCGTGCCGTCCTGAACGGCGGGGGTTTCGTGGAGGATGATCTGCCCGTTTTGATAAGTCCCTTGCACTGTGGTCAGCATGATGGTTGTGGTTTATCGTAGTAAAGCTAAACAAATTGCGGCTGAGAATGACTCCGTTTCATAGCCACTGGAGAAGTGGTGAATCAGCGTATAGGGTGAATATCTGATTTGTCTCAGACAGCATCCTGCTGTCGTATCCGCAGATTATTTCAGCCAGTAATGCAATACGACAGCAGGATGCTGTCTGAGACAAATCGAACCCCTAAATCCGGCTGGGTCTGAGGAAACTACGCGGTACTGGTTTACGTTGTTTTTTAGAATAAGCCAACCCCAACGCGTGACGACGGAAGAAACGACTCAACTGAATGATATTGACCTGACCGGCTACGACAAAATCGAAGTGCTGGGGGCCCGCGAACACAATCTGAAGAACATCGATGTCTCGATTCCCCGCAACAAGCTGGTCGTCGTGACGGGTATTAGCGGTAGCGGTAAATCGTCGCTGGCGTTCGATACGATTTATGCCGAAGGCCAACGGCGGTACATGGAAAGCTTTTCGGCTTACGCCCGCTCATTTATCGGCGATATGGAACGGCCCGACGTCGACAAGATCAACGGCCTGAGTCCGGTAATTTCCATTGAGCAGAAAACGACCTCGAAAAATCCGCGTTCGACGGTCGGCACGACGACCGAGATTTACGACTTCCTGCGGCTACTATACGCCCGCGCCGGCGAAGCGTTTTCGTACGTGACGGGCCGGAAGATGGAACGGCAGTCGCAGGATCAGATTATCGACACGATTCTGGAGCAGTATGACGGGCAGAAACTAACGTTGCTGGCACCGGTCATCAAAGGGCGGAAAGGCCATTACCGTGAACTGTTCGTGCAGATCGCCAAGATGGGTTATGTCAAAGTGCGCGTCGATGGAACGGTGCAGGACATCGTGCCGAAGATGCAGCTCGACCGCTACAAAATTCACGATATCGAAATTGTCATTGACCGGATCGTACCAAAATCCGACGACAGATACCGGCTGAGTCAGTCGGTGCAGACGGCCCTGAAGCAGAGCAAAGGCGCGATGCAGATGCTCGACGGTGCAGGGCAGCTGGTGTATTTCTCGCAGAACCTGATGGACCCCGAATCGGGCATCAGCTACGACGAACCGTCGCCTAACTCGTTCTCGTTTAACTCGCCCTACGGAGCCTGTCCGGTCTGCAACGGGCTGGGCGTCATCGAAGAAATTACCGAAGAGTCGGTTATACCCGATAAATCGCTGAGCGTAAGCCGGGGGGCCATTGCGCCACTGGGCGAATACCGCGAACTCTGGATCTTTAAGGAGATCGAAGCGATTCTGAAGAAGTATAAACTGAACCTGAGTACGCCCGTCAGCAAGTACCCCGCCGACCTGATGTACGCGCTGATGTACGGCACAGAGGAGGAAGCGGCTGATGCAGGGAAAAAACCGTCGACTGTAGATTCGCCCGGCCCGGACCACTACAATTTCAAGTTTGAAGGGATCGTCAACTTCCTGAAGCGGCAGCAGGAAAACTCCACCGATAAAATTCAGGAGTGGATCAAAGACTTTATGGTCGTCAAGACCTGCCCGGAGTGCCACGGTGCCCGGTTGAAGAAAGAGTCACTGTTCTTTAAAATCGACCAGAAAAACATTTCCGAACTGGCCCGCATGGACATTTCGGAACTGACGGCCTGGTTCGACGGCCTCGAAACCCGCCTGACTGACCGGCAGAACGTGATCGGTAAGGAAATCCTGAAAGAGATTCGCAAGCGTATCGGTTTCCTGCTCGACATCGGGCTGGACTATCTCACGCTTGACCGGCCGTTGCGGACGCTGTCGGGCGGGGAAGCGCAGCGGATTCGTCTGGCGACGCAGATCGGTACGCAGCTCGTTGGGGTGCTCTACATCATGGACGAACCGAGTATCGGCCTGCACCAGCGCGACAACGTGAAACTGATCGACTCGCTGAAAAACCTGCGCGATCTGGGCAACACGGTACTGGTTGTGGAGCACGACAAGGACATGATGCTCGAATCTGACTTTATCCTCGACATCGGTCCCGGTGCGGGGCGGCACGGCGGGCAAGTGGTGAATCAGGGTACCCCGACTGAGTTTCTGGGCAACACGTTTGTTGGCCCGGCGGGTGGTAGTACCACGGCCGATTACCTGAGCGGTCGCCGGTCGATTGCGGTACCCGCCGAACGGCGTAAGGGCAACGGTAAGTTTCTGCTCATCAAAAACGCGACGGGAAACAACCTGAAAAACGTGACGCTGAAACTGCCGCTGGGCCGGATGATCTCGATTACGGGCGTGTCGGGCAGTGGCAAGTCGTCGTTAATTCACGAGACGCTGTTCCCGATTCTGAACCGGCACTTTTATAAGTCGAAACGCGAACCGCTGCCGTTTAAAACGGTCGATGGGCTGGAGCACCTGGACAAAGTAATCGAAGTCGATCAGTCGCCGATTGGTCGGACGCCCCGCTCGAACCCGGCGACGTACACGGGTATGTTTTCTGAGATTCGTACCCTGTTTGCCGAACTGCCCGAAGCCAAGATTCGCGGCTACAAACCCGGTCGGTTCTCGTTCAACGTGAAGGGCGGACGCTGCGAAGACTGCGAGGGCGCGGGCATGAAAAAAGTCGAGATGGAGTTCCTGCCCGACGTACACGTGCTGTGCGAAACCTGCAAAGGCAAACGCTTTAACCGCGAAACGCTGGAAGTACGCTTCAAAGGCAAATCCATCGCCGACGTGCTCGACATGACCGTGGAGCAGGGGCTGGATTTTTTCGCCAGTCAGCCAAAAATTCTGCGCAAAGTAACGACGCTGAACGATGTGGGGCTGGGCTATATCACGCTGGGCCAACACGCCACGACGCTGTCGGGTGGTGAAGCGCAGCGGGTAAAACTGGCCGAGGAGCTGTCGAAGAAAGATACCGGTAAAACGTTGTACATTCTCGACGAACCAACTACCGGTCTGCACTTTCAGGACATCGCTCACCTGCTCGACGTGCTGAACAAACTCGCCGATAAGGGCAACACCGTCCTGATTATCGAGCACAATCTCGACGTTATCAAAGTCTCCGATCACGTCATCGACCTCGGTCCGGAAGGGGGCAACAAAGGCGGTCAGATCATCGCCGAAGGCACCCCCGAAAAAGTTGCTGACGTGAAGGGTAGTTATACCGGCAAGTTTCTAAAACTGGAAATGGCTGGATAATAGAACGTCTGTATATTAGCCGTTATGTTATTGAGAGCCGATCTAAAGCGTATTGCCACTGAACGTTTGACCGATGCTGAGATCTTACTAAAAGCAGAAAGATACGATGGTGCCACATACCTGTGTGGCTATGTCGTCGAGATAATGCTGAAACTAAGAATATGTAAAACACTTAGGTGGGATGGGTTTCCTGAGACAAGACGGGAGTTTGAAGGACTGGCAAGCTTCAAGACACATGACTTCGACACATTACTGCATCTGTCAGGAGTTGAAGACAAAATAAAGCAAGACTATCTGACCGAATGGTCAATAATCAAAATCTGGAATCCTGAGCTACGTTATAGTCGGGTAATATCCTTGACCAAGGGGCAAGCAGTCAAAAGACGTGGTGAAGTGATGGACACGATTGGTGCAACGAAAACACTGATGAACGTGCTATGAAAGATCTAGTAAAAAAAATAGGAAGTTTGGTGGAACCGATTTCTGCCGAAAAAGGTGAGCTGAGTTTCTTCGGATTAGTTCTTCGAGAAGATGCTTCCGTGTGGGATCTGTTAGTCGCTGCCGATTGGGTTGATACAGACAAAAGAAAAGCATTGGAATACTTGGTTAAGCAGGTACAAAGTGTCTTGACAAAGAAAGAATTACTAGATATTTCGGGCATTGTCTTGTTGCAGAACGAGTATTTTGAAGGGTTCTCCAAAGTCGTTAGTGAAACAGGTTGGGAAGAGAATGATATCGATTTGTATGGAGTAGCTGTCAAGAAGGCTTACATCTTTATTGCCTCAGATGTCGAAACGCATGTCGAACCAGTACGGAGTAGAGTTTGAAAAGCAGTAATGAAAATATAGCCGGCACAAGGAGTAGCTACATCAGTGAGTTCTTGAAGATGGAATTGTCTAATGGCTAAGCATTAATCGTAGATAACCATCATTAAACGCCCATTCAGCGATAATTGGGCGTTTTTTGTTGCCCGTCATAAGCTGTAGCCGCACGCAAAAAACTACCTTCGTTTCGATTAACTAACCTGATTGATGCTATTTCATGCGTAGCCCATTTTTTTACGTCGTTTTGCTGGTACTGGTTGTGCTGGACGGCTGGCTGTTATCCCATCCCAACCTGATTGGCCGGGCGGGCGTCTTCTTCTTCGACTACACCTACCTCGAAACGTTTCCCAAAGCCCTCGGTACTGTTGCTATTGTGGCTGGTCTGGCGGTTCTTATTGCTGGTCTGGCCCGGCAGCTTGGACAGGCTGTCGGTATTGTTCTGGTTGTGGCACTGCTCGCCTTGTCGGGGTACTGGCTTATCGACAGTTTTACCTTATATAACGGCGGTGTTTACAAGCTTACCGGCGCTGGTTTTCGGGCGGGGGCCATTCTGCTGCCGGGTATCTGCGTACTCGTTTTTGGCGAAAAACTGCTGAGTCTGTTTCAGGGTAAATCGGCCAGACGATGAAGTTTTGTCTTAAACAACATCCTGCTGTTTATTCATATATTGTTGACTCTCTACAAACAGCATCTTGCTGTTTGAGACAAAACCAGATGATCCACACCGACTTTTACCGCTCTCGACTGCCACACATTCAACCGCTGGGTGGTACGTTTTTCGTGACAACCCGGCTGCATGGTTCCATACCACAAATTGAAAAACAGCGCCTGTCAGAAGACTATTTGTTCCGCAAACAACAGATACTGGCTCGACGGGACTATTCGTCGAATGAACTGGACCGATTGACCAGACAATACTTCACTGCTTACGAAACGATACTCGAAAAATCTGATTTCGGTCCCAAGTGGTTGGGTATTGATGCGGTGGCAAAGCAAGTGGCCAGTGCGCTACACTACTTCGACGGAAAACGGTACGAATTGATCGCTTACTGCCTGATGTCAAACCATATTCATGCTGTTTTTACCCTTGTTGACGGTGAGGAATCTTCTACATTTTCACTGCAACAGGTGATGTATAGTCTGAAAAGTTTCACGGCCAGTAAGTGCGATGAACTGCTGGACCGGACAGGTCCATTTTGGGAGCACGAAAGTTACGACCGGCTCGTTCGTGATCGTAACGAATTATACCGCATCGTGCAATACGTTCTGCAGAATCCTGTAAAAGCTGGATTATGTCGACGCTGGCAAGACTGGCAACGGACGTATATTAAGTCTGAATATAATGACTTTGAGTGAGCAGTGTTCTTTGTATTTGTCTCAAACAGCATCCTTGCTGTTTGTATAATATACTTGGACTCAACAGGTAGCAGGATGCTATCTGAGACAACTGAGCTTACCTACAATGATGTCGAATAAAAAATGGCTCTTACTGCTCGTCTCAAACAGTATCCTTGCTGTTTGTTTTGGGCAAACTGGCCCAGCCAGGCAAGCAGACAGCAGGATGCTGTCTGAGACATACCTGCTCAAACCTGACCGGGTGTTTGATGGGGAGACGATGCACGAAGGCTGGGTGGTTCGGGTGAGTGGCGATAAAATCGACGCGGCCGGACCGGCGGCAACTGTATCAGCCAACGGTGCTGAAATTGTCGATCTGACCGGGCAAACGCTGATGCCGGGACTGATCGAAGGCCATTCGCACCTGTTTCTGCATCCGTACAACGAAACACCCTGGGACGAGCAGGTGCTGCGCGAAGCCCGGTCGCTGCGCACGGCGCGGGCTACGAATCACGCCCGGAAAACACTGCTGGCCGGTTTTACGACGGTGCGCGATCTGGGAACGGAAGGGGCCGAATACGACGACGTTGGGCTGAAGCAGGCCATCAATCAGGGCATTATTCCGGGGCCACGCATGGTGATTGTAACCAAAGCGCTGATTGCGACGGGCACCTACGGCCCCAAAAGCCCCAGCCCCGACATCCAGTTTCCGCAGGGGGCCGAGGAAGCCGATGGCCACGACGCGCTGATCCGGGCCGTGCGGTCGCAAATAGGCAAAGGGGCCGACGCGATCAAGATTTACGCCGACTACCGCTGGGGCCTGATGGCCGAAGCGAAGCCGACGTTCACCCTGGACGAAATCAAACTCATTGTCGAGGTGGCAAAAAGCAGCGGCCGGGCGGTGGTGGCACACGCTAGTACGGCCGAAGGGATGCGCCGGGCGATACTCGGCGGCTGCGAAACCATCGAACACGGCGACGTCGGAACACCCGAAATCTTCGCGTTGATGAAACAGCAGGGCACCGCGCTTTGCCCAACCCTGGCGGCTGGCGATGCGGTCAGTCAGTACCGGGGCTGGAAGAAGGGGCAGGAACCCGAACCCGCCCGCATTCGCGAAAAACGGGTAACGTTCAGGCAGGCACTCGACGCGGGCGTAACCATCTGCGCCGGTGGTGATGTAGGCGTGTTCAGCCATGGCGACAACGCCCGTGAACTGTTGATGATGGTCGACTACGGGATGAAGCCGCTGAATGTGTTGCGCTCAGTGACCTCGGTTAACGCCGATGTATTTCACCTGGCCGACCGGGGACGCGTCAGAGCGGGGTTGCTGGCCGATCTCGTGTCGGTGCAGGGAAACCCCCTGAGCGACATGAATGCACTGCGGCAGGTGCGGCTGGTTGTAAAAGGGGGAAGCCGGTATACACCGTAAAAACTTAAATACACAATGGCAGGTTAGTATCCTGTTAAGGAATCGCTTTTTTATGACGATTTCGACTGACTATTGGGTTTTTGGGCTAATTTCGCCCCGCTACCCCTTTGGGCTATTAATCCTTTACTACTGAATAGACTACCCTGATTTTCTGTATGGCAAACACTGCTGAACTCACCGTCGATGGTAAATCATACTCGTTTCCCACACTGGAAGGGAGTGAACAGGAGAAAGCCTTCGACATTTCTAATCTGCGCGATCAAACGGGCTATGTAACGCTGGATCGAGGTTACAAGAATACGGGTGCAACCAAAAGCGCCATTACTTTTCTCGACGGTGAAGAAGGCATTCTGCGCTATCGCGGGTACTCCATCGAAGACCTTGCGTCGAAAGCGTCGTTTCTGGAAGTTGCGTATTTACTGATCTACGGCGAACTACCTACGCAGGAGCAATTCGCGCAGTTTGAGGGATCTATCCGGCATCATACGCTGGTCAACGAAGATATGCGTAAGATCTTCGACGGCTTCCCGGTCAACGCGCACCCGATGTGCGTGCTTTCATCGCTGGTTAGTGCGATGAGCGGCTTTTATCCGGAATCATACGAAGGCAAGGGCGACGAAAATCTGGACATTACCCGGCTGATCGCCAAATTGCCAACCATCGCCACCTGGTCGTACAAGCGGTCGTTGGGCCATCCGCTCAACTACCCCAAAAATAAGCTGGGTTACATCGAGAACTTTCTCCAGATGATGTTTGCCCTGCCGGTGGAAGACTATACGGTCGATCCGGTTGTGGCCGAAGCCCTGAACATCCTGCTGATCCTCCATGCCGACCACGAGCAGAACTGCTCGACCAGCACGGTTCGTCTGGTCGGTTCGTCGCAGGCGAACCTGTACGCGTCGATCTCGGCGGGTATCAGTGCGCTGTGGGGTCCACTGCATGGTGGGGCCAACCAGGAAGTGATCGAAATGCTCGAAGAAATCAAAGCGGGTGGTGGCGACGTGGCGAAGTATGTCGATATGGCGAAGAACGCCAAGACGACCGGCTTCCGCTTGTTTGGTTTCGGTCACCGCGTGTACAAAAACTTCGACCCCCGCGCCAAGATCATCAAGAAAGCGGCCGACGATGTATTGAGTAAGCTGGGTGTCAACGATCCCGTGCTTGAAATCGCGAAGGGACTGGAAGAGGCCGCGCTGAACGACGAATACTTCGTGTCGCGCAAGCTGTACCCGAACGTCGACTTCTATTCGGGCATCATCTATCGGGCATTGGGCATCCCGACCAATATGTTCACGGTCATGTTTGCTATCGGTCGTCTGCCGGGCTGGATTGCCCAATGGAAAGAAATGCGCGAGACGAAAGAACCAATCGGACGTCCGCGTCAGATTTACACCGGTTCGACGCTTCGCGATTTTGTGTCGATTGAAAATCGGTAGTTGATACGGCTAATATACAAAACCGCCCCGGTTGCATCTGAGCGACCGGGGCGGTTTGCTTTTCAGGTGGTAAGCACCAGTACTTACATGCCCATATTGCTTTGCAGGGCTACAAACTTCTTGTTCTGTTTCGCTTCGTCCAGCGTCATTACCTTCAGCTTCGGGCGGGCACCAAACAGGCCGAAGCGCGTTTTGTACTGCACCACGTACGTCTGCCCATCCTGCGCATTGACCGTAACTGCCTTGTTGGAATTTTTGGGTGCAATCGTGTGCGAACCCGGTGTCAGCGTCGTCGTGTAGATCGACTTGTTTTTCAATTTGGTCTGCTCCTGATTGTCGATGTTGACCCGGTATTTGGCCATACTACCGTACAGACAGCCGGTACGATACACGATCAGGTTTGCGGCCTGGGGACCTTCGTTGGGTGTTGCGGCAAACAGCGAACCTGCCGACAGACATAGGGCAATAACTAATGCTTTCATAGCGTGTGTAGCTTACGAGCCGGCCAACCATCGACCGGCTTTGTAGCTATGTACGCATCAACGTATGTATCTGGATTGAATTATACCTTACAACGAGCTGGCCGATAGACCCACGGCCAGGGCCATAAACAGGCTGAGGGTAAGTAAATAGATCCCCGAAATCAGCACAAATTTAGCGATGGTACGGAGCCAGGTTTGCCGGTAGACACGCTTGAGCGAGAGGAGAAAGTACACGAAATTCAGTATCGTCGTCCACAGAAGAGTCTGAGAAATAACCGTTTCAGGCGTAAAGAAATTTAGGTTGAGCGTAAGCAGCAGGGCAATCGAATAAAAAAGGAACAGTACGGTGTGGGCGTGTACAGAAAAGATCAGGTGCTCGTAGTAGTAACGCCGGTATTCTTTGCGTCGGACGTAAAATAGCCACAGCAGAAACGCTACGAAGGGCATCAGTATAAACATGATTTTTGTCAGACTGCCGATAAATACATGGCTCAGTTCATCGGATACGCTGTGTATATCGTCATTCTGCGAAATCTCCGTAATACGATTGGCTTTGCGGAGTGCCATGCGGGCGAAGTAGCCCGTTTTAAAGCCGTTTTTCGTCAGTGTAGAGTCAAGCTGTCTGTCTGAAAACGCACTGATCTGATGCAGAAAGTGTCGGCGCTCACGTTCGGTCGGAAACGAAAGCTCACCCCCATTTCTACCGCCGACCATAATCATTACCGGGTAATCAATGGGTTCATCCCGGATGATTGTCAGCAGTCGGGTCAGCTTTGCCCGATTGGTGGCCGTTTCGGGCAGTTTCTGCGTTCGTAGCATCGAATCCAGGCCAGCCGTGGGCAATGAAGCCAGCCCTTGGTAAAACAGCTTACGTTCCGCTGGCTGACTTACTTTATCGACTTCGATACTGGCTACTTTGTCGAGCCCCTGTCTGGTCAACAAATCGTTTTTTTTATCGTCTTCTTTCCCGCCCAGCGCTGTTCTCGATACGTTATCCTCCAACGGGGTCGATAGCTCCTCCCGGCTCGCGCCCTCAATCTGGTGACTGGCATATTTGCCGACCAGGAAGAAAAACAGCACGCTGACGAATACGTACAGCCGGGCGGGCGGCACGTAACGGGCGCGCTTACCCTCCAGAAACTCAGCCGTCATTTTGCCGGGGCGGGTAAAGATAGCTTTCAGCGAATTCCAGAGCTTGTTGTCGAAGTGCGTGATACTCTCGACAAATTCATAAGCGATGTGACCAAGGGGTAGTTTGACTTCGTGATTCTCCTGACCACAGTTGGGGCAAAAGTTAGCGTCGTGTCCGAGATGGGTGCCGCAATTGGGGCAAACGTCAAGTTTGTGATGAGCAGACATGCAGGCGTAGTCGTTGGCAGGCGGGAGCGAAAACACAAAAATAAAAAAAGAGGTGGCCGGACAATGCCAGCCACCTCTCGATGCCAAAAGATAATCAGGCCTTAATCGTCGATTTCGCCTTCGTCGTCTTCCTCCGTCGCGGCCAGAACAGGGTCCAGCAGGGCGTCCTGATCGTCGGCTATCTTCGCCCGGATTTTGCCTTCCAGCTCGGCCATCAGCTCCGGATTGTCGAGCAGCAGTTCTTTCACCGCATCACGACCCTGGGCCAGACGGCTGGTGCCGTACGAGAACCACGAGCCTGATTTTTTTACGATTTCCATTTCAACGGCCAGATCAAGGATTTCACCTACTTTGGAAATACCCTGACCGTACATGATGTCGAACTCGACAACTTTGAACGGAGCCGCCAGTTTGTTTTTCACCACTTTCACTTTCGTGCGGTTACCGATTATGTTGTCGGCACCTTCTTTGATCTGCCCGATCCGGCGGATGTCCAGACGAACCGATGCGTAGAACTTCAGCGCGTTACCGCCGGTGGTTGTTTCGGGGTTACCAAACATCACACCGATCTTTTCACGCAGCTGGTTGATGAAAATGCAGCAGCAGCCCGTCTTGTTGATCGTACCCGTCAGTTTCCGCAGCGCCTGCGACATCAGACGAGCCTGCAGACCCATTTTGCTCTCGCCCATCTCACCTTCGATCTCCGCCTTCGGCACAAGTGCGGCAACAGAGTCGATAACGATAATGTCGATAGCACCGGAGCTAATCAGGTGCTCGGCGATTTCAAGTGCCTGTTCACCATTGTCGGGCTGTGAGATCAGCAGGTTTTTAGTATCGATACCCAGCTTCTCCGCGTAGACACGGTCGAAGGCGTGTTCAGCATCGATGAAGGCAGCAAGACCACCGTTTTTCTGTGCTTCGGCGATGCAGTGCATCGTCAGGGTAGTTTTACCCGATGATTCTGGTCCGTAGATTTCAACGACCCGGCCGCGTGGTACACCGCCGATGCCTAGTGCCAGATCGAGGCCCAGCGAACCCGTTGAGATAACCGGAACGTCGACCACTTTACTTTCGCTCAACCGCATTACGGTACCTTTGCCGAATGCTTTGTCGAGCTTCTCAATGGTCGTTTGCAGCGCTTTTAGTTTGTTGTCATTAGCAGATGCTGTGGCTTGCGCCGTATCTGATTTCGCCATGTTGGGATGGTTGTTTTAAACAGATAAAATTAACCAGAAACGGCCAGACTATCAAGCCTTTTTTCAAAATAGACGGTCAGATTCGACGGGTTTTTT
Organism: uncultured Spirosoma sp.; assembly: GCA_964581865.1. GTDB lineage: Bacteria > Bacteroidota > Bacteroidia > Cytophagales > Spirosomataceae > Spirosoma. The sequence continues at coordinate 314,040 of CAZOQC010000002.1, forward strand.
CATGGCTACCGAAGGTATCGTAACGTGCTGTAAATGAGATACTAAAGAATGGTTTACGCGCTGGGTTAGTTCCCCGTCGGGTAGTAGGACAAAGCCCCGTAAAAAACGTAGGCGCTCCGGTGTGAAGCGCCTACGTCGGCAGGTCGAAATGAACAGCTGATAATCGATTACAACACCGAATCGGCCGGTGCCATCGACGGCTGCGGCACAGGCTGTGTCTGGCTCTGGGGTACCTGCCCCTGCTGTTGTGGATAACCCTGTTGTTGCTGTGGATAACCTTGCTGCTGACCGGGATACCCATAAGCACCCTGTGGCGGATTTACCGCTTCGACATTGGTGATGTAGTACTTCGTTTCACCGTTCCAAGGCAGTCGCAGAATCTTCTCCTCGTAATGAAGCGTCACGCGCTGCCCGGTTTTGACCGCATCCGTGATTTGCTTGGCGACGTTGTCATCTTTCACCGAGAAGTCAAAATACTGGGGTGTCAGCGAACCCGTTTCGCCCGAAAAGCCACCGACGTTCAGTACACCTTCGTAGGTTTTAAATACAAAGCCACGACGGCTGAATTTAGACACTGTTCCTGCCCGTTCGCCGTCGCTGAAACTCCAGCCGGTGAGCACGTACAGAATGCCGAGAATGACAAATAAGAAAAGCAGGAAGTAAAGTAATCCGCGCATGAATGTGGTTGTTTGGTTGCGGTGATACGCACAAATAGACGATTTGTTTGTCAGACCGTCAACAACTAGGAACGCCTGCCCTTATAAAATGTTTGGCTGAACGGTAGTACGGGCTCCGGTACTGCCCCGCTATTTGGCACGAATAGCGATGACGGGATCGAGTCGCGAGGCTGAGAAGGCCGGGATGATACCCGACAGAACGCCGATAACGCTCGATACGCCCAGCCCCAGCACGATGTTGCTCAGCGTGAGTTGCAGTTCCAGACTGCCAAACGGAATCAGCGAGAGCAGATAAACGAGGAGAATACCGCCTAGCCCTCCTACAAGGCTTAGCAATATAGACTCGAACAGAAACTGAAACAGGATGACGTAATTTTTGGCTCCCAGCGATTTCTGAATGCCGATGATATTGGTGCGCTCTTTCACCGACACAAACATGATGTTGGCAATGCCGAATCCGCCAATCAGGATGGAGAACCCGCCGATGACCCAGCCCGCCAGCGTGAGCACGGTGAATATGGCACTGACGAACTTGACGGCGGCTTCCGGTCGGTTGACGGCGAAGTTATCGTCCTGCGTTGGGCGTAGTCCCCGTCGGGCGCGTAGCAGCCCCTGAATTTCGCTCTCGAGTTCGAGCAGGCCGTCGTCGTTCGCATAACCCTTGATGGCAATGTCGAACGTAGGGACGCCGGAATTGAAAAGCTTCGAGAAAATCAGGTAGGGTATGATGCACTTGATGTCGGGCTGATTGCCGCCCACACTAACCAGGCTCTTGCCTTTGGCCTGCTGTACGCCAATCACCAGAAAATTAGTGCCACCGATTTTGATGGTTTTACCGACGGCTTCCTGCCCGTTGAACAAGTCCTCAGCGACGGTAGCACCGATAATCGTGACGGGGCGACCGACGGCCATTTCCTGTGGCGTGAAGTAGCGGCCACTGGCGATGGGGACATCCGAAATCCGGTTGTAATCGTAGGTGGTGCCCTGTATCTGCGATGAAGTACTGCTGTTGCCGTACTTGACGACGGTTCGCTTAAAATCCAGAATTGCCATCGCCTGCGCACTCTCAAGCTGTTCGTTCAGATACCGGAACTCGCTGTACTTTGTTTCGGGCCGCTGAAAGTATTTCCACCATTGGTATTCGCCACCGAATGCCCACGGCCATTTGCTCAGGTACACGACCTTGTCGCCCACGAATGAGAGGCTGGTTTTGACACTTCGTTCGAGCGAATCGACGAGCGTGAAAACGGCGATAATCGCGAAAATGCCAATAGTTACCCCCAGTAGTGACAGCAGCGTGCGCAGCAGATTTGAGCGCAGGGCCTGCCAGGCAAAACGAAAGCTTTCCAGAATCTGACGCAAAAAAAACATACTAGCAGTGGGCGTATTGGGAGTCAACAAAGAAACAAACAAACGCGTTGCGCCCCAATAGATTTTCGATAAGCTGGACCGGCAAACGGATAGACGGTCGGTAGAATATATGGCTGATGCCGGGGTGAGCAGAACGTGTGTCCTGCTTGATGCAAGCCTGCTTTTTCGTAGTTTAGGGGTTTCCAATAATCCGTACTACCCACTATATGATGAGAAACGTATATCGATATGCTGCCTGTCTGCTCATCGGCGGACTTATTGTTACGGCCTGCAAAACCACCAGATCGCCTACTGGAACGACAGGCAGCGTTCGGCAGGGGCAGGGTGTTTATCAGTACAGCGAAGAAGGTGCGCTGACGAAACCATTCTACTCCGATCGTAAGGGTGTGATTGGCCGGAACGGTATGGTCGCGTCGGCGCATCCCGAAGCGTCGCAGGTCGGTCTGGCAATTTTGCAGGCGGGGGGTAATGCAGTCGATGCCGCTGTAGCGGTGCAGTTTGCGCTGGCGGTCGTGTATCCAAACGCGGGGAATATTGGCGGGGGAGGGTTCATGGTCTACCGCGACCGCGACGGGAAAGCGTATACACTCGATTACCGCGAAAAAGCACCCGGTCAGGCAACGGCCAATATGTACCTCGATTCGGCGGGCAACGTACGGCCCGGCCTGAGCACAAGCGGTCCTTTGGCGAGCGGGGTACCGGGTTCGGTCGATGGGATGGTCGAAGCGCACAAACGATTCGGTAAGCTGCCCTGGTCGCAGGTGCTGCAACCGGCCGTCGACCTGGCGACCAATGGCTACGCCCTCACCGAACGCGATGCGACGGGCCTGAACCGCATCAAAAAAGAGCTGCTGACGATCAATCCCGGCAAGACATACTTTCTGAAAAGTACCACAACTCAGGACACTACGGGTTGGCACAAGGGCGACAAACTCGTACAGGCTGATCTGGCCCGCACGATGCAACGTATTCAGCAGCAGGGCCGCGCGGGTTTCTACGAGGGCGAAACGGCCCGGCTACTGACCGATGAAATGAAGCGGGGCGGGGGTATTATCAGTGCGGAAGACCTGAAAAATTACCACGCTGTCTGGCGCGATCCGTTGCAGGCCAGTTACAAAGAATACAACGTCATCACGATGCCGCCGACTTCCAGTGGTGGTATCGCGCTGATTCAGCTGATGCGCCTGTCGGAGCAATACCCGCTGCGCCGGTGGGGCTGGAACCGCGACAGTACGGTGCAGGTGATGATCGAAGCCGAGCGACGCGTCTATGCCGACCGGGCCAAGTTTCTGGGTGATCCCGACTTTCTCAAAATCCCTATTGCCCAGCTGATCGATCCGGCCTACCTGCGTACGCGCTGGCAGGATTTTTCGTTTGCCCACGCGACCGACAGCCGGGCTATCAAAGGCGGTACGCTGCCTGGTTACGAAAGCCTGGAAACGACGCACTTCTCGATTGTCGACAAAGACGGTAATGCGGTCAGTATCACCACGACGCTCAACGGTGGGTACGGCAGCCGGGTCGTTATCGGTGGAGCGGGATTTTTCATGAACAACGAGATGGACGATTTCAGTGTGAAGCCCGGCGTACCGAATATGTTCGGACTAACCGGCAATCAGGCCAACGCCATCGCGCCCAACAAGCGAATGCTCTCCTCGATGACACCGACGATTCTGGAGAAAGATGGTAAGCTGTTTATGGTGGTCGGTACGCCCGGCGGGTCAACGATTATCACGTCGGTGTACCAGACGATCCTGAACGTGATCGAGCACGGCATGACGATGCAGCAGGCCGTCAACGCATTGAAGTTTCACCACCAGTGGTTGCCCGACAAAACGATTTTCGAGCAAAATGCTTTTTCCGAACCAACGACACAGACGCTCGTTAACCGGGGCTATATTCTCGAAAAACTGACCAATACCCTCGGCCGGATGGACTGTGTACTGATCCGCCCCGACGGTTCTTACGAAGGAGCCTCCGACCCCCGCGCCGATAATACCGCGAGAGGATACTAACCGTGGTGTCGGGGACCCGACACCACTGAAGAGAAAAGAGTTGAGAAGAAAGATGCTGGTGCAAACCACTCTTTCTTCTCAACTCTTTCCTCTTGCTTCTAAAAAAAGTTAATCCGCTACCGCAATCGTCACCATGCTGACGACTTCGCGGACGGTACTGCCCAGCTGAAGTACGTGGACCGGCTTGCGGATACCCATCAGCACAGGCCCGATTTTCTCGATCCGCCCGATTTCTTTCAGCAGGTTATACGCAATGTTCGACGCTGACAGGTTGGGGAAAATCAGGATGTTGGCGGGTTGCTCAGCCAGTGACGAGAACGAGTATGTTTCGCGCAAAAGCTCCTGATTGAACGGTAAGTGCGCCTGCATCTCGCCGTCGATAATCCAGTCCGGGTGGCGTTCCTGCAAAACAGCGGTGGCCTGTTGCATCTTCTCGGCGTCTTCGCCCGGCGCACTGCCGAAGGTCGAATAGGAGAGCAGGGCCAGCCGGGGTTGAATGTTGAGTCGCTGCACTTCGCGGGCGGTCGTCTCGGCGATCTCGACAATCTCCTCCATGGTCGGGTTGACGTTAACGGTCGTGTCAGCCAGAAACAGCGGCCCGAAGCGCGACATCAGCACGTACATTCCCGACACTTTTTTGATGCCCGGCTGCCGACCGATGACCTGTAAAGCCGGGCGGAGTGTTTGCGGGTAGTTGCGCGTCAGACCCGAGATGAGCACATCGGCTTCGCCCGTTTCGAGCATCACAGCGCCGAAGTAATTTCGATCACGCATCAGGGCCTGCGCTTCGATTAGGGTCAGTCCCTTGCGTTTCCGTTTCTCGTATAGCACCTGCGCATACCGCTCGCGAACGCCCGCCTGCTCGTCGGACCGCTGATCGATGATACGGACATTGCCCAGATTGAGCCGGAAGTCGCTGAGCATCGTCCGAATGATATCGGGGTTGCCCAGCAGAATCGGAACGGCGATGCGCTGCTCCAGTACATCGGCGACAGCGCGGAGTACGGTCGGGTTTTCGCCGTCGGTGAATACGACCCGCTTGGGCGATCGTTGTGCCTGCGCCAATAGGCCGCGTGTTAGCGAGTTATCCTGTCCGAGTCGGCGCGACAGTTGCAGGTCGTAGTCGTTCCAGTCGGCGATGGGTAGCTGGGCAACACCCGATTCCATCGCGGCTTTGGCGACGGCCGGAGCCACCGTCATCAGCAGACGTGGGTCGGTCGGTTTGGGTAGAATGTACGTCCGGCTGAACACCAGTTCCTGACCATAGCTGCGGCTAACACTTTCCGGTACGGCTTTCTTCGCCAGATCAGCCAGGGCGTGAACGGCCCCCAGCTTCATGGCTTCGTTGATTTCCGTTGCCCGTACGTCGAGCGCACCCCGGAAGATGTACGGAAAGCCGAGTACGTTATTAACCTGATTCGGGTAGTCCGACCGGCCCGTTGCCATGATAATGTCGGGCCGGGCGGCCGTGGCAATGTCGTAGCTGATCTCCGGGTTCGGGTTCGCCATCGCAAACACGATCGGATTGTCGGCCATTGTTTTGACCATATCACCCGTCACGACGTTGCCGACGGAGAGGCCCAGAAACACATCGGCTCCTCGCAGTGCGTCGGCCAGCGTCCAGTTGGCGGGGCAGCGGTCGGTGGTGTACCTGTACTGATTGGGGGCCAGATTCGTGCGGTCTTTGGTCAGCAGGCCGTCTTTGTCGAACACGATGATATGGTCCGGCGATACGCCCAGGCTGACGTACAGATTCATGCACGAAATAGCCGCAGCGCCCGCCCCATTGACGACCAGCTTGATGTCGCCAATTTTCTTGCCGGCTAGTTCGAGCGCGTTGAGCAGCGCAGCCGCCGACGTGATGGCGGTGCCATGCTGATCGTCGTGCATGACCGGGATATTCAGTTCTTTCTTCAGACGCTGCTCGATAGCAAAGCAGTCAGGGGCGGCAATGTCTTCGAGGTTGACCCCGCCGAAAGTCGGCTCCAGAATCTTCACCGTGCGGACAAACTCGTCGATATTGGTCGTGTCTAGTTCGATGTCGAAGGCATCGATGTCGGCGTAGAGTTTGAAGAGCAGGCTTTTCCCTTCCATGACCGGTTTCGACGCCATCGGTCCTATATTTCCCAATCCCAGCACAGCGGTACCGTTGCTGATAACCGCCACCAGATTACCCTTGGCGGTGTAATCATACACTTTGGCGGGTGTTTCGGCGATCGCCAGACAGGGTTCGGCTACGCCCGGTGAGTACGCCAGCGACAGGTCGCGCTGATTGGCCGTCTCTTTGGTGGGGGTAATTTCGATTTTACCGGGTCGACCTTTGGCGTGGTAGTACAGGGCGTCTTCCCGAAGCTTATCCGTAGGATTGGTTGTCATTGTCAGGTAATTGCGTTCAACTCAAACAGTCGTGTTGACCCTCGCTGTTTGTTGTCCTGCAAACCTAACTGATTCTATTCGTCTTTCGGAACGGGCAGCACATTCTGGTTGTCTTCGCGTACATCCTCCAGCTTCGGCGTTTGCGCAAAGGCCCGCGCCATCTGCTCCCGGTCGAGTGCGTTTTCATTGTTCGACAGCCAGATCGTGGCGACGCCGTTGCCGATGAAGTTGGTAATGCTCCGTGCTTCCGACATAAACCGGTCGACGCCCAGCAGCAGGGCCAGTCCTTCGAGCGGAATCGCTTTTACAGCCGTCAGCGTACTCGCCAGCACCACAAAACCGCTACCCGTGACGCCAGCCGCGCCTTTGGAAGTCACCATCAGAATGCCGATGATCGTCAGCGTTTGCGTGAGGTCGAGGTGGACGTTGAACACCTGCGCCAGGAAAATCGTCGCCATCGACAGATAGATCGTTGTACCGTCGAGGTTAAACGAGTAGCCCGCCGGAACCACCAGTCCCACGACTGATTTGGCGCAGCCCATCCGTTGTAATTTGTCGATCAGTGAGGGCAGAGCGGCTTCCGATGACGACGTACCCAGCACGATCAGCAGTTCTTCGCGGATGTAGCGCAGGTACTGCATGATGTTGACCCGGCACGAACGCAGAATCAGGCCCAGCACACCGAAAATAAACAAAGCCATTGTCGTGTAGACCGTCCCCATCAGTTTGGCCAGCGGCAGCAGTGTACCGACTCCGTATTTGCCAATAGTGTATGCCATGCCGCCAAACGCGCCGATCGGTGCCAGGATCATGACCTTGTGTAGCCCCCAGAATATGTATTTCGACGCCACGTTGAACCAGCCAATCACCCGGTCGCGACCATTGTATCGGCTGAGCACAACGCCCGTCAGAATAGCCAGTACGAGCACCTGCAGCGTGACATTATCAAGGAAAAACTGCCACCAGCTGAACTCCGTCGCGCCTTTGGTGTACTTGGAAATATCGCCCCCTTTGAGTTGCGAAGTTGCGACGCCATCGCCCGGCCGGATGATATTGGCTACGATCACACCGATGATCAGCGCCACCGTCGTCACGACTTCAAAATAGAGCAGGGCTTTGGCCCCGACCTTACCTACCTTCTTTAGATCGCCCATGCTGACGATGCCAAGCGCAATGGTCAGGAAAATAATCGGGCTGATGAACAGCTTGACCAGACTGATAAAGATGCCGCTGAGAAATTCGCTGAATGTCGCGCCGATGGTCAGTTCCTGTCCGATAAATCGTGCTTTGATTGGCGCGTCGAGTACGGGCAGCAGCGCCAGATCGGGGCGAAAGTGGCCCAGGAGAATACCCAGCGTGATCGCCGTCAGTACCCAGAAGGTGAGGTTAGTGAGGAGTCGTTTCATGCTAGCCGTTGAGCGCCGTTTTCAGGTTGTTGAGCGTATCATGACAAACGGCGTCGAGGGCTTTGTACAACTCAGCCTGCTCGTTGGCCACTGTTTCGACGACGGCCGGATTGGCCACCTGAGTACCCCCCGACCGCTGCATATCCTCGGCTGTGGCATTGCTTGGCTGAATAGGTGCCAGCAGTCCGTTATTTTCCGCAATCAGATCTGTAATGGTCGCCCGATAACGACCCGTTTTGGCTTCGATCAGCATGGTAAACCGGACAAACTGCTCACCGATGGGGTAGACGCCCCGGACAAACAGAACCCCGTTGGCCGGGTCGGGTTGCACTTCCGGCTCGTTGGCGGGTTTGAAATAACGTTCTGCCCACGCCTGACTTTGCGAAAAAACCTGCTTGGCCGACCGGGTTTTGTCGGTTAGCCGAACCAGTTCCTGAAACTGAACCTGCCCATTGGCATCGGTCGGTAACTGCACCTGTGCCAGCGTTGAGTAGGCTGTACTGAGGAAGAAGAGGAGAAGAAGACGGGTCATAACGCGAAAGAACGATACATCGAAAGCTGCGACAATATAGCCACAGGAATGCAACCGGTGGTACAGTATCACAGAAAGATGCTTATCCGATCGGGCTAGACCAGCCGGTTGGGCGACTTATCGACCAGTTCGAGCAATTGCTGATAAACCGGTGCATGATCCAGCGCGTGTGTCGTACGTTTGGCCCACAACTCGACGTCATACTGGCGCAGGTATTCCGCAACGGACGTCCGGACGTCGACGTTTTTCCGCAGCAGTTTCTCGGCTAATACGCGGATCGGCCCGGTTTGTTTGTTGAGGTAGGGTAGCATCGGTACGAGCTGATACAGCACCGACTGGGGAAGAAAGTGGCAGCCGATCACGGTGTCCTGCCGGTAGGTGTGTATGCTGGCGTGCCGATCGGTGGTTTCGGGAAGCCATATCTTGATGTGGCTGGCTGTTTCGACCATCAGATAGCCTATTTCGAGAAAGCGTTGCTGTGGACTATCCTGGCTGATTTCAATGAGTGCCCATTCGCCGGGGTGCATACGTTGCCATGTTGTATCAAGGGGGGGCGTTGGCAAAGTGGCGGGGAAACTGTTTCGCTGTCGGGCGTGCTGCTGGCAGGTAGCCGAACAATGAGTGGGATTCAAATCAAAAGAACGAAATCGTTTGTGGCATTGTGAACAGGTATAGGTACTATAGGCCATACAGGGAGGATAAAGTGAATGAGTGGTGGGAAAAGTGCCATACTGGCAACGTCTGGGGCAAACATATCAAGAACAGCTAATATCAAGCCAGAATAGAGGCCGGTTTTTTTACGAATTCGATAAGTTGGTTACTAAACGGTGCGCGATAGCACTAATCGTGCAGCCATAGAGCGGGCTGACGCGATGGGTCATCGTCTGAAATGTGCCGTTCAAATACAAAAGTGACTTCACCGGTTTTACGATTCCGTATATCGCGCATCTTTGCCTCGACCTAACCTCGGATCAAACACTATGTCTATGCTTTCTTCCAAACGTCCGCTTCTCCTTTCGCTTCTCGCCAGTGCAACTGCCTTGTCGCTGTTACTGGTAGCCAGTTGTAAAAGCGATGATCCTACCACAACGACCACCAACCAGTCTATCCAGGGCAACTGGCGGATCACGACGATCAACATCAGTCCGGCTTATACTTACGTTTATAGCGGTTTTCCAATCGCCGTCTCCGAATTGGTTACGCCCCTGAATACGGCGGAAAATAACTGCATTGCCAGTACGACGCTGATGTTCAACGCGAACGGAACGGTTACCAATAATTCGACGTCGGTTACGGCCTGTACGAACTCTACTATCTCGAAGCAGCTGGTCAGCACGTTTTTCGGCGCATCGACGTCGTACACAGAAACAGATAATCAGCTGACGATCAGAGGTCCGCAGACGGTCACGGCTAACAAAACAGTCACTAGTAGCACTGCCACACTAGTCACATCGTTATCCGTAAATCCGGGTGGTCAGCCAACCCCCACGTCGTACACACTGGTGCTGACCAAGCAGTAATTGATCTATTAACTGCTAATCGACGACTCCCCACTAGCTGGTCGAGCACTGGCAGTGGCTACAAGAGAAAGGGATGCATCTACGGCTAGATGCATCCCTTTGTTATATACTGGTGGTCGCGACGGGAATCGAACCCATATCAAACGTTTAGGAAACGTCTATTCTATCCGTTGAACTACGCAACCAAAATCCTCACCGGCGAAAGGTAAACTCCGCCGGTGAGGAGGTCAGACAAAAATACCGCAATGTGGTTAACCCGCCAAACCATTACCAAATTCGGCGGCCCCCAACAGTGGTACGTTTACCCAGTTTGGGTAGATGTAGTAGTGTTTCTCCTGCACCAGCGAATACAGTAGCTCGCGTAGTTCGCTGATATTTTCACCTGTTTCGGCCGAGATAAATACGACGTGGTCGGCGCGTTGAGTCAGGTAGGTTTTACGCAGAAAGTCGAGCGCGGTTCGGCGCTGAACAGCCAGCGGAATTTCGGCCACCTGCATGGGCTGGTCGGCACTGAACGAATGGTCGTCCTCGTCTTCAACGGGCATGGCCGCTTCGATCCACTCTGCCTTCGATTCAAACCGGTCCATCTTGTTGAAGACCAGTACCGTAGGCTTATCAGCAGCGCCAATGTCAGCCAGTGTCGACTGAACGACACTGATCTGCTCTTCAAACAACGGGTGCGACACGTCGACAACGTGCACCAGGATATCGGCTTCGCGCACTTCGTCAAGCGTCGATTTAAACGCTTCGATCAGCATGGTCGGCAGCTTGCGGATAAACCCGACGGTATCGGTCAGCAGAAACGGGATGTTGCCCAGCGTGACTTTCCGCACTGTCGAATCAACGGTAGCAAAGAGCTTGTTTTCAGCAAACACGTCGGCCTTGGCCATTGTCCGCATCAGCGTCGACTTACCGACGTTGGTGTAGCCGACCAGCGCCACCCGCACCAGCCGGTCGCGCTCTTTCCGGCGTGTCTGGCTCTGCTTGTCGATTTTGGCTAACTTTTCCTTTAAAAATGAGATCCGGTCCTTCACAATCCGGCGGTCAGTTTCCAGCTCGGTTTCACCCGGCCCCCGCATCCCGACGCCCCCTTTCTGACTTGTCAGGTGACTCCACATTCGGGTCAGGCGCGGATACATGTACTGATACTGCGCCAGTTCGACCTGCACCCGCGCCTGCGCTGTCTGGGCCCGCATGGCGAAGATGTTCAGAATCAGCAGACTACGGTCGAGGACTTTGACATCCTTGAAGCTGTTCTCCAGGTTACGCACCTGCGAGGGTGTAAGGTCGTCGTCGAAAATGATCGTGTCGACGGGGTTCGTCAGGATAAACTGCTGAATTTCCTCCAGCTTACCCTTCCCCACAAACGTGCGGGTATCGGGTCGGTCGAGTTTCTGGGTAAAGCTTTTCACGGTCTTCACGCCCGACGTTTCGGCCAGAAAAGCCAATTCATCCAGATACTCCTTCGTTTGGTCGGCGGTCTGTTTCTGCGTAATCAGCGCAACCAGCACGGCGGTTTCGGCTTCTTTATGTGTATCGTATAACAAAGTAGTATGTCGTTTAAAGGTGGTGGTTTGCTGTTCAAATCGCTACCGCCCGGGCAGCGTTCCGAACAGCCATCGGGCCTGGACCGGACGACGCAGACGGGCTGGTCGGCGGTACGGATTTCCGGTAGTGCTCTGGCTGAATCATTGCGACAAACCGGCTAAAAAATAACGACCCCCCACGGGTAAAAGTTTCGGTACCGATGGGCTAGGTTCGGGTAGTTCTGCTTTATACCTGAACGCGTTTCCAGCGCCCCTGCCGAAAGATGAAAACGGCCAGCACCGCGAGCAGCGACTGACTGATGGCGACCGACCAGAATACGCCCGGTGGGCCCCAGTTCAGGCTGTGCGCCAGTACATAGGCCAACGGGATCTCAACCAGCCAGAAGCTGACGATGTTGATAATTGTTGGGGTCCGGGTGTCGCCCGCACCGTTTAATGACTGGCTTAGCACCATGCCGTAGGCGAAGAATACATAGCCCGCACAAAACACCTGTAACGCGTCGACGGCGGTGGCAACCACGGCCGGGTTGGTCGTAAAGAGGCTGACAACGGTGGTGGCACTGACGAAAAAAACCAGACCCACCAACGCCAGAAACACCATATTGCCGATAGCCGCTCGCCAGGCGGATGTTTCGGCCCGGTCGGCCTGTCCCGCGCCCAGATTTTGCCCCACCAGCGTTGCCGCTGCATTGGCCATGCCCCACGAGGGTAGAATTGTAAAGACGATGATCCGGATGGCGATGGTGTACCCAGCCACCACGTCGCTGCCGAAGGTCGACAGAATGCGGGTTAGAAACACCCAACTGGCCGACGAAACCAGAAATTGCCCTGTTCCGCCAGCGGCTAAACTCAGCAGACTGCGGATCAAACCCGGATTAATCACCACGTCGGCGCGACGGATCTGTAGGGTGCTGGCAGGCCGGGTCAGCGCGTATACCTGGTACAGTACGCCCACCGTGCGGCCAATAGTCGTGGCGACGGCGGAACCCATAACGCCCAGTTCGGGCAGGGGTCCCCAGCCAAAAATCAGGACCGGGCACAGGACGATGTTGACCCCGTTGGCTAGCCACAACGACCGCATCGCATCCGACGCCCGGCCGGCCCCGCGCAGGCAACCGCTCAGCGTGTACAGCAGCATAATAGCGGGTGCGCTGGCAAAGATCATTCGGGTGAATCCCGCACCGCTGCCGATCAGATGCGCATCGCCACCCATCAACAGGAGAATCTGATCGGCGAACAAAAAACCGGTCAGGCCCATCAACACGGCCAGGCTCAGTGACACGATCATCACCTGACCAACGGCTGCGCTGGCCCCGGCCCAGTCGTTTTCGCCCACGCGCCGGGCCACCAGTGCCGTTGCCGCCGTGCTCAGGCCAATGGCTACGGAATAAACCAGCGTCAGTACCGATTCTGTCAGGCCAACAGTAGCCACCGCTTCGGTACCGATTCTGGCGACGAAAAAGATGTCGACAATGGCGAACAGGGATTCCATGACCATTTCGAGAATCATGGGCACCGACAATAGAAACAAAGCCCGGTTGATACTGCCGGACGTAAAATTGGTTTCGGAGCCGCGCAAAGCGGTCACGAATAACCGGATGAGTCGGGTCATTTGGACAGACGGATATACCGTGGTCAATAGCCACGGCAGGGGTGGATCAATTAATATGGAATCAACCACCGGGCAAACCGGAGACGGGCGGGTGGCTTACTACAGAAATGGAAAGAAGACCAGCGGAGGGTCTTAACAGAAGAGAATCATCGGCGTAGGTGGCCTGCCGGTGCAGGCACTAATGCGGTGGCAAAGGTAGCGTGAATTTGATTGAAAAGTCAAATCTGCCTGATAACCAGCCGACTTGTTTTCGTACGATAATTGATTGACGGCTAAACTCTACCGGTTGTCGGTCGGTTATCTACGCATCACACTGGCCCGGCCAGTCAAGCAATACAATGAACAACACGACGCTGTCAATCACCGACATCAGCGATTTTCTGAGCAATCAACTGGCCGTAGGCCGTTACCCGGCCGATGAGCAGGGGGGCATCTTCCGGCCCGGTACCCGGCCCATCGCCCGGCTGGGTCTGGCGCTGGAACCGTTTCCGGGACTGGCTGACTGGGTAGAACAGGAACAACTCGATGCGTTATGGCTGCACCGCCCCTGGCACCTCGACACGGATTCACTGCCGTCGGACATAGGGGTTCTGTACCACCACCTGCCGTTCGACGAAACGCTGACGATTGGCTACTGCGAGCCACTGGCCTCGCAACTCGACGCGACGGGCAAGCTGGAACCGATCGGCTATAAGCAGGCCACAACCACGACGGGTGAGCCATTACCCAGACGTGCCATCGGTATGTTGCTCGATATCAACGGGCAGGAATTTGACGAATGCCTCGACCACGTGAAGGACCTGCTCGGCAGCTACGACCGGGCGGAAGCGGGACGTCAACTCGACGTCGATCGGATGGCGGTGGTCGGTGCGATGACCGATGAACTGGTTCGGGAAGCCGCAGAGCGCGGAGCCAACGTGTACCTGACAGGGCAGTACCGCAAACCGGCGCAGGACGCCGTCAACGACACGGGCATGGCCGTTATCGCTGTCGGGCATCGGCGCAGTGAAGAATGGGGCCTGCGGGCACTGGCTGGTCTGCTTCGGGCTGAGTGGCCGGCACTGACAGTATTGATAAATGACTGACGGACCATTCCCTTGTTAAACCATTTTTGTATTCATTTGTCTTTATGACAGACTGGCCAGAACAGGCCGTCTGCCGGTGTAACCATTCAGCATAAAACTATGAAAACGAACGTAAATCCCTTGTTATTAGGTGCTCTGGTCATTAGTTTGTCGGCGGGGTCGCTGGCAGCCTGTGCGCAGGCAACTACGGGCGTAGCCACCACCAGCCAACCCGTTACCGACACAAATAAGATCGCCGTCATCACACCCATGCGGCAAATGATGGCGCGGCTGACCAAACTCGAACCGACCGGTGATCCCGATTTCGATTATGCGCTGCAGGCGCGGGTACAGACGCAGGGACAACTCGATCTGCTGAAACAGGAAGCACAAAGCGGTAAGGATACCTCGCTGCGAAAAATGGCGCAGTCGATGATGCCTGCCGTGCAGGCCGACATCGACATGATTAACAATCTGGCGCGGCAACTGCGTCCGTCACGGCCAAACCAGGCGTTTATGCAGGCCCAGAACCAGAACATAAAAGCGATGGCGCTGAAGTTTCAGGCGGGGGGAAATACGGAAAATAAACTGACCGGCAACTTCGACAACAACTTCGTAACGGTGATGCTCGATCAGCGGCAGGACGCTATCGATCTGGCGAATACCTACCTGAAATATGGTAGCAACGACACACTAAAAAAGTACGCGCAGGATCTGACCACGAAGGCGCAGCAGCAGATGACCAGCATCAAGCAGACCATCAAGTAAAAACAAATCGCTTGAATCGCGTGTAGCATCGGGGAAACCTGGTACTACACGCGATTTTTTATGGAGTTATCCGAAACATTTATTCCAACGGCAGGCACGGTAGGGCTGCTGCCGATACTGGTCTACTACAGTATGATCGTGACGAGTCTCGTTTTTCTGGCGCAGACGGTCTTTGTGTTTACGTCCCGGCCACTGGTCGAACCGACGCATCAGGTGTCGCACATCCTGAGTGGTGCCATTGCCATCGTAGCGGGGTATGCTTATTTTCAGATGCAGGGTTTTTACCACGATATGCTGGCCGAACTGGCAACCGTCGCTGACCCCGCCGACCGACAAACCCTGATGCGTGAATCGTACCCCGCCATCAGTCAGTATCGCTACATGGACTGGTCCATCACTACGCCCCTGCTGCTGCTGACAATGGTACGGTTGCTGAACGTGTCGCTGCGTACGATTGCCCGCCCGGTCGTGCTGATGCTGCTGGCCGATCTGTTTATGATTGTAACGGGTTATATCGGCGAACAGCAACTGACGTTCGATCAGGAAGCCATCGTTGGGCCGAAGCTGATCTGGGGGGCTATATCGACAGTCGGGTACGTTATCGTGCCGTGGACGTTGTATAAACTGTATCGCCAATTCGGGGTGACTCCGAAACTGGATCGCACGTTCCGGCTCGTGGCCCTGACGACCGTTACATTCTGGGGTATCTACCCGATCGGCTACATCCTCTCGGTGCTGGGCGTCGATACGAATATCATTCATATCGCCTTCTGTATTGGGGACGTAATCAACAAAACGGGGGTTGCTGCATTGCTCTTTCTATCGACGTACCAGCCAACGTCAGCGCAATCGACACCCGCGTAAACTGATTTTGGTCATAATAGCCCTGTTCGACAAACAATTGCCGATAACGGCTGTTCTAACTGGCAACTACCATTTATTGAAACTCAACTATCATGATTAAGAACGAAGAAATCGTTGACGACCTCAACGACCTGGTGAAAATCAACAACGACCGGATTCAGGGTTACGAAAAAGCAATCGAAGACACGAAAGATGCTGATCTCGATTCGCTGTTCCGTCATAATATCGTACAGAGCCAGAAATTCCGCAGCCAGCTTGCTGAGCACATCGTTCGTATTGACGGCTTGGCAGTGTCTGACGCAACGACGAGCGACATTTCAAGCAAAATTCACCGCGCCTGGATCGACATCAAAGCTGCTGTAACGGGCAAAGACCGCGCTACGGTGTTGAGTTCGGTTGAATTCGGCGAAAACGCTGCCGTCGACGCCTACCAGGATGCCATCGAAAAAGACCATATCCCGGCTTACATCAAAGAAGACCTGCAATCGCAACTCAGCGAACTGAAGGCTACCGCCGACAAAATGAACGCGCTGAAGTAGTGAATGACTGAATGACGGAGTGATAGAATGATTGAATAGGCTGGCGCAAGCGTCTTTTATTCAATTATTCTACCACTCCGTCACTCAATCATTACCAAAGTGAGTAAACGCAAAAAGATCGGGCGATTTGCCCGATCTTTTTGCGTTTACTCACTTTGGTAATGGCATGTCCTGAAAATCCTCGTCGGTCAGCTTGAGCGTGGCACCCAGTACGTTTTCTTCCAGGTGCTTCACCGATGAGGTTCCGGCGATGGGCAGCATGACCGGCGATGCAGCCAGCAACCACGCCAAAGCCACCTGATAATCGGTAGCACCGTGCCGCTCGGCTACTTTACTGATTGCTTTTTCGGCGCTCAGATTACCGCTCGCCAGCGGATACCACGGAATAAAGGCGATTTCCTCTTCTTCGCAGAATTTCAGTACGTCGTTCCACTTCTGTTCGCCGAAGTTGTACATGTTCTGCACCGATACGACCTCGAAATACTGCTGCGCCTGCCGAATCTGATCGACCCCTACTTCCGACAAACCAATGTGCCGGATTTTACCCGCCTGCTGCGCTTCCTGCAGGAAACCGAGGAACTCTTCAGCCGGTACTTTGTCATCGAAGCGGTGAAGCTGGTACAGATCGATACGATCTACTTTCAGACGCTTCAAACTGCCGTTCAGGGCCTCTTCCAGATGCTTACGGCTACCATCGACCGGCCACTGATTGGGGCCGGTGCGCAACAGGCCCCCTTTCGTACCGATAATCAGACCGTCGGGGTAGGGGTGCAGGGCTTCCGCGATCAGTTCTTCCGACACGTATGGGCCGTAGCTGTCAGCGGTGTCGATAAAGTTGATGCCCAGTTCAAGCGCACGCTTTAGTACGCGTATGGCTTCATCGTGGTTTTTAGGGGGCCCCCAGATACCATCGCCGGTGATACGCATGGCACCGTAGGCCATCCGATTGACAGTTAGGTCGCCACCCAGTGTGATTGTGCCTGCTTCGAGCGCAGGCTGTTGTGTGTTGGCTTGCATAAGTTTTGTGTACTGTTTCCAGTTCTATGACTAGGCAGACCCCCATAGTGTTCAACCAAACGGGTAGATACCGCCACTAAATAAGTACCGCGTCGATAGACCCTGTGGCACAGGAGCCAACATCTGTTGTATTTCCTACTAAACCCACTGATTTTATTATGTTTACTTTATTGAGAAGAAGTAAATTTATTTTCTAAAATTTTCGACAAATGGCAATCTATTTGACTTAAATAACAGTAAATGGCTTATAAACAGTTGTGAATACTGCTTATGAAAAAACTACTACCTGCTTTTCTACTAGTATTTATACCAGCACTGGTCTGGGCACAAGCCGAAGAATCGATACAGCGTGTGTCGGTAACGCCTAGTGAGCAGACAGGGCAGAGCTACAAACCCTGGCTAAACGACAACGTAAACGACCTGATTCCCAAGGTGTGGCAGGGCAATCTGAAATACATCGACGTAACGCTCAAACTGGGCAAAACCGCGAAAATTACCCGGTTGTCGTTGTACGACTACGAAGATGTGTTCACCACGCAACCCGCCGAACTATACGCGCTGAACGGAACGCAGAAAACCCTGATCGGCACGTTCGACGGACGGGAGTATATGAAGTGGGTGGAGATGAAACCATCGACCCCGCTACAGGCTGATGCCATCGTCGTTCGGAAGTTCGGCAATAATATTCCGCAGAAAATTAAAGTGTTTGGCATAGGTGTTGTGACCGCCCCCGCACCCGTTATTACTCCCCCTGCTCCGGTAACGACCTCACCGCCAGCAACGACTGTAGTTACTCCGATTGCTACTATGCCCATTGCGGCAACCGTAGCACAGGCACCGAAAATACCCGTCGACGCCAGCCGCTGGTATCAGGTCAACAACGTGAGCAACGGGCTTGGTGGTTTGTTCGATGGCCGCACGGATCAGGCCGTCAATACGGGCTGGGGAAAAATCCTGACAAACTACGACGCGTACTATCCACTGAATTCGGGTGAGACGATGGTTATCGAGCGGGTTCGGTTCTACGACGGACCGGGTACAAACGCCGATTCCCCGCTGACGCTGTCGGTGATTACCGACGACTGGAAGCGTGTTCAGATTGCGCAGTTTACCGGTACGCAGTACAACGCCTGGGTCGGCCCGGACCCCAGCCAGCCCAACGACTATAGCGTCAAAACAATCGTGAAGAATGCGCGCTATCTGGTCATCAATACGTCGGGGGCTTATCCCAACGAGCTGGAACTGTACGGTACGTATGCGGCTCCGATCAGTGCCCAGCGCATATCGGCGCGGGCGGCATCGCCCCTGGCGCAACAGTTCGGCGTAAATGCGTTTGAGTGGAATATTGAAGATGCCCGGTCGCCTTGGCAGGTCGATGAGCCAAGCGTAAAGGCGGTGAAAAACTTCTCGGCCATCCGTCACTACATGGATTGGGAGAAGCTGGAGTCGGCGCGGGGCGAGTACACGTTCAACCCGACGCTGAGCGGTAGCTGGAACTACGACGCCATTTACGAGCGGATGAAGGCCGAGCATATTGAGGTGCTGGCCTGTCTGAAAACGATTCCGAAATGGATGGAGAACACCTATCCGGACGGGCAGCGCGACTACGAGAACATTCCAACCGTCTACGGCCGCGATCTTGGTCAGCCTGCATCCTATATTGAGCAGGCGCAGGCCGGTTTTCAGTACATGGCCCGATATGGCTACAACAAGTCGGTCGATCCGTCATTAGTCAAGGTAAGCAGCGTAAAGTCGTGGGCGGGGGTGAATACGGTCAAGATCGGGCTGGGGCTGATCCGGTACATCGAGTGCGACAACGAGCGCGACAAAACCTGGAAAGGCCGGAAAGCCTATCAGTCGGCCCGCGAATATGCCGCCAACCTATCGGCGTTCTACGATGGACATAAAAGCACGATGGGCGCGGGGGTTGGCGTCAAGAATGCTGACCCGTCGGTCAACGTCGTCATTGGCGGCATTGCTTCTTCATCGACGGATTACGTACGTGCCATGATCGACTGGTGCAAAGAGTTCCGGGGCTACAAAGCCGATGGATCGGTGAACCTGTGCTGGGATGTTATCAACCAGCACCTGTATTCCAACGATAGCAAATCGTCGCAGGATGGTGGCGGCTCGCGCGGGGCTGCTCCCGAACTGTCGGGCACGGGCGAGCAGGCAGCCGCTTTCGTGGCCATCGGTCAGCAATACAAGCTGCCGGTCTGGATTACCGAAGCGGGCTACGACCTGAATCAGGGCAGTCCGTTCCGGGCGATGCCAATCGGCAGCAAAACGGCTGAGCAAACGCAGGCCGACTGGATGCTGCGCACGGCACTGATGTATAGCCGGGTGGGTATCGATCGGCTGTTTTTCTACCAGATGCACGACGATAACGCGGCCATTCCGGTCCAGTTCTACTCGATGGGGTTGATCAACGACAACAAGTCCCGCAAGCCAGCCGCCGACTATCTGTACCAGGTCAACAACCTGCTGGGGGCATACACCTACAAGGAAACGCTCAATAGTGATCCCCTGGTTGACCGCTACGAACTGAGTAGCAACGGGCAAACCCGGCAGGCCTACATGTTGGTCGTTCCCGATGAGCGGGGCCGGACGGCGACCTACGATCTGTCGGTTGGTAGTGGCATGGCGGTAAAGCTGTACACGCCGAAGATTGGCAGTGATGAGATGAGTGTAACGACGCTGCTGCCGGGCAGTAACGGCAAGGTCCGGGTTTCGGTGAGTGAGACGCCTGTATTCGTGCTGACAACGTCCACATCAAGCGGTCGGGCAGCGGCTGAGGTAATCGAACCGGCACTGGGATCGCTACAGGTGTTTCCCAACCCCACAACCGACTACGTTGAACTGACGATCGACAACGACGACACCCGACCCGTAGCGGCCCGGCTCTATGATGCGTCAACCGGCCGTGTACACAAACAAGCCGATTTTGAGAAACCGGCTCAGCAACTGCGTGAGCGCATCGATATCAGCACCTTACCCACCGGCATGTACCTGCTCGACGTTCGGCAGGGTGCAGAGCGGGCCGTTCGGAAAGTGATTAAGGTACAGTAAATACCCTCACCCCCGTCCCCTCTCCCAAAACGGGAGAGGGGTGAACAGAAAGGCCGGAAACATCATGTTTCCGGCCTTTCTTTCTTACAGAATACCTGTTGAAAAAATAACATAATCGTTGATTTTCGCCTTTTCACCCCCTCTCCTGTTTTGGGAGAGGGGGCAGGGGGTGAGGGGACTCACTTCTTCTCAATGCCATCCAGCACCCGCCGAATGACATTGGCCTGCTGCATGAATGCCAGCGAAGCCGGGACATCCTGGGCGTCGATGACTTTTTTGAATTGCTGAAGAAAGTCGATGTAGGCAGCCAGGGCGTCGGAAACGTTGGCGCGGTTCTGATCGAAAATGGGGGCCCACATCTGGGGTGAGCTTTTCGCCAGCCGGACGGTGCTGCTGAAGCCCGTGCTCGCCATGTCGAAAATAGCCTGCTCGTCTTTTTCCTTTTCCAGCACCGTCAGGCCCAGCGCGAAGGCACTGATATGGCTCAAGTGTGAGACGTAGGCCAGGTGCAGGTCGTGCTCTTTCGGCGTCATGTAGAATAGCCGCATACCCGCGTCGCGGAACAAACTTTCAACCAGCGTCAGGCTATCGGCATTGCTTTTCTGCCGGTCGCAGATGATGAGATTTTTGCCGGGCAACAGATCGCGGAAAGCCGCACCGGGGCCGGAGTTTTCTGTACCCGCCATCGGGTGCGCGGCCACGAACTGACCCCGGCGCGGATGCGCGTCGGCTACGTCACAAATCAACCCCTTGGTCGAACCCAAATCAACGATAGTAGCCGAGTCGGGCAGCAGATCGAGAATCTGGGGCAGCAGGCTCATCAGCACATTGACGGGCGTTGCCAGTACCACCAGTTCGCTTTGGGCAACGGCTTCGGCCAGTGGCAACACCTCATCGACAATCCCTTTCGCTAGGGCCAGCTGCCCATTGACAACCGACGTGTCGACGCCGATGAACCGCATTTTGGGGTATTTCTCGCGGAGAATCAGGGCGAAGGAGCCACCCAGCAGGCCAATACCAACGATGGAAACCGTCATGCGCGTAGTCGGTTAACGGCTTCTTCGATACGTTCTTTCGACACGCACAGCGACACGCGAATGTAGCGTTCGCCTTTGGGGCCGAAGATGAAGCCGGGGGCAATGAAAATATGTTTTTCGTACAATAGCTGATCGACAAGGGCTCCGGCTGACTCAACCAAATCAGGCAACTTGGCCCAGATAAACAGCCCCTCCTGATCGGTGGCGTAGGTGCAACCGAGTGTATCGAGCAGGGCGTGAACCGCGTCGAGTCGACCCTGATACACGGCGTTACGGTCGCGATGCCAGTCGTCGGAGTTGGCGAGGGCTTCGGTCGCGGCATCCATCAACGGCTTGAACTGTCCCGAATCGACGTTGCTTTTGATGGTCAGTACGGCGTCGATATAGGGTTTGGCACCGGCCAGCCAGCCCATGCGCCAGCCCGCCATGTTATGCGACTTGCTAAGTGAATTCAGTTCAACCGCTACGTCCTTCGCCCCATCGACCGATAACAGGCTGATCGGTGCTTTTTTGTTTAAAATCAGGCTGTACGGATTGTCGTGACATAGCAGAATTTTGTGATCGTGCGCGAAACGAACGGCCTGCTCAAATAAGGCTTTGGTGGCCGGAGCCCCCGTTGGCATATGTGGGTAGTTGAGCCACAGCAGTTTGGTCGGGTTTGGCGAATCGGCGGGCTGTACCCGTTCGGCCATCGCTGCCCAGTCGGGTTGCCAGCCCGCGTGTTCGAGGAGCGGGTATTCCTGCACCCGCGCCCCCACCATCTGACTCACAGCGCGATAGGCCGGATAGCCCAGTTCGGGGACAAGTACGCCGTCGCCCTCGTTCAGGAACGTCAGCGACAGGTGGGTGATCCCTTCCTTTGAGCCGATCAGTGGCAGCAGTTCAGTTTCGGGGTCGAGCGTAACGCCATACGTGTGGGCGTAGAACCGGGTAATAGCCTGCCGCAGAGCGGGCGTGCCTTTATAGGATTGATAACCGTGGGCCGTCGATTGTTGCGCCGATTGGGTCAGCGCGTCGATCGTTGCTGCCGAGGGCATCATGTCCGGGTTTCCGATGCCGATATTGATTACGTCGTGGCCCTGCGCCAGTAATTGACGCACTTCAGCCAGCTTCACCGAAAAGTAGTACTCCTGCGTTTGGTCGGCGCGTTGCGCCAATGGGATAATCATGCACTCAACTAATTGCCGGCACATCAAACCGGGCAGATGGTGAACTAGGTATCAACGTGTTGATGAAACGGCAAAATTACGAAGCAGGCGGGGGAGTTTGATCGGTTAGTTTGTAGTTTGTCGTTTGAGCCGGACCGCACCACGGTGGCCGTCGGGCGGTTCGTGATTAGACACCTGACTCGCAAGCCGTATGCACCCTTGTGAAAAGGCAGATTGTCGGCTCGTGTTTCCTGTCTGGCACAACGACAAACGACAAACCACAAACACCAGTAATCTGGCCCGTAGTTTGCAGCTCTTCCAACAGCCTCAGTTCTCTCTCTTTATGCACCCATCTCTTCTCATTCGTCTCGTCCTTGTTGGGTGTCTGCTGCTGTCGGGCCGGTTGTTCGGGCAGTCGATCCTGCCGGTGGCGATCAGTGACCCGGTCTGTCTGGGTGCGCCAGCTGCCGTGCCGTTTACCGTGCAGGGCCGCTTCAACACCGATAACGTCTTCAGCGTACAAATCCGCAATACGTACACCAGCGAACTGGTGCTGACCTCGACTTCGGTGTCGGCCAGTCCGGCGCTGATTCAGGTGCCAGCCAACTTGCCAGCGTATACCGACGCTGCCCGGTATCAGTACCGCATTGTCAGCTCAAGTCCAGCCGTCGTCAGTGACTGGCAGCGATTCGGCCCGGTCCAGTCGACGGCGTCGGTTACGCTGGCGGGCAGCCCGATGCCGCAGATCAACCCCGGCCAGCCGTACGACCTGCGACTGACTACGGTGGGTACGTCGCCGGTTAGTGTCACGCTTAGTGATGGAAGTCGATACACGCTGACCAACTGTTGTTCGGATTCGTTTGACCAGCGCATTACGATTAACCCGCAAACGTCGGGTACGTATACGATCCGGGCGGTGCAGAACAGTTGTGGCGTAGGCACGAGCACCGGTACCGCGTCGGTGTCGGTGAATGCGGCTTCGTTCAAAACCGTGTCGGTTACGCCCGAAACGGTTTGTTCGGGGGGAGTTGTATCGGTGGCGTATGCGCAGACGGGTACACCGTTCAGTAGCGGTACGGCTGTTAAAATTCGCCTGACGACGAGCAATCCGTTTTCGCAATCGTACACCACCGCTGGCCGGTCGTACGACCTCGATGCTACGCCAGTCGCGGGTGGGTTGAAAGCGACGGTTCCGGCCAGTGTCAGCGCGGACGGTACGACGCCTTATTTCGTGCAAGTTGTCGCGGGTGATCTTGTCAGCGATCCCGGCACGGCTATCGTGCGCGTCTCGGCGGGTATCACGGCGCAGATTCCAACACCATCGACCGCGATCAGTGCGGGGCAGACTGTACCGTTGCGGGTGCTGTTGACGGGTCGGGGACCGGCTGAAGTCGTGCTGAACGATAGCCTGTCGGTACCCATCAGCGACTTTGGTACCGCGACAAACGAAGCTATGATTCAGGTGCGCCCGCTGCAAACGACGACCTTTCGCGTGACGCGGGTGCAGAGCGTCTGCGGTACGCAGGTGGTAACAGATGCGACAGGACCGACGATCAGCGTACGACCGGGAATCGCCATCGATTCGTTGCCGGGGTCGGGTTTTGTGCGCGGGCCGGTGTGCGAAGGGCAATCGATTACACTGCCTGTTCAGCTCAATTTCACGCCCACAACTGATACACAGGTATTTGTGGAATTTCGATACGGCACGGCCGGAGACGTTATCAAATTTACCCCGGCTACCGTGCAGGCTGGTAACAAACTGGTGTTTACGGTGCCAGAGTTGCCGTCTGATACGGCCAATTTTTTTGGTCGTCGGCAGTACGGCCTGCGCGTGCTGACGCTCAACCCGACAACCGCCAGCGTCGCCGATCCAACTTATGTATTGGCTGTGACGGCGAGACCCCAGCCGCTTTTTGCAACGGCCGACCGGCAGACAGCACTGGCTAAACCCGGTACGGCCACCGTACGCATTCAGCGCGTAGGCGGTGGCCCGTACGAACTGAAACTGTCGGATGGGCAGGTGCTTACCGGTGCCTGCCTGGATTGCGACGACGTTAATGCGATGATCTACGCCAGTCAGACAAAAACGGTGCGGATCCTGTACGTGCAGAACGGGTGCGGCCGAATCGACAATCCGACGTCGGCAACGGCTACACTGACTGTGCAGAACCCGGCTACGTCGGGTATAGAAATCGATTCGGTCGAGCAGAACAGATGCACTTCGGATAGTGTCCGGGTATTCTTCCGTATGACGGGTTTAAGCTCGCAGACGGTGGTTGTGCAGGCAACGTCGGCGGGATACGGCACGGGTGAAGGCTGGACCAGCGCACCGATTGTCGGGCGGGGTAACAGCAGCCCGTTGCGGATCAAACTGGACGATGTCAGCAAAATACGGATCAGCGGCAGCGGACAGGTCAGCAACGAAGTTCGGGTCGAAGTCAATAAGAAACCAACGGCTGAAATCAACTACACGCCACCAGCCCCGGCGTTTTTGTTTGGGGCCGAACCGAACACGATCCAACCCGGTACGGCGGTAACGCTGAGTACTATTTTCGTGTCGGGGCAGGGGCCGTACCGCACCGTCTATACCGATGGTACGACGGATTACGTCGCGCCAAACGGGGGGACGAGTGTTACCGTAACGCCCACGCAACGCGCGACCTACCGACTCAAATCAATTTCGAACGCGTGCGGTGCCGGTACCGTGTCCAGCACCGAAATCACGTACACGCCCATGCCGTTTGCGATTAAACTACCGGCGCAACTCACCGATCTGTACTACTATTCGCTCTGTGCCGGTACCACGCAGACAATTCCGTTTATTACCAGTCCGGCGGCTCCGGCGGGTATTACCTATGCGCTGCAACTGACTTCGCGCCGTGACTCGTCGTTCACCGATCTGACTACCACGACTGCATCGCCTTTTGTCGTGACTATTCCGGCGTCCTTGTCGACGGGTGATTACTATCTGCGGATTGTCGCTAAAAACACGGACGCCCGCACCGCTGCCCTGCTGACCCGTATCTCGCAAACGCCAACGGCCGTGCTGACCAGTGCCGCCAGTGGAACGACGGTCGATGCGGGTAGTGCGGTTTCGTTGCAGCTCGCTTTGACGGGTTCGGCACCGTGGCAGGTGCAGTTCCCGGACCTGACCACGCAGACGTTTACCAGTGCAGCCGCCACTTATGAGGTGCGGCCAACGGTCGGGCAAACGTACAGCATCCGTACGGTGTTCAACGCCTGTGGTTACGGTACGGCTACCGGGAGCGTCAGTGTACGGGTGAAGCCGCAGTTAGTCGTGGCAAACGCTGTCTCGACGGGGAAAGCGGTTTGCGTGGGTGGCACCATTCCCGTTTCGCTCACGGCCAATGGCGACTTTGCTACCGCTTCGACCGTTCGGCTGACCCTGATGCCGCAAGCTGGCGGGGCCGACGTCGCCTTGCTGACGGTACCGGCAACCAGTGGCGTCCTGTCGGTGTCGGTTCCGGCGGGTGTATCGGCGGGTTCGTATCGACTGCGGGCAACAACGACCGACGGGCAGACTGAAGCTACCAGTCAGCCCTTTGCGCTCAGCGCCCCTCCGGTGTACACGCTGTCGGGCAGCACGACGGTCAACGCGGGCGGAACAACGTTTTTGACCTTACGCGGCCCAAACACGAATACGATGACGACGACATACACGCTGTCGGACGGGTATCAGGGGAGCTTCTTTACCAGCACCGGGCAAACGGGTGTACAGGTCGAACCCCTGCAAACAACGACCTACACGATCACGTCGATCAGCAACGGTTGCGGCACCGGAACAGCGTCCGGCAGCGCGGTCGTGACGGTACTGCCTGCCACCGAAAAGAGCATCGAACTGACCGGACTGGGCGACGGCTTTACCTGCTCGGGTTCGTCGATAACGGTACTGTTTCAGACAAAGGGTAGCTTCCCCGCCGGGAATACATTTACACTCCAGGTATCGGATTCGACGGGTGTAACGTATAGAAACATGGCCACGGCAGAAGCCGTCAACGCTATTCAGGGAACGCTTCCCGCCGACCTGCCGGCTGGCTATGGCTATCGCCTGCGCATCACCTCGTCAGGTGGTACGATTAGCAACACAATTCCGTCGCCGTTTACCATCCGTACAGGTGCTACCGCGACGTTCAGCGCGGCTGCCTTCACCGTCCGACCAGACAAGGTTGTGCCGCTGACTGTGAACTTCACCGGGCCGGGCCCGTGGATCTACACCATCCAGAACGGATCGACAAAAAAGGAGCTACAGGCCACAACCAGTCCCGCTATCGTTGAACTGCCTTTCTCCGGTACTACGGCGTTTACCCTGACAACGGTAAGCAACGGCTGCGGCACCGGACAGCTTGGCGCTATCGCCACGACGCAGGCACTGGTCATTACGGCCGAAGAACCACTGGTGACGCCCACGATCAGCGTTTATCCCAACCCCGCCGTCGACCGTGTGCAGGTCGATCTGACGAACTGGACGGGTGGCCCGGCCCGGCTGGAACTGACCGATGCAAGTGGGCGACTCCTTAGCGAACAAACGATTAGCGGGGCATCGGGCGAGGTATGGCTGAACAAGTGGCCCGATCGGCTGTTTTTTCTACGAATCACTGGTACACGCACTGATTTCCGGGCAACATACCGTGTACTGCGACAGGCACTGTAGCGTCGATTTTAATCGTCGGCATATTAGCGACCTGTCAGGATTCGTTTTGTTAGGGCCTGCCACCTATGCGCCGTCTGTATCAACTTACCCGATGAGAAACTGGATTACTGCGTTTATTGCCTTTTTCTGCCTGTCGCTCACGGCCTGTCAGCGGCCCGTCGCTTATTTTCAACGAACCCCCCACATCCCCGCTGCCCGTCTGACTGCGCCGACACCACCGGTTGTGAGCAGCCCGGTACAGCATACGGAGTTAGCCAGCAGCGAGCTGGTGGCCGGGCCAGTGCTGACCGCATCAGCCAATAACGATTTAACAGGTCAGACAAGCCCGCAGATCAGTCAGCACACAGACCGCATCAATCGCTTGTTGACCAATACGGCGCGTGAAGCAACCAGTGTGATCGATCAGCAGCCAAAACCCAAACCGAAGCCCAAAATGAAGTTGGGCAACCGCATCCGCGACGCACTGGGTATGCCATTGCGGGAGGAGCTGAACTGGTGGCAGCGCATCAGCTGGAAGCTTAAAGCATCGGTAATTATCATCCTGGTGGCCGTACTGTTTGCTATCCTGCACATCACCATTCTGGCTATCATCTTCGGCATTGTTGCGGCTTTCCTGCTCATCAGCGGCCTCCGCCGTTCATTCAAAGTCCGCCGACCCTGGTTTTAGTTGGTGAGTTTAATGTTTGTGGTTCAACGTTCAAGGTTCGCTGGCCCTCTGATTGAACAAACCTTAAACGTTAAACCATAAACCTCAAACCCGACGTCAGTCGGGCTGGGAGGGCAGTTGTTCGGCTGTGTTGCCTTTGCGGATGATCCGGTAGATGACCGACACGACAAGGTTGTTTTTACCCGCTGACACAACGGGGGAGAATTGATTCTGCGTGAACGAACCCGGCGTGTAGTTGGTCTGATTGACCCAGCCGATCTGCCCCACCCAATGCGGACTGAATTGGTACCCAAGCCCGCCATATAGCCGATTTCGCTCGAAGACCGGTCCTTTAGGATTCAGAAAAATCTCGTCATGTACCGATGCGAATACGGTACCGGTGCCAATCGTCGGGGTGTTGAGCGGGATAAACAGATTCAGTCGGTAGCGGAATCGGTTGCGGTATTCCGTCGTGTTGCCCCGAAAGTCGAACCAGCGCTGTTCCAGCCGGTAGCGGTGCTCAAACCGAATCCGGTTGAGGTATTGGTTCAGCACCAATTGCTCCCAGACGCGTTTTTCCACGTTCAGCGGCCCCGCCGGCAAATCCTGATAATCGTTGGTCTGATAACGGCCACCGGCTACCATCACCTGCACATTACGGTCGAGGTCGTAGCTAACGCCGGCTTTTAGCTCGTTGTAAAAATACTGGTTAAACAAGCCGTTGGAACGGGCCTGCACTTCGACATAACCACCCCAGTGCGTGGTGGGTGAAGCGGGCATCAGCACCGTGCCGATAAACCAAGTACCCCAGGTATTCGTAGGCTGCGAAACCGTCTGTGCAACAACGGTTGCTGTGTAGAGGGAGCCAACGAAGAGAAGCCAGAAGCCGCGAAAACTGAACATACCTGCAAAAATAATCCCCGGCTCACACGCGATTGCGAACCGGGGATTATTTACTTATCGACCGTGTAGCCCAGACCGGCCTACGCAGTGGCTGCACGTTTATCCTTTCAAGTCGATCTTGCGGCCGGTCTCGGCGGCTTTGTAAATAGCCTGCAACAGCGTCACATCGCGCAGACCCTCGGCCCCGGTGACATGGTCGGGGAGGGGTTTATTTTGCAACAGTACCTCGCAGACACCATCCATGTGCATCGCCTGATGATTGACGATTGGTTTGTCGATGGGGCCTTTGCTGGTGCGCCCTTTCAGCGGGCCGTAGCCAAATGCGGGCGATAGTTCAAACCAGCCATCCTGACAGCTGGCGTAGAGCCGTTCGACACCCGCCGTGTAGCTCGTTGTCGAATTGCTGACGGCCCCGCTCGGAAACTGAAACTGCCAGAACAGCGTCTCCTCGACGTCTTTGAACTTCTGCGGCTCGGTTTTGGGGCCAAACTGCGCCGTAACCGAGATCGGTTCTTCGCCCGTGACATAGCGCGCGCCCTGCACGGCATAGATACCCACGTCCATCAGCGGACCGCCCCCGGCCATGGCTTTTTTCATGCGCCACTGACTGGGGTCGCCAATGCGGAAGCCGTCGCTCGATTCGATAAACTTGATCGGTCCGAACACCTTCTGCTGGCCCAGTCGCATCACTTCCTGCGTGAATGGCTCATAATGAAGCCGGTACCCGACGGCCAGTTGTTTGTTTGCTTTTTTGCAGGCGTCGATCATGTCCTGACATTCCTGCGGCATAATGGCCAGCGGCTTTTCGCAGATCACGTGCTTACCCGCCTGAGCCGCCCGTACGACGTATTCGCGGTGCATGGAGTTAGGCAGCACCACGTAAACGACGTCGATGTCTTTGTTGTCGGCAATACGGTCAAACGTCTTGTAATCGTAGACGTTGGCTTTGGGGATGTTGTATTTTTTCATCCACTCCTCTGCCTTCGAGGGGGTGCCTGTTACGACACCTGTCAGCCGACAGTTTTTGGTTTGCTGAAGTGCCGGGGCCAGTTGATTGGTGCTGTAGCTACCTAGGCCAACTAGGGCAATGCCCAGCTTACGGCCGGGCTGGGCCGTCGGGAGTGGGTTGCCAAACGCATCGGTCAGGGCGGGTAACGACAGGGCGGACGCGCCTAAACCCGCCATAAACTGGCGACGCGAAAAAGACGAAAGTTGGGTCATGATAAAACAGAGTAGTCAGTCGGAGTAAGGTAAACCTATAAAGCTCCGCACACAAAAAAACCTACTAACCAGACTTGATTAGTAGGTTTGGCGCTGCGGTCAATCGATCAGCGAATGATCTCGATTTGCACGTCGGTAACGCACTTCGTCGGGTCGGCCAAATCGACCACGGCATGGATTTCCCGGACAACGGTGCCCTCGGTATAGCCCTCACGGTAAAACTGAGCGAACAATTGATCGTACACGGCGGGCATGTCGGTCCACGGTCCGGTGTGTACGTGACTCACGCAGGTGAAGCCCGGTAATTCTTTGTAGAAATAATCCTTCGGAGAAGCCCCGGTTTGCTGAATGGGCAATACAATGTCGAGCTGAAACTCCTGATTATCGTCGCCCGACGCACCGATGTAGTGCCATTGCGACGGGCCGTTGACGGTCAGGTTTAGTTGGGCAGCTTCGGCATACAGAGCCCGCATAATGGGTTTGCAGTCGTCGAGCCGTTTTAGTGTGGTACGCAGGCTGCCAACCAGCGCTGTAAACGGCGGAACGGTTTTTGGCGTCAGCGTCGGATTCGGAATTTGGGCATCGGTCGTCATAAGTGTAGGGGGTTTAAAGTACCCTACAAAGGTCCGTTCACTCACTGACAGCCCTATGTCAGCAGGTTGATGCGGGTCTAAGAAGTTGTCTGAGATTCGTTTTTTGTCATCCCGAGCCTGCGAGGGATCTTCGTTAGTAGGCTATTTTGCTTGCTTTTAGCGAAGATCCCCGCTCCGACGGACCGGTCCTGTCGCCGGAATGACAAAAGGCCGTTCTGGCCGGGGATTATAAAATCTTAAACAACCGCTAAGGTTTAATGTCTGTGACCAACAACTTTGGCCCTTAACCCGTAAACGTCAAACCCTATGAATAATGCTCCGCCAGTTCCTGACTGTAGTCCTGCATGATTGTTTTCATCGACGCCGGATGCTCAACGCGAACTGATTGGCCGTACA
Source organism: uncultured Spirosoma sp. (assembly GCA_964581865.1). Lineage (GTDB taxonomy): Bacteria > Bacteroidota > Bacteroidia > Cytophagales > Spirosomataceae > Spirosoma. The sequence goes on from CAZOQC010000002.1 coordinate 345,033, forward strand.
TCAGTAGCCACCGCCCCAGTGACTTTGGGCACTGCGTCAGAAACGTCATGCGAACACCATCCGGGATTTCCTCTTCCGATACGAAGCCAAACGAATACCGCTGATCCTGCGTAAACCGGGCCATATCGGTGCTGAAGACAAGTACTACCTCCTGTAAATCCTGTTCCTGCGTCAGCCGGTTCAGATAGTCGTGCAATGACAGTCGCGACTGCCGGGAAAACGATTCGTTCAGTTCTGACAACTGCTGAATCCGGTCGACGCGGAAGTCGCGGTAATCATGGCGGAGCCGGCAATAGGCGATCAGGTGCCAGCCTACGCCGTAGTGGCACAAGCCGATGGGTTCAATCGTACGTTGCGTCTGCCTGTCGCTGTAGCCCGCCCGGTACTCAATCGTCAGTCGGTGGCCTCTTACCAGCGCGCCCTGAATAGCGTAGAGCAACTGATCGGAGTAGGGGCGGGGGTGCATGGGTTTGATGATTTCAATCTGCCCGGCCAGTTCCTCCAGGTGGTCCTTTTCCGTGCGTGAGAGCACCGCCTTGATTTTAAACAGGGCCGATTCGTACGGTGTCCGCACGGACTCGTCGGTCATCTGCGCCAGAATCTTGCCCCCGACCAGCAGGGCCGACGCTTCGGCGTTGGAAAACATCACCGGCGGTAACTGATAGCCCGTCAGGAAATAACCGATCCCGGCTTCTGCACCGATCGGGACACCGGCTTCTTCCAGCGCCCGAATGTCGCGGTAAATCGTGCGCAGGCTCAGCTCAAACCGATCCGCCAGTTCCTGCGCTTTCACCACCCGTTTCGATTGCAGGTGAATCAGAATAGCCGTCAGCCGGTCGATGCGATTCATACGTGGAATTAGGTGGTTCGCTACGCAAGATAACGACTCCAGTTCGATTCAGAAACAGCAAAGGCCGCTCTGGTTCAGAGCAGCCTTTGCTGTTTTTCGTTGTTGATGGATACTGTTTTTCGAGTCTCTGATCCTTGCTAGAAAATGTATTTGTTTTCCGCAATCATAGCGTCGGCAATCGACCGGCGCGCATCCTTGAGATTCATTGGTTCAATTTTCGTAAAGCGTTTCATGCCCATCAGCATACCGCGCAGTTCGTCGCCTTCGGCAAAGGATGTGATCGCCTGCCGCCCCGCGCTGTTGACTTTTTCAACGGCTTCGTGCAGGTACACGTGCGCGATTTGCTTTTGCAGACTTATGGCTCCGTCGCCCTGCACACCGATTAGCTTCTCAACGCGAAGCAGTACTGATTCTGCCACGTAAATTTCGATGACCATGTCGGCGATGTTCATCAGAATCTCCTGCTCGTTCGAGAGAGTCATCATGAACTTCTGCACGGCAGCACCGGCAACCATCAGGGCGGCTTTTTTCAGGTTTTTCAATACCTTCTTTTCCGCCACAAACAGGCCTTCTTCCTCCTCCGTGTTGAAGTCAGGAATCGACATGATCTCTTTCGCCACAGCCATCGCCGGACCCATCAGATCGAGTTCGCCCTTCATGGCCCGCTTCAGCATCATGTCGACCACCAGCATCCGGTTGATCTCGTTGGTGCCTTCAAAAATCCGGTTGATACGCGCGTCGCGGTACGCCCGGTCCATTGGCGCATCGGCCGAATAGCCCATCCCGCCGTAGACCTGCACACCCTCATCGACTACGTAATCGAGGGCTTCCGAACCATGCACTTTCATAATGGCGCACTCGATCGCAAACTGCTCCAGCGCCTGTAGCTTTGCGGGTACGTCGGCGATGTCCTGGCTTTTCAGATCCTCGATCATATCGTCGATGTTCTGACCCGCCCGATAACTCGCTGACTCCGACGCGTATACTTTGATCGCCATCTCGGCCAGTTTGTGCTTGATGGCCCCAAACTGCGAGATCGCCGTTTTAAATTGCTTGCGCTCGTTGGCGTAATTGACGGCGTTGTTGATGACTTCCTTGCTACCGCCAACAGCCGCCACGCCCAGCTTAATCCGGCCAATGTTCAGAATATTAACCGCGATCTTAAAGCCGTTTCCCCGCTCCGACAGCAGATTCTCAACCGGAACCTGTACGTCGTTGAAGAAGATCTGACGCGTATCCGAGCCTTTGATGCCCATTTTGTGCTCGGGCTCGTTCATCGTGATCCCAGCAAAGTCTTTTTCGACAATGAACGCCGACAGATTTTTATCGACCTGTCCGTTCTCGTCAATTTTGGCGAATACGATATAGACGTCGGCGAAACCGCCGTTGGTGATCCACATTTTCTGCCCGTTGAGCACGTAATGCTTACCATCGTCCGACAGTTTTGCGCGGCTCTTTCCCGAGTTAGCGTCTGAGCCCGAATCCGGCTCGGTCAGGCAGTAGGCGGCTTTCCACTCACCCGTTGCCAGTTTGGGCAGGTACTTTGCCTTCTGCTCGTCGTTGCCGTAATACACGATCGGCAGCGTACCGATACCGGTGTGCGCCGACAGGGCCACCGAGAACGAATGCCCGGCACCCGTTACTTCGGCCACCAGCATCGACGTGTTAAAACTCATACCGAAGCCGCCGTATTCTTCGGGTACACCCGTGCCGAGCAGGCCCAGTTCGCCGGCTTTATCCATCAGCGACGAAATCAGCTCGGGCGATTTCGCCTTGTCGATTTCGTCGAGCCGTGGCCATATTTCACGCTCCAGAAACTCCCGGCAGGTAGCCGCGATCATCTGTTGCTCTTCAGAAAATTCTTCGGGTATAAAAACCTGCGCTGCGCTGGTTTCTTTGATAAGGAATTCGCCCCCTTTGATCGATGCTTTTGGTTCGGTCGCAATCATGACTTCGTGGTTTGTTATGCTTGCATACTAGTTTACACAAAGTAACATGACCCGGAATTAGTATGCAAGCATACTAATAACAAATTTTTCTTCGTAAAGTGCTGACGATATAACCACAATCTGCGTCATAAACTGGTTAGCTAATTGCTATAAACGTCAGTAGTCCGATTCGCTGGTCGGTGTAGCTGTCGCCCGCAACTAAGTCACGACCTGTGAAGGCGTATTGGTAAGGAGCGAATCAGCTGAATACAGCTATCCGCAGCTTGAGGGTATTTTGGGCGGCTATTTATTGATAAATTTGACAGTTGAACCCGATAGGGTCTGCATAACCCACCCTGCATGAAACGAGGATCGTTGAAACGACTGGTAATTGGTTGTCTGCTGTTTGTAAGCTGGGAAACAACTAATGGGCAGGCCGTTCCGCAGGTTCCGTTCGATGTGGAATTTGCGGGCGTTACCGTACACATCAACGAAGAGGCCCGGCAGCTGATTCAGCAGGAAGTCAACGGGATGTACGCCAACCGGACGGTATTACTGCGTGACCTGGAAACGCTCCGGCAGTTGACGCCCCTCCTCGAAGCCCGGCTGGCGGCCGACAAACTGCCCGCCGACTTTCGGTATGCGGCTTTACCGTTTCCCGACCAGACTGGTACTGGCTACTGGGGCCTGACGATCGTTGACGCAGGTCAGTTAAAACTACGGATCGATCCATCGGTAGACGAACGGTTCCACCCGATTCTGGCAACCAACGCTGTTGTCGACCGCCTGTCGGATCTCCAGTTGCAATCAGGCAATTACGCCCAGACGCTGTTGCAGTACTTGCAGGGTGTTGCGCCCACCGACCGGAAACAGGCCAGTAAATACGCAACGTATTTATTGCTGACCGAAAAGAACCCACCGCTGCTTTGGAAAATACTGGCGCGTAAATTCGCCATCGAGCGTGAAGAACCCACCTTCCGGCCAGCACAGGTATACGTGCTGTTTGAGTACACCAATGGCAGCGGGCAGACACTGGCGTCTATTGCCCGGCAACTCAACATCAGCGAAGAACGATTCGCCCCGTTCAATCAATGGCTAAAGACGACGGTCATTCCAACCGACAAACAATACCCGGTGCTGATTCGGGTGACAAACGAAGAGTTCACGCAGGTAAAAACCAGGACGCAGAACCAGCCCCGACTCAGTAACGCGCAGCCGACCGATGTTGGGTTTCCGGTGTTAGTAAAACGGCCGCAGGAGCCAGTCAGCATCTACAGTCCGGCGATGTACTACACGATCAATGGGTTACGGGGTGTGCAGGCCCAGTCCTGCGACAATGTGATTACGATGGCTTATTATGGCAAAATGCACGTTGAAGCCTTCATCGCCGATAACGACCTGACGGCACAGGACGTAATTCGACCCGGTCAGATCTATTACCTGGAGCGAAAAAATCGGCGGGCCATGGTTCCGTTTCATGTTGTGCAACGCGGCCAGACGCTGCGGGACATCGCTAATATTTACGGTGTTCGCCTGCAATCATTGTTAAAATTCAACCGGCTTCCGGCTAATCAGCGCGTACAGACCGGCCGGATTATCTGGCTGCAACGAAAACGGCCCAGAAGCCGACCCGTTGAATACCAGCAAGTACCTGAAATGACGCCCGTGCCAGTCGAACAATCGGTCGATACGCCGATTCTGACACAGCCGGACATAAGTGCGACGCCTACTTCCGATACGCTTGTTCGTCAGCCATTACCGAAACCGGTACCAACCCCTAATCTGGCTGTTGCTACTACACCCCCGGCCCGCACTCCGACCGCTACGCCTGCACGCACGAAGCAAAACCCGGTTCCGACAGTCGCACCAGTGGCTACGCCGTCGGTTGCAGCCCGGCCAACCGTAGGTAGTCAGCGCCCCGCCAAAGTATCGTCGGATTCGGGCGCTGTTCGCGCGGCTGCAACCGCACGCCGGGATACAGTGCAGGCTGAACCGCGCGAAATCGTTCGGCTACACGTTGTAAAGGCGGGCCAAACGTACTACTCTATTGCGCGGCAGTATGGCGTTGCTATAGGCCAGTTATACACGTGGAACAATCTGTCGGAACGTTACCCACTGGAAATCGGGCAGGAAATCATCGTCAGTGTTGTGAAAGTACCGGCTTCTATAAAGGCCAGAACGACCCCCGGCTCGCCAGTGCAGGCTGCGCTATCGGCGCAGGCCGCTGCCCAGCCAAATTACTACTACTACTTCGTTCAGCCCGGCCAGACAGCCTATCGCATTGCGCTGATTAACAAGGTGTCGGTTGAGGATTTAGCCCGGTGGAACAATCTCAAAAACTATAGTGTCTCCGTTGGTCAGCGGCTCCTTATCCGTAAGAAATAACTGCGCTACCCAACACCAAAAAGCCGGATCGTTATCAGCGATCCGGCTTTTCGTTGTCGGGCAATGGCAGAACTGACTTAGTTGAGCCGTTCAAAAATACCGGCTACGCCCTGCCCGCCACCGACGCAGGCTGATACCATACCGTATTTTTCATCCTGCCGACGCATTTCGTTGAGCAGTTGTACTGTCAGTCTGGCCCCGGTCGAACCCAATGCATGACCCAGTGCGATGGCGCCACCGTTCGGGTTTATCTTGTTACGATCAAGCCCTAACTCCTGAATAACAGCCAGCGACTGGGCGGCAAAAGCTTCGTTCAGCTCGATCATGTCGATATCATCCTGCTTCAATCCCGCCTTCTGCAACGCGATGGGGATGGCTGCTACCGGTCCAATACCCATAATCTTAGGTTCCACACCTGCCGATGCGTAGGACATCATCCGGGCTACCGGTTTAAGATTCAATTCGTTTACCAGCCGTTCCGACATAACGATGACGAAAGCCGCGCCGTCTGATGTCTGCGACGAGTTACCCGCCGTCACCGACCCGCCCGCCGTAAAGACGGGCTTCAGCTTCGCCAATCCTTCGGCACTCGTGTCCTTACGGGGCCCTTCGTCCTGCGCAACTGTCCAGTCACGGTTTTTCTTCTTGTTGCTTTCCGCGTCGAAATACGTTTCCGTCACCTTGATTGGCACAATTTCGTCGGTGAATTTACCGTCGCGCTGAGCGGCCAGTGCTTTCTGATGCGATTCGAGGGCAAACTCGTCCTGGGCATCGCGGGTGATGTTGAACTGCTGCGCAACCTGCTCGGCTGTGAGCCCCATACCGATATAGTAATCGGGGTGGGACTTTGCTATTTCGTAGTTAAGCGCGGTTTTCCAGCCCATTACCGGTACCATCGACATCGATTCCGTGCCGCCGGCAATGATGCAATCGGCCAGCCCTGCGTGAATCTTGGCCGACGCAATGGCAATCGCTTCCAGGCCCGATCCGCAGTAGCGGTTGATTGTGAAACCGGGTACACTGTTTGGCAATGACAACAGCGCGATGTACCGGGCAATTTGCATACCCTGCTCGGCTTCGGGCACAGCATTACCAACAATCAGGTCTTCAACCCGCACAGGGTCCAGATTCGGCACCTGACTGACCAGGTGTTTAATAACCTCAGCCGCCATATCGTCGGGCCGGGTCAGTCGCAGGCCACCGCGAGGGGCTTTGCCGACCGCCGTACGATAACCGGCTACAATGTATGCGTCCATATATGAACCAGGTTTTATTGACTTATTCGATGAACTATAGCGCAATAACTTACTTTTCAGGGGAAAAATTACACGTTCAGTCGAAATTATTATGCACGCATACTATTATCCTTCAGGACAACGGTGGGTAGGCTAAAATAAAAAAGCCACCCGTTGGGTGGCTCCATTGATTACGTAAGTAGTCGGGCTTAAAAATGACGGTCGCCAGCTTCGCGTTTGCCCAGCATTACGGCCCCGACCATCGCGATCAGAAACAGTACCGAAACCAGCTCGAACGGCAGAATGTAACTGCCGTAAAGCAGATGGCCGAGGTTCTCAACCATACCCGTTTGTGAATTGAAGCCAACGGCGCTACCAGTCGGCATTTGCGATGATTTAGCCCGAAAGATCATAATCAGCATCACCATCAGCGTGCCGCCCACAATGACCGACGCTATTTTTGTCAGGTTCGTTTTTGCTTCTTCGTCATCGTTCCGAAGGTTCAGAAACATGATCGTGAACAGAAACAGAACCATGATAGCCCCCGCGTATACGATGATGTTGACCGCTGCCAGAAACTGCGCGTTGAGCAAGATGTAGTGGCCCGACAGGCAGAAGAATGTAGCGATTAGCGCCAGCACGCTGTAAATGGGGTTACGGGCCGTAACGACACCCATGGCGCTAACGAGCGTCAGCGCGGTGAGTATCAGAAACAAGTAGCCGGTAGGCGTCAGTGATTTGAGAAACGTTAAAAATTCGGTCATAACTTGATTGTAGCGAAAGGACAAAAGAGACAGTCGGGACTAGGTTGCTGAGCGGGTCAGGCTAGGTTCGGTCGGCGTTGTTTTCACTTCCGAGTTTTTCCGTATGTAGCGATCATCCATCTTTTCCACGAGCCGGTCTTTGCCATAAATCACTTCATCGCGCTCCAGAAATACAGGTACCATCTGATCGTGGCGCAGGTATACGGCCTGTTTAGGGCAGGCTTCTTCACACAGTCCGCAGAAAATGCAGCGCAGCATGTTGATCTCGTACACAGCCGCGTATTTCTCTTCCCGGTAGAGCAACTCTTCGCCTTTCTCACGCTCGGCGGCTACCATAGAAATCGCTTCGGCAGGGCAGGCAACGGCGCACAGACCGCAGGCCGTACAGCGCTCACGCCCCTGCTCATCGCGCTTCAGGATATGGTGGCCCCGGTAAATTGGCCCCAGGTACTTTTTTACTTCCGGATACTGAATCGTCGGCTTCTTGCGGAAGAAGTGACTAATGGTGATGGCAAGTCCACTTACTATCGCCGGCAGATACATCTTCTCCGCCAGCGTCATTTCCTTATTACTGACCTGCTTGGCGCGATTGGTAAGTTGCATGTAGTTTATAGTTCGTGGTTTGTGGTTTGTATTTCTGGCGGTTGCAACAACCACGAACTACAAACCACAAACCGATTAACTTCTCTGTGGTACAACCTGCTGCTTGGGTGCTTTGGCCTGCGACGTAACGGCCAGCACGGTCATGACGATAACGATCAGCCAGGACGAATACTTGAAATTGTAAAGCAAACCGGCACCCGTTATAACGACGTTCAGAATCGACAGGGGGATAAAAATCTTCCACCCCAGGTTCATCAACTGGTCATAGCGGAAACGGGGAAGCGTCCAGCGTACCCACATGAAGAAGAAGATGAAGAACAGAATCTTGCCGAAGAACACGAGGAAACCGATTGCCGTGGCCAGGTTATGACCCGTAATGGCACCCAGCGAATTGTCCAGTGCACTGTTTACTTCATTCATGAACGGATAGTGGAAGCCACCGAAGTACAAGGCCGAGATAAACGCCGACGATACAAACATATTGATGTACTCCGAGAACAGATACAGCCCCAGTTTCATCGAGCTGTATTCTGTGTGGTAGCCACCAACTAATTCGGTTTCGCACTCCGGCAAATCGAACGGGGTACGGTTACACTCAGCAAACGAGCAGGTCAGAAATACGATGAAGCCCAGCGGTTGCGTAAAGACGTTCCACTCGAAAAAAGTAGCCTGCTCATTCACGATCTGCCGTACCGACAGTGAGCCAGTCATCATCAGAATTGTGATGATCGACAGACCCAGCGCGATTTCATAGCTGATATTCTGCGAGGCCGCCCGGATGGCACCCAGTAGCGAGAACTTGTTGTTCGACGCCCAGCCACCGACCATGACACCGTACACACCCAGCGATACGACGCCAAAAATGTACAGTACGCCGATGTTTATCTCGATGCCCTGCACGTTGACATCGTACCGAACATTGTCCCACATGAACCGAATGCTATCGCCAAACGGAATCACCGCACTCGACATCAGGGCGGTAAACATCGCCAGCGACGGACCCAGAATAAAGAGCCATTTGCTGGCCTGCGACGGAATGAAGTCTTCCTTGAAAAACAGCTTGCCGGCATCGGCGATGGGCTGGAGCAGTCCCCATGGACCCGCCCGGTTCGGACCGATCCGGTCCTGTAGAAAAGCCGCTACTTTCCGTTCGGCGTACGTCGAATAGGTAGCGATCAGGAGCGAAATCCCGAAGATGACCAGGATAATCAGTCCTTTGGTTAACAGAATGGGTAAGGCCATTACTACTAGTTAGTTGATTCGTTAAACCGAACTCGGTCAGGATCAGGGCTCAGGCTCTACGGCTGAGGGCAACGTCCTGGCAAACCGATCGGCCGGAAGCGGTTGAATACCAAGTTGCGACGTATCCCGTTCGTCATGAATCGGCTTGTACTCGGCCGCAGCCAGGCGTTTGCCGAAACTTGGCTTTTCCAGATCAGCGCGGTACTTGTTGGCCGAAATGACCGACGAGCGCGATACTTTCGTTGGCCCTTCGATGACCCAGTCGCTGGTTTTCTTTTTCTCGAACCGGCAGGTGTTACAGATAAACTCAGTCACCTCGTTCCACTCATTCTTGCGAGCCGTCACGCGGATTACTTCCTCACCCCGGTACCAGACCGTGACCTTACCCGAACACGTTGGGCAGTCACGATGTGCATCGACGGGCTTGGTAAACCACACCCGGTTTTTGAAGCGGTACGTCTTATCGGTCAACGCACCAACGGGGCAAACGTCGATAACGTTACCCGAAAAGTCGTTGTCGATGGCTTTCTCGATGTACGTCCCAATTTCTGATGCATCCCCCCGGCCCAACACACCATGCACCCGCTTTTCAGTGATCTGATCGGCGGTATACACACAGCGGTAGCACAGAATGCAGCGCGTCATGTGCAGCTGAATGTATGGCCCGATGTCTTTCTTCTCAAACGTCCGGCGATCTTCTTCGTAGCGCGTCGTTACCTTGCCGTGGTCAAAGGCAAAGTTCTGTAGATCACACTCGCCCGCCTGATCGCAGACCGGGCAGTCGAGGGGATGATTCAGCAGGAGAAACTCAACGATACCATTCCGGGCGTCGATTACCTGTGGGTTGGTCGTGTTTTCGACAACCATTCCATCCTGAACGGCGGTCAGGCAGGAGGCTACCAGTTTAGGCATCGGCCGTGGGTCTTTGGCCGACCCGGCAGCTACCCGTACCAGACAGGCCCGGCACTTACCACCGCTGCCTTTGAGAGGCTGGTAATAGCACATTGCCGGGGGCGCTACGTCCGGCCCGATCTTGCGGGCGGCCTGGAGAATCGTCGTTCCGGGTTCGACCTCAACGGCAATTCCGTCGATGGTGACGGTCAGCAACTGCGGTTTTATATCTTCCATGTATCAATTCAATGCTTAAGGTCTGTAAGCCATAATCCGGTCGAAAGCTTCCTGCTTAATCTGATCGGCATCAATTATTGCAGCTAACTGATCGGGTGAGTGAATTCCTTCAAACGCTTCATCGGCGGCAATTCTGAGCGCGATCCGATACGCATCATTTATTGCTTCTCGGATTTGCCTATCATTTAGGTAATGCCCCCCTGTCTTCCGTCGCCGGTCGACAAGGTGAATCTTGAAAAGCGACGTACTGATTGCCAACTCACTCAATCGGATGGTCCGTTTTTCAACGTGTTGTTTAATCAGATGAATCAGCAAGACCTCAACGTAGCTTTCCACTTTGTTGAGTTTATCATCCATCGCCATCTCCTCCAGTTCGTCAATCAGAGTCAATGCACCTGCGTAGTCGTGTTCTTCGACCAATTTCCGCAACAACATCAGTTCTTCCATGACCTTGTCGAGCCAAATTAAACCAATGCCATTTCGCCCCGATACACAGCGCCAGGCTGCGTAGCTTCGGTCGGATGGTCGATGTGCCACTGGAATTCGTCGCGGAAATGGCGGATCGCACTCGCTACCGGCCAGGCAGCGGCATCACCCAACGGGCAGATGGTGTTGCCTTCAATTTTCTTCGCGACGTCAACCAGCAGATCGATGTCCTGCTGATGGCCGTGGCCGTGTTCGATGCGATGCAGCACTTTTTCCATCCAGCCGGTGCCTTCCCGACAGGGGCTGCATTGACCGCATGATTCATGGTGATAGAACCGCGAGAAATTCCACGTGTTCCGCACGATACACGACGTTTCATCGAACAGGATAAACCCACCCGACCCCAGCATCGTACCCGTTGCAAAGCCGCCGTCTGATAGTGATTCGTAGCTCATCAGCCGTTTTTCTCCGTTTGCCAGCGTTAGGGCCAGCGCAGCGGGAAGAATAGGAACCGACGAACCACCTGCTACCAGGGCTTTAAACTTATGACCGGGCCGGATACCACCACACCACTCATCGGCATAGATGAAATCTTCAACCGGTAAACCCAGTTCGATTTCGTACACACCCGGCTTGCGCATGTGGCCCGATGCGGAGATCAGCTTCGTGCCGGTACTACGCCCAATACCAACAGCCGCGTACGCATCGCCACCATTATTCACAATCCAGGACGTCGTGGCAATCGACTCGACGTTGTTGACAACGGTAGGACACTGGTAAAGGCCTTTGACGGCTGGAAACGGCGGCTTATTCCGTGGGTTACCGCGTTTGCCTTCCAGTGATTCGAGCAACGCGGTTTCTTCCCCGCAGATGTACGCACCACCACCGGGCTGCACAACAAGTTCGAGATCGTAGCCAGTACCCAAGATATTTTTACCCAGAAAGCCTTTTGCTTTCGCTTCCGCGATGGCTTTTTCCAGTATTCTGATGACGTACATCAGTTCACCCCGTACGTAGATGAACGACTTGTTGGCCCCCAGTGCGAACGACGAGATAATCATCCCTTCGATCAGCAGGTGGGGCAGGTTCTTCATCAGGTGGTGGTCCTTGAACGTACCGGGTTCCGATTCATCGGCGTTGCAGACCAGATACCGGGGGACACCTTCCGGCTTGGCCAGGAAGCTCCACTTCATGCCCATCGGGAAGCCGGCCCCACCCCGGCCCCGAACACCTGCTTTTTTGACTTCCTCAACAATTTCGTCGGGCGTCATGGTTTTCAGCGCCTTTTCGACCGCCGTGTAACCGCCCTGCTGCCGGTAGACGTCGAAGGTTTCGATGCCCGGTACGTTGATGTGTTCTGTTAAGATTTTAGTCGCCATAGCTACGGTTACTTCGACAGTTCGTCAATGATTTCGTCGACCCGGTCGTTGGTCAGGTTCATGTAGTACTTCTCGCGAACCTGAAAAACAGGCCCCATGCCACAAGCCGCCAGACACTCAACCTCTTTCAGGGTAAACTGCCCGTCGACGGTGGTCTGACCGGTATCGATGCCCAGCCGCTGCTTCAGGTGAGCCAGTACATCTTCTGCCCCCATCAGACAGCAGGGACCCGTCCGGCAGTATTCGATGACGTGCTTACCGACCGGCAGTACGTGGTACATCGTATAAAATGTAGCCACTTCATAGACCTCGATCGGCTCTATATCGAGCATCCGGGCTACGTAGTCCATGCCTTCTGCGCTCGTCCAGCCCTCCTGCTCCTGCAATAAATGTAGCAGGGGCAACAGCGCCGATTTCTGCTTTCCTTCCGGGTATCGGGCAATGATTTCGGTTGCTTCAGCCAGCCGTTCCGGCGTAAACTGTATGGTGGATTCGGTGGTCATAATTAAAGCAGATATTCGTCGTCAAAAAGCTGATCCCAGGTGAGTTCGGCTGGCCCAAACTTGTCTTTTCTCGACATATTCATTTGTGCTTTCGCTTCAACGATGGCTTTCTCAAAGCTGCGTTCCCAAATCGACTCAATATACGTTCGCGTAAACGACGGGTTGTATTCTCGCAAGGAGTCAATTTCCTGACGTGCATTAACGATTGAGTAAACCCAGCTCACTGAACGTCTATCGGGTTGATATCGCCATTTTAAAACGTGCATCATCAACCTGACTAACTGACTGCCCAACGAACGCTTTTCTGAGTTAGCCATTGCCTCATAAAGCACAGACAATGCTTCCTGCGCTTCTTCGTACTCGTGTTCGGCTATCAACTTACGAACCTCGCTGACAGTATCCAGATGCGATGTCGCTACTTTATCTACCCAATCTATCGTCTGCATACGACAACAGGTTAAACTGTTTACCCGTCTAGTTCACCCGCGATTACGTTCATGCTGCTCATGATGACAATCGCATCTGATAGCGTCAGGCCTTTGCACATCTCCGGATACGCCTGGTAATAAATAAAGCATGGACGGCGAAAGTGCAATCGGTACGGAGCGCGGCCACCATCGCTGATGAGGTAGAAACCCAACTCGCCATTCCCCCCTTCGACAGCGTGGTAGACTTCACCAACCGGCGCGTCGATTTCGCCCATAACAATCTTGAAGTGATAGATCAGGGCCTCCATATTTTTGTACACTTCCTGCTTGGCCGGAAGATAATACTGCGGAGCATCGGCATAGTACGACCCTTCGGGCAGGTTGTCCATCGCCTGCTGAATGATGCGCATACTCTGCCACATTTCTTCGTTCCGCACCATAAACCGGTCGTAAGTGTCGCCACTCTGACCGACGGGAATGTCGAACTCGAAGTCCTGATACGAAGAGTACGGGTTCATTACCCGCACGTCGTAGTCGACACCGGCAGCCCGGAGGTTGGGGCCCGTGAAGCCGTAACTCAGCGCCCGCTCAGCCGAAATGCCGCCCACGCCGACGATACGGTCCATGAAAATCCGGTTGCGATTGAACAAACTTTCAAATTCGCGCAGCACACCCGGAAAACGTACCAGGAATTCGTTGATTTTACGAATAGCCGTGGGCGAAAGATCACGCTCCATGCCGCCAATCCGACCCATATTGGTGGTCAGGCGGGCACCGCAGATCTCTTCGTAGATTTCATAGATGTTTTCCCGTTCCTGGTAGATGTAGAGGAAGCCGGTAAACGCGCCGGTATCAACACCCAGAATACCGTTACAGATGATATGGTCGGCAATGCGGGCTAGTTCCATCAGGATGACCCGGATGTACTGAGCGCGCTTCGGGATCTCGATCCCTAACAGCTTCTCGACCGTCATGTGCCAGCCCATGTTGTTGATCGGTGATGAACAATAGTTCATCCGGTCGGTTAGGGTGGTGATCTGGTAAAACGGCCGGCGCTCGGCAATTTTTTCGAAAGCCCGGTGAATGTAACCGATCGTCTGTTCGCCCGACACGATCTTCTCCCCGTCCATCTGTAGCACGTTCTGAAAAATACCGTGCGTAGCCGGGTGTGTCGGTCCGAGGTTAAGCGTGGTTAGTTCGTTGACGTACTGAACCGGTCCCTGCTCGGCGGGCAGGTTTTGCTTCGTTATATCGAGTTCTTCGGAAACCATGTCATAAAGAGTGAAAGAGCGAAAGGGCGAAAGTAGCAATATCGCCCTTTCGCTCTTTCGCCGGTTTTTTACCGGCCAAACAAAGCGTCGATCTTATCTTCGCGGGTAGCGTCTTCCAGTGGATATTCCTTGCGCATGGGGTGATAATCCATCTCTTCCATGTTCAGGATTCGGCGCAGGTCGGGATGACCGTCGAAAAGGATACCAAAGTAGTCGAACGTTTCGCGCTCCATCCAGTTGGCACTGGCAAACAGCGGCACCATCGTCGGAATATGCAGGTCGTCGGCCGTAAGGAACACTTTGATGCGCAGCCGGAAATTATGAATGAAGCTGTGCATGTGATACACCACGCAGTATTCTTTACCCGGCGAGTCGGGGTAGTGAACCGCCGTAATATCGGTTAGGAAATTGACCTGCAACGTCGGATCATTCTGCAAATAGCGGACAACGGCAACGATCTCTTCCCGACTGGTCGAAAAAGTAAGTAAGTCGTATGGATCGTCGAAATCACCGACGTTATCGCCAAACTGATTGATGATGTGCTGCGCGAGTTGCTCGTTGGTGAACATAGCGGACGGACTCGAATGAGTGAGGTTTTGTTTACTGAATCAGTTGCTCACTCAGTCAGTTATTGAATACTGTATGAATTCAGCAGTTTCTGGTATTCCTCGGTGTCGCGACGGCGCAGCGACTCATTTTTTGCTAACTCCTGCACCTGCATAACACCTTCCAGAATCTGCTCCGGCCGTGGTGGGCAACCGGGCACGTAGACGTCGACAGGAATAATCCGATCGATACCCTGCAAGACGCTGTAGGTGTCGAAAATACCACCGCTCGATGCGCAGGCGCCAATGGCAATCACCCAGCGGGGTTCGGCCATTTGAAGGTACACCTGCTTGAGAACGGGCCCCATTTTCTTGGCAATTGTACCCGCTACCAGCAGCATGTCTGCCTGCCGGGGCGAAAAGCTGGGGCGCTCCGAGCCAAAGCGGGCCAGGTCGAATGTCGATGCCATCGTTGACATGAACTCGATACCGCAGCAGGACGTCGCGAATGGCAGCGGCCACAACGAGTTGGCCCGTGCCAGACCGATTATTTTGTCGAACGAGGTGGCCTGAAACCCAGCCCCGTCGTAACTCTCAGGACCCTCTACTACTTTGATATTGCTAGCCATAGAAAACGAACGAATTGTCTACTTATATAACAGACAAAACTGTGTTATGATTCGATTGTAGACTATTCCCACTTTAAAACACCCTTGCGAATGATATAGTAGAAACCGGCCAGTAGCAACCCCATAAACAGGACCATTTCAATAAAGCCGGTCATGCCCAGTCCTTTGAAATTTACCGCCCAGGGATACAGGAAGATAACTTCGACGTCGAACAGGACGAACAAAATTGCAATCAGAAAATACTTGATTGAAATAGGCGTACGGGCGTCGCCCTGCACAGGAATACCACACTCAAACGGATCGTCTTTCTTGACGCTGTTACGTTTTGGGCCGATTGCATGAGTGACAAGCATCGTCGTGACGATAAACCCCAGCGCTAATCCCATCTGAATCAGAATAGGCAGGTAATCGGCGGGCACATAGGTAGTATTCATCTGCTTATCGAAAAATTACGCGATCAAAGGTAATGATAAAACCGATTGGCCTTCGTCTATATGCCAACGTGCTGACCGAACCGTATTCAAAAATACAAAAAACGGCCCAGTCCAGCAACACACGATCAGTGGGGCTACCCCTAGTGTACAGCCTCCAAACAAACAAAGCCTTCCAGTCAGGGAAGGCTTTGTGCGGGTGATAGCACCCCGTCAGTATCAGGGATTCACGATGATACGTCGCGAAATGTTGAAACTGGCTGATTTAACCTGAATCAGGTATTCGGCGGGGGCTAACCCGGTCAGGTCAATGGCCTGCCGGTTATTGAAGGCCGGAATCAGGTACGTTGCCAACTGCCGGCCAGTCATGGAAAAAACACTGACCTGCGCATCGGCCAGGTTTTCGACCGTTTCGATGGTAACGACTCCGTTGGCAGTCGGGTTGGGATAAACACTGAGCCCACCCAGACTGGCATCGAATGCAAAAGGCTGTGGCGAACTGTAGGCCGACGCACAGGTCAGGTTGCTGCCGTCACCCAGCGTAAATGTCGACCTGGTGCGTGCTGTGTAGTTAGCCGTGACGACCACTTTTATTTCCGCTCCATATTGAGGGATCAGCTCACCAGACCGGCGCCAGTCGAACTGGTCTGTCTGCGCTCCCGTCGCGCTGGGTAGGTTAGCCCGCAGGGTGTAGGTACCTACCTGTTCGATGGTTGGGGTTGGTAACCGGGGGCGAACTGTCAGGTTTATCGTGCCCGACTGGGCTGACCGGCATCCGTACACGTTCAACGTGCGCGCGGAATACGTGCCAGCCGTACTGACTGCCAGGGTCTTGCCGACGAAGCCGTTACTCCACTGCAAAACACTGTTCGACGGTAGGTTTGCTGTCAGCGTAAGTACCGAATCCGCGCATATCTGTTGCTGACCGGAAGCTGCCTGATCTGTTTGACTGCTTAGTACCAACGTTGGCACCGAGGGCTGGATGGCCGATTGCACATCGATCGTAGGCGACAAAAATGTGTTGCCGTAATTGTCTTTCAGCGTAGCCTGGTACGTACCTGTCGAACCAACCGTAATCGACTGGGTCTGCTGCCCTGATTTCCAGCTGTAACTCTTGTAGAGTGACGGAAGCGTCAACGTCAGGCCGGTATTACTGGTGTTGCAGGCTACCGTGATGCTGGGCTGTATCAAAGGACGTGAAGGCTGCGAGATGCTGAAAAACACGGCGTTCAGGCTGTTGAACCAGGCCTGTCCAAGCTGATTCAGGCCTTCATTGCCGGGCGCGTTCCCGAAGTGAACTTCACCTTCGAAGCGGGGTATCTGAATATTGTCGGTGTAAGGGCCGGCAAAGACGTTGTTGTTGTAGGTGTTGATGACGTCGTTCTGCGCCTGAATAATATCCTGACTGGTCTGTCCCGTATTGTACGACGAGCGAGCTAATACCCAGGCCGGGTATCGGTTCAGGTCAGCACGGGTTTTGTTGACCAGATACTGCATGTCGCTTCGGTACGTTTCCCGCGTCGAGCGCAGCGGGATATTATCGTTCTCGCCCTGTTGCCATAGCACCGCCCGCAGTCCCTGTAGAGACGCGTAGTAGCGCAGGGCTATGACGAGGTTCGCGTAGGGCATACCCACGGGAAAATTTTCGTCGGGTGTGCCCAGCGCGAAGATGTTTTTGGTAATCTGGCCATCTGAGCTTTCCTTCCAGTTCCGGATAACGGTACCCTGCCAGGCGGTGTTGATAAATAGGACAGGTACATTGTACTGCTTGGCAATCAGATCGCCCAGCACCCCCCAGCACCAGGCACTCTGGCCGCGCGGGCCGATCAGCGCAGTGGCTGTCAGCTGCTGAAAAGAAGGAGCCGGTGGGTCGGTCAGCAAATTGGCTTTGGAGTTGTCATAGGTAACGCAGTTGACCCGGTCGTCGGCCGCACCAACGGCACCGAAGCCCTGAAAGCCCTGCGCGTTTGACTGCCCCGTGATAATAAAGACTTCACCAATACCTACTTTCCTGACAACGTCGGTTCCTAGTACGGCTCCCCCGGCAAAAGCCTGTACTTCGAGCCTGTACCAGCCCCCCTGTACGCGCATCGAACCCTGAAAAACGCCCCCTGCCGGATTGCGCTGGACCGTTACCCAGTTTGTACTGAGTCCCTGCCCGGTCACTTCGGCTACGACGCGCGCCTGTACACTGTCAACGGGTTGGTAGTAGTTGCCCGACAGATAAAGAATCGAGGTGTTATCGTTTTCACGCTGAAAAACGGCCCGGCTGCCGGGGTATGTAATGCGAACGGGTTGCGACGTGGTTTGGGCAAGCGTATGGGCAGGTGCCAACACCCAGCCCAGCAGAAACAGCCCGAGTAAACGAACGTATACATTCTTCATAAATTCTCGATATGAGTCGGACTGCGCGCAGTAATAGGCGGACCCGGTGGGTATACGCACGGTACCGATTTTAGTTGGTTAAAGTATTGCTCAATATGGGTACTTTCCCGGTATAATACAAATTTGAGCAATCAGCTTATTGACTGAACGGCAGAACGGCGTTTAAATTACAAACCGACTAAAATTCGTCGCGATACGTTGAAATCACTTGCCTGAACCGTGATGACGTAAACCCCGCCCGACAGACTGGTCAGCGTCAGTTGCCGACGAGCATCGAATGTCGGTACTATCGTCGAGTACAGCAGCTGACCCGTTAGTGAATACACCGAAACGGTTGCATTCGTCAGATTCTGCTGAGTTTCAATAGTAATGATCTTGTCGGGGCTTGGATTGGGATACAGGCTAAGCCCCTGGAGAGCGGGATCAATAGTGTACGTGTAGTTCGCCGAGGGCAGCGAATAGCACGTCAGGGTATTTGAGTAGACGACCGTTGCCTGAGCGGAGTACGTCCCGGCCTGACTGGCTTTGATAACCGACGTCGTCGTGCTAAGCGTATCAGCACCCAGCCGCCAGCGGAACAGCGGACTGTTTGTTGAACTTACAGCTTCCAGTGTAAATGTACCAACTGCGTTGATCGACGGGGCAGGCGGCAACGGACGCAACTCGACCGTCGTCGCCGTCGACTGGGGCGACAGACAACCATTTACGTCCCGAACGCGGGCCGAGTAGTTGCCCACAACGCCGGTTGTGATGCTGCGGGCTGTATCGCCGGTCGACCAATAAACGGTGTAAGGACCAGGGACCGTAAACGTGACCCGGTCGCCTTCACACAGGGTTGGTGATTTATCCGTCAATAGGGTAGGGGCTGCGGGCAGGGGATTGACCTGTACACTGATAACCGATGAATAGGGCGATAGACAGCCGTTGCCATCCTGCGCTTGCGCAGCGTAGCTCCCTGATTGATTGACCGTTATTGTTCTGGCCGTTTGCCCGCTCGACCAGACTATATTCTGCGTAGTTGTGGCCGATAGTACCACCGTATTGCCAGCGCAGAACGTAGTCGTTCCGGCCGCAGACACAGTTGGTGTGGCCGGCAACGGATTGACTGTAATAGCCAGCACGTCGGATTGGGTCGACTGGCACCCGAACTGGTTGGTGACGCGAACGGAGAAATTGCCCGACTGACTAATGGTAAGGCTGCGACTGGTTTGCCCGGAGGTCCAGGCATAGGAGGTAGCTTCGGGAGCCGTCAGCGTCAGCGTCCGATCGGCACAAAACGTCGCTGGTCCGTTCGTAGCAATGGTCGGTTTTGCCGGAACGGGATTGGCGGTCACCTGCACTGTATTCGATAGTGCTGAGGTACAGCCGTTCTGGTCAGTGACGGTCAGGTTGTAGTTACCCGATGAGCCAACGGCGACTGTTTTTGCCGATTGCCCATCACTCCAGTTGTACCGGACGTTATCCGCTGAAGCGCGCAGCACCGTGTTGTCGCCCTGGCAGAACGTAGTCGGTTTGTCGGCCGCTACCGTCGGAGTAGCCGGTAACGGATTGACGGCGGGTGTTAACACGTTCGATGTAAACGTACAGCCACTGACATCGTTATAGCGAAAAAAGTAACCGGCGGGGGTATTGACGCTAAGTTGTCGTGTGTTGGCGATAACAGCGTTGGTTTGCTGATTGACCCATGATACCGCATCGTAATTGGCTGTTATCGCCAGCGAGTTACCCACACAGATCGACGCTGGGCCACCCCCAACGACAGACGCTACGGGCGAGTCCCTCACGCGGATATAACTTGTGAAGGAGGTATTTCCGGTGGCATCTTTCACCTTTGCCCGATAAAGACCCGCACCTTTTGTGATGCTCCGGCTCGTTTCGCCCGACTCCCATTGGAATGAATTATAATTTCCATTCACACTAACGGTCAGGTTATTACCCGAACAGGCCACCGCCAGCGTAGGTGAAGCGACGGGTGATTGTGGCGTCGATTGCTGAAAAAAAGTGTCGTTCAGACTATTGTTCCAGGCACTCGCTACCTCGACCAGGCCATCGTAGTCGAAGTGAAAGCCGTCAGGATCATACAAGGGCGCGCGCGTACGAGGTATCTGAATGTTGTCTGTGGACGGACCCGCAAATACGTTCGGCCCGGCGCTGATAACGTTATTCTGCCCGGCGATGATGTTGGCATCGGTCAGGCCGGGTGCCCGGTCGCCGTAGGAAGTCCGCGCCACAACCCAACTCATATTACGTCCGAAGTCCTGTCGGCTCTGCCGAATGACAAACTGTAAGTCGCTGGTGTAGCTATCGCTTGAGGTATTGATAAGATTATCAGCTTCGCCCTGATGCCATAGCACGGCACGAACCCCCAGCGAATTGGCGTAAAACTGAAGGGCCAGTTTCAAATTGATGTACGGCTGGCGGGGTAAATAGGACAGAGTGGGGTCATACACACTTTGGGCGACACCACCTTCGGGCGCACTTTGTCGCCAGTTCTGAACAGCCGTGCCCGTGAAGGCACTGTTGAAAAACATAATCGGTACGTTTAGCCGACTGGCCAGCAGATCACCGAGCCGTCCCCAGCACCAGCTTCCCAAACCTCGTGGGGCAATTGTAAAATCAGGGGTGTTATCGAGGTGAGAAAATACGGGCGTAGGTGGATCGTTTGGAAAACCATCATTCGGATACCGATAGTTGACACAGTTCACCCGGTCGTCGGTCGACACGGGTGCGCTCTGATGTATCCCCTGCGCGTTTGACTGACCGGCAACCACAAATACTTCGCCAACGCCGACTCGCTCAACCGTGTAGGAGCCAACCTGCTGATCGCCGTTCATAGCCCGCACCTCCAGAATATACCAGCCACCGGAAGCTGTCAGGTCACCGGCAAATACACCACCGGTTGGATTGGTCTGAATCGGTTGCCAGTCGGCCGATGTGCCCTGCCCATTACGGGCTGTCAGGCGGGCGTCGATCCGGGTAACGGTGGTGGTATAGTACCCGGTAATGCGAAAGGTTGCCTGATTAGCATTGTTACGCTGAAAAACAGCCCGACTGGTTGGAAACGATACCTGAATCTGCGCTATGGTCATTATTGGCAACAATAGACAGACCACTATACCAGCAGCCAGCAAAACGTGTTTCATAGTGACTAAATACTAAGTCGCGTCAACCGCGATATTCAATACAGGTGTAGTAGCCGTAGCTGGTTTCAGGAAACTGATGCCGGGGTCTGCGTCAGATGGTGCCAGATCTGATCTTTCAATTCGCTCAACCCTTTCTGGCTAACGGCAGAAATAAACGTCACCGGCAGTTTTTCGGGTAACTCCCCCTTTATACGTATAAGGTCGGCCTCATCGACCGTATCGATTTTCGATATGGCTAACAGTCGATCTTTGTCCATTAACTCCGGGTTGTATTCCCGTAATTCATTCAATAAGGTATTGTACTCCTGTCTGACGTCCTGACTATCGGCCGGAATGACAAAGAGCAGCACCGAGTTTCGTTCGATGTGGCGCAGGAAACGAAGGCCAAGCCCTTTACCCTGCGACGCGCCTTCGATGATGCCCGGAATATCGGCCATAACAAACGACTTATAGTCCCGATAAGCCACGACCCCTAAATTGGGTACAAGGGTTGTAAAGGGGTAATCAGCAATTTCGGGACGAGCCGCCGAGACAACCGACAACAGCGTCGACTTGCCCGCGTTTGGAAAACCGACCAGGCCAACGTCAGCCAACAGTTTCAACTCCAGAATGACCCACTCTTCACGACCCGGTTCGCCGGGCTGTGCGTGTTCGGGCGCCTGTAGTGTTGGTGTTTTGAAGTGGTCATTGCCCAGTCCGCCCCGCCCACCGGGCAACAGGATTACTTCCTGACCGTCAGTCGTAATCTCCTGTAGCTGCTCGCCTGTATCAGGGTTGCGGGCTATGGTGCCCAGTGGAACGTCCAGAATGACATCTTCGCCCTGCGCACCGCTGCGCCGACCACCATCGCCATTGCCGCCACTATCCGCTTTTACGTGTTTACGATATTTGAGGTGTAACAATGTCCACATCTGCGAATTCCCACGCAGGATGATGTGGCCACCCCGCCCACCATCGCCCCCATCGGGACCACCTTTCGGAACGTGCTTCTCCCGACGAAAATGTGATGATCCTGCCCCACCCGCACCCGAGCGACAGTTGATCTTGACATAATCAATAAAATTTGAGGAAGCCATAACGTTGTACTAAATACGAATTATCGGGAAGCCTGACCTAGTTTGTTTGACCGGTTGCCTGCTCGATCTGTTGGGTAATCAAATCAAAAATTGTTTCAATATCGCCGATCCCGTCAATTGTCGCTAGCTTTTGCTGATCGGCATAGTAACTAGCGACGGGCGTTGTTTTTTCATTGTATTCCGTCACCCGTCGACGAATCAGTTCTTCGTTCTGATCGTCGGGACGCCCGGATGTCTGGCCCCGGAGCAACAGGCGACGGGTCAGCTCCTCATCGTCGACCATCAAAGCCACCATAAGGGTGATGCTCGTCCGGTGCTGATTGAGTAGTTCATCCAATGCTTCTGCCTGCCTGACCGTACGGGGAAATCCGTCGAAGATAAAGCCGGTTGCGTCCTGATTTTCGCGCAGTTTACTCTCAATCATGCCAATCACTACGTCGTCAGGTACCAGCAAACCCTGATCCATCAATTGCTTGGCGCGCAGGCCCAATGCGGTCCCGGCGGCAATCTGCGAACGCAGCAAATCGCCTGTCGACAGGTGCATTAGTCTATACTTCTGAATGATTCGTTCACTTTGGGTGCCTTTACCGGCACCCGGTGGGCCAAACAGTACAAGATTGAGCATTGTAAGAATGAAAAGCGTGTAGTGGGTCAGACGTTTGCACCTGCAAAGGTATACTACGGGCGGAAATAATAATGCGTCACCGATAAAGGCCTAGCTAGCGGTTCGCCTGCATACCGCAAAAAAAAGCACCGAAGATAGTCTTCGGTGCTTTCACAAAAATTGGCCGGAACCTATTTCTTAACCGGTTTCTTCGGAGCTGCTTTAGCCGGAGCCGTCTTAGCTGGTGCCGGATTCAACGCCTTCTGAACATCAGCATCGTTCGGGTCAAGCTCCAGCACTTTGTTGAAGTATTCCTTTGCTTTTGCGTCGTCGTTCTTCGATCCGTAATAAGACGCCAGGAACTTGTAAGACGTGATCAGCGGCTTCTTGTACGAATCTTTCAGCTTAGCATCTGTCTCAGCGTTTGCCTTTTCGATGAATTTCTCATAGTAAGGAACAGCTGTGCCCCGTGCCAGCGATACCGCCGAAGGGAATGCATAATAGTTCGACTGACCTTCGTAATAATAAGCCAGTGGATATTTGCTGGTAGCGGCTGTATCAGCTTCAATTTTAGCGGCCATCTTACCAAAGGCAGAATCAGCGCGCATGAAATACATCTGACGGGCCATCCGAATTTGGGCTGTATCCATCGGTGCTTCCGACGAATCACGACCTACCCGGAAACCATACTGGTAGTTTGCCAGACCCTGATACAGGAAGTCATTATTCAGCGGCTTTTTGTCTGTCGAGACTACTTTTCCGTAGAAATCCGCTGCCTTGTTGTACTTCTTCATATCGTAGTACTTCTTGGCAATATCGCGGTACAGGTTCTCCGTCGTATCAAGAGGAGCAGCTTTCGTCAGATAGACAATACTCATCGAATCAGCCTGTGGCGTGTTGACCATGCCGTACGCGCGACCCAGATATTTGTAATCGTCATAGATCACTTTATCAGGAGCCGACGAGATAAACTTGCTCAACGCGTCAACCGACTGCTGAGGCTGGTTCAAGCCATAGTAAGCCCAGCCGTACATCCGGTCCATGATCGGGTTGTTCACTTTGCCCTTCAGCTGATCGAGGTACGAAGTTGCTCCCTGATAGTCCTGTGCAAGGAAACGATAACGGGCTACATCAAGCAGGCGTTCCGGATCGGTCGTACCACTTTTCTGCACGTACAGATCGTAGTTCTGAGCGGCACTCTTATAAGCCCGCGAGTTAGCCAGTGCATCGGCGTAAGCCAGGTAAGTTGGCGCAAATTCAGGATCGTTCTGGATAGCCAGCTTAAAGTAGTCCTGTGCTTTGGCATAGTTCTTACCACGCAGGTAGAGACGACCGATCTTGTAATTGGCTTCAGCCAGAGTTGGCTTCATCGCCAACGCGTTTTCGTATTTGGTGATGGCGTTACCACCATCATTTTTGAGAAAATAAGCGTCGCCCAATGCCATTTCAATTTCGGCATTCTCGTTCTTCTTGTCTTTCTCGTCGGCCATTGTCAACAGCCGAATTGCTTCAGCCGGGTCGTTTGTCTTGTCTGAAAGGGTGTACATTTCACCCGCCCGGATCAATACATCCTGACTTTTGCCTTTAGAAGCGCCAACAGCACCATCGATCAGCGACTTCGCCGTAGCCCGGTCGCCTTTCATCAGGGCAACACCGGCCAAACCGACGTTATTAAGCTGGTTTTTACCATCGGCCGCATTCCCTTTTTCAAAGGCGGCTTTTGCTTGATCGAGCTGGCCGGTTTTCAGGTAATAATAGCCAAGATAGAACTGGTTGTCAGCTGATGGCGAACTGTTTGCCAACTGAGTAAACGTTTGGCCAGCCTTCGTAAACCGCTCAGCTTCCAGGTCTTCCAGACCCTTCTGCACGTCCTGCGCGTAGACCTGAGTAGTCATGGCCGCACCGACGAACAGGATGGTCATCAGCGATTTTTTCTGGTTGTTCATCATGTATTCTAGGTTGGAATTAGAAAAGGTTATATACTATTAAAACAATGTACAAATTTAAAAAAGTGCCGCTAAACCAAAAAAAATACTTATTTCCTGAGGTTTATCTCTCGATTATAGCGCACAGAAGGCCACAGGCCAACTTTGTAAACAATCAGTGAACCGGCATCCCGCATGAGGTAATTAATCACCCCACCACCTAAACCAGGGTGTGCTTCCCGGCTAAGGATGTAAACCGGCCGACGCAATGGATAACGTTGCATACCCAAATCTTCCTGAAACGGCTGAAAATAATCAGCTCGTCCTACCGGCTTTGATTTGGCCGATACTCCCATAACCCGCAGGTCGGCTGATAGTTCAGCCGTTAGTGGCTCGTCGCCGTCGCTGATCCAGTTAACCCCGATGAACCCCAGCGCTGAAGGATTCTTACGCACGAAATCAATGACTTCGCGGTTAGAACGCGTCGTAAAGATGCGCAGTCCGGCTACTGATTTCACCCCGAACGTAGTCAGAACGAAATCCAGATTGCTGGAATTGTTATTGTCGAAAACTAACGTAATCGGCTCTTGCTGATTGCCCGTTAATTGTGACCAGTTCTTGATTTTTCCGGTGAAAATACCCCGCAAGGCGTCCATCGTAATCAGACTGTCGGTGTTTGCCTTGTTGGTGATCAGCGCTACGCCGTCTGTCGCAATTTTTACCGACGTGCCAAGAATTTTTCGCTGATCGAGTGCCCGCTGTTCGTTTTTAGACAGCTTTCGCGTGGTAAATGCTAATCGGGCGCTGTCGTGAAGCATCATATTGATTGCTTCCTGCTCTGGGCGGAATACCACGTTAAAGTGAACGTCCTGATAAATCCCTTCATAAGCCGAAGTGATCTGGGATACCAATGGCTTAAACGACTCGTCGGCAGCTATGGTAATTGATCCGCGAGAGGGTGTATCGAGGGGTGGCTTACCATTACCACAGCCAGTTGCCAGCGCCCCGATAGCCAGTAGCGAAGCCCATAACGTATTACGTTTCATCCCGAATCTGTTGATAAGCCCTAAAAATCCGGAAACTTCCGTACACAATCAGCATGGTGGCCATACCGTACCGTAGTAAGCCGGGCTCTGGGAACACACCAAAAGACTGAGAGGAGGCTATCAGTGCGATGCCTCCTCCCAGATAAGCCAGCGACGCCAATACTGCAATAAACAGCGTCAGACGGGCCGGGCCTCTATTTTGTCCGCGCATAGAACTTATTCCAGCGTGAAGTTGATCGGCAGGTTATATTTTACCCGTACCGGACGACCCGACTGTTTACCCGGCCGCCATTTCGGCATTGCCTTTACTACGCGTTGTGCTTCTTCATCGGTACCAAATCCGAGCCCTTTCAATACGGCAACGTCCTGGATACTACCGTCTGTGTTGACAACGAAGCTAACGAACACACGGCCCGCGATGTTGGCACGCTGAGCAGCAGCAGGGTAGCGCAGGTTCTTTTGCAGATACTGCCCCAGAGCGGCCATGCCACCCGTAAATTCGGGTTGTTGCTCTACCACGGTGAAGACTTCGTCAACCTTTGGTGCGGCTTCTACAGCTACTTCCACTTTCGTTGGTCCAACTGATGCTTCAGGAGCTGCGATAACTTCTTCTGCATTCGGGTCACCTTCCTGCGTCTTTTCAGCGGCAACGGCTTCCTTCAGTTCTTCAACGGCTGGGGGGGGCGTTTCTTCGGGTACATCCTGATCCGGCTTTACTTCCGGGGGAAGAAACTTCACCGTATTCACTTTCGGTGCTTCAACCGGCGGTGGTGGTGGTGGCGGTGGTTCGTTCGGATCGATTGGCGGTGGTGGAAGTTTCATCAAATCCACTTCTACCATTGCCTGTTCTTCCTTTTCCGGTGTCAGCGCCGTGATGATCGTTGGTGTCAGAACGCCTACCGTAAACAGGATACCGCCGATAATAAGCGCACGGGTCACTGTTTTTGGGTACGTTTTCCGCAGATCGTAAGCACCATACGCTTTGTTCCGGTCGGCAAACACGATATCATCGAGTGTTGCCTTTGAATCAAGTTCTGCCATGGTGTTAGATTTGTAGTTTAGCTTTGTCCTTCAGCAGCTTTTCCTCGTCGGGCGTAAGCGCATCCACCAGTGCATAGCGTTTCGTTTTGGTGATCGCCATCTCGTCCAGCACGTCAACCATATTTTTATAGTTTGACACTTTGGTCGGTTTGATCACAACAACGAATTTGTCGGCCGGTACTTTCCGGGCGTTATCCTGGATAGCTTTCCGAAACTCGTATCCGTAGCCAACCGTTTCCAGCTTTGGATCTTCGTTGGCTGCTTTGCCGAAGATGTAGTACGCCTTGTTGTTATCGCCGAGAAAGACCGTCATTACATTCGATGCTTTGATCGGCTCTGTCTCTTCTTTCAGGGTCTTATCCGGTACGTTGAGCGTCATCGAAGATGGTTTGCTCAAGGTGGTAGCCAAAATAAAGAAGGTGATTAGAAGGAAACCCAGGTCAACCATGGGCGTCATGTCTATGCGAGTTGACGCTTTCTTTGACCGTACCTTACCACCTTTATTCTTGCCACCACCGCCACCAGTGTTAATTTCTGCCATGGCTTTTTTGGTTTATCTTTAATTACAGTGAAATAATTAAAGTTGTTCGTTAGTCAGCTTTCCAGCCAGCTGGCGGAGCTTCCGTGCCAGTGATGAGGTTGAACTTGTTGATATTCTGCGCCTGAAGCGTAGCCAACACGTTCTTGAACTCGGGAAACTTGGCCAGGTTATCGCCTTTCAGGGCGATGCGCAGGCCGTTGTTTGCCTTCCGGGAGTTGAATACCCAATCCTTAAGCTCATTAGTAACAGCGGCCCCTGTCGAATCTGTAGGAATACCGGGTTGTTTTACCTTGGCTTTTTGATCGTCAGGTAAGTCCAGATACGCTTTCAGTTGATTGATGGGTACGCCGAAATTCGACATCAACGAAAAATCTTTCTTTTCCTTGTCGGTAAAAGTGATTCCCTTTATAGCGGCTACGTTGTCCAGCATCGTGATACGATCCTGCTGACTGTCAACGCCGAAATAAACTTTTCCGTCTTTGCCCAGCGCAATCGTCATAATGTCCTTGTCAGGAACTTTGATGCCAGAGATAGAAGACGGCGTTTCGATTGACGCGGCATCCTGAGACTTGAACTGAGCGGTTAGAATAAAGAACGTCAGTAACAGGAATGCAACGTCAGTCATCGCGGTCATATCTACCGAAGAACTGGCGCGTTTTACTTTAACTGCAGGCATGAAAGAGTCAGTTTCTGCCTGCCCAGTCCGCAAACTGGGCAGGCGGGTTTGTCAACTAAAAGAAATCTAGTAGTGAGCAGCAAAGTTCTGCTGAATGCTCAGACCGATTTCGTCGATGTTGTACGTAAGAACGTCGATCCGGCTGGTGAAGTAGCTATACATGATCGTAGCGATAGCTGCGGTACCGATACCCAGAGCCGTGTTTACAAGGGCTTCCGAGATACCCGTCGATAGGGCACCTGTGTCAGGCTGACCGCCAGCACCCATGGCTGCGAACGCGCGAATCATACCGAGTACCGTTCCGAGCAGGGCGATCAGCGTCGATACCGAAGCCAGCGTAGCAATGATCGTCAGGTTCTTTTCCAGCATTGGCAGCTCCAGTGTCGTAGCTTCTTCTACTTCTTTCTGCAGAGCGGCAAGCTTCTGGTCTTTGTCGAGGCTAGCGTCAACAGCCAGTTGCTGATACTTCAACAGGGCGGTCTTCACTACGTTACCGATCGAACCTTTCTGACGGTCGCACTCCTGGATGGCAGCAGCTACGTCGTTGCGGTCGAGCTGTGATTTGATCTTAGCAACGAAGTCGTCGATCGAACCTGTACCGTTAGCACGACCGATGGTGATAAAACGCTCGATCGAGAAGACCAGTACTGTCAGGAAGCAGGTAAACAGGATTGGTACGATGAATCCACCCTTGTAAACGGTACCGAAGTAATCGCCGGGCAGGGGCTCTTTCGTATTGTCTCCATCCTGGAAGTGGCTGCTATCACCGAAAACAAACATGTAGGTCAGAATACCGATGACGAGTAGTACTGGGAGAACGAACGCTGGATTCAGACCACCTGACTTCTTTTTTGGTGCTGCCGCTTTGGCTGGTGCTGGAGAAGGAGTTTGTGTTTTCATTGGAACTGGACTGTAGGGTTAAAATGAAAGTTGGTTTGCCCGGTAAAAAAAGCGAAAAATCTAACCGTTTCAGTTTATACCGTCTAAAATTTGACGGAAACACACCGAAACCTCCACAAAACTATGGTTTTTCTGACGAATACAAAGCAATCAGATTAGCCAAATTTTACGCTTTAATTGGAGTTGCCCGCTAATTTGTTGGATATAAACGATTGTGTTAATACACCATCAATGTTGCGAAAAGGTAACCAGGCCGGTAAACCCCTGTCTGTCAATTAACCAAATAGCTCGTGTCTTTCTGAAATACCCACAGGATAAGTTACTGAAATGAGGAGGGGCCTTGTTCATAAAGTAAATATTAAGTTTTACCGATAGACGAGCACTCCTACCAGAATGCCCTTTGACTGATAGATGTAGAGACTGCCCTCATTTCACAAAATTTCCTTTAATTTTTTAACATCTATAAATCTAAAGCTTATCTACACGAGTATGTAATCGTGTTCACTACCTAAGCCAATGCGCACTATTCTTGTTATATCGACCTTCCTCGTGGTTACCGCCGATGTCTTTGGGCAACTAGCTGAAAAAGCTGCTGATCTGGCGATACTCGTGCGTTTACCACTTCTATTTTGTGCTTTTTCCGGTGCTGTGCTGGTTGGCGCGATAGTAGCTCATGCCTTGCTGTCCTTAATACGGAGAACCGATCTGATAACTGATCTTATCCAGGAAGAGCCTGTCGAGCAGCTAGCCAGCTAATCGCGGTTATCTGATCACCAAAAAGGCCCAGCTACTCAAGCTGGGCCTTTTTGGTAAAAAAAAGAGAGCAGTCTGTAAGAACTGCTCTCGTTAAGTCGGGAAGGCGGGATTCGAACCCACGACCTCTTGCACCCCATGCAAGCACGCTACCGGACTGCGCTACATCCCGAATTGGTCTGCAAAGATAAATAGTCTTGTTGAAAGCACAACCGGCACCGTACGAAAAAATGCCGGTTGTGCCTTTCAGGTGTGAGCCGATGCGCTAGTTTCGGCCGCTACCCTGCGTAGCCGGGGGCTGTGCGCCCCGACGTTGCTGTTGCATCGGATTGCCCGTCTGGGGAGCGTTAGGGTTCTGTCGTTGACGAAACAGTTGGAACCGAGATGGCTGCGATGTCCGAGGAAACGAATTATTTTCTGTGTCGATATCCGCGATTTCGTAGAATGGATCGAGTGTCCACTGCGTCACCTTTTTGTTAGTCACGATCACTTTTTTAATCGCGACATCGTTGAATCGCCAGATTTCGGCGGGGAAGCGGGCTACGGAATCCGTGCCGTCCTCAAACTGCATCCGGATAATGACCGGCATCGGTAAACCGCCTTTGTTTTTGAGCGAAACCGTGTAAAAGTTGTTCTTGTCGGCGGCTTCGATACTCTGCCGTTCGCTCTCGCTCAGCGTAGCCAGGTAATCCTGGTACTTCTTCCGATCCGTATCGGTGACGGTGTTCGGGTCGTAGCTGTTGTAGAAGTCGCGCATGGTCGAGTCCTGAGCGACCACTGATGCACCTTGAGTACCGGCGTCGCGCTGCTTGCTGATCGTACCGGCTTTACGCTTCTCTTCAGCGCGTGCGGCCGTTTTCGTGATCTCAGGGTTGCCCGAATCGATTTGGTACCAGTCTACTTCAACTAAATCCTGATCGACGGGTTCGACACCGTAGAACCAGCCCTTCCAGAACCAGTCGAGGTCGACGCCCGAGGCATCTTCCAGGGTGCGGAAGAAATCGGCGGGTTCGGGGCTTTTGAAGGCCCACCGACGCGCATATTCTTTGAACGCATAGTCGAATAGATCACGACCCATGACCGTCTCGCGCAGAATGTTCAGCGCCGTAGCCGGTTTGGCGTAGGCATTGGCTCCCAGGTTGATTACGTTGTCAGACGACGTCATAATCGGCGACAGCACGGCTTTGTCCGACTTCATGTAATCGGTGATGTACTGCGGCTCACCCCGACGGCTGGGGAAGTTATAGTCCCATTCTTTTTCGGCCAGATACTGGCAGAACGTGTTGAGCCCCTCATCCATCCAGGTCCACTGCCGCTCGTCGGAGTTGACGATCATGGGAAAGAAATTGTGGCCGACTTCGTGGATAATCACGCCGATCATGCCCGCTTTGGTGCTGGCCGAATACGTGCCATCGGCTTCGGGACGACCACCGTTAAACGAAATCATCGGGTATTCCATACCGCCACCGGGCGTAGCGTGGCACGAAATGGCGACGGGGTAGGGATACTTGATGGTCCGGTTGCCGTACGATTTCAGTGTGTGCTCCACGACGCGGGTCGAATACTGCCCCCACAGCGGGTTGCCTTCTTTCGAATAGAACGACATACTCCAGATTTTACGACCGTCGCCATAGACGTCGGTTTGCATGGCGTCCCAGATGAATTTACGGCTGCTGGCGAAGGCAAAATCGCGGACGTTGTCGGCTTTATAGACCCATGTCTTCGTCGCTTTGGTGTCGCCTGCTTTCGCTTTCTCGGCGGCAACGGCTTCATCCTGTGTTACGATGACGATTGGATTTTTTGAGTTAGCCGCCTGCGCCATGCGCTTCTGTTGCGTCGCCGTCAGCACCTGTTTGTAATTCTGGCACTCGCCCGTTGCACCGACGACGTGATCGCTGGGTACGGTGATGGCGACGCGGTAGTTACCGAAGATGAGGGTAAATTCACCCTGTCCCAGAAACTGCTTATTCTGCCAGCCGTTGACGTCATTGTAGGCGCACAACCGGGGAAACCAGTGGGCAATGAAGTAGTTGTAGTTGCCGTCTTTGGCAAAGAACTCCATCCCGCTGCGGCCGTAGTACTCGGTAATAAAGTAGTTCCAGTCGACTTTAAACGAGTAGCTCGCTCCGGGCCGAAGGGGTGTCGGCAGGTCGACGCGCATCATAGTCTCATTGATCG
This sequence comes from uncultured Spirosoma sp., assembly GCA_964581865.1. Lineage (GTDB taxonomy): Bacteria > Bacteroidota > Bacteroidia > Cytophagales > Spirosomataceae > Spirosoma. The sequence goes on from CAZOQC010000002.1 coordinate 377,048, forward strand.
TATACTTCAATACGCTGTTCGACTTGGCGTCTTTGATCGAGAGGATCTTATAGCCGAACTTGTCGGTTGCCTGCTGACTGCTGCGCTCCCGGACCGAGGTCAGATTTTGCAACTGCGAAAAGCTCATTCCGCTTTCGTTGATACTGCCTGTGCGGGTCACGCTACCGGTCGAGCCTTTGGCGAACAGGTTCTGGTCGAGTTGCAGCCAGATAAAGCGCAGTTCGTCGGTCGAGTTATTGTGATACGTAACCGTTTCCGAGCCGGTAATTTTCTGTGTGGCGTCGTCGAGGGTTACGTTGATGTCGTAGTCGGCGCGGTTCTGAAAATAGTCCCGGCCGGGCGCACCGGCGGCCGTACGAAACGTGTTGGGTGTCGGCAAGACAGGGCCGAGCTGTTCAAACCGCGTGTTGGCATTCTGCGTGGGCGGGCCCTGCTGCTGGGCGAATAGCGGTGTCGACCAAAGGGCCACACTGACCAGAAACACTAGTTTTTTCATGATTGACTGAGTGGTTGATTGTTGAGTTAATTACGGCCAGTGCTTTGACGGGCCGGTGCCTGCTGCCGTTGTTGCTGCATAGGGTTAGGCGCACCCGCTGCGCGATTCTGCTGCTGTTTGAATAGCTGGAATCGGCTGGGCTGGGCCACGCGTGGAAATGAATTGTCTTCGGTGTTGATGTCAGCGATCTCGTAGAATGGGTCGAGCGTCCACTGCTTTACCTTCTTCGGCGTAGCGACTACCTTCTTGATGGCGACATCGTTGAATCGCCAGATTTCGGCCGGGAAACGCGCTACTGAATCGGTGCCGTCCTCAAACTCCATCCGAACGATGATCGGCATGGGCATACCCCCTTTGTTTTGCAGGGAGAGCGTGTAGAAGTTGGTGCCTGCATTGGCCAGCAGACGCTCTTCCTCGGTCAGAGAGGCCAGATAATCCTGATACTTCTTCCGGTCTTCGGCCGTAACCGCGTAGGGGTCGTACTGGTTGTAGAAGTCGCGCATCGTGCTGTCCTGCGATACGACCGTCTGGTCCTTACTCAGTGCATCACGCTGGCGGCTTATCGTTTTTAGTTTTCGCTGAGCCGCCGTCCGCGCTTCGGCTTTTGTACTATCCGGGTTTTGCGAACTGGCCTGATACCAGGCTACATTGTTCAGGGTCTGGTCGACGGGTTGAACGCCGTAGAACCAGCCTTTCCAGAACCAGTCGAGGTCAACGCCCGACGCGTCTTCCAGCGTACGAAAGAAGTCGGCGGGTTCGGGGCTTTTGAAAGCCCACCGACGGGCGTACTCTTTAAAGGCATAGTCGAACAATTCGCGGCCCATGACCGTCTCGCGCAGGATGTTCAGACCCGTGGCAGGCTTTGTGTACGCGTTCGGCCCAAACGTACCCGCCAGAATATTGTCGGAACTGCTCATAATAGGCACCTGCTGGTTGGAGTCGAGCTGCATGTATGGGACAATGTACTGCGGATCGATACCATGCGCCGGGAAATTGGCGTCCCATTCCAGACAGGCCAGTCCTTCCAGAAAGCTGTTCAGCCCTTCATCCATCCACGACCATTGCCGCTCGTCGGAGTTGACGATCATGGGGAAATAGTTGTGGCCGACTTCGTGGATAACGACTGAGATAAGGAAGTTTTTCGTGCCCACCGAATACGTACCGTCGGCTTCGGGCCGTGCGCCGTTGAAACTCATCATGGGGTATTCCATGCCGCCCACCGGCCCGTGTACCGAATAGGCTACCGGGTAGGGGTACGCAATGGTTCGGCGCGAGTAGGAGTGCAGGGTATGCGCAATCAGCCGGGTCGAATACTGCCCCCAGAGTGGATTCGCTTCTTTGGGGTAGAGCGACATGGCCCAGACCCGCTTCCCTTCTACATTGGGCTGCATGGCGTCCCAGATAAATTTACGGCTGCTGGCGAAGGCAAAATCGCGAACATTGTCGGCCTTATAGACCCACGTTTTCGTTGTCTTCACGTCGCCTGCTTTCGCTTTCTCGGCCGCTTCGGCCTCGGCCTGCGTAACAATCTGCACGGGGTTGTCTCCGCGTTTGTCGCCCCGGTTTCTGGCTTCGTTCCAGCGCTTCGTCTGTGTAGCCGATAGTACCTGTGTCGGATTTTGCAGTTCGCCCGTTGCGCCAACGACATGGTCGCCCGGTACGGTCAGGGCCAGTTTATAGTTGCCGAAGATGAGCGTGAATTCGCCCTGCCCCAGAAACTGCTTATTCTGCCAGCCTGTAACATCGTTGTACGCGCACAGGCGCGGAAACCACTGCGCCATCTCGTAGATGTAGTTGCCGTCTTTCGGGAAATACTCGTAACCCGAACGGGCACCCGTCTGCTTCGCATCAACGATCTTAAAATTCCAGTCGACCCTGAACGTATAACTCGCACCGGGTTTTACGGGAGCGGGCAGATCGATCCGCATCATCGTCTGGTTGATCGTATACTTCAGCGGCTTCCCGGCCTGATCGTTGACCGCCGTTATTTTATACCCGTAATCTTTGCCCGCGATAGATGCACTGGGGTCGATCTGGCGGAGCGACGTGGCCCGGTCGGCATTGATGCTGCTTGTGCGGGCACTATTGCCAATCGCGTCGGGCTTGAAGAGGTTCTGATCGAGCTGGAGCCATACGTACGGCAACGCATCGGTCGAGTTGTTGTGATAGGTAATCAGTTCCGAAGCCGTAAGCGTCTGGTTTACATCGTTAAGCGTTGCTTTGATATCGTAGTCGGCACGGTTCTGGAAATAATCGCGGCCGGGTGCACCGGCGGCCGTACGAAAGGTATTGGGGGTGGGGAGTTTTGGGCCCAGCTGCTCAAAGCGGGTATTGGCATGCTGCGTGGGTGGGCCCTGCTGCTGCGCTGTCGCGCTGAACGAGAAGAGGGCGATACCGGATATCAGCAAAAGTATCTTCTGCATATAAGCGTAGATTGTTGATGAATCGAGGGCTAAAGATACAGAATGGGCTACCTTATACGAAATGCCTAATTCGTGGTTTCGTAACCAGCCCGCCGATTTGATATCATATTTCGGGTGGTTGCGTGAGCCAGTTGCTGATATTGTGTGTGTAAGTAGTTGGAATACCGCAGTGATTCGTCGTACAGCAGGTGAATGCCGTCGGAGGTACGAAATGAGTCGGCGGGTAGGGCGATATGCTGATAGGCTGGCGCTGGAAAATAAGCATCGGCATACTGCCTGGTCGTTTGGGGAGCCAATAAATTTTCCAGCCTGGAGTTGATTGGCATTTCAAACAGAATGACCGTGGTACCCCGGCGCTGCAACCGACTCAGATAAGCCTTTGCTTTCCTGAAGGAATTCGCTGTGGCCGTGGGCGAAAGCGGAAGACGCATAACGTTGTATAATTGCTGCACCATCTTCTGCTGTAATGCAGTGTCGGGACGAGCGGCTGCTATGGCCTCGGCAGTACCGTCGGGGCCGCTCTGCCAGTCGCGCAATAGGGCTTTCAGGACGCCAACAGGCTGATATTTCTGCCGCAGGAATGGAAACCACTGCTTGAGTCGACGCCCGCTCGAATCGGTAATCGTTGCCATATCGAGCGAAACCGGCACCTCCCGCGCAATCGAATTGATTTCGACAAACAGGACTTTGGGGACATGGCCGCTGCGCTCGATAAGATACAGTCCGTCGAGTGCCGACAAGCCACTGAAGCTTAAATTGTAACAGTGCGGAGCCAGCCGTTCTGCCCGAAGACGCTCGCTCATCGACGAACCGATGAGTATCGTATCGCAGTGGTCGCTCGCTTCGTAGAGGTAGTCTTCGGCCTTTACCAGATTGCGCTGTCCGGTTGTCTGCGCGGTTCGATCGATCGACTGACCATAGTAGTTAATGAACAGGGTGTAGGTCGTTATCAGTAAAACAGTGGTAAGAATAGACTTCCAGATCATCCCAGAAAAGAGTTACGGTACAATCAGAATTGAAAATAAATAAATGTTCCCCCTGATCCGCTGTTCGTAATAATCAGAAACAGCAGGATGCCGTACACAACGGCTATCCGGGTCGAGTAACGATGATCTGTCGTAGTCGGCTGAGCAGAACGCTGCTGCACGAGGTGATAGCCATGATACAGGATAACGGGTAGTGAGTACAGGACGATAAAGCTGATCGCCAGGGTTTCGTGGGGCTTTCCGTAGTTGTTCACAATGGCGCGCAGGTAAGCCAGTACATGGTTGAAGTCAGGCAACCGAAACAGGAGCCAGGCCAGCGTGACATACCCGAAAACCAGCACGCCACGCAACAGCCGGAACCCGCTGAATGCCGACTTGCCCAGCATGTCGCCCGCGAATCGTTCGAGCGCCAGAGCCGATCCGTGGGCGAGTCCCCAGACTGCATAGCTCCAGGCCGCACCGTGCCATAGGCCACCCAGCACCATCGTCGTCAATAGATTGATGTACGTTCTGACTGTACCGTGCCGGTTGCCGCCCAACGGAATATACAGGTATTCGCGCAGAAAACTGGAGAGTGATATATGCCAGCGACGCCAGAAATCGGCGAACGAGGTGGCAATGTAAGGGAAGTTGAAGTTGATCGGGAACTGGTACCCGAAGAGGGCTGCCAGCCCCAGCGCAATCAGAGAGTAACCCGCAAAATCGGCAAAAATCTGCATCGAATAGCCAAACAGCAGGGTGAGCAGCGTGAACGAAGAATACGCTTCGAAGTACGGGTACGTCATCAGCAGGGTGTGGTCCTTCAAATTGTCGGCCACCACCATTTTCAGAAAATAACCCAGCACCAATGTGCGAAAGCAGTACGTCCAGTCGACAACCTGAATGGGTTTGGGCCCAATCTGGGGCAGAAAAAAATTAGCCTTTACGATTGGCCCGGAAACGAGCTGCGGAAAAAAGCCCTTGAAAAACAGTACCGTCTGCGCGTGTTTGACCAGGTTGCGGGCAATCAGCGACCGGTACTGATCGACATGGCGGTATTTGTACGTGTCGACAACCAGACTGATGCCCTGAAACGTGAAAAACGAGATACCGATGGGCAACGGTAAGGCTGCCAGCCAGGAACCAACGTCCCCGCCGGAAGCGGCAAATGTCTGACTCAGCAGGGGGCCGTATTTGAAAAAGACTAAAATCAGCAGATTACCGACTACGCCGAGTACCGCGTACAGGTGGTGCCGCGCTGGGTTGCCGTAGATGACCAGGTAGCTGGAGGCTATATTTATGCTGACCGATAGCAGCAACAGCCACAGCAGATTGGCCTGCCCGGACGCGTAAAAGTAAAGGCTGGCAGCAATTAGTATCGGCACCTGATACCGACGCAGGGCGGGTAAATAATAAAGTACAAACGTGCAGACAACCAGAAGTACGAACTCTGGACTGGTGAAGAGCATGAAGGCAGAACAGTATAGGTAATTGACTAGATCAGAAGGGGCTTTCAGTCAAAGATAAAAAACAGCGCGCTTTTACCTGTTCGCGAACCGGAGAAAAGCTACGATCGAAGCGTTGCGAGGTACTCGTTTTCGAGAAGTAGTGAGACAGCCATACCGGCAACGATACCGGAAATAAGCAGTACCCACCGCAACTGATGTACTCGTGCTACATGAATCAGCAGGTAGGATACGGCCAGCACAATTGACACGATCAGCAACTGGCCCAGTTCCAGCCCAACGTTAAATGCGAGCAGGGGCGACAGAATATCGGCTTCCCGGCCCAGCAGGCTGCGCAGGTAGTTGGAAAAGCCCATGCCATGAATCAGGCCGAAGGCCAGTGCCAGCCCGTATCGCCAGCGTTGATTCGTAGCAGTGGCCAATGAACGACTGGTTTTTTCCTGAAAAAAGAAGTTGCCGACCGCCGTAATCAGAATGGTTACGGGAATGAGCAACTCAATCAGATCGGTGCTGTAGTGAATCAGGCGGAGCGTTGCCAGCGCCAGCGTGATCGAATGACCGATGGTGAAGGCCGTGACCAGAATCAGTACCTGCCGCCACTGCGGCAACTGGTAGACGGCGCACAGGGCAATAACGAACAGAATGTGGTCGTAGCCGCTGGGGTCGGTGATGTGGTCGAAACCCAGCCGGAGGTAAATCAGAAAGTCGCTCATTTGAACCAGTCGGCGTACATGACGTAGTTATTGGCTGTTCGCATGAATACCTCAGCCTGTTCATCGGAGACCGCTTTAAGAAACCGGGCCGGGTTACCTGCGTAGATCGAGCCGGGCGGCACCACGGTATTTTGCGTGATGATGGCACCGGCTGCAATGATGCTGCGTGACCCGATCACAGCGCCATCCATAACGATAGCACCCATGCCAATCAGTACGTCGTCTTCGATGGTGCAGCCGTGAACGATGGCATTATGGGCAATGGATACATTGTTGCCGATGGTGGTTTTGGTGCGCTGATACGTGCAGTGAATAACGGCTCCATCCTGAATGTTACAGCGGTCGCCAAACGTGATTGAGTTGACGTCGCCCCGTACCACAGCGTTGAACCACACCGTACAGTCCCGGCCCATACGAACGTCACCAACGACTGTGGCGTTGTCGGCTAGCCAGCAATTTTCGCCAAACTGGGGCGTAGTGCCCCGAACGGATTTGAGTAGTGCCATAGCGCAAAGATAGGCTGTTGGCCGCCTTCGACGCAGGATAAACAAAAAGGGAGTTGCCCATAGTGAGCAACTCCCTTTTTCTGCGCAATGCTGGTCTTACATTTTCTTGTCGACCTTATCGCCCATTTTGTCCATCCAGTCTTTAACGTCGTTTAGCGATTTGTCGGCGTCTTTTTTGACTTTCTCAAAATCGTCGCTGCTGGACCGTTGTACTTTATAGTACGAGTCCATCAGGTCGCTACGCTTGTCTTTCAAATCATTGACCCGCTTTTCACGATCGCGTTTGTCTTTACGGCTCTCGTTCTTCACATCCTGCTTCGCGTCGTCCAGTTGCTTGTCTACTTTGTCAAGCTGATCGGAAATACGGTTGCTGAGGTCACGCTTCTCACGGTCGCTGTTCCGGTCATTGTCCCGACGATCGCGATCATTTGTGCGGTCGCTATCGCGATCACTCATCTGACGGTCATTATTGCGATTGCTGTCGCGATCGCTCATCTGACGATCGTTGTTCTGGTCCCGGTTGTTGTCACGATCACGCATGCGGTCATCGTTCCGGTCGCCCATCTGATTGTTCCGGTCGCTGTCGCGATCATTACGATTGCTGTCGCGGTTGTTCCGACTATCCCGATCGTCGTACCGGCTGTTCGAGTTCCGATCGTTGTTGTCCCGGTTGTCGCGATCATTCATCCGGTTGTCGCTCATCCGGTCATTATACGAGTTCCGGTTGTCCCGGTCGTTATTCATCCGGTCGTCATTCCGATCATTTGAGTTCCGGCTGTCCCGGTCATCGTATCGGCTGTTTGAGTTCCGGTCGTCGTTCCGATCATTGTACGAACTGCGGCTGTTCCGGTCGTTGTAGCTATCGCGTGAATCGCTGTACCGGTCGTTATTGTCGGAGCGGCCATTGCGGTCGCCGTACGAATTCCGGTCGTTATACCGGTCATTGTTCGAGTCGCGATCGCTGTACGAATCCCGGTCGTTGTTGTCGCGATTGCTGTATGATCCGCTGCCCATACGGCCCGAACGGCTGTAATCGTCGTTGCTGCGGCTCCGGTATGAGTAACTATCCTGATCTGAGTTGTACGAGTCGTTGCTCCGGTTCCGACGGCCACTGAACAATCCCGATTCGCGGTCATTGTTCCGATCATCGTTACGGTCGTTGCCCCTATCCCGACGGCTGCTGAACAGACCACCTTCGCGATCATTGTCACGATCGGCATTCCGGTCGTTGTTGCGATTCCGGCTGCTAAACAGACCACCGTCCCGATCATCGCGATCCCGGTCATTGCGGCTATCCCGATTCCGATCGTTCCGGCTCGACCGATTGTCGTCGTCGTCTGACCGATCCCGGCTGGTGCGGTCGTCCTGTACCATCTCCTGACGACTTGCCTGCGAGTTACCGTATAACCAACGTTCTGTTGTTGCACAGGAAGAAAGTCCTATCGTGGCTGCCAGCATTGCTCCGACCACCCATGTTCTGCGTTTCATAACGTTGTCTCGTTTTATTATTGTAGTGATGGCCAACTGGGCCCAAAAAGCGTACCAGTGCCTTTTTAGGCCATTCAGGGCCGGTTGCAGCTGACAGATGGGTATTCCCTTCCCTGAAAAGTGTAGAGTAAATTCCCTACCGGATACGCAGCAACCCATTACCACGCTAACTCCCCTGAGTGCGGCTATACTGAGGACAGGCTTGTTCACGAACCGCTAACGGCCCGGTTACGGCGTGGGGCTGGCTGAATTTGTCCGGCAAAGAAACGACCAGACAGACCGCATATTCGGGCAGGACAGTACATCTTTACGCATTCCTGAACTCAGCACCCAACCAGGCACACTATGACTATTCAATTCTGGGGAGCCGCCCGCACCGTGACCGGCAGTAAGCATCTGTTGACTACCGCGTCTGGCAAACGAATACTGCTCGACTGCGGCCTGTTTCAGGGGATCAACACCGATGAGTTGAATCAGCAGTTTGGATTCGACCCGGCCGACATCGACTACATGGTCCTGTCGCACGCCCACATCGACCATACGGGGCTGATTCCCCGGCTGGTTAGAAAAGGGTTTGCGGGCCCAATCTATACGACGTCGTCGACCATCGATCTGTGCGAAATCATGCTCATGGACAGTGCCCGGATTCAGGTGCGTGATCTGGAGCGGGTCAACGCCCGGCGCGGCAGGCGGGGTGAAGCCGAACTCGAAGCACTCTACGACGAAGACGACGTAAAACAGGCCTTGTCGCAGATGACCCCCGTCGAGTACAGGCAGCCGTTCGTGATCTGCGACGAGGTGACGGGCCTGCTGACCGATGCCGCCCACCTGCTGGGTAGTGCCGCCGTGAGCCTGACGATTCGTGAAAACGACCGGACTATCCAGCTGGCGTTTAGCGGTGATATTGGTCGGCCCAACGATAAAATTCTGCGCATGTTCGACCGCTTCCCACAAGCCGACTACATTATTTGTGAATCAACTTACGGCGACCGGCTGCACGAGGCCGAACCTGATATGAAAGCGCACCTGCTGCGGATCGTACAGGAAACCTGCGTTGAACAGCGGGGTAAACTTATCATTCCCGCTTTCGCCGTCGACCGGACGCAGGAATTGATTTACGCCCTCGATCAGCTGGCGAGTGAAGGCAAATTACCCCGCCTGCCCGTGTACATCGACAGCCCGATGTCGGTGCTGGCCACACGGGTAATGCGTCGACACGAAGACGATTTCAACCCGGCTATTCTGGCTTACATTAAGAAAGATGGCGACGCGTTCGACTTCCCGAATCTGTACTACGTGTCGGACGTTGAGGAGTCGAAGTCGATCAACGAAAGCACGGAGCCCTGTATCATTATTTCTCCGTCGGGAATGGCCGAAGCCGGACGGGTGAAGCACCACATCAAAAACAACATCGAAAAAGCCAGCACTACTATTCTGCTTGTGGGGTATGCCTCGCCCAGCAGTCTGGGGGGGGCGCTCAAACGGGGCGACAAAGAAGTAACGATTTTCGGCGAACGCTACGCAGTAAACGCCCGTGTCGAGGTGATGGATTCGTTCTCGGCCCACGGCGATTACCGGGAAATGCTGGAGTTTCTGAGTTGCCAGGACCCGGCTCATGTAAAAACCGTTTTTCTGGTGCACGGAGACTACGATAAACAACTGATCTGGCGAGACAAACTGATGGAAGCGGGCTTCCGCGACGTACAAATCCCGTCGATGGGCGATACCATAACGCTGGCCTGACGGGTTATAAGCGAAAACTCCCGGCGGGTGGGCCGGGGGTTTTGCCGAAAGCTGGAAGTAGAATCGACGTCACGTAAACTTAACCCGGGCAAAGCAATGGTTAAGTACGGATCGATACACAGTGCCGAATTGAATATAGCACCACCGTTTGAGTTGTTTGACCTCTTTTGGAATGAGCAGCTTAATGGCTTTGGCCAGCTCTTTTTTGAACAGACCTTTATCAAAACTCACCTTCTGAAGGATCGTTTTGATGTATTCAAGCATAGAAAGCATACCACACGTTGCGTTTGAAGTTATAGGGATTTATTAGCGATAACGTTAGTGGAAAAGAAGGATTACATTCGTATCAATGCCACTGAGCCATATATAGCGAGAACGGCCTATGTGCTTTATTGTTGCCCAAAAGTACAGATGATAATTGCAATATTCCGAAAATTGTTTGTATTATTTTTTTTGTGTTTTACGCCGTCTTTCGCGCAACAAACTGATAATCTGATTGCAATCGAATTAGGGGCTGCTAATTTTCCGATTGAACGGCCGTACACGATTTCTGTCAATGTCCGCAACAGCGAAGACCGGCCCGATATCCGGTTTCCCGATATTCCGGGGTTTACGAAGAAAGGAATTTCGACCAGTGTAACGAGTGCCGAGGCCGATGGAAAAGTCACCGTCAGTCAGGTTATCATACAGACGTATCAGGCAAAGGCGCCGGGCCGGTACGTACTGGCCCCGTTCACCATCGGTGTGGGCGACAACATAGCCCGTTCGGAAGGGGCCGTACTGGTTGTCAGGCCTACCGCCGGGGGTACAGTGCCGGGCAGTATAGCGATAACAACCGTAACTCCGCCACCACCCGGTTCGGCTTTTCTACAACTGACCAGTTCAAAAGCGCAGATCTATGCGGGGGAGGGGGTCGCGCTTAGTTTATCGTTTTTCATTGCAGACAATTACCCGTACGCGCTGAACTTTACCGCCCTTGATCGCCAGATTCAGCAAATCGCCAACCGCATCCGACCGGTCAACGTCTGGGAGGAAAACCAGAACATCACCGAACTGAAACCGACCCCGGTTCGGATTGGTAATCGAAATTTCCGGCAGTATCGGCTGTATCAGGCTGTCTTTTTCCCGGTTGCCGCCCGCCCCTTGTCGATTCCTTCTGTAACGTTGCAGCTTGCCCGCCCTACTGCGGCTTTGCCCGGCCCGGCCGGTGCCGCCGGACCCAATTCGGGTATTCTTCGGTCCGGTTCGAGTCCGGCTCCGGCTCCCGGTACGCCCACCTTTGTTTCCTTTAGCAGCAGACCACTGACGGTAGCGGTTCGGGCTCTGCCACCGCATCCGGGACGCGGGCAGATACCCGTTGGCCAGTTTCGGCTGGATGAGCGACTGGATCGTCGGCGGATCAGTGCCGGGCAGAGTGCCCGGTACGTATTTCAGATCATTGGTGAGGGTAACATTGCCACACTGCCCGCGCCGGTTACGCTGTCTGATTCGAGCAGTACCGACGTTTTTCCGCCGGAAGAGCAGCAACTCATCAACCGGGATGGTACGCGGATAACCGGGCGAAAGAGCTTTTACTATTTTGTCGTACCGCACCAAAATGGCATCGTTTCGTTGGCGAATCGATTTCAATGGGTTTACTTCGACCCCCAGTTGGCCCGCTACGATACGTTGCGTCCTCGTTTGAACCTGCGCGTGGGCGGTGTCGCTGATTCCACCGACATAGCTACGGTGGTGGAATCGGCGGAGTTGATAACGGGCAGTAGCAAAGGAACGAATCTCGCGGCCCGGTCAATTTATGCCGGGCTCAAAACACAGGATAGCCAACAGCAGCCACTGAATCCGGCGGAACTGATCCGACTGCTGGCGAGCAGTTTGATCGTACTGATGCTGGTTGGCGTGGTTTTTATCATCGTAAAAAAATGAGCAGTACATACGGTACACTTTTCAAAATTTCCACCTTCGGCGAGTCGCACGGCCCCGCTATTGGTGTTGTGATCGACGGTTGCCCGGCGGGTCTTGCCTTCGATACTGACTTTATTCAGCAGGAACTCGACCGGCGCAAACCCGGTCAGTCGCGCATTACGACGCAGCGACGCGAAGCCGATGAATTTGAGGTGCTGTCGGGGGTGTTCGACGGTCAGACACAGGGCACGCCCATTGCGCTGCTGATCCGCAATACCGATCAGCGCAGTAAAGATTACGGGCACATTGCCAAACAGTTTCGCCCGTCGCACGCCGACTATACCTACCAGACCAAATACGGCTCCCGCGATTACCGGGGGGGCGGACGGTCGTCGGCGCGGGAAACGGCAGCACGGGTGGCAGCCGGGGCTGTAGCCAAGCTGTTGCTGGCCCAGCAGGGTGTGCAGATTCAGGCGTATGTGTCGCAGGTGGGTACGCTCCGGCTCGATAAGTCGTATACCGAACTTGACCTGGCGGAGGCTGAAGACAATGCCGTTCGTTGCCCCGACCCCGTTATGGCCGAGCAGATGTTCGACTACATCGATGAGGTGCGTAAGAAAGGTGATTCGGTCGGGGGCGTAGTCGATTGTGTAATCACCGGCGCACCGGCAGGCTGGGGGGAACCTGTGTTCGATAAGCTGCACGCCGAACTAGGAAAAGCCATGCTAAGTATCAATGCTGTAAAGGGCTTCGAGTACGGCAGTGGCTTTGCCGGGGCCGAACTATTCGGCTCCCAGCACAACGACGAATTTTATACCGACGAAACGGGTGCTGTTCGGACAAAGACGAATCAGTCGGGTGGTATTCAGGGCGGTATCAGCAACGGCGAATCAATTTATTTTCGAACGGCGTTCAAGCCTGTTGCTACGATCATGCAGGATCAGGACAGCGTCGATGTCGACGGGCAATCCGTTACCGTATCGGGCAAAGGACGGCACGACCCCTGCGTTGTGCCCCGCGCCGTCCCGATTGTCGAAGCGATGGCTGCGTTGGTATTGGCCGACATGATGCTGCGTAACAAAGCCGCACGGGTCGAAACAACTCAGCCTTACCCCGTCGGTCAGCAGCATCTCTGATTACTTTTTACCCCGTCTTGGCAAAGGGGCGGGGTCTTCCTTTTTCTTCGTGAAAACGGCCTGCATCAGTACGTAACCGAAAAAGCCAAAGCCGATGGCCTGCGCCGTAACGCCAATGGTGAACAGTAAGTCGGTGGACGACCACTGCTGCGACCGGCCAGCGGCACCGAGCAATACCAATACCAGACCGGAGAGCCAGAAGCCAACGGCCAGCAGGAGAAATTTATTCTTGATCGTAACCATGCGATTGCGTGTCAGTGTCAGCGCAATAACTGTTGCCGACTCCGTTTTGTCGCTGCCAGCGCTTTTTTTACTGGTGGTTTTGTGGGCCTGCTCAGGTCAGTCCACCCTGATGGCCCAGTCGGTAAGCCGGTATCAATTCCGGCGCGGACTGATGGGTACGCAGTTTACGCTGACCCTCTATGCCCCTGATAGTCTGGCAGCTACCCATGCCAACGCAGCAGTATCGGCGCGGATGGATTCGCTGAACCAGGTGATGAGCGACTACCTCGACGGCTCGGAAATCAATCAGTTATCGGCAACGGCAGGTAGCGGCCGATGGGTGCCGGTGTCGCCCGAACTGTTCGACGTACTGACGAAAGCCCAGACCATTGCCCGCCTATCGGGTGGTCGCTTCGATCCGACGGTTGGCCCGTTGTCGTTGCTTTGGCGACGGGCGGTTCGGCGGGGCGAATTTCCAACCCGGCAACAACGCCGACAGGCGCACCGGGTCGTTGGCTATCGATTACTTGAACTGGACAGCACCAACCAAACGGCCCGGCTGCGACGGGCGGGTATGCGGCTCGACGTGGGCGGGATTGGTCAGGGGTTTGCCAACGACGCGGCCATGCAGGTACTCCATCGGCTCGGTATTCGATCTGCCCTGCTCGATCTGGGCGGTGATATTCTGGCCGGTGATGCACCACCAAACCAGGCGGGATGGCGCGTGGGAACTGGCTCCCCCGAAACAGGCGACACGGCAACGTTGCTTCTGCACAATCGGGCGATTACCACCTCCGGTGACCTGTACCGCCATCTCGACTATCGGGGACGGCGGTATTCGCACATCATGAATCCACGATCGGGCCTGGGGTTGCGCCATTTCGTTCGGGTAACCGTTTCTGCCCCCGAAGGCTGGCAGGCCGACGCGCTCACGAAAGTATTCAGCGTTGCCAGTCTACGCCAAAGCCGCCGACTAGTTCGTCGTTTTCCAGAAGTAATGATGTGGTTAAAAAACCAGAGAAAGGATTGGCGGAATTTTTAGAGAATATATTAATAATTATTTGATTGTTAGTTTATCGTACGTCGCACGAATTACTGATTCGAATCGAAATAGAATTCTTTGTATTGAGCTTGAAATCGAATAAAATTATCGGTTCTTGAATCTCTGTCCGGAATAGACAAATCATATTCAGTGTCAATCGTACCTGCACAATTATTATAGTTCCGTGAATTAGTCCGTGAAGAAGGCAACTTCTTTCTTGCGGAAGA
>CAZOQC010000003.1:0-268764 GCA_964581865.1 uncultured Spirosoma sp.
AGCCATAACGAGCCAAAGCACAAATATTAACAGACTTACTCACTCAGCAATAACGAAGATTACTGATTCACTGTTTGGCATCCCTGTTATTAGTGAAAACGAAATCTGGAATAATTTAAGGAAATTCTTTCAGCAAAATCTACCAAGTTGTTTCGATCTAGCTTTTAAAGAAGCTCTCAAAGAGAATGAACGTGGGCGCATATCTTTTCAAATATGGATTTGGGAAGATATCAAACGTATAACTATGATAAATAGAGAACAACTTGAACGAATCAAAGTGGAAATTATAGATCTCAAAGAAGGAATTTCTAAAAACGACAAACTCTTCAAGGATGAAATTTCGGGTATGTTGAGTACAATATTATCTAATCAGAAGGAGCTAATCGTGAAAGTTGATGAAATTTTAGAAGGAATAAAAATAATTTTAACCAACCAACAGTCCACCGCACACAAACTACCGGAACTCATCCAAAACATCGATAAAGAACTCTTTAAATATGCACAATCTGTCTATTACAATGCGGACACAAAGAACACGGACGGCGCATCAGCGATTACAAAGGATAATCTGAGCGAGAAAATTGCCGAATACCACAAGGTTTGCGTAGTGGGGGAACCTGGTATGGGAAAGTCATTTTTGGCTCGCAAAGTTGTGTATAACATTTATCTGACTGAAGAGCAGAAAATTGACAGCCGTAAATATGACATTATCTGGTGGATCGACGCTGATACGAATAAAGTTGAAAACGAATTGATTGCACTGGCCGGAGAGGTTTGTGAACAGGAAAAAGTTGCCGAATGGTTGGCAAAGGCAGGCACTGGCGACGCTATTAATAACGCAGGGGTTCTCAAAGAACTATTCGATGAACTGAAGAAGCGATCCTGGCTAATTGTGTTCGACAACGCTATGGATACTGACACAGCTAGCGGCTTCGGACAGGATCTTATTACGTTGGGAGACTATGCCAAAAAATACCTTCCTGAAACCACTACGAAAGGTCATCTGCTGCTGACTAGCCGAAATAAAAGCTGGACTATCCGGGGCGGAGTCCAATACCCTTTTCAACCACTATATTTGGAAAAATGGACCGATGAGTCAGTAAAGGATTATTTAGAAAAACCCGAACGTCCCAAACGGAAAATAACGATTAGTTCGCTTAAACAAATCAGCATTTTTCAGGGGTTACCGCTGGCTGTCACTATTGCGAAGTCTTACATACTAAGTATAAATAAATCGGATAGGTTTTCGATCTTCTACGAGAAATGGGAAGATCAGTTCCGTGAAATAGAGAAAGAGACTTACGATATAGATCGAAAATTATTGACAACTATAACTGTATCGTATCAACATCTACCGACAGTACTTCAGCAGTTTATTAATGTGCTAGCTTGTTTTGCGCCTGATGACCTGCCCGTTCTATCGCTTTATGAATCCAATGATAATATTGAAGACGATCTTAACTATATTGAACGATTGTCGTTGGGTATGTACGATGAAGCCGCTGAGCCGCCATTATATTCTATGCACCGGCTGGTGCAGAACTGTATAAAACAAATCCAGCCTCACAGTACACTAGTTGCCAGCTATAAAACAGCTCTCGATTTGCTGGCCCGTCGATTCAACTCGATTGTCGGTAAAGACAACGCCTTGATTAACCTGCTGCTATCGCACGCGGACACGTTGGCTGACGTTGTCAGAGATGGACAAGTAGACCTACCCAACGGTACTATGAATGAATTAGAAAGGAACGAAGCTGCTAAACTTTTTATCAATGCCGGACAATATCATTTCGATGTCGGCGATAACAAACGGGCCCTCGAACAGTTCCGGTCCGCGATAAGTATAACAAGCGATGAAGGGTTAATTGCCAAGGCTAAAAAGAGCCTCGCTAATGTACTGTTTTTGTTGGGAGGAAATCACCTCAACGAAGCAGAAGAATACGCCCGCGAAACAGCCGCTTACTTTAACAAGTTGCTCAACAAGGCCGATTATATAGACTGCCAGAACGATGTCGTAGGAAAAATTCTCCAACGTAAATGCGAGTTTGAAGAGTGCGAGAAAGTCACCCTATCCACAAATGCGATTGTTCAGGACTTCATCCGCAATAATGTCGGAGAAGGTGATGTATTTGAACATATTGTCGGAAAGTATGTACGAAACGAAGACGATAAAATAGCAGAGAAGCAGGGCAGTGTGTACCACAATCTCGGATCGCTGTACTGGACGTGGGGACGACCGAGAAATGACGATAAGGACGATAGTGATGGCAACAAAAGTGACTACGAACGAGCGCGTAGTTATTTTTTCGATGCTATCGATTTTCAACAAAAAATGGTAGATGCACTTGAAGGAGCGGTAAATAGAGTTCCCGATAAAGATGCACAAAACAGACTGGAAGCAGTTGTTGGCAGAAAAACGTTTTTCCTGAATGTAAGTCGTATGATCTACGGGGCCGTTCTAGGTTTACTAAAAGAATTCAGTGGCGATCAGGGTCAATGGGCGCAACATCAGAAAGCATTCGATGATTTTAAAAAACGCGCTTTTGAGAAGAGACGATACGCTTACACAGCATATTATATGCTTACCTATAGCTGGGATCGAGAAAAAATGTTACAGGAATTGCCTGAGAAATTTAAAGAAGAAGATTTGATTGGTGAAGTTTTACGTCACGATAACGTATTAGGGGGCAACGATGAAAAATACGATTTGATCAAAAAGATTGTCAACCTACGTGAAGCGGTTAGAAATTCAGAGAAACAGAACTTGGCTAGAGGCCATTACAAAGATCTTAAAACTCAGTTGGAAGCCATGAAATATAAGTTTAACCGGGACGGAAGAGAGGGATTTCGTTACTACGATGTAGATACTTGCTCAGTGAGTGCTATTCTAGATTACGCTAATTTTTTGAAGGAAAACGACAGAATTGAAGATGCCCAAGAAGTAGCTGAATATGGCTTAAAAGTAACCAGTGGAATTGAATATCCTCGAATTAGGGAACTTGAAAATATGGCCAAAGGGGACCAGTAAATTGAATCATGTCTTCTGCTTCGGTCCGTCGGGGCCAACGGTCCAGTAGATGGGCTCGACGGCCTGGCGTTGGCCGTAATACTGGTCATAGACGGGTTTGTAGCGAAGCCGCTCGTCCATCACCATGTCGAACTGGCCCAGCAATCCGAGCATCATTTCGCAGCCTTCACGCACCGCCCACTGACCACTTTCGCAGCCCGTCAGGTAATCGACCAGCCCATGCCTGACGACGTAATCCGTCAGCAGGGGATTGGCCCGTCGGCGCACCATCACCCGAACGCCCGCTACTTCCGCCACGGATAGATCAAGGGCGTCGTCGAAAAAGAACGCGACTTCATGGGGTTGCAGGCCGTGTTGATCCAGCAGGTGTTTCAGCACGTCGACTTTGTGCTTGGCCTGTGAATAGCACGCGTGAAAGTGCTCCCGCCGAACGAGCGCGTCGGCCAGCTCGTTGATGACGCCGGTGATGATCGCCACAACGGGTAACTGCCCATCGTGATGCAGCCAGAAACCGAAGCGCAGCAGGTTCGTCCCCATCGAATCGACTTCGCTGAAACTGCTGCTCCCCGACCCCGTCTTTACCCCGTCGTTGAACACCCCATCCCAGTCAAACACGATCGCTTTCACGGCACGTAATTTCGCGGTCAGGATGTCAACGGGCGTCACGAACTGGCCGCCCAGCGCGGTAAACGTTTGTTCTGTATGATTCATCAACTCATCGTGAGTCTGTAACGCTGTTGCGTTGCGTAGCTTGGCGCTAATGTGTAGCCTGGACGTCCACGTCCGGGTGGCCGTCAGGCCAAAAAAAGCTGCCGCCACGAGTAGTTGGCCTATCGGCCACCCGGACGTGGACGTCCAGGCTACACCAGCGCGTCAGGTTACACTAAACCGGCCATATCTGATGCATTACGCCAGTTCAGGCATTGTGTTGCGGTACTTTACTTCGACCGCGTGCAGTTCGAGCAGGGGCTTCAGGAACTCTTCCAGGTATTTGATATCGAGCTGACTAGCCGCGTCGCACAGCGCTTCCGACGGGCAGGTATGGGTTTCAACGAACAGACCGTCGACACCGGCAGCGACACCGGCGCGGGCCAGAACAGGCAGGTATTCACGGGCACCACCTTTCGCATCGGCCGACGGTATGCCGTACTTCCGGATCGCGTGGGTTACGTCAAACACGACGGGGTATCCCGTACGGGCCATATGGTAGAACGCACGGGGGTCGACCACCAGATCGTTATAGCCGAAGGTGAAGCCGCGCTCGGTCAGGATGATCTGCTCGTTGCCCGACTCTTCGATTTTCTTCACCGGGTGTTTCATATTCTCCGGTGCCAGGAATTGCCCGTGCTTCACGTTGACCACCCGGCCGGTTTTGGCCGCTGCCGTTACCAGCATTGTCTGCATACACAGGTAAGCCGGAATCTGAATCACATCGACAACATCGGCCACGGCTGCGCACTGATCGGGGTAGTGAACGTCGGTCAGGATGGGGAAGCCGAATTGCTCCTTCACCTTCGCCAGCACCTGAATGCCTTTTTCCAGACCGGGGCCGTTGTAGTAGCTCAGGCTCGACCGGTTATCTTTCTGAAACGACGATTTGTAGATGATCTTGATACCGACGCGTTCCTGGATTTCGCGGAGCTGCTCGGCCACGGTCATCATAATTTTTTCATCTTCAATGACGCACGGCCCTGAGATGAGAAACAACTCATCCGACCCGCATTCGATGTCGCCAACGCGAACAATTTTCTGAGACATAAAAAAGTAAATTAAGCCGCCAGTAACTGGGTCGGCAAGTTTTCAACAACCAGTTGAGGCAGTTGCCCATTGTTGAGCACCTCCGATGCATCGAGCACTTCGATACCAACCAGTAACTCACTGGGGCCGATATTGAGCGAAATCTCGTCGGTTAACTGAACTGTTCGACACTGATAATCACCCTCAACCAAGCGGATATACAGCGCGTCGACTGACTTATCATAGCTGATTTTCATAGCTTTAAAAGTAATAGGTATAAACAGTTATGACGACAATTTCGCCTTCTTCCTCAACGAAGACCGGTTGGACCTGTTTTAACGCATATGTTTTACTGTTCCACTCTTTTCCAAACGGAAAGGTGTACTTAGCTTTCAATCGATTCTTTTTAGCAGGTTCCGGCGTTCCCTGGCGGATAACATGCACGATTTCTGTTTCGTCAGTACCTCGTTCAGCAGCCTGTTCGTGAGCATGGCGGGATAACCGAATCGGGCAAGTGGCGTAATCGACAGCCATTCTACATCCGCCGGAACAGGGCTTTCAGCGAGTCGATGGTGATGACTTCTTTCCAGTTGTCGCCGATGGCGTGCAGCCACATGTGGGGCAGCCCATACGATACGTGCGCCATCTGCGTCAGGATATCGTCGCTCCAGTCGTTCGACAGGCCCTGCGGCAGGTCGATCTGATGATAAGCCACCATTTCCTTAAACTCCTTCACGCCCTCCGGATAGTAATCTTCCAACTGATTCATGGCGATGCAGTTGGCATAGCAGTGACGCATCCCCAGAATCTTCGACAATCCGTAGCTTAACGCGTGACAGACGCCCACTTCGGAGTACGTCAGGCTCAGGCCACCCATCATCGAAGCTACCATCAGCTTGTCGTCGTTTTCGGGCGTCTGCCCCGAATTTTCGCCCAGATAAATCTCCCGGCACAGCTTCATCGACTGTTCAGCGTACGCGTGCGAGTAGGCATTGTTAAGCCGCCCATTCTCCGATTCGACACAGTGAATGTAGGTGTCCATACCAGTGTAAAACCACCAGTTTCGCGGCACCGACGCAATCAGTTCGGGGTCGAGCACGATTTGATTGAACACCGTCCATTCGCATTTCAGGCCCAGTTTTTTCTCCGGACCGGTCAGTACCGCCGTCATCGACACTTCGGCACCCGTACCCGAAATTGTCGGCACGCCCACGTGGTAGATACCCGGTTTTTTGATCAGGTTCAGACCCTGGTAGAGCGTCGATGAGCCTTCGTTAGTCAGCATCAGCGAGAGTGCCTTGGCAATGTCCATGATGCTGCCGCCCCCGATACCAACCACCCCCGATGGCAGGCCCTTCTGCGTCAGAATGTCGTCGCGCAGGTTATCGATCTGCTCGGTCGTAGGCTCATGCTCTTCGACGCTGATATAGTACACCAGGTCGTGATCGTGCGCCGGTACGCGGTTTTCGAGCGGCTGCCCTTTGAAATAATTGTCGACCAGAAACACGAAGTACTGGTTGTTTTCGGCCCGCTGTGGAGCTAAAATATCGTCGAGCTGATTGAAGCTTCCCCGCCCGTAGACGGTCTTTTCAACGCCTTTAAAATTCTTGTGCATATCAATAGGACTTACCCGCCTGCCGATCTGGTTTATGCAGCCAGTTGAGCCGGTGGGTACAAAATATTTTTCACACCAACGATTTCATCAATATCATCCCAGAACACATGGTACGCCGAAAACGTAAACTGCTGCCGCTGTTCCGAGCTGGCATTCGTCAGTAACGACGACCAAGTAATCGGCCAGGCAATCAAACGCCCATCGGCAAGGTCAAAATGTACTCGTTGCTCGTCAACCCAAACGTTCACTAATTCGGGTAACGCACTGATTTTCACCTCATCAGATAGTACGCTTCGTCCGGTAGTTAACGGCGATATTGTTTTTTGTGCAGTAGGTTCCATAAGCTTCCTGAATTGATCGCATCTGCTCGATTAACGTTGCTTCAATGTCATTTAATTCGCGCTGCCGGAAGCCACTATTGTCAGCCAGCTCAAAACTTCCGTCGGCAAAAATCCAGTATTTGCATAACCGCTTTCCTTTATCGCCGACGTGAACGTGAAACGGCTCGTTCAGCAAATCGAACATGACAAAGAAAAAGCGTAACCCCGCGTGAATGAACAGCGTCGGCATCTTACACTTCTACGGGCATTGCCTTCGTTACGGCGGCACCGATTTTATCGGCCAGCGCGGCTACTTCCCCGCTTGTCCAAGTGGCGCGGACGCCAAACGAAATCAGTCGGCCGATGGTCTGCTGAGCGCCCGGTACGTCGAGGTTGTTGTAGTCCTGCGGGGCACCGAATTTCTCGATGGGCAGGGCCGAAGCCGTACGCATCTGCTTGATGTGGTCCCACTGATTGATGAAGTGGTACATATTGGTGTACCAGTAGTTGAACCCACCCACGCCAGCAGCATTCAACTCGTTTACTACGCGTACGGCCAATTCGGTGTCGGGCAGCATCAGATTGAGGAACGTGGCCGAATCGCCGTCAGCGTCGGGAATGCGGGCAAACGACACACCCGGCAATTCACCCAGTGTAGCCATCAGCTGCTTTTTGTGGACGTTGTTTTTCTCGATAATCTCCGGCACCCGGCGTGTCTGCGCCAGCCCAACGGCCGCGTGAAGTTCGCTGATGCGGTAGTTGAAGCCCAGAATCGGGTGCTGCTCCATACCCCGGTTGCTACCGATGTGGTCGTGGCCGTGGTCGGAATAGGAGTCGGCATGTTTGTAAGCCGTTTCGTCGTTGGTAACCATGATGCCGCCTTCACCCGCCGTAGCAATTTTGAAAAAGTCGAACGAGTACGCACCCGTTTTACCAAACAGTCCGGTACACGTACCCTTGTAGCTGGCACCCATCGCCTGACCGGCGTCTTCGACTAGGACCAGATTATGCTCGTCGATGACCTGCATGATCGCATCCATGTCGGCCATTTGTCCGCACATGTGTACCAGACAAACACCCTTCGTTTTCGGCGTAATCGCCTTTCGAATGCCTTCGGCGCTCAGGCAAAGTGTGTCGTCAATGTCAGCGAAAACCGGTAATGCACCCACCATCAGCACCGCTTC
The DNA here is from genome assembly GCA_964581865.1 of uncultured Spirosoma sp. GTDB lineage: Bacteria > Bacteroidota > Bacteroidia > Cytophagales > Spirosomataceae > Spirosoma. The sequence continues at coordinate 7,885 of CAZOQC010000003.1, forward strand.
GATCGTAGCGATGTACGTAAACGGCGGTACAATTACTTCGTCGCCCGCACCGATACCGGCGGCAACCATCGCGATCAGAGCCGCCGTCGAGCCGCTCGATACGGCATGGGCGTACTTTGCACCGACCAGCTTGGCCACTTCGGCTTCAAACTCGCGGGCTTTATAGATATCGTTGCGCAGGGCTTCGTGGTTGTAGCGAAACAGGATACCCGTCTCCAGCACGTCGTTGATTTCCTTGCGTTCGGCGTCACCGAAAAACTCCATTCCAGGCATAGTCGGAAGGGTTAATGTTGGTTTGTTGTTTAGAATTGACCGGGCAAAAGTACGGCATTTTACCGACTTCGTTCAGCCGGCTTTTCCACGTGCTCAGTACAGAACCCGCTTGTCGAGGGCGACCCACTCACGGAATACGGCATTGGCTTCCTCGCGCAGGGTTTGCTGCATCAGGATATGACGTTGCTCGCGCGGCTTTTCGATTTCTTCGTAAATGAACTGATCGTCGAAACCGGCCCCGGCAGCATCGGAATGAAACGATCCGTACACGATCTGGTCGGGACGCGCCCAGTAGATGGCGCCCAGGCACATGGGGCAGGGTTCGCAGGATGCGTATAGTGTACAGCCCTCAAGCTGAAACGTACCCAGCCGCTGACAGGCATCGCGGATGGCAACCACTTCGGCATGCGCCGTCGGGTCGTTGGTCGACGTCACCTGATTGCTGCCTTTACCCACTATCTCACCATTCCTGACGATAATGGCCCCGAACGGGCCACCCTGGCCGGTCGTCATCCCATCGCGGGCCAGCTGGATAGCCTCCCGCAAAAAATCGTCGTCACTTTTCTCCATCGTCGGACGCGGCATTGTGTATACTGTCAGGTTGCGTTTTCATGTATTGTTCAACGGCCAGGCGAGCTATCAGGTTCGGCTTAGATTCCGCAGGGGCCAGCAAATCGCGTAACTCCGTGTACAGGCGAATGCTGGCTTCGAGGCTATCCATAAGCGATGCGGAGTCAGGTACAGCTACTGTCTGACGCAGCCTTTCCAGGTCCTCGGCAGTTGCTGTCATTTCGAGCCGGCGAACGCCGTTCGGCAACCGACCGTTTTTGAGCTGAATCAGTGGCCCGATCACCCGGCTGCGTAGAAACGATAAAAAATCGAGGGCTTCGTAATATTCGCCACGACCAATTTTCAGCAGCGCATAATGCACCCAGACCCAGAACCGATCTTCGACCCAGTCAAAGTCTACGCCGGGGTACTGAGCCGACGACTGCTGGAGAATATTGGTCAGGCTTTGATCCCGCTCCCACAGGACAACCGGGTCTTCGATCCGCTGATAGCATTCCGATGTCGTTAGAAACTTGATATCGACGTGTAACAGTGGGTTATCATACAGCGCAATCAGCAGGCGGGGTTCACCCACATGATCGCCCCGGAAGGAACTGAGTACGGTGCCCAGCCGAGTAGCCACATCGCGCATCTGAGTCAGGTCGGGCGCAATAGGACGCGTACTGACCAGTACCAGATCGAGGTCGGAAAACGAATCCATTGTACCAGTAGCCCACGATCCGCCAACCGCCAGCGCCAGCATGTCCGTATCCTGCCGGAGCACCGCCACCGCCTGGTCGATAAAGGAGTGAAACTTCGGGTGTGTTGCCGATTCCATGTCTGCTAAACGTAGTAAATTACCGCCGAACGGTACTACTCGAGAGTTAGTCTATCCGTATCACCGAATCGGCAGCACCAGCCCCACACCCGATGATATGACCTGGCTCAGCCGCTCCCACTACCCAGCCATTTGCCGGCAGGCCGTCGCCCAGCTTAGTCATCATCAACAGACAGCCATGTCGCTGGCGTCAGGATTTGTACGTCGTGATATGGGTGAAGCACCAGCAGGTCAGCGTCACCCGAAATCAGCCAGGTGGCCTGGGCGTTGATAGCTACTTCCAGAAACTTGTTGTCTTTGGAATCGCGGCAATCCGTCACACGCTGAACGATAGTTGTCCACAACGCACTGCGTTCGTAAGCTTTCAGGAATAAGTGGCGACTTTCCTGACTTAGGTAGCGGTCGAATTTGGGGCGCATCAGTACCTCGCTTAACTCGGCAAATGTTTCATCCGAACAAACGAAAAAGCCGCTTTTCTGCGCTTTCTGAAACGCCAGTGATGGGGTCGAACTGGCGAAAAGAAGCGCACTGACCAGCGTGTTTGTATCGAAAACAAACAGGGTACTATTGGTCATCGTCGCGCAGGAGTTCATCCAGTTCTGCTGGCGTCAGGCCCTTTTGTTGGGCTTCCTCCTGCAATACGGCGATGCGCTGTTGCAACGCCCGGTCGAGTTGTGCCTTGCGGATTATTTTTACGGCGTTTTGCGCGGCATATGCTCCCGTCAGTAACGGAAAATTCATTGACTCACTCGTTTCCACGGGCAGTACGATCACCTCGACCGGGCGTTGCCGCAGGTCATCGGGTACCTGAATCAACAAATTACCCGACGAATCAGAGGTAACGATCTGGCGAATTGCATTCATACGTTTTCGGTTAAAATCAAATATACGCGTATTTTACCACCTGTATACGCTACCGAATCGGCAGCACCAGCCCTACACCGGATTCGGTCGCCTGAAGTAGTTGGTCTTCCTGTCGGTCGCCCCGACGCTTGAAGAGCAGGTAATTGACCAGATCGAAGGCGAAAAGGAAGCCGCCCTGCACCATGATCGACGTACCGTAGCCCTGCTGCCGGGCCGCTTTGTCGGCCAGCCCGTTCCGTTCGCTGGCCATTCCCCGCTGCCGCAGATACAGCCCGCCCATGACGTAGGCTACGTCGAGCCCGGTGTTGACCAGCAGCACCTGTTTCATATTTTCGTGTTGCCGGACGGCCTGCGCCAGCGTTTCGCCCGCGCCCGACTGTTTTCGCTGGCTAAAGGCTGCCGCCCCCGCAATGCCCAGATTGACCAGATTCCAATAGACGTTCATCTGATGGAACGCCCTGGTTTCGCCCTGCGTCTGCCCGGCCGCAACGGCCCCGATGGCAATGTTCGCCAGTGCGTACCCACCCAGCGCGTAACCCAGCGTTTTCTGGTGGCGAATACGCTGCTCACTGAAGTCGCGCAGGGTGGGCGGTGGGTCGGCTCGCTGGGCTGTCGCGACGGTACCCAGCAAGAGTGAACTGGCCGTTACGAACCAGGAACGAAGAGTAGCCATGTATTGTGCATTTATCCACAGACAACCCCGATTCTACCCGCTTGTTTCAAAGACCCAGTTCTCCACGCTCGTCGGGGCTGTTGACATTGGTCAGTTCGCGCAGATCGGGAGCCGCCAGTAGTTCAATCTGATTCAGCATCAGTAGCTTACGGGGTGACACCATACCCCGATTAAACGCGTTGCGTACAATTGGCCCACTATCGGGTTCCCAGATGCAGAGCAGCGGCTCAGGAAACTGTCCGTCGGTATCATAAAAGGCCGTCGCCATACAGGCCGGGTTTCGCCCGGCGACTAATGCCCGCAGCGACCGGTCGGTTAGCAGGGGCATGTCGCAGGCTACGATCAGCCAGGCGGATGCCGGGTCGTGATCGAGGGCGGCCAGGATACCGTTGAGCGGCCCCGGTCGCGGGTTCTCGACATCGGGCAATAAGGGCATCCCCGTATCGCGCAGGGCGTCGAGCTGACCGCTGTTGACCGACCAGTAAACCGTCTGGCAGTACGGACGCAGCAAATCGGTAAGGTACTCGCGCTGGGGCTTGCCGTGGTACACGAGTCCGGCCTTGTCTTCGCCCATGCGCAGGCTGCGCCCACCGATCAGCACCAGTCCGTTGAGCGGGGCCACCGGTTCACCGACCTTACTTATCTCGGTTGAAGTCGCGTTTGCCACCGGTTTTTTCCATCAGTTTCGTATCCTGAATCACAATGTCGTGCGAAAACGCCTTGCACATATCGTAAACGGTCAGAGCCGCAACGGATGCGCCGACGAGGGCTTCCATCTCCACCCCGGTCTTGCCCTCCGTCGACACGGTACACTCGATAACGGCGGTCAACCCCTCGGTATGGATGGTGATACGGCAGTTGTCTAGGCCCAGCGAATGGCAGAGCGGTATCAGCGAGTCGGTACGCTTGGCGGCCATCGTCCCGGCAATGATTGCCGTCTGGAATACCGGCCCTTTCTTGGTGCTGATATCCTGACCGGCGAAGTGCGCCATGATTTCGTCGTTGAGCACGACGACGCTGCGGGCGCGGGCGGTTCGGCGGCTAACGGCTTTGCCCCCCACGTCGACCATCGCCGGGTCGCCTTCGGGGCTGATGTGTGAGAACTGGTTCATGGGTTAGTTTGTGGTTTGTCGTTCGTAGTTTGTGGTTAAACCTACTGAGGTATACTGGGTTAGCAATAACTACAAACCACGAACCACAAACTACAAACCCAGCCGGACTTGTTTCGTCGCGCCGAAGTTCGACATTCGTGGGTTGGTTTTCACTGTTTTTATCACTCGACATATATGCTTACTGCTGCTCAGGCGACCGAGCTGGTATTGCAACACCGGCTGTCATTACCGACAGAAACCGTTTCACTGACCGAGGCCGGGGGCCGGGTATTACGGCAGACAGTTTGCGCCGACCGCGATTTCCCGCCCTTTGACCGCGTAGCGATGGATGGTATCGCCATTCGCTTCGCTGATTTCGCCGGGCAACCCGCCGGACGCCCCCGGACATTTCGGGTGGTCGGCATGCAGCGGGCCGGTCAGCCGCAACAAACCGTCACCGACGCGGGCACCTGTCTGGAAGTGATGACGGGGGCCATGCTGCCCGTCGGGACCGATACCGTCATTCGCTACGAAGACATCAGCATCGCCGACGGGCAGGCAACACTACAAATCGACGACATTGTCGAGCAGCAAAACGTGCATAAACAGGCAACCGACCGCCGGGCAAACGACGAACTGCTCTCGGTCGGTACGCTGATCGGCCCCGCTGAAATTGCCGTTGCGGCATCCGTCGGACAGGCCACATTGATTGTTTCGGCCCTGCCCCGCGTCGCGCTGATTTCGACGGGCGACGAGCTGGTGGGTGTGAGCGACACCCCGCTACCATACCAGATTCGGCAATCGAATACCTATCTGTTGCAGGCCGCGCTGAAATCGCTGAGTATCAGGGCATCGATGTACCGCGTTGTCGATGACGAAGACCTGATGGCCGAGCGACTTGGCAAGCTGCTGGCGGAGAACGATCTGTTGCTGCTTAGCGGGGGTGTATCGGCGGGGAAAGCTGATTTTGTACCAGCGGTGTTGCAGCGACTGGGGGTCGAACAGCGGTTCCACAAAATCGATCAGCGACCCGGCAAACCGCTCTGGTTCGGTACGACACCCGGCGGCAAAACGGTGTTTGGCCTGCCCGGCAATCCCGTGTCGACGGTGCTGTGTACGTACCGCTACGTGATGCCGTACCTGCGGGCGTCGCTGGCCATGACACCCGAACCGGTGACCTACGCGCAACTGGCAACGAACTACACGTTCCGCCCGGCGCTAACGCATTTCCTGTCGGTCCGGCTCACCAACGAACCCGACGGGCGGTTACTGGCGCACCCGTTGCCGGGCTCCGGCTCGGCCGATTTCGCCAACCTGCTCGACACCAGCGCGTTCATGGAATTACCCGCCGACCAGTCGGCATTCAAACCGGGCGACGCGTTTCCAATCTGGAAAACGGTATGATCCGTAGAAACTATACCGTTTTCTACGCACCTGATGAAAGGCTCAACGTTTACCCTGATTGCACTGACGGCGTTCGTGACGGTCGGTTTTTTGTCGTTCCGTAGCCATCCGCCCGGTTCAGGCAAACAACTGGCTGACACCTACTGCGGCACGTGCCACCTCGTACCGGACCCCAAAAGTCTGACCAAATTTACCTGGCAACTTCACGTGCTGCCGGTGATGGCCCGGTACATGGGCATTCAGTACGGGAACTATGACCCGTATCGCAACCTGACTGCCGACGAAACGGACGCCCTGGCGCAGGAACATATTTACCCCGACAAGCCCGTGGTCGACCAGGCGACCTGGCAGCAACTTGTCGATTATTATACCGAAGCGGCACCCACACGACTACCGATCGACTCCAGCCGGGCCCAACGCGACCACGCGCTCGACCAGTTTACGGTGGTCCCTATTTCGTTGAGCAACGAACCGGGGTCGACCGTTACGGCGCTACATTACGATTCGCTCAATCAGCAACTCTGGGTCGCGGAGCCCAACAAATTGTACAGCTGGAAATGGCCGGCGACCCTCGTCAATAACTACAACCTGCCCGCGACCGTAGTCGATATACACACCAGCGAAGGCCAGTTACTGCTGACCGATATCGGTTCATTACTCCCGTCGAACCGGCCGAAAGGAACCGTCTTTTCGATCGTGAACGACAAGCTGGTTGCGCAGCAGGGCCAGTTACATCGGCCGGTTTATTCACAGACCGACGACCTCGACAATGATGGTTTACCCGAACTGATTACGGCCAATTTCGGCTACCACACCGGTTCGCTCTCGCTGTACCGCCAGCGATCACGCACCGACTCGACCCGTACAAAGCAGGTCATTTTCGACGCACCGGGCGCGGTGAAGTTCTACGTGCGCGACATGAACGGCGACCACAAAAAAGACATCGTCGCCCTGTTTGCCCAGAATCTGGAGTCGGTCTACATCTTTTACCAGGGCGACAACCTGACGTTTACGGCCAAAAAAGTGCTTCAGTTCGAGCCCCAGTACGGCACCAGCGATTTTGTGCTGCTGGATTACAACCACGATGGGATCGATGACATTGCCCTTGTTCATGGCGACAACGCCGATTACTCCTACAGTTCGAAGGCCTTCCACGGGTTGCACCTGTACCTGGGCAACCGCGACCAGACGTTTACCAGCGCGTTCTTTTACCCAATTTACGGCGCGACCCGCGTACAGGCCGACGATTTCGATCAGGACGGCGACATCGATTTTGCGGTGTCGGCCTTTTTTCCGGAACTGAATACGCTGGCGGCCGAAAGCTTTGTGTACCTGGAAAACAAAAAAGCCGACCGGTATCGGTTTGTGGCACAGGTAGCCAAAACACCCGTACCGATTAAGTCGCTGACACTGGAGAAAATGGATATCGATCGGGATGGGGATATGGATCTGGTGCTGGGGCAGGTAGCCTACTCGCCGACCCCCATGCCAGCCGCCGTGCAACAGGCGCTGAAAAATACGCCATACAAGCTGATTCTGCTTCGGAATCGCCACATCAACTGATCGTTTACCCACATGGCGTTTAAAACCGTAACCGTTGGCGTCGTGCAGGCAACGCCCGCGTTGTTTGACCGCGAAAAAAGCATCGACATCGTCATCGACTGGATCGACCGGGCCCGGCAGGCAGGGTGCCAGCTGGTACTGTTTCCCGAATCGTTTATCCCCTGCTACCCGCGCGGGCTGACGTTCGACGCGATCATTGGTCGCCGGACGGACCGGGGCCGCGATCAGTGGCTCGACTATTGGGCGAACAGCGTGGAAATACCGTCTCCCTCCGTCGACCGACTCAGCAGCGCGATTCGCGAAGCCGGACTGTTTGTGGCACTGGGCGTTACCGAGCGCGAACCCATCGGCGGAACGCTCCATTGTGCGCTGTTGTATTTCGGGCCGGACGGCACACTGCTGGGTAAGCACCGCAAGCTGAAACCAACCGGGCTGGAACGGTATATCTGGGGCGAAAGCGACGGCAGTACGCTGGTCAGTTACCAGACCGACCTGGGCCGCATCGGCGGGCTGATCTGCTGGGAAAATTACATGCCGCTCGCCCGCACGGCGCTGTACCAGAAAGGCGTCGAGATTTACCTCGCCCCCACCGCCGACGCCCGCGACGCCTGGCAGGCCACCATGCAGCACATCGCGCTGGAGGGCCGCTGCTTCGTGCTGGCGAGTAATCAGTTTGTCCGTAAAAGCGACTACCCCGCCCGCTACCAGCCCGACCTGACCGACGAACCCGACGTGATGAGCCGGGGCGGCAGCGTCATAATATCTCCGCTGGGCGAGGTGCTGGCCGGGCCGCTCTGGAATCAGGAAGGGCTGCTTACCGCCGAACTCGATTTCAGCCTGCTCGCCAAAAGTAAACTCGACTTCGACTGCGTGGGCCACTATGCCCGTCCGGACGTATTTCAACTGACCGTCGTTAACCAGCCCCCTACGCAATCGGTATGAACATTGTTGGTTACTTACGATACTGCCTGTGCAGTAGCTTCCCGTAACCCATATCTATGAAAGCTGGCTGGTGGATACTCCTGTTTAGCACGATTCTCCGTTCAGTCTGGGGGCAGTCCTTGCCCGACACGGCCCATCTCTCATGCGGTACCGTTTCCCTGACACCGACGCAGCGCCAGGTTCTTGAGGGAGTTGTAGCCCAGGCCGTGGCCCGGCGGCAGGCCGATCAGACCGGGCTCAACGGCATCACGTACGTACCCATCCGGCCACACATTCTCCGGCGTTCCGACGGCACCGGCGGCTACAGTCTGGCCAGCCTGAACAACGTGATCGCCCTCACCAACAGCTACTACAAACCCGCTGGTATTCAGTTTTTCTTTTCGGGCAGCACCCCCGATTATGTCGATGACGACGGATTGTATGCGTCGTTTGTGAGCGGATCCGATGAAAGCGCGATAGCCACCCGCAACGCAGCCGATGCGCTGAATCAGTATTACGTTCAGGCGTTCAGCAATGCCGGTATGGGGGGCTACTCGTACTTTCCGGCCAACGACGTTCGCTCGACACAGTCGTTTATCCGGGTGGGCAGCGACAGCGATCTGGGCAACCGGCTGATTCCGCACGAACTAGGCCATATCTTCAACCTGATTCACACCTTCGACACCAGCAGGGGCTATGAGCAGGTGTCAGGCGGCAACTGCAAGTCGGCGGGCGATCTGGTCTGCGATACCCCCGCTGACCCCACCGGCTGGTCTTTATTTCCAGACGCCGGTCCAGACTGCGTATCGGGTTGTCCGTCGGTTTATAGCTGCACGTTCACCGAATCCGGTACCGGCGCGCAATACCACCCTTCCCCGACCAATATCATGTCGTACTTCTTCCCCTGCACCCACGACCTGACGCCGGGGCAGTACCGGCGGATCATGGACGGACTGACGCTCCGCCAAACGCATACGGCCTACTCGCTTACAGCCCCATCGACCACTGTTACGCCCGTTACCGATCTGTCGGCAACAATTGTCAGCGCGCAGGTGGTGCTAACCTGGACTGACCGGGCCAGTAACGAGATGGGGTATTTCATCGAACGATCCCGCACCGGCAACCCAGCCGATTTTGTGTGCATCGGGGGCGTTGGACCAGACGCGACGACGTTCGTTGATACACACGCGCCATCGGCCACACTGGTCTATTACCGACTGCGGTCGTCGAATAGTACCGGCAACTGGAGCAATGTGACCAGCATTGCGGCCCCCGTCTGTCAGCCTGTTTACGCGTATGGATGTCAGCGGTACTCAACGGGCATTGGCAGTGTGACAATCAATAGTCAGGTACTGAGTCAGAACTCCGGCTGCACAGCGTCGGGGGTTGGCCAGTTTACAGCGGTGATACCGCCGGTTACGACGGGGCGCAGCTATACCTTCGCGGTTAGCCCCATCAACCGCGCCAATGCCATGCGACTGACAATCTGGGCCGATTTCAACCGCAACGGCTCGTTCAGCGATCCCGGCGAACAGGTTTACCAGACACCAGCATCGACGACCGCCACGATCATGGGTAGCCTGACCATACCCACCACCGCATCGCCCGGCCGGGTTCCGTTGCGGCTTATTTCGGTGGCCGTCAGCGCCGACAACCCAACCGACCCCTGCGGCAGTTACGAATATGGGGAAGCCGAAGACTACCAGCTGGATGTGGGTTCGGGCAGTATAGCCGTCAAAACAATACAGAACGGCCCCTGGACCGACCCGGCGGTATGGTCGGTCAACCGCGTACCGGCCACGGGCGACACCGTTACCATCGAGCACATTATTTCGATACCAGCCGCGCCATCGACCAGCCCCACCGGGCAGGCGCAACGCATTACGATTTCATCGGGTGGCAAACTGGTTTACGCCAGTGGCGGGGTGCTCAGGCTGAACTGATGGTCTCTGAAAATTATTCGTCGAGCAATCGTGTCGAAGCTGTTTTTTGTCATTCCGAGCTTGCGAGGAATCTTCAAAATCGTCCGGAATAAATGGCTTTCACCGAAGATTCCTCACAGGCTCAGAATGACAAAAAAACCATCGGTATGCCTACTAGTAGCCTTTCGAAAGGCTGCTAAAAATTCTTTTTCGTTCGCAGGTCCCGCATTTCGAAGTCGAGGGGCAGTTCGTTCATGCATTTGAAGTGGCCGAGCGGGCAGGCGTCGAAGCCGATTTTGGAGCAGGGGCGACAACCGAGTCCGGTCTTTTCCAGCACGACGTAACTGGTCTTGTAGGGGTACATACCCAGTTGGGGCGTGGTGTTGCCCCAGATCGAATACACTTTCTTTTTGAGCGCAGCCGCAATGTGCATCAGGCCCGTATCGTGGCTGAACACTACCCGTGCCCGCTGCAGCAGCGATGCCGACTGATTCAGGTTATACTGACCGCAGGCGTTGTAGATCAGCCCATTACCCAGCGCCTGCTCGATCTCCGCGCCAGCCGCCCGGTCTTCTTTGCCGCCCAGCAACACCACCGGGTAATTGATCTTGCGGCACAGTTCGATCATGCGCGGCACGGGCAGTTTTTTGGTTGCGTGCTGCCCGCCGATGGCGTAGGCCACATAGTCGGCGCGGTGGGTGGCGGGCAACCAGTCGGGCTCGATCTGATCTTTGTACGGAATGAAATAATCCAGCCCTTTCTCGTCGTTGATGATCCCCAGCGGCCGAACCGTATCCATGTACCGGTCAACGATGTGTATATCAGGCATGGCGTTGACTTTCCAGCGGACGTACAGGTACTTGCGCAGGTTGAGCTTATCGAAGCTGTACGATTTCACGCCCAGCAGTCCCAGCTTGACCATGCGGGTACGCAGGTTGTTGTGCAGGTCGATAATGTAATCGAAGCGCTCGGGACGGAGTTGGGCCAGCAACCCGCTCAGGGGCCCGTCGAGGTAATGAATCTTGTCGATGTATGGGTTGTTCTCGACGAGCGTCTGGAACGACCGTTTCGTGCAGAAATGCACCTCAGCGTCCGGCAATTGCTGTTTCAGGCAACGCACGACGGGCGTCGTCAGGACGATATCGCCGATCGAGGAAAAGCGCAGCACCAGAATTTTTACCGGGGAAGCCATGCGGGTGTTTGTCGTTTGTGGTTCGTGGTTTGTAGTGCCTCCGGCAGGTGAGCAGGCGTCAGCAACGACAAACCACAAACCATAAACGACAAACCTTAAACCTGTTTACAAAGCTATTGCATTTGGGGCGGGTTATCAACCCGGTCAATAGACCCAGCCACGCGGGACTACCGGCGTCTGATACAAGCTGTTCTGGCAGGCAATACAGGGCGGGCTGGTCGGGTACGGATAATCGGTGGGATAGTCGGCGTCAGGACTGCCCTGCCCGGTACTCCGGTCGACGTAGATGATTTGTTCCGACAAACCCACCGCCCCGAAATAGCCATAGACGGGCTGGCTGGCATCGCTCACGCAGCGCAGATTGCCGGCCACCGACGCGGGGGCGGCATCGAACAAACCACCCGTATTGCTGACCAGCTGCTTCACACTTTTCCAGAACTGGTACGTCCCCCGGCTTAGCCCCTGCTGCTGCACCGACAAATAATAGCGTGACCTGGACGTATATGGCACCTGCGTGATGTATTGTCGGCTGATGGCCTGCCCATTGACGTTGGCATCGGAATTAATTTCGATGCAGTTATAGCACCGGTCGATCTGCCAGCAGGGGGAACAACACGATATACCGTCGTACATTTTCTTGACAGAATTGAATGTTTTTTTACACGCCTGTAGCTGCTCATAATGCGTCCAGTTCCAGCGGTAGTAGTTGCCCAATGTGTCGGGGTCTTTTGCATCGACGTACACGTTCCAGCCCTGCTTGATACCCAGCTGATTAACGCGGGGCTGGCTGGTGTATTCGTAGTATATTTTGGCAATGGGCGCTACGCCCGGCAGCACCTCGGCCGTCGATTCATAGGTCAGCCCGGCTTTCGTTTTGATCGTAAGCGTATAGCTTCGCCCGACTACGCCCTGCAAGCCGCCAGCGCTGGTTTGGTACATACCCCCCGGCGACAGTTCGGTCAGCAGTTCCCGGTTGCCTTTGTTATCCGCAATGGTCACGGTCGCCCCGGTTTCGAGCAGGTTGACGCTTTGAATGCTGTAATCGGCGGTGCGGGTGAGCCGAACGGTATACGGGCCGGGCTGATTGGTCACCTGCCCCTCCACCACGAGCGCGGGGGCAATACTGACCGTGTCGGTCTTGAACTCCGTGACGCAGGCCATTACAGTCAACGCGCAGAGAAGGGTTATGAGTAAGGAGCGCATTTGGTTTACAGTTTTCGGTTTACTGTATACGGTGTAGCCCAGACCTCCAGGTCTGGTAGCCGTTAGGCTAAAAAAAGCTACCGCCTGTGTGAGTTAGCCTAACGGCTACCAGACCTGGACCCACGCGGTGGCCGGTCTGGGCTACGGTCAAAACTTGAAATTATAGGTTAGCGAAGGAAACACGGTACCGAAGATGGACAGCTTGTAGGCGTTCTCGTTGGCAGCATTGCTGAGCCGGTAGAAAACGGAATACGCATTTTTATGGGCGTACACGTTGTAAACCGAAAAGACCCAACTACTCTGATTTCGCTTCTTTTTAGCCGGATTCTGCTCAAACAGCATCGAGAAGTCAAGCCGGTGATAGTCAGGGATGCGCTGCTGATTCCGGTCGACGTAGATCGGTACGTAGATGCCGTTGATGAGGGCGCGGGCATAAGGCTGCGTCGTCGGTCGGCCGGTGCTGTAGGTAAAATTCAGCGACAGACTGAACCAGGCCGTCGGGCGATACGTCGCCAGGATGTTGAGCGTATGCGGCTTGTCGTAATTGGCCGGGTAGGGGTTGCCGTTGTTAACGCGTTCACTCGCGTACGGGCTATCCATCGTCAGGAACGTACGGGCGTAGGTGTAGCTGGCGAATCCCGTCCAGCGACCTTTGTTTTTCCGGGCCAGCCCCTCCACGCCGTAGGCCCGGCCACTACCCTGCACGATCTGCGTTTCAACGGCGGGAGCCAGCTGAATTTCAGCCCCGTCGCGGTAATCGATGGCGTTGGCAATGGACTTGTAATATACCTCGCCCGATAGTTCGTAGGCGTTGTCGGTGCTGTTGCGGAAGTAGCCCAGCGAGTACTGATCGGCGATCTGCGGTTTGGTGTACACGTCACTCAGGTGCCAGCGCGACGTTGGCAGCGCAGCCGTCGTGTTGCTGATCTGATTGATATACTGCCGTAACCGACTGTACCCCACCTTGACCGCTTTCCCCTCGCCAACCGTCCAGCGCAGGGCCAGCCGGGGTTCCAGCCCGCCCGTTGTGTGGTAGATCGTTCCGGCCGTGTAGGTACGCGTGCCCGTCACGGTTTCGTCCTGCACGGGGCTGTTCTCGGCGTAGGTCTGTATGGTGGCCGGCCCCCGGCTGAGCAGTTCGGAATATCGCAGGCCCGCCAGCAACGACACCGCCGGGTTCAGCGTCCATTCGTCCTGCACATAGCCCGCCAGTTCATACGCCTGTTCGTCGGCCAGCGTTACGGGCAAGACGTTGGAAAACGGACCGACGGTGCGCGTATTGGGCTGTACCCGATAGTCGATCGCGCTTATCCCGACCTGTAGCTGATGGGCTTTGTTGAGCGAATAACTAAAATCGGACTTTAGCTGCCGCTGCCCGATACCCGACCGCAGATCGAACGCATTGGCCGAATCGGGCGACGACAGATCGGCCCGGTAACGACTCAGAATCAGGGCAGTACTGAGGTTAGCCCGTTTGCTGATAAAGTAGTTCCAGTGCAGGGCCCCGTTGAGTGTCTGGTACTTGAACTGGGTCGATGACGCGTTGATCTCCTGCCCCGACAGCGAATCGGACGGCAGCTTGAACACATCCTGACTTTGGTAGCCGGTCAGGGTCAGCGTGTGCTGCTCGTTGAGCTGATACTTGAGTTTACCCGTCAGGTCGTAGAAATTGGCGCGGGTATTTCGCAGGTTGGGCGGGGCCAGTTTAAACAGAAAATCGTTGAACGACGCGCGCGCGCCCAGCAGTATCGACAGCTTGTTTTTGATGATCGGTCCCTCGATACCCAACCGGCTCGACACGATGCCGATACCGCCATTGATGCTCCAGGTCTGCGCGTCGGGTTCGCGCACTTTCACATCCAGCACCGACGACGCCCGACCACCGTACGAAGCCGCCACGCCCCCCCGGTTGAGCGTTACGTCGCGCACCACGTCGGGGTTGAAGGCCGAGAAAAAGCCCATCAGGTGGCTGGTGTTGAACACCGGTGCATCGTCGAGCAGGACCAGGTTCTGATCGACGCTGCCCCCGCGTACGTTGAAGCCGGGGGCCCCCTCGCCCACCGTCGTTACGCCCGGCAATAGCAACAGACTCCGGATCACGTCGACCTCGCCGAGCAGCGGGGGAATCCGGCGAATACTGCGGATAGTCAGCTGCGACACCCCCAGCTCGACCTTGCGCACATTGCGGTCGGGCGTTTCGCTGGTCACGGTTACTTCGTCGAGGTCTTTGGCGTCGTCGGGCATGTATATCTCCCGGAACACCGTACCCTGCACCTGCACCGTATCGAGCGTGGGTCGGTAGCCGACATGCGTAAATTTCAGGACGTATCGCCCAACGGGCAGGTTCACCACGAAGAAGCCGTCTTTCGCCGTAACGTAACCTTTCGACACGTCGAGCACGACAATGTTAGCGCCCTGAATCGGTTGTCTGGTACGGGCGTCGCGCACGTAGCCCGTCACGGAAAAAACGGGGGTTGTGGAGCGGGGCGTCTGCGCCAGAACCAGTTTGTAACCGCTAACGATGAGTATGAATAGTAAAGCAATCAGGCGCATAGGCAATAGGTCATTACCTCGGAATCAGACAGTAAAAGCAGCTTATTATCCGATTTACCCGCCATATTCTGCCCGTAAGCCAACATTAAAACGATATAATGTGCCCGCACCCAGCGGTCGTATACGAAGCAGCCAGGTGAGGCTACATAGCACGCGATTTGCCCGACAGCTTACGAATAGGCAGCCCTGGCGTACGTTACCTTCTTGTATCTTCCCAAATCAGCTTTTCGTCGGTGCGGGTCGTGAAGAAGTCGCTACACCGGCCATCGCCCGCCCCGGTAAACCCCCCGTCGGGCGAGCAGATCTGATTGCAGTTTTCATCCAGCAGTTGACTTGGTATATCGCAGCAGCGTTGTGGAATAAAGTAGACCGTCTGGCCCTGATACCGGTACTGGTAAATTCTGGCGGGTGGACTCCAAACACCCTGCGCCTGTATCTGCCTGATTTGATCCTGTATGCAACTCGGCAGGTTGTCGCGCTGGCAGCTCATCAGCATCAGGCCAGCGAAAAGGAAGCAATTGATAACTCGGGTCATGATGTAGTATAGCCTTGGTTACTGACCAGACCACATTGCTCAGGCATCGGTTGGAACGACGCTTATTTACCGGTTGTCGGGTTCGCAGACGGTCTGGATAAGAGAATCAGCGGTGAAACTTAGCACGGTGCGGGTGCCGGAGGGCTCGGCAGATTGCCATCCAACGACAAGGTCAGCGGGTTTAATGGCAACAGACTGAATGACAGCGCTTCCATCGTGTGGCTTTGTGTTATGTAGTCTGCTGGAATATGTAGCCTGGACGTCCACGTCCGGGTGGCCGTCAGGCCAACTATATAAGGCGGCAGCTTTTTTGGCCTGTCGGCCACCCGGACCGGGAGGTCCAGGCTACACACCATTAGATCAATTGCTCCGCCAAATCGAGTAGCGTGTTTCCCGTTATCGTCGGAGCGGGGGCCAGTGCATAGGGCGACTGACCGGGCCGGGCGATGAATCCCGTCTGCATCCCGACGCGGGCGGCCCCGGCAATATCCCAGCCGTGACACGCCACCAGCATTGCCTGATCCGGTGGCAGTTGCAGCCGCGACAGAGCCAGCCCGTACGTCTGCGGATGCGGTTTGAACACCTGCACATCGTCCACGCTCCAGAGCGCTTCAAAATACGCATCCAGCCCTGTATTCGCCATTTGCTGCGTCAGGGTGCGGGTCGGCGAATTGGTCAGCGTGACCAAACGAAAACCGGCTTCTTTCAGTCGGGCCAGACCCGGCTCCACGTCAGGATATGGTTGCAGGTCAGCGATAAGAGCCAGCAACGACTGCTGTTCATCCGGCGATAGCGGTTTGTCGAAATACGCGCTGGTCATGGTCAAAGCGGCTTTACCAATCTGACCAAAATCGTGGTAATCGGCAGTCAGCGTATCAACGAGCGAGTACTGCAACAGCGATGAAAACCAGTGTTTAAACGCGTACGGTTCGTTGAACTGCTGCGCGAAGGCCCACTGTAGACTGCTCAGGTCGAGCAGGGTTTCGTTGACGTCGAACACAATAGCTTTGGGTCGAATGGACGTAGTCATATATGGAGAACGGTGACCGGGTGAGTCGGTCAGTCAACCAGTAAACACCATTGGCAGTCGGTTGTCTTTTCACGCGCCCATCAACCCCGAAATCAACAAAGACCCACCGCAACTGGCCGATTGCCGAACCACGCCGTATCTTTGCGGTTTCAAGAACTATGGCAGCTACAATTCGCGACATTACGTATCAACTCCGGCAGGGCAATCTGATTGCGCTGGCCGACGAAACCGGCTGGTCGGTAGCCGCCGACCCCACCAGCGACGTAGCGGTTGCGAAGCTGCTGACGCTATTTTCGGTCATGCCCGACGGTGTCCGCCCAACGGTGCTGATCCAACACCCCGATCAGCTGGTAATGTACGTCGCCAAACTCCCCGATGTAGCCTACGACGTAGTCGACTTTGCCGACACGCCCTTGATCGTTGTGTTTGAACAGGGAAAAAATATCGCGCCGGTGTTGCTCGAACAAAGCCAGGAGATTGCCGTCCGGCGGTCGCTCAACGCCGAGATCCAGCGGCTGATCGGCGGGTTTGGCAAGGGCCTGCTTATGATTCCGTTCGAGTCGCTGACGCTGCCCGCGCCGGCCGAAGCCGCCGTCAGCGAACGATTCGGCGCTTTGCCCGGTATGCCCCGCAAACCCCGTATTATCCGGCTCGATATAGACGGTGGAATCGGGTTCATTAGAAAATAAGTTTGTGGTTTGCTGTTCGTCGCTCGTGGTTATTGACGTAACAACCGTGGACATACGACCACAAACTACTAACCACAAACCAGTACTATGAATTTTTCCGACACCTTACAGACCAATCCCATTTTCGAGACGCTGGCGCAACAGGCCGACGCGCTGGGCGTGCGGGCGTATGTGGTGGGCGGATTCGTGCGCGATTTATTGCTGAAACGGCCCTCGAACGACATCGACGTGGTCTGCGTTGGCAGCGGCATTGCCCTGGCCGAAGCCGTCGGAAAAGCGATGAAAGCCCCCGTTGCGGTGTTCCCCAATTTTGGGACAGCGATGGTAAAAGTCGATCTGGCGGGGCAACCCTGGGAAGTGGAGTTTGTTGGGGCCCGAAAAGAATCGTACCGGGCCGATTCGCGCAAGCCCATCGTGGAAGATGGTACGCTCGAAGACGATCAGAACCGGCGCGACTTTACAATCAACGCGATGGGTATTCAGCTGAACCGGACAGGCAAAGCGGGCGTGTTTGGCGATCTGCTCGACCCTTTCGACGGGCAGAAAGACCTCAAATGTAAGCTCATCCGCACCCCGCTCGACCCGCTCATTACGTTCTCCGACGATCCGCTGCGGATGATGCGGGCCATCCGGTTTGCCTCGCAACTCAACTTCGACATCGAACCGGCCACGTTCGACGCGATTGTGCAGATGAACGAACGGATCACCATCGTTTCGCGCGAGCGCATCACCGACGAACTCAACAAAATCATCCTGTCGCCAACGCCGTCTTACGGCTTCAAGCTGCTGTACCACGCGGGCTTGCTGGACCGGATTTTTCCGGAACTGGTGGCGTTGAAAGGCGTTGAAACTATCGAAGGGCGCGGCCACAAGGATAATTTTTACCACACGCTACAGGTGCTCGACAACATTGCCAATCGCACCAAGTCGACGCCCGAACTCGACGCGCAGGAGCTTTGGTTGCGCTGGGCGGCCCTGCTCCACGACATCGCCAAGCCCGCCACCAAACGCTACGATCAGCGGGTGGGCTGGACATTTCACGGACACGAAGATATGGGTGCCCGCTGGGTGCCGGGTATCTTCCGGACGATGAAGCTGCCCCTGCACGAGTCGATGCGTATGGTACAGAAACTGGTTCGGCTGCACCTGCGCCCTATCGCGCTCACCAAAGAACAGATCACCGACTCGGCCCTGCGCCGACTGCTGGTTGAGGCAGGCAACGACCTCGACGGGTTGATGGCACTGTGCCGGGCCGATATTACGTCCAAGAACTACGAGAAAGTACAGAAGCATCTGCGCAATTTCGACCGGGTCGAGCAGAAACTGATTGACCTGGAAACGCGCGACGAACTGCGCAATTTTCAGCCCGTCATTACCGGCGAACTGATTATGGAAACGTTTGGCCTGCCGCCGTCGAGGGAAGTGGGCGATTTAAAAGCGCTGATCCGGGAGGCCATCCTCGACGGTATCGTGCCGAATACGCTCGAAGCAGCTTACCCGTTTCTGATTGAAGAGGGGCGTAAACGAAATTTAATACCCGTGCAGGTAGCCCGGACCGGTCCGCCGATGCGGTCCACGTCTGGTAGCCATGTCAGCGGCTAAACCAGCTACCATCTAACTTAGCTAGCTTTACGGCTACCAGACGTGGACCCACGCGGTGGCCCTGGATTACATACTATGGAAAACAATACCAACTTCCGCCGTTTTTCCGGCGCATCGCTGATGATCCTCGGCGTCGTTATCGTTTTGTTCGCCCTCGTCGCGTTCCTGTCCGACGGCAAACCGGTGCTGGGCATGAGCATCAACAAAGCGGAATCAGCCGCTCCGTTTATCGTCGGCATGATTTTCCTCGTCACCGGCGTCAACCTCGTCCGCGAATCGTAATTAAAGTTGAATAGTTGTAAAGTTGCTGCTGCGTCCAGCACCGGCGGCAGAAGCTTTATAACTATCCAACTCACTTCGTGAGTTTAGCCGAGAGAAGCCACTTATACGTGTCTTCGGGTTCAGGCAGGCCGTTGGGCTGAATTTGCAGGTACATCAGGTGCAGGTGCGTCGGTGAGCGGGCTTTGTAGGCGTTGAACCCCGACCGGCCCATTTCCGACACTTTTTGCCCGGCTCCAACCCATTGCCCCGGCAGTACGTCGACAACCCGGTTGTGGGCGTAGTAAAACAGGCCATTCATCACCGGGTCGTATACCCAGATCCAGTTGCCCCCCCGGTACTCGGAACCGGGCGTCCAGGCCGTTTCGATGGCAAGTACGACCCCGCTTGTCATCGCCAGTACGTCGGCGGGTTGCCCGGTCTGATCGTCGACGCAATCCTGGTTGCGGTCAGCAATGAAAATATCCTGCGCCGGATGACTGCCCCGGACATTGTAATCGAATAAATCGAACCCTTTACCCCGGTACCCTTCGCCGTGCGTACCGCCGATCGAGCGCGGACTGTAGCCCCGAATGGGAAAGGCAAAGTAGCGCCCCGTTCGGCGGAGGCTGTCGCGTTGCAGGCTATCCGTTCGGACCATTCCATCAGCGACAAAGCGCCGTTTCAGGCCCAGCATGATCTGGCTAAACTGACGCCGGGCCGAATCGGGTTGAATGGTTTGCTCCCGAATCTGGGTGTAAAGCGTCTGAAACCGCTGGCAGTACGAGTAGATTGTCGGCTCGTCGGGTTCGTTGGCCATCGTCTGCGACGAGGCAACATTGAGACCGCCAACCAGTATTGCCACCCCGATCCCCAGTATCCGCATAAGCGCGTGCCCGTTACTATTCACTACCCGTCCGATTTTGTGTTACGTGCCCAAAAATACGGAATGTGTGGGAATGGCGGTTATACGTCAAAGCCGTTGGGGCCGGAAGTAAACATCACCAGCGCTTCGCGCTTCAGCAACATTCACGTCCGGCCCCAACGGCACTGTTGCCCGCTTTTACGGACAGACTATTTTGTAGAAGGTATAGCTGAGCGTTATGGCCGTATACGTGTAGCTATCTGACAGGGCCGGGTTACCCTGTCTAAGTTTGGTATTTGTCGTGCTGAACGTGCGTTCACCCAACCCGTCGAGGTAGTCGAAGCGGGTAAAGCGGGTGCCAAACTCCGCACCCACACTCCAGGGGCGGTGAAACTCGTATTTGATACCGACTCCGAGCGGAAAATTAAGCATCCCCCGCGCCCGAACGACACTATTTGTACTGTTAAACAGCCCTACGCCGGCAAATACGTAGGGAGTCCAGTTTTCCGCTTTCGGCAACGGCGTATAGTTCCGGAAATTATACTGAAAATCACCCGTTAGTTCGCTGATCGACGAGCGGAAGCTGTAATTACGGGCCTGCTGAAACGGATCGTTACTGAGCTGATCGTCGCCCCGGATACCGCCTATGGCAATACCCAGCCGCATGGAGAATGACCGCGTCGCATTGTACCGAAAAAACAAGCCTCCCGCCGGGCGGTACAGGCGCGGGTCGAGGTGGGTCGATACGTCGCCTTTGTACAGCATCCCGCCCAGACTCCCGCCCACCTCAATTTTCTGGGCGTGGAGGTTCAGGCTGATAAAAAGCCCGGCTATGAGCAGCCGGGCCGTATGAAGTTTCTGTTTCGTCACTATCTAATTGGAGGACACTTGATCTTACTCGGAATGATGTAATGAATCTGGAAACTGGTCAGCAGATAGCCATCATTCAGCTTACCATCGGCTCCGCGTACAACGTTTCCCTGTAGCTCGTTACCGATCTGCGCCTGTTGGTCAGGGGTGCCGTTCTGGTAGAGATTAACCAGTGCCTGATACCGGTCGGGATGACTTTTCAGCCGGGCTGCGTTTACTTCCACCCGCCGGTCGGCCATCGTTGCTCCCAGCCCCGTAAGTACATTGGCAGCAGCGTAATTTCCGCCTACGTCGTCAAGATAATCCGTGAAGGTGTAGCGGTATCCAAGTTCAAACGCCAGATTGAAACTTTCATTCAGTTGGTAACGCACCCCCACCCCAACCGGGATGGCCATTGTCACCAGCGAATACGGTTTTTCGTAGCCGGGTTGCCCCTGCCCTTCCGTATGCAGCGGTTGCAGCTTTACCCAGCGCTGCGAGTCGTCGCTCCCTTCGACGTAGGGCGTCCGGGCTTCGGGACTGTGCGCCAGCAGAGCGATACCACCGAAAATGTAGGGGGTAATTTTGGCCCGCTCTTCCGAGGTCCGTCCGTCGGGGATGAAATTGTAAATACCTGTGATGGCGAATTCTTTCAGGTCGTTGCGGAAGTGCAGATTCCGGACGTACTGCGGCAGGTTCTCCTGAATGTTGTTTTTGTTGAACGTGTAATCGTCGCCCGAAATACGCGCCCAGGTAAACATCGCCCGTGCGGCAAATTTGGGCGTAAACTGCCGGGTATAGCCGATACCAACGTTCCAGCGCGGCATAATATAAGTGGCTTTGAGAAACTGGCGGTACCCCGCCAGATCGCCGTAGTAATGCGACGACCCGACACCGAAGCTAATCGACGAATACGGTAAAAAATGCGTGTTGACGCGTCGCTGGGCCAGTCCGTCGACGACGTCGGCAAACAGCACAGCAGTCGACAGCATACCAGCAGCCAGGTATTGAAGTTTCTTCATAAAAAATATATGGGCGAATCAACCAGATGAATCAAAGCGTAATCTCTTCCGAAACGGTAATTCGCGGCTTTTATTGGTAACTAACTAAAAAAAGGCGTGTCGTTTACATCGCACGTCAACAGGGCTCAGCAAGGATCAGACCAGCTTAGTTGCGAATATCCCAGCCCCAGTTGAGCTTGCTGCGCAGCGTGTTTAGAAAATTCTCGTCGCCCAGCTTGACCAGGCGGGCCTTGAAGTTCTCTTTCTGCACGCTGATCCGGGCCGACACGTCGACCGTGTAGGAGCGGGAATCGAGCGCGGCCAGAAAATTACCGCTGCGGCTTTCCACCTCGAACGACAATTGGCAGCTATCCATCACGATCATGGGCCGCACGTTCAGATTGTGCGGACTGATGGGCGTAATAATCAGGTTGTTGGTTTGGGGCAGCAGCACCGGCCCACCGCAGCTGAGCGAGTAGCCCGTTGAGCCCGACGGGGTCGAAATAATCAGTCCGTCGGCCCAGTAGGAGTTCAGAAATTCGCCGTCGAGGTACGAATGCACGGTAATCATCGACGAGGTCTGGGTACGCGTAATCGTGAAATCGTTCAGGCCGAAGGGCAGAGGGCCAAAGATATCGGGGGTTGATTTTACGTTTACCAGCGTACGCTCATCGATGCCATATTGCCCATTGAAGAGCGCATCGATCATCAGCCGGATTGAGGGCGGGGCTACCGTTGCCAGAAAACCCAGTCGACCGATGTTGATACCGACGATGGGAATTTGCCGCGAGCCAACGTGCGTCACGGCGTCGAGCAGCGTACCGTCGCCCCCGAGGCTAAAAATAAAATCGGCGTCGGTAACCCCGTCTTCGGGTCGGTACGTCGCCTGACTGTAGTGGGCCACGCCCGCCGAGTCCAGATAGTCGCGGTAATCCGCCGAGATCAGTACATCGACCTGCCGTTTGTCCAGTTCCTCGAACATGGCCTGCACATACGGCCGGGCTGATTCGGGGAAGTTGCGCCCATGAATGGCGATTTTCATAGATGAGTTCAACGTTTAACGTTTACTGTTTAAGGTTGTCAGTCTGCGTTTGTCCAACATTGAACCTTAAGCCTTAAACCTTAAACTAGGTATTTAAATAGCGCAGCAGCGAATCGAGCCGATCCTGGTCGATGCTTTCAATGGGTACATTGGCGAAGGCCGCTTCGATCTGATAGCCAAATCGTTCGAGCGTGGATATAACGGCGGTGATGTTCTGCCGGTTGAGTTTAAGCGTCAGCCGGGAGCGGTCGGGCATCCCGAAGGCCGCGCTGGAGAAGTAGCTGCTGATAATTTTGACGTTGTTCGACTCGACCAGCCGACTAATCTCGGCCATCGAATAATCGCGCTCGTTCAGGCTCAGCATCAGCACAGCACCGCCTTCCTGCACGCCCAGTTCCTGCGCAAACTGCCGCAGCAGCTCCGACGTGGATACGGTACCCAGAAACTCGCGGCCCTCATTGAGCACCGCAATCACATCCATGCGGTGCTGCATCACCAGCCCCAGCACTTCGTAGAGATGCTGCCCTTCGTAGGCGAATACCTGCTCGAAGAGATGCATCATACTGCTCAGCGGCCGGTCGACATCGGCAATATCGAGTAGCAGTTCTTCATTAATAATTCCCTGATAGTCAGTCTGATCGATCAGGACCAGTTGGCCAATGCGATGCTCCTGCATCCAGTCCAGCGCCTGCCCGACCGAATCAGTCGGTTTCAGGGCTGGCAGCATTGGGTCGATAAGTTCAGCAGCCAGCATAACGATTGGTGTCAACGACAGTGTGTTGGTCAGAAAACTACGGAAAATCCAAATAGGTTGGCTATACGTCTCCGCAGTTAATCCGATTTACCCGGCAACCGACGGTCTGTCCGGGTACTTAACCAACCACCAGTTCGCCAATGGGGTTCCGAATCAGCCAGTCATCGAGCAGCTGATTGAAATCCGCTGGGCGTTCCATCATCGGCGCGTGACAGCATTTATCGATAAAATGCAGTTCAGATCGCTCGATCAGCCGGTTAAATTCGTAGCCCACTTCAGCGGGGGTAATCGTGTCGTTAAGCCCCCACACCAGCAGGGTCGGCACCTGAATTTTGTGCAGGTCTTTGGCAACGTTGTTACGCTGCGCCGATTTGGCAATGCCCACGATGCTCATGCACTTGGGAATGCTGCTCGTGATCTCGAATACTTCATCAATCAGTTCTTTGGTAGCCACCTTTGGGTCGTAGAACGTGTAGGCTACCCGCTCGGCGATGTAGTCGTAGCTGCCGCGCTTGGGAAACGAACCGCCCATGCCATTCTCAAACAGGCCCGAACTACCCGTCAGCACCATTCGCTGCACGCGCTCAGGATGTTTGAAACTGTATAGCAGAGCAATGTGGCCACCCAGCGAATTGCCCAGCAGGGTCAGGTCGTTGAGTTTTTTGTAGCCGACAAAGCGTTCGATAAACGAAAGCAGTCCTTCCAGGCTGGCCTGCCGGATAGGCATTTCGTAGATGGGCATCAGCGGAATAACGACCCGGTACCGGTCCGAAAACCCCTGAATTACCGCGTCCCAGTTGCTGAGTGCGCCAAACAAACCGTGCAACAGCAGCAGCACTTCGCCCTGTCCTTCATCGACGTACTGAAAACCGCCCTCTTCCCGAATCTGATAGTTCATACCGGTGTGCTATGCTAAATCAGCAGGCTGGCGCAGGACTTCCCTTCGCTAACCATACTGTCGTGTTGAATACTAGTAACCCAGTTTTGTAGTAGTTCCAGCCCGTACTCGGTCAGGATCGCTTCGGGGTGAAACTGCACACCCCGGAGTGGTAGCCACCGATGACGCAGGGCCATAATGTCGCCCCCATCGGTTTGTGCCGTGCTGACAAGTTCACCGGGCAGGTCGCGCAGCACCAGCGAGTGATAGCGCGTTACGCTGAACTGCCCCGGCAACCCGGCAAACAGCGCATCGACCAGGTCGGTTGTGATCGTCGAGACTTTTCCGTGCATGGGCCGGTCCGCCGTGGTTAGTTGCGCCCCGAAAAATTCGCCGATGGCCTGATGCCCCAGACAGATGCCCAGCATCGGTACCCGCTCGTGAAAGTGGGCAATCACGTCCATCAACCGACCGGCCTGCCGGGGTGTTCCCGGACCGGGCGACAGCATGACCGCATCACAGGGCTGCGTCAGCTGATCCCACGGCGCATCGTTCCGTACGACCCGGCACGTAGCTCCGACCTGCCGCAGGTAGTCGACAAGCGTATACGTGAACGAATCGAAGTTATCGACAACCAGCAGGTTCATACTTTTAACGTTGTAGCGTTTTAAGGTTGGCTAGTTGTAGAGTTGCTGCCTGGTCGCACCGGCGGCTACCGGCCGGATGGGCTGACGCACCAGTCCCGGCACCGTCCGCGGCTGCGGGGGAACCGCAACTCTACAACTGTATAACTTTATAACTCTGTACCTATTCAACTTTATAACGTCAACAGTGGCAAATTTAATAATGCGCAGAAAAAATCAATTCTCTTTCTTCTATAGTGCCTGACAATCAGTATATTATTTTTTTATTATCTTCATTTAAGTCAATTTTTATAAAAATAGTACCAGTCATTTACAGGATTCCCGCTTGCCGGGCAGGGCGAAGCCGTATTTTTGACGCGCTGTCGCTTTATTTAGGTTACCTATGCTGACGAATTCCCCCAGTACGCCTGTTTCTGTTTTGATCGTAGGAGCCGGTATGGCCGGGCTGGCCTGCGCGGTTCGGTTGAAAGCCGCCGGTATCGACGCGCTCCTGCTCGATGGCAGCGATGGCGTGGGCGGGCGCGTCCGCACGGATCTGGTCGATGGTTTCCGGCTCGACCGGGGGTTCCAGATTCTGCTCACGGCTTATCCGGAAGCGCAGCGGCTGCTTCGTTACGACGATCTCGATCTGGCCCGGTTCCGGTCGGGGGCCCTGATTCATTACCCGCAGGCCAACGCGGGCAAGCCGTGGCTGACGTTGCTCAACCCGTTTCAGGAGCCGCTGTCGGTGTTTCAAACGCTGGCGTCGCCTATCGGTACGCTGGCCGACAAGCTGCGGATCGTGGAACTGTTGCGCCAGACGCAAAGCCTGCCCGTCGACGAACTGTTTCAGCAAACGCCCACAACGACGTTGCAACGGCTGCACAATCTGGGCTTTTCCGACCGGATCATCGACCTGTTTTTCCGGCCTTTTTTCGGTGGCGTGTTTCTGGAAGACGCCCTGACGACCTCATCCACGTTTTTCGATTTTTGCTTCCGCATGTTTTTTTCGGGCGATGCAGCCGTGCCCGCTCTCGGTATCGGCGAACTGGCGAATCAGCTGGCTCGGCGACTGTCGCCCGAACAGATTCAGCTCAACAGCCCGGTCGCGCAACTCGATGGGACGCGGGTGGTGCTGGCCGATGGACGAACGATTCAGGCCGAGACGATTGTGCTGGCGGTCGATCCGGCGTCGGCGGCCCGGTTACTGAACCGCCCTGCGCCGGATAGCCGGGCGTTCAACCACACGACCTGTACCTATTTTGCCGCCCCTGCCAGCTGGCAACTGCCCAACGACCTGCCCAAAAAGATGCTGATGCTCAACCCCCGGCGCTCATCGGCCGTGCATAATATGACGATCGTCAGCGACATTGCTCCTACCTATGCCCCGGCTGGTCAACGGTTAATTTCGGTGAGCACGCAGGGGCTCGAAACGGTCGATGAAGCCTCGCTGACCGACTGCATCCGGCGTGAGCTGACCGACTGGTTTGGCGAGGGTGTGCAGCAATGGCGCCACCTGCGTACGTACCACATTCCGCAGGCACTGCCCGCTTACAGTCCGGCATCACCCGGCGCTGGCACGACCCACCAACCGCTTAAGCTGGCTGATGGGCTGTATCAGTGTGGCGACCAGTCGGCCTATCCGTCGCTGAATGCCGCCCTGCAAACCGGCAGACTGGTCGCCGAGCAGATTTTGCGTGTCGGTTAGTGGTGGTTTGCTTTGATGCAGTAGCTGACCTCACAATGTACTGAGACAACTTTTGTCCTGTACTGCGGTGAAGACACAGCCCTGGGGGTAGTGCAGATATAGCCCTTGGGCGATCACCGCAAATGGGAAAGCAACCAGTCGGCCATGCGACAGCCCGACAGGAAGGCCCGCTCGACGTTCAGGTGCGGATCGAACGGAGCCGTTCCGCCAAATCCGTCGCCACCAAACAATAGGGGCAGTGGTGTGTCGGCCCGGTGGAATGGCTCCGCGTGTGCCTGCACCACCTGACTGTACCGCCACCGGTGTACCTGCATCGACGTAATGGCGTCAGCGGGCAGGTAGTCGGTGAGTTGGGCGAGCAGTTGCTGCCCGGCCGCGTTCAGATCTCCGTCCAGATGCGCCCGGCTGAAGGCAGTGCTCGCCAGTATCGTAACGGTAGGCAGATCGGGCGATATACCCTTTTGCTGATTGTCGGCAATCCAGGCGATATTGGGGCGGTCGAGCCACTGCCCGCCCGGCGCCGGAATCAGGCTGGGCCTGTCCAGCGTCACCAGAACCGTCAGACAGGGCTCATACTGAATCCGTTGCAGTGCGTCGCGATCCACTGAACTGAGCAGGGTCGACGCGTCGGCAAACAGGGTCAGCGCCTGCGGGGCGGGAATGGTACAGAGTAGTGCGTCGGCCCGAAACGACGGGCCGGTTTTCGTCTCGACGCGCCAGCCACCCGGCTCCCCGTGTACAGCCGTTACCGTCTGTTCGGTGTCGACGGTAAGCCCGTCAGCGAGTTGTTTAGCGACCCGGTTCATCCCGT
Source organism: uncultured Spirosoma sp. (assembly GCA_964581865.1). Lineage (GTDB taxonomy): Bacteria > Bacteroidota > Bacteroidia > Cytophagales > Spirosomataceae > Spirosoma. The sequence goes on from CAZOQC010000003.1 coordinate 35,575, forward strand.
CGCGGCCAATCCAGCCCGTTCCAGCCGGGTCAACCGGCCATTCCATCAGCGCAGTCTCCGTGTCGGCTGATGTCAGCCAGGTGCGAAACTCCGCCGACTCCGCCCGGATTACCTGCGCACCGTGGTCGGCGCGTCCGTTTGCCAGCCGCCGGGTTGCCAGTCGTCCGCCCACACCCCGCCCTTTATCAAGTACGGTTACGCGCCAGCCCCGTTCGGCCAGTTGTTGCGCAGCAGTTAGTCCGGCCATACCGGCCCCAATGATTATACACGACGGCATATACGACGTTACGGTTTCAGTTCATGACTTTTGGCCCCTTGCTTCGCGGTGAGCCAGTTGGCAGCGCGTAGCAAATTCTGCGGCCAGTGGGGCGAAGGTAGGAAAATCCGACCGGGGCGTCGTACTTCGTGATTCAACAAACGGGGGTGTGCCCGCGTTGAGGATGTGATGCCCAGAATCGGTGCTGTTCGTTTTTTTCTGTCGCTGCTGATTGCGCTACCGCTGTCGTTGCCCCTGCTGTATCCGCATCTGCTGCGCTGCATGCTGGTCAGTCGGTCGGGTGATTTCAGACCGCTTCCTGACCGTGCATCGACCCATTCGCTCTACATTCGCACAACCGTTTCGGCCCGGCAGCAAACGCTATTTCGGGCCCACAGCCGGGCCGCTCAGGCGCGTATTGGCCGGTTCTGGGGTGGGCAGCGGGGGCGGGCCGTTCTGATCTACTGCCCCAATCAGGCCGACTACGCCCGATACTGCGCGGGGGGCGAGGGAGCCGGTTGCAGCCTCGGCACACCCTGGGGCGATGCATACCTAGTGCTTGGTCCCGAAGGCAACAATGTCGACGTAATCGCCCACGAACTCTGTCACGATGAGCTGTTTGCCCGGCTTGGCTGGTGGCAGATCAAGCGGCAGATTCCGCAGTGGTTTAACGAGGGGCTGGCGCTGCTTGTCGACTACCGGTTTAGCTCGCCCGACGTCTGGGAGCACCCCGACTCGACCGCCGGGTCAGCCGATACGCCCAACATCAGGCGCTTCGGCTTCCCCCCCCGCCCCATGATTCCGCTAGCGGATCTGGTTACGACGGCCGACTTCTTCGGGGGTGATTACGGTCGCGTTATGCTGGCTTACCAAACCGCTGCCGACGAAGTGGAGCGGTGGCTACGCCGGGTTGGCCGACCGGGTTTACTGACCCTTACCAACGCCGTCGCCACCGGCGAATCGTTCGATCAGGCGTACCAGCGGCTGGAGAAACGTGTAACCCAGACCTCCAGGTCTGGTGACCGCTAGGTCAATTGCTCATGGCGATAGCTTTGGTGTAGCCTTTACCGGTGTGCCGGCCACCGTAGCCTGGACCGGCCCACCGTAGCCTGGACCTCTAGGTCCGGGTGCCCGTCAGGGCAACTACTCCAGGCGGCAGCTTTTCGGTCGCTTCGCGCCCACCCGGACGTGGACGTCCAGGCTACACACCGGCACTACACCAGCGTAACGACGGTGCCCTTGTGGGCTTCGTTGGTGAGGTCAGCGGGGAGGTAGCGAATAATTTCAGCGCGGAGCGCATCGATAAGCCGCCGTTTGAGGAAGCTGCGGTGAATGACCAGACTCACCTCCCGGACCGGCGCGGGCGATTCAAACGGGCGAACACGCGCCCGCCGGGTTTCGTCCATATCAATCGTAGCCAGAAACGGCAGCAGCGTGAAGCCGTCCTGCCGGTCGATGAGTTTGATAAGTGTTTCGAGCGAGCCGGTTTCGTAGCGTAACGCGTTGGTGGCGTTGGCCGGCCGATCGGCCCCGCAGACGCTGAGCACCTGATTGCGCAGGCAGTGCCCCCCCGTCAGCAACCACAATCCATCGGTGGGCAGGTTGGCACTGTCGATCGAGGTTTGGGCAGCGAGCGGGTGCGAATCGGCTGCGTACACCACAAACGGTTCGCGAAACAGCGGAATTTCAGTGATGCCATTATCATCCAGGGGTGTAACGACCAGGCCTACATCGAGCAGTCCCTTCCGTAACCGTTCAACGATCTGATCGGTAACCAGTTCCTGAATCTGCACCGACACGGTCGGGTATTTGCTGATGAACTCACCGATGAAATACGGCAGCAGATACGGCGCCAGCGTGGGAATGACGCCAATCTTGAGATCGCCCTGAAAATCGTTTTTCGATTCACTGACAATTTCCGGAATGCGCCGGGCCGCCCGCAGCACTTCCCGCGCCTGCGCCAGTACCGTCTCGCCAACTTCTGTCGGCACCACCGGCTGCTTCGACCGGTCGAACACTTTAATACCCAGTTCGTCCTCCAGTTTCTGAATCTGCATGCTGAGCGTGGGCTGTGTCACATGACAATTGTCGGCGGCTGTAGCAAAATGCCGATACGTATCGACAGCTACGATATAATCAAGTTGTGAAAGTGTCATAGGCAGGCTGGGCAGACCGACACCGGTTCGGCTGCGGAGGTCATCGAAAATATTGATACAAATCTAAATCATATTGAGCCAAACTAACGGCTTCTGGTCCTACTTTTGTCAGCACAAGCAACCCCGTCCAATGAAACGTTACGCAGCTATCGTAGTGGCGCTACTGGTCAGTCTCACGGCACCGGCGCAATCAAAAAAAACGGCCAACCCACCCGCGCCGGGTTTCGACCTGGCTAACTCCGACCCCAAAGCCGTTGGCCTGGCCGATGCGGTGATGCAGGCGATGGGCGGGCGGAAAGCGTGGGATAATACGCACCTGATCGCCTGGAATTTCTTTGGCTCACGCAAGCTGATCTGGGACAAATGGACGGGTGATGTGCGGGTCGACAACCTGCGCAACGATCAGACCGTACTGCTGAACATCAACAACAACAAAGGCCGGGTTTTTCGCAACGGTGCCGAACTGACCGAGCCTGATTCGGTAGCGAAGTACGTGAAGGCCGGGAAAGATGCCTGGATCAATGATTCGTACTGGCTGGTGATGCCATTTAAACTGAAAGATTCAGGCGTAACGCTCACCTACCTGGGCGAAGACCCGACGAAAGACGGCAAGCCGGCCGATGTCGTTCAGATGACCTTTAAAAACGTAGGCAATACCCCCGACAACAAGTACAAAATCTGGATCGATAAAGACTCGCATCTGGTTACGCAGTGGGCGCATTACCCTAAGTTTACCGATGAGCAGCCCCGTTTTACGCTCCCCTGGACCGATTACCAGCCGCACGGCAAGATTCTGCTATCGGGCGAACGGGGTGAGCGTGACCTGACCGATATTCACGTGTATTCGGGTTTGCCGGGCGAAGTATTCAGCGATTTTACCCGCCCCGATCTAAGCCGCTACCCGGAAGCAAAGTAGGTTTATGGTTTACAGTACACGGTTTTCAGGTTACGGCAAAGCACCGCTGTGTTGTACGACCCTTGTGACAGGGACCACTGAAAACCGTACACCATACACTGCAAACAGCCCTTAAAACTCTGGATCATTACACTCAGTTTGTGGTTTACGAACTATGCGCCGTTTCAACGTGACAACCAGCGCACCGATTACTGAATCAATGGAAACTTACGCAAGCAACGCCCCTGCCGAGACGACCCGCCAATTGGGAAAGACAGGGGTTCTTATCGTCAATCTGGGCACGCCCGACAGCCCGTCGGTACCCGACGTTCGTAAATACCTGCGCGAATTCCTGCTCGACGGGCGGGTACTGGATATCGCGGCCACGACCCGCTATTTTCTCGTCAACGGCATTATCGCGCCGTTTCGGGCACCCAAATCCGCCAAAGTGTACCGGGAATTATGGACCGAAACGGGTTCACCCCTCAAGTATTACGGCCAGGTTGTGGAGCGCGAGTTGCAGAAAGCCCTCGGCAATGACTATGTCGTGACACTGGCGATGCGCTACCAGAGCCCCAGCATCGACGCGGGGCTGGCCCGGTTTCAGCGTCTGGGTCTCAGCAGCATCATCGTTATTCCCTTCTTTCCGCAGTACGCGTCGGCCAGTACCGGTTCGGTGTATGAAAAGGTAATGGACATCGTCAAGTCGTGGCAGGTCATTCCCGACATCCGGTTTATCAGCCGGTTTCTGGAGCACCCCAAATTCATTCAGGGGTTCGTACAGAATGGCCGCAAGTACATGGATAAGCGCCATTACGACCATTACCTGTTTTCGTACCATGGCCTGCCCGAACGACAGATTCTGAAAGGCGACATAACGGGCAAGGTCTGCAAACTGGGGGACTGCTGTGGCAAGCTGCACGCCATGAATCAGCATTGTTACCGGGCGCAGTGCTTTGAAACCACCCGGCGGCTGGTGAAAGAATTAGGCATCCCCGAAGGCAGTTACACAACCTCGTTTCAGTCACGGCTCGGCCGCACGCCCTGGATCAAGCCGTACACGGATGAAGTCATCAAAGAACTCACGGCGAAAGGGATCAAGAGTGTGCTGGCTTTCTCGCCCTCGTTTGTCGCCGATTGCCTGGAAACCACCATCGAGATTGGTGACGAATACCGGGAGTTATTTGAAGAACAGGGAGGTGAACACTGGCAACTCGTTGAGAGTCTGAATGATAGCCCGATCTGGATCGAGACGCTGGTCGATCTGGTGAAGACGGCCTGATGTAACCCCGCTTGATAGTTGCCAACGCCCTATTTCTACTATAGAGATAGGGCGTTTTCGTTACCGCCATTGGCAACGTTCATGCCGTACAAAATTTAATCAGCCACCCTGTAGTCAACGAATCGATTTCGGTTACCCGCAGCGGTTACAACACTGTCTTAGTGCACTACTTTTAAGATAGGGATAATTAATTAGCTACGAGATACTCCGTTTCCGTCTGACTACCTACCGTAAATGGCCCTTCACAGCCTAATCAGGCCGCTTTTCAGTACGCTTTCCGGAAATTTACAGAACGAAAGATGCACGCGAGAAATTAAAATTTAATTAATTATAATTTACATTAAGTATACAAAATCTACAATTAATAAACATTAGCAGCTATTATTTAAATCGACTCCGTCATATATGAACATATTAGTTACCGTATAGCCAACAATGCTTTGGCTTAATATTTGTCATTATGGATGACTGACATTCATTTAGTCGCCGTCCAACTATGCATCGTACTGTTTACTTAGCCTGCCGTAATCTACTCACACGAGGGGTACTTTTGGCCAGTATGCTGACCCTGCTGACCTCACTGACGTGGGCAGCACCAGCTATCTCGCCGGGCCGTCCCCTACCCGACCCCGGAAAGATGCTCCGGATTGGACCGGGTCGCCCGCTACCCCGATTCCCTCTTTTCTTCGCCTTACCCGGCCGGCCGCAGGCAGACAGTGATCCCATTCGGTTCACCATCCAGACCAATCAGCAGTCGGTACGGCTGGGCGAACCCGTTGAACTGGTTATCACAGCCGAACTACTCAATATTGCCCCGTCGCTGCTGTTCACGCTGCCGGGTGCCAATGCCTACCGGCTCAAGCTGCTGCTGCCGCCCGGTTTTGAGCAGACCGGTGGCGATTTTGTCGACTACGTGGGTGATCAGCTCAGCTACCCGTCCCGCATGAGCGCAACCTACCGGGTGACGGGTTACTTCTCGTCGGTGAAGGCCGGTACGCAGTTTCAACTGCTCCGCAGCCACAGTCAGGCGGATGCGCAGAGTTTGTTCGTTGAAAAATCGTCGATTACGCTGCAACCCTACGCGGGCGAAGGGCAACCCGTAGTCACGACCAGCCAGCCAAATCGGCTGGGCACGGCATCGACCCTGCTTGTCGACATGCGCGACGCACGGGCATCGGCGCGGGTAGCAGCGGGCAATTTCCAGAGCCATCTGGACGCGGCCAACTGCGATTACGTGACGGGCTGGATCATTGATTTCAACAACAAGAATGCCGCCCCCACCGCCGACATATACATCAACGGAACGAAAGTCGCCAGCGTTGTGGCGACCATCAACCGCAAAGACGTAGCCGATGCCTACGGGATCACGACGTTTAATCAGTACGGTTTTCTGTACGCCGTTCCGGCCGCCTATAAAACCAACGCGCCACTGAGTATCGCCGTACGCTATACCGGCACGACGGATCATATCATCGGCAGCCCAGCCACAACGGCTACCTGCGCCGGGCCGGTTTCGACAACCACGTCGCCCGTAACCTCAACGACAGCGGCCTCGCCCGTTTCGTCCACAACGGCCGTTACCCCGACTACGCCGGTCGCCACCACGACCACAACGCCGACTTCGTCAACGACCATCCCGGCCGTCAACCCCAACGCCAGCTACTACGGCTTCCTCGACATGGCCACCTGCGACTCCGTCCGGGGCTGGGCCTTCGACCGCAACCTCATCAAGCAGTCCATCGGCGTCGATCTGTTCATCAACGGGACCAAAGTCGCCACCCTGCTGGCCAACCGCCCCCGGCCCGACGTGGCCAACGCCTTCGGTATCCAGGGATTCAACGCTTACGAGTACGCCTACAAGATTCCCGACAGTTACAAGAAAGGAGCCGCCATCACCGTAGCGGCCCGCGTGGCCAACACAAATGTCGAATTAATCAACAGTCCCCGCACCACGGCGGTCTGCACCACCACCGTCACCACGCCCGTGACCACGCCCACGCCCGTGACCAAACCCGACACCTGCCAGTTCAGTCTCAGCACCAGTCCCAGCCTGAGTGCCACCTGCGGCAGCACCGTCACCCTTAGCGCGGCCTGCGCCGGAGCCAACTGCAACCGGGTGACCTACACCTGGAAAGGCAACGGGCTGACCACCACCGGGCAGAGCGTGAGTCTGGTGGCGCCCACGACCAACGGCACCATCAGCTACACCGTGACGGCTTCGGCCAGCGGCTGCGCCAGCCAGACGGCCACCGGGATGCTCACCGTGACGGGCTGCACCTCGGCTACCACGACACCAGTCGCCACCACGACCACAACGCCGGTTTCGTCAACGACCATCCCGGCCGTCAACCCCAACGCCAGCTACTACGGCTTCCTCGACATGGCCACCTGCGACTCCGTCCGGGGCTGGGCCTTCGACCGCAACCTCATCAAGCAGTCCATCGGCGTCGATCTGTTCATCAACGGGACCAAAGTCGCCACCCTGCTGGCCAACCGCCCCCGGCCCGACGTGGCCAACGCCTTCGGTATCCAGGGATTCAACGCCTACGAGTACGCCTACAAGATTCCCGACGGTTACAAGAAAGGAGCTACCATCACCGTAACCGCCCGCGTCGCCAACACCGCTGTCGAACTGATGAATAGCCCCCGCACCACGGCTGTCTGTGGCACTACCATTACCACGCCCGTGACCAAGCCCGACACCTGCCAGTTTAGCCTCAGCACCAGCCCCAGCCTGAGTGCCACCTGCGGCAGCACCGTGACGCTCAGCGCGGCCTGCGCCGGGGCCAACTGCAACCGGGTGACCTACGCCTGGAAAGGCAACGGGCTGACCACCACCGGGCAGAGCGTGAGCCTGATCGCTCCCACCACCAACGGCACCACCAGCTACACCGTGACGGCTTCGGCCAGCGGCTGCGCCAGCCAGACGGCTGCCGGGATGCTCACCGTGACAGGCTGTACCTCGGCCACCACAACGCCATCTCCTACGACTACCAACGCCAAATACCAGGGTTTTCTGGAAACAGCCAACTGTGATGGCATTGCGGGCTGGCTGATCGACCAGAACAATCCCAAACAAAGCCAGGCGGTCGATATTTACCTGAACTCGATCAAAGTCGCTACGGTACCGGTCAACCGCGCCCGGCAGGACGTGGCCGATGCCTACGGTATTCAGGGCTACAATGCTTACGGCTACTACTACGCCATTCCGGCTGCTTACAAGGCCAATGCAGCCCTGAAAGTATCGGTCATGCCCGCTGGTACCAGCCGCGATCTGAGCCTGAGCCCCCGCACAACGGCCGTCTGCCCCGGGTCGGGCCAGCTCCCGACGACACCACCCGTCGACAGCTGCCAGTTTACGCTGGGCACGATGACACCCACGACGGTCGGTTGTGGCAGTGCCGTTGTGCTGAATGCCAGCTGCAGCGGAGCCAACTGCAACCGGGTGACTTACACCTGGAAGGGCAGCGGCCTGACGGCAACGGGGCAAACGATCAACCTGACCGCGCCCAGCACAAACAGTGTGTACAGCTACACCCTGACAGCTTCAGCGCCGGGTTGCAGCAGCCAGAGCGTAACGGGAACGGTGTCGGTAACGGGTTGTACGACACCCACGATTACGACGCCCGCCCCCACGACAACCACTATTACCAACGCGAAATACGTTGGCTTCCTGGAATCGGCCAACTGCGACGGTATCAGCGGGTGGGTTGTTGATATCAACAACACCAAACGCAGCCCATCGCTCGACGTTTATCTGAACGGTGTTAAAGTAGCGACCATCACGGCCGACCGCGCCCGGCAGGATGTGGCCGATGCCTACGGTATTCAGGGCTACAATGCTTACGGCTACTACTACGCCATTCCGGCTGCTTACAAGGCCAATGCAGCCCTGAAAGTATCGGTCATGCCCGCTGGTACCAGCCGCGATCTGAGCCTGAGCCCCCGCACAACGGCCGTCTGCCCCGGGTCGGGCCAGCTCCCGACACCACCGGCCCCCGTTGCCGACAGTTGCCAGTTCAGTCTCAGCACCAGCCCGATCAGCGTTAGCTGTGGCACATCGGTAACCCTACAGGCCAGTTGCAGCCAGGCGACCTACACCTGGGTTGGTGGCGGCACGACCCAGACAGGCCAGCAGGTAACGCTGACGGCCCCGTCGGCCAACGGCACCACGACGTATACCGTAACGGCTACGGCGAAAGGGTGCCCGGCGCAGTCAGCCACGTTTGATCTGATCACGACCGGCTGCACCACAACGCCGACCCCAACCACGACAACCACGCCGGTAACGACGCCACCGACGCCTGTTGTTACGAACGCCAAGTATCAGGGCTTCCTCGAAACCGCTAACTGTGACGTCGTCGCGGGCTGGGTACTCGACGCGAACAATACGAAGCGCAGCCCATCGGTCGACGTTTACCTCAACAACGTCAAGGTAGCGACCATTACAGCTGACCGCGCCCGGCAGGACGTAGCCGATGCCTACGGTGTTCAGGGGTACAACACCTACGGCTATCTCTACGCTATTCCCGACAATTACAAAAGCAACGCCCCGCTGACCGTATCGATCAAGCCAAGTGCCACGACAACGGACCTGAGCCTGAGCCCGCGTACAACGGCCTCCTGCGCCGGGTCGGGCACTCCGCCAAGCATAACTACGCCGATCAACACCACCGGCACGGGCTGTCAGTTTACGCTGACCACGACCAACGTCAACGCAGCCTGCGGCAGCACCGTCACCCTGAACGCGACCTGCGCCGGTGCCAACTGCGACCGGGTCAGCTACGCCTGGTCGGGTGGTGGTATCGGCCAGTCGGGACAGTCGATTACGTTCAACGTAGCCGCTGCCAACGGCACGACGACGTACACCGTCACTGGCTCGGCAACCGGTTGTCCGGCCCAGTCGGCCACGGCCACGGTTACGGTCAGTGGCTGTGCCTCGACCCCCACCGAACAGGGCGACTACCCGGTGTTGAGCAGTCCCTACCCCAGCGATAAGCGGCCCGTACTGCAAAACGAGCGCGTACGGGTAGCGGTCGACCTCGGAGTTGGTGGTGTCATTCGCGAAGTGACCGACCTGCAGGTAGGCGAAAACATGATTAACTGCATGGTCTACAGCGACGGTCGCCGGGATCCGGGCCGCGATGATCAGATTTCGCTCTACGGCATGCCGAATGCCGCGACCGGCTGGTCGCAGGGTGGCAAGCCCGTTCTCGACGACATTGGCTACAACCCGGTGCAGGGTGGCGATATCGCCGGTAATTTCTCACCGATGCTGGGGTACGGCCGTACCGATAAGGTGCTGTACACCAAGACGCGTAACCTGCTGTGGGGGCTGAACAACGAACCGGGTCACTACATCGTTGAGCAGTGGATTCGCCTGGACGGTAACGTGGTGAAGCGGCACGTCAAGATCGTTGGCAACCGCCCCGACAATACCAAATACGACGACGTTCGCCAGCAGGAACTGCCCTGTACGTACACCAACAGCGCTTACTACCAGTACTATATCGCGCAGGGCGATCCGTACAGCAATGCACCGAGCATCAATGTCAACAGCATTCAGAATCTGGGGGGCAGCGGCACAAGCCTGAATAATTACAGGAATCAGGGGCAGATGGGCCCGCTGAACGTCGATTCGTCGGAACCCTGGATTGCGGCTATCCGTCCCAGCAACGGGCGGGGGCTGGCGCTGCACACCCCGTATTCGCACGAGTTCAAGGTGGGGCTGTTCAACGAAATGGGCTGGGGACCACCGGAGTCGATCAACGCCGGGTACATCGCCAACACAGTGTCGATGCCGCTGGACCCGAACGGTGTATATGAGTTCGACATCAACATGATCGTCGGTACGCTGTCGGAGATTCGCAACACGGTCAATACGCTGCCCCGGTCGGAGACAAAGCCGAATTACATTTTCAACGGCAACCCAACCCGTTGTGGTTTCTACTACCGGAAGGGCTACGATCAGGGCTTCCCGGTCGGCAATGAACTGGTCATTACCCCAACCGACCGCCGGTTCAAGATTGTATCGCCGAACAAAGGGTACCGGGCGTCAGAAACGCCTACGTTGTACGTACGGATGCGGGCCATCACGACCGAAACGCGCATGATTCTGGAGTGGCGCAAAGTAGGGCAGACGGAACTGGAAGCCGCTCAGGCCGATCAGACGATCACGTTCAACGTACAGGGCGACAACCAGTACCACACGATCGCTATCCCAACGGGACAGAACAGCAAATGGAGCGGTACGATCAGCAACTTCAGCATCCGGTACGAAAACGTGTCGGAGACGAAAGTGAGCGGTCATCAGCTTGGTATCAAGTGGATTTCGGCCAACAACCTGGGCGATTTCTAAACCAGTCCGCCAGTAACGCAACAGGGCCACCCCAAACGGAGTGGCCCTGTTGCGTTACTGGCGGTGACGGTTACTCAGGCGGCTGGCTCGTCGCTGACCAGCAGCGGTGCAATCACCGAGTTCATCCGCTCGCGCACAAAGCTTTCCTGCAAATACGTCGGCAGTTTGGCCACCAGTTGTCGGTACGCATCGACACCGATCGCTTTGGCAATGTACGCTTCGTGAATGGCATTGACGTGCGACACAATGTTGACCAGACTCTGGTGGAACAGCTTCACGTCGATCTCCGAATCGACAAACCGCTCGATCTCCCGGTTGGTCGAGGAAATGCGTAGACGACTCAGCATGTCAAAATACGTCGTATAGCCGATCTGTTTGGCCAGTTGCTTGTACTGCTCGACGCTGAACTTCTGCAACACCTCCCCCGTCTTCGGACTGCGCAGCGCCGTCTTGGGATTATTCTGAATGACATTGCGCAACGTCTTGACGCGCTGATCGCGGGTCGTCTTCAGGAACTGCGCCAGCTCGGCCTGCACCGATCCCTGCCGCGAAGGCAACAGCAGATCTGACTTGCCCGCGAGCGTAAACCGGCGGGCCATCGGTAACCGCTGGATACGATAGCTATTGATCGGGCCGAGCGCATAATACCCAATCGACGCCGGGTAATAACCACGCACGACCATGTTGCCGATCCGCTTCCGGATTAGTTCTTCATTGCTGACGTTGACGCCCTGAATGGCCAGAAACGCCCGTGCGCTGAACAAAGCACTGTAGTAAGCCTGCGGGAATGTCCAGTGCAGCGAGCTTTGCAGGTACTGCTCGTCATTGACAACGGGCGTAATGCGCAGGGCATACTCGGCACTCCAGCTATTGAGCAGTAATTTCTCAATGGCTTTGGCGGTAGCCTCGCTGGGCATACCATGAAACTGCTGGAATAGGGGAAATTTAGCGACATCAAACAGATCCTGCTGGTGCTGGATGTGGTAGTCCATCGCAAAGAAATGATTCAGAAACACCTGTGCGGGAATTGACTTCCGCCAGTTTTCATCGGTCACCGGCGTGTTGGCCGCCACAGGGGGCTGCGGGGCCGGAGCGTTCGAAAATTGCGTCATCATGTTGTTTGCCTGTGTCATACAATTCTAACGAAATAGCCCCTTTTCACGTTCCTTTTTTTGCCACATTTTTCACTGGTTAACTATACTGATAATCAATCTATTAAACACTCATTTTTACCCCAAAAATAACCCATTAAAAGACGACCGTATAATCAACAATCGATCTAATTTTTTATGGGTTATGATGCACTTAAAAGGTAGTCTCAAACGTTGGGTTTGCATGAGGAAATGCATGAAACACCCATATGTTACTGTACCGATTCTTTTGGGTATACTGGGTTTCCAGACAACCCGGATTCAGGCACAGTCAGAAACGACTACGACTAGCCCAACGATTCCGGTAGCCGGTATTGTCTTCGACGCCGACACCCGGCAACCGATTCCGGGGGCTACCGTCGCTCTACAGGACCCGTCCGGTAAGACAATGGGCGAGCAGCGCGTTGGAGCCAACGGCGAATTCCGGCTGGCTGTCGCCAAAAAGCAGACCTATACGGTAAGTGCCAAAGCCTTTGGCTATGACGCGGATCCGCAGCAGCTAAATCTTACCTCGGAGTCGACAAACAGTGTCTCGAACTACGCAGTAGCCATGCACAAGGCCGGTAAAGCCGCAGCCACCCCCGTGGTAGCAGCCCCGGCACCGGCCAATCAGACCGCGTCGACTTCACCCGTGCCGCCGATCAGCACACAACCCGCATCGTCGGGCAATTCGACGCCAGAGCCTACCATTACAACGTCGGCCAAAACCCCGGCGGCAACCGTAGCGACAACGACACCCGCTCCAGCACCAAAACCCGCAGCTACGCCCATCGTGACGCCACCAGCGACGTCAGAGCAGTCGGCAGCGGTTGTGACGGCGTCGGCACCGGTTGCTGTGAAAAATCGGCGTGGCACGGCCGCTACGCGCCGACAGGCGGCTGTTGCGCAGGCTACCGCGCCCGCAGCTGCTACGCAGTCGGCACCCGGCAGCAGTGTTGCCCCGCCCAAAACGCTCGATGCCAAGGTAAGTACCACCACGCCCCTGCTCATTGCCCCCAAGGGTGAACCCACGCAGCTTAAGTCGATCCGGTTTGCCCAGAGTAAGCCCGAGCTGCTGCCCGAATCGCAGGCCGAACTGGATCAGCTGCTGGCGTTTATGAACGGCAATCCCAAAGCCGAAATTGAGCTGGCCGGCCATACCGACAATCAGGGCAATTTCGAAGAAAACGTACAGTTATCGCGGCTGCGTGTGGAAGCGGTAAAAGAGTATCTGGTGCGCAACGGCATTGCTACCAGCCGGATTGTGGCAAAAGGGTACGGCCCCAGCCGCCCCATGGCCAGCAACAACCACGAAGAAACACGTCGCCTAAACCGGCGGGTCGAATTCACGGTGACGAAAGAGTAGGTGAGTTCAAGGTTTGTGGTTCAACGTTTAAGGTTGGCCAGTCGAAAACCTTAAACATCAGACATTGAACCTTAAACCCAAACAGTAAGAGCGGCCCTGTAGGGCCGCTCTTACTGTTTCCGGCCCAGCCAAAGCCCGGCAATGACCAGCACCGTACCAGCTACCGTGTAGCTGGTGATGGGTTCGCCGAGCAGCACGTAAGAGTAGATAAATCCGAAAATAGGACACAGGTACAAAAACAGAGCCGCCCGGACGGGGTCCTGCCGGATCAGGAAAAACCAGAGTTGCAGTGCCCCGACCGACACCGGCAGAATAAGCCACCCGACCGCCCCCCAGAAGCGCAGGTCGAAATGGGCCGTAGTCAGATCGGCGGTGAGCAGCGTCACGGGCAGCAGCGTAAAGCCCCCCAGCAACACCTGCCAGCCGTTGATGACCAGATTCGGCAGTCGCCAGCTGATCCCCGCGTAGTAGACCGTTGCCGCCGACACCGACACGACGCCTACCAGCAAAATCAGGATGCCCTCGACGGTCGCGTGGCTGTCGAGCAGCAGCGGGTACGTTGCTACACCCACCCCCGCCAGACCCAGCAGCAACCCCAGCAGTTCGTTGATGCGGGGTCGCCGACGCAGCCACAGCGCCGACAGCAACGTGATAAATAGTGGGTTAGTGGCCGTACTCAGGCTACCAATACCGGCCGACACCTGCTTCAGCGCCAGCACAAACGAGCCGAGATAGATGGTAGTGTTGAGCAGCGAGAAAATGAACAGGTGCCGCCATTCGGCCCCACGGGGCCACGCGTCGCGTGTACGCTGCACGCCGTAGGCAAACAGCAGCATACCTCCGCCCGCGATGAAAAACCGCACATTGGCCAGCACCAGCGGAGGCACCGACTGCACCCCTACTTTGGTGGCCACGGCTGCCGACGCCCACAATGCCGCAAAGAGAATACCGGGAATAAGCTGACGCACAATACTTACAGACTACGAATTCGCACTTTTTTGTTGGTGACTACGGTGAACGAATTGACCAGCTGCTCACCATAGTCTGAAATCGTTTTCAGAATGATCCGCGCTTTTTCTTCGGTCGTCGTTCGGGGAAGCCGGTAGAACAGGATGCCACTGTGTAGCTGTCCTTTCTGAAAATGCAGCCGGCCAAAATCACTGTCACCTGTCAACAATACAGTAGCCGACGAAACGGCCGTTTTCAGGACAGTTTCGTCGGCTACTCCACTTTGCGTTTCCTGAATTGATGTAACCTTATATCCTTCGTTTCGCAGCAGTTGGATGACCCGCCCTTCCACGTTTTCATCGGCCAATAACTGAATCATGCCGCCAGTTTTCGACTGCGTTTGCTCTGTACCGTATGTGCAGCGAAAAGTAAGCACGCGTAAATCTGTTCCCGGTTCAGGTGCGGGTAATCCACCAGAATCTCATCGACGGTTTCACCGTACCCCAGTTTTTCAACGATCAGCTCGACCGTAATCCGGGTACCCTTTATAATTGGCTTACCGACCATGATGGCTGGATCTGCCGTTACGTATTCCCGCCAGTTAATCGTCTCCATTACCTTGCTCGTTTACTGCAAATATACCTAAAACCCGATCTTTCCCTTCCGGCTGCTGGGCTTCTGCTCCTGTGCCCAGTCGCGCATCTCGGCCAGTTCCTTGTCGAAACCACCCGACAGGATCGGGAAGCGGCACCACGAACGGGGGTCGAGGTTGTGATCGTCGAGGTGGAAGCTGGGGGCGTAGCGTTCGCGCTTCCACTGGTTACGGCTCCACAGCCGGAAAAACCGCTCGACCCAGCCCGCCAGCTGCTCCCGGTCGTACTGCCCGGCGTAGCGCACCTCGATCTGCTTCAGCACATCGACGGGGGCCTGCTTGTCGCGGATGCCGGCGTCTTCGATGGAATTCAGCACGTCGAACGGCATCAGGTCCTGCTCGTCGGTCTGCTTGCGGTCGGCGGGGCGGAGTTCGGCGGTGGGTTGCAGGTTGTTGACCCGGTGCAGGCCCTTCACCTTGATCAATTCGTTAGGCCGGACGTCGTCTTCGGTGGCCAGACTCGTGCGATCGGTGGGTTCGGGTGCGTTTTTCACGTTCAGGCCGACCGTTTCGAGCCAGCGCAGCCAGCCCCGCAGAAAGTGCTTATCAATGCCGGTGATGGGCGAAATACTGCCCGATGTGTCGCCGTCCATCGTTGCGTAGCCCACGGCGGCTTCCGAACGGTTAGAGGTCGTCAGCAGCAGGGCGTTGTTGATGTTGGCCAGCATCCAGATGCTCGGGGCCCGCACCCGCGCCTGAATATTTTGCAGGGTCAGGTCGTCGGTTTCCCACGTCAACTTGCGGCCGATCTGCCCTTCGATCAAGCCCCGGTACGTGTCGACCAGCCCCTCGATGTCGATGTTCAGGAAGGTCGCACCGATGTCGTCGGCCAGCTCTTTCGCCGATTGATACGTGTCGTCCGACGAATTTTTGGTGCCCTGATACATGACTGTCAGTAGCTTGCCGAGCATCGCTTCGGGCGTGTCGCAGTCCTGAATGGCGTTGATATAACTCAGTTTTTTCTTCACACCGTCGATGCCGATGTTCTCCACCGCCATGCGGATCATCAGGTACACGGTAGCCGCAATCGCCGACGAATCGGCCCCGCCACTCAGCGACAGTACGTAGCCCTGCGACCGGCTTTTGCGCAGGTAGTCGAACAGGCCGAGGGCCACCGCGCGGGCAAATTCTTCTTCTTTCAGGTACCCACCCCGCTCCCACGCTTCGAGTTCGGCTTTCTGGATTACGGGCGCAACCTCAGGCCAGTCGAAGCGTTCGGTCACGCGCAGGTTCGGGTAGGCCAGGGCCAGGTTGTTCCGGTTCTGCACCTGATTCAGCCGCGTCAGATCGACGTCGATTACGGCCGGCACGATCACGAAATCTTCGTAGCTCAGCCGCGCCCCCGACACCAGCAGTTCGCCGTTAGACGCTACCATCGCGTCGCCGTCGTAAATCACCCGACCGGCTTCGTTACCCAGCATATTGGCGTAGATATAGCTGACACCAAACGAGCGCGACGCATCGACCACGAACCGTTCGCGCGTCTGCGATTTCATAAAGGCAAAATGACTGGCCGAGGGGTTTAGAATCAGATCGATACCGCGTTCATACAGGATCCGGCCGGGGCGGTTGGCAATCCACGCGTCCTCACAGATTTCAAAGCCGATGCGAACCCCGGACAGGTCGAAAACGACGTCACCAAGCGGATACATAAACTCGCCAATTTTGACCTCATCGCGCACGTAGGCCGACCACGGCTGAAACCAGCGGGTTTCGTAGTGAATGCCGTTGTTAGCCAGATACTGCTTGGCCGCGAAACCCAGAATCCGCTTGTTAGCCATCAGGCAGACTACGTCGTAGGTGCGGTTGTTGTGGCGCAGAGGCAGCCCCACCGCCACGGCAATGTCGGCCGTGTACCCAACGATGTCCAGCAGCGACGCAATCGACTGATCGATGGTATTCTGCGAAAAGAACGCGTCTTCGCACCCATAACCCGTAATGCACAGTTCGGGCAGACACAGCAGACTGACCTGCTGCCGCTGCGCTTCGGTGATGGCGTCGATGATGTTCTGTTTGTTATGATCCCAGGCCAGCGGAATCTGATTCAGCACGCCAGCGGCAACCTTGAGTAATTGCATATGTAAAGAGCGAAAGAAGGAAAGAGCGAAAGAGCGATTGATCCGGCGTTACCAGACAATTCATTTCTCTACAGGCTCGTCAATGGAAGAACAAATATGAGCAGGGAATGGGTTTTGTGGCGATGAGTTCTGACCTCATTTAACACAAACGAGCGGACGCCCGATGGTTCCCCGGACGTCCGCTCGTTTATAGCTGGTTTTCTACTCTACTCCCGCACCATGCGAATACCGTAAACGGGTCCGGCGGCATTGTTCGGCTTGGCCTGTAATTTGATGGTTACGGCGGTTTTACCCTTCGTGAGTTCGATGGGGAGCTTGTACGGAATGTCGTAAAAGCGGCTTTCCTTGTACTTGTTCAGGTCTTCGCTGGCAATCACATTACCATCCACGGCCACGTCGAACAGGCGACCCCGGTTGTCCATGCCCCAGTACGTGCCGATGAGGATGTTCTGCTTGTCGGGGTCGGTTTTCATCGTGAACGTCATGGCGCTGCCCCCGTTGGCGACGCGAAACTTGCGGGTGTGGTCTTCGCCGGTTTCCAGCTTGTCGCCGGTCAGGTTGTGGTCGCGTTCGGGCTGCATCTCGCCCAGCCGAAGCAGGTCGACGGTCCGGCGTTCGAGGTCGGCGGCTTCCCGGCGTTTCTGTTCGTATACGACCTGCTGCTTCTGCCAGCCGTCGGGCGTGAACACGTCCCAGTAGACGGTGTAAAAGTTGCGTTGCAGCTCGTAGAATGGCCGTAGCGTCACGACCGATTGGGCACCGGTATGGCTTGTGCGGAATTCCAGCGGTTTGTCGGTGGGTTTGATGAACGTGTTTGGGTCGGCAGTGCTCGTGACGAAAACGGGGACGCCCTCGGTGGGATCAGGTTCTTTTGCGCCCAGATCACCAGCCAGCAGCACGGGGCCGTAGAAGAAGGCCTGCCGGGCGGGGTTGTCGGGCATGGCCATGTACCGCAGATTAGCGGGTAAGGTCAGGTCGATTTTGTCGCCGGTTTTCCATTTCTGCGACACGACCACGTAGCCGTCCTGCATGGTTTGCGGAACGGGTTTGCCGTTTACGTTTACCACCATCGCGCCACTCAGCCAGGCCGGTTTCCGAATCCGAATGGGCATCGACACGGCTTTGTCGGCCCGGACGGTAAGCGACACGGCGGAACTGGTGGGCAGGTTGGCGGTCATCGTCAGGTGCAGCCCCTTCTCAGTCCAGGTCAGTTCCGACGGGATGAACAGGTTGACGAACAGGCTGCCGTCGGCGCCTTTGAAATAAATGCTTTCGCCGTATTTGACGTGGTTTTCCATCCCCGTCCCGACGCAGCAGGTGAAGTCTTCCTCTTCGTTGCTGAAATGTTTGCGCGTCCCCATTCGGAGCGGTACGAAGTAGCAGACCATGCCGTTTTCGTGGTTCTGCGACGCCAGAATGTGGTTGTACAACGCCCGTTCGTAGAAATCCATGTACGAAGCAGTAGGCCGCAGTGCGAACAGATGCCGGGTCAGTTTCAGCATGTTGTGCGTGTTGCAGGTTTCCATCGTGTTGTCGGTCAGTTTGTCGCTGAGCTGATCGGGCGCACTCAGGTATTCGTAGTTGCTGTTGCCGCCGGGCGCGTAGGTGTGGTGGTTGACAACCGTGTTCCAGAAGAAATCCGACATCGCCAAATCGGGCTGACTGCCGGTGAGTTCGTAGCGACGGATGGTACCGATGAGCTTGGGCACCTGCGTGTTCGAGTGTCGGCCGGGTAAAATGTCGCGCTGATGGGCTAGCGAATCGAGCACGCGCCGGTCGTGGAATTTGTACGACAGGTCGAGGTATTTTTTGGTACCGGTCAGCGCGTAGGTGTTCGCCAGCACGTCGTTCATGCCGCCGTATTCGCAAAGCAGCATCTGCTGAACCTGCGCGTCGGTGAGGTTTTTCAGGATGCCGCCCGTCCAGTCGGCCATGCCCATTTCAATGGTCAGTGCTTTCGCGTTGCCTGCATACAGGTACGCGTCGAGCAGGCCCGACATCACCTTATGCACCGTGTACCAGGGCGACCAAGCGCCGTTCAGATCAAACCCCCGCGACCGGATGATGCCCTGCGATACTTCGGTAAACACAGTATCTTCTTTCGGAATGGCCCCGACATAACCCGTCTTCCGCGCCCGCTGACACTCGGCCAGTTCATCGACCACATTGTCGACGCGTTGTTTAAATTCGGGGTCATTGGTAGCCGCGTAGTGCAGCGCCATCGCCGACAGGTAGTGCCCCAGCGAGTGCCCCGCCAGCCCCGACGATTCCCACCCGCCATAGATCTCGCCCTTTGCTTTCAGCCCCGAATGCGTCCGAAACTGCGACAGCAGCCGGTCGGGTTTGAGGCTCAGCAGAAAGCGCGTATCAGCCTCCTGCGCCGTCTTGAACGGGCTACCGAGCAGTTTCACGTCGCCCGGCGCAAACGAATATGCCTGCACCGGCACGGCGGTTTTCACCTTCACGCGGGGGTCGTTTTGCTCCGGGAGGTACGTTTGGGCGTATGTAAAGAGCGAAAGAGCGAATGAGTGAAAGAGCGTCGCGCTAACGACGAGCAGGCGTTTTGATGGCAGTTTCATGGTCCGAGGGTTATCGTGTAGCCCAGACGTCCACGTCTGGTGGGCGCGAAGCGACCAAAAAGCTGCCGCTTGCAAGAGTTGGCCTATCGGCCACCAGACGTGGACGTCCGGGCTACACCGTTCACTCTTTAGAAACACGCCACTCAATAATCCCGGCCGATGCTTCTTTGGGCAGTTGCACGTCCATGCGCAGGGCGGTGGTTTCGACGGGCTCGAAGCTGACGGTGTCGAACTGATCTTTCGTGATGGCGTAGGGCGTTTTGTTGACGACGGGCTTCCACTCGCCGGACGCGGTCTTGTACAGCAGTTTCCAGCCCGCCGGGATGCGGCACCCACCCCACGGACTGTCGTCGAACCAGTAAACCTGCGACGACGAGACGGTAGTTGGTTTGGCGAAGTCGTACTGTACCCACTGAAGCGTGTCTTTTTTGGGCCACCAGTGGTAGTAGATATTGTCGTGGTCGTTGGAGTTTTTGGGCGTCTCCTGATCGTTCAGCGCCATCAGCGTCTTGCTCGGCGTGGAGGCCGAGAGTTTACTGGTCGACGCAATCGTCGGCGACGGCGTGACGCGGGCGGCCGTGGGTTTGGTGGCGAGCCAGACGCTCATTTCGCCGTTACCCCGGTTGGCCCAGGCATAGTACGGGATGGCCGTCAGTTGCGCCGACGCCAGCACCAGTTCGTTGTTGGCGTTGCGACTGGCTTTCTCGACCGTACCGGTAATCTCCTCCACCCCGCCGAGTTTACCCGCCCGGTACGAAGCCGTTAGCTGCGCCGTGTCGGGCAGCGCCATGTCGAGTACGTGACTGTCGGGCGAGTCGGGCCACTCGGCGCAGTAGACGATGGGGCCACGCTCCAGCGCCACCTTGTTCTGGTCGGCCTTTACCTGCTCATTGGCCTTCACCCGCCGGACACCCATCGGCAGCGACAGCCGCACCACGTCGCCCTTCTTCCAGGTCTGGCTCAGCACCGCATAACCGTTTTCCAGCTTATAAGCTGCTTTTTTGCCGTTGATCGTCAGCACGACGGGACTTTCTTTCTGGCTGGCGAAGCTGTACAGATTGCCCGGTACGGGCTGGTTCTGTGCCCAGCCCGGCACCCGGATCGCCAGCTCGAACGGCCCCGCTTTCGCCGGATTCAGCGTAAAGGCAACGTCGCCATCCCACGGGTAGCGCGTTTCCTGCATCACCGTCACGGCCTTCCCATCAAGCGAAACGCTGGCGATACTGTTGACAAACAGGTTGGCGTAGAGCCGGTTACCGCGCTGCGCGTAGACGTAACCCGGCATCGACGGGATGAACCGGCAGACGTTGCTGGGACAGCAGGCGCAGCCAAACCAGGCCGCCCGTGTGTGCTGACCGCGCGATTCGAGCGGGTTAGGGTAGAAAAACCGGTCGCCACTCAGCGACACGCCAGACAGCATGCCGTTGTAGAGCGTCCGTTCGAGGACGTCGTAGAATTTGGCGTCGCCGTGGAGCAGGAACAGGCGTTGGTTCCAGTAAATCTCCCCGATGGCCGCGCAGGTTTCGTTGTAGGCACTCATGTTGGGCAGGCTGTAATCCTCGCCGAAGCCTTCGTGTCCGCCCTCGGCCCCGATGCCGCCCGTCAGGTAGTACTTGCTGTCGACCACGTCGTGCCAGATTTTGTCGATGGCGGTAACGTACGCTTTGTCGCCGGTGATAGCGGCCACGTCAGCCATACCCGAATACATGTAGGTTGCCCGGACGGCGTGGCCCACAGCGGTCGTCTGCTGGGTAACGGGCTTGTGGTCCTGACTGTATTCCTTGCCGGTGCCACGTACGTCGAGCAGGAATTTGGCGAGATCGAGGTACTGTTTTTTGCCCGTCACGCGGTAGAGTTTCACCAGGCCCATTTCCACGATCTGATGGCCGGGCGACTCGTGCAGCTTACCCGGACCGAACGTCTGAACCAGCAGATCCGCGTTTTTGGTCGCGACGCTCAATAGGGTTTTCTTGCCCGTTGCGAGGTAGTGTGCAACGGCCGCTTCGAAGAGGTGACCGCTGTTATAGAGTTCGTGGCTCAGGTCCGACTCTTTTTCCCAGCGTTTCAGCCCCGACCAGGGGTGCGGATGGGCCGGATCGATGGTGCGGGCCGTGTAGAGGTAGCCGTCGGGCTCCTGCGCAGCGGCCACGTAGGTAATCAGCGAATCGACGCGCGCTTCGAGTTTTTTGTCGGGAAACGTCTGAATCGAATAACTCGCTCCCTCGATGATTTTGTAAATGTCGGTATCGTCGAACGGGTATTCGGTGCAGAATTTAGTGCCCGGCTTCAGATGCCCAGCCATCAGAAAATTATCGACCCGGCCGGTGCTGTAGCACTGTTGCAACGCAATCGGAATCGTAACGTCGTGGTTGCGCCGAATACGCGGTGCCCAGAACTGATCGGTGACTTTGACGGCGGTAAACGGCACCGGCTGAATGGGATAATCACCTTTCGCGGGAGCCGTTCCAGACTGCGAAAAAGCCGTGCAGGTCAGGGCGGTGCAGAGCAGTCCGGTCAGGGCAACTCGTAATGGGAGAAACAATTTTGTGAACATGGGTCGCGGTCTGATTCGGTTCGTTGGGTCGGTCTACGAAAGTACGAATTTACGCGCCGGGCCATGCTACCGTTCTTTACCGGAACTCCTACTATTTTAACCTGCTTTTTTGAGTTGGGCAGTTATGAAGTTGGATAGTTGGACAGCCATAAAGTTGCTGCCGCCGGAACTGGACGCATCAACTTTATGGCTGTCCAACTATCCAACTTCATAACTGTCCAACTGTCCAACTCTACAACTCGCCAACCATCGCATCCAGCAGGACGTCCTTCTGTTTCAGGTCGTAGGTGTATTCCCAGAACATGACCCCCGCCAGGCCTTTCGACTTCACATAGTCGACCCGGTTTTTGAGCGATTCGGGATCGGCGTAAGAGATGAACATACGCTGGGTCGGGTTCCAGAGATAAGGCGATTTGGCCGTGTCGTCCCAATAGCGGGTGAAGCCGTTTTTGTTGATGTATTTGGCCATCAGTTCGTCGTAACTGATGAAGTAATGCTTGCCCGGCGCGGGTTGATACAGGCCCTTGTTCTGCGCCGTCACGTCGGTCCAGCCGCGACCGTAGAACGGCACACCCAGCACGATTTTATTGGCCGGAACGCCCGCCCGGATGTGCCCCTCCACAGCCGTTACGCTGCCCGTACGCGCGTGCGGTGCCGGGTCCGACTGCTCCAGCGGACTGTGGTGGCCGGTCTGCTTGTCGTTGCCGTGGTACAGGTCGTAGGTCATGATGTTCAGGTAATCGAGGTACTGCTGCGCGTTGGCCAGTTCGGTATGGTTCACGAAAGCCGTGTCGCCCCCGGTGGCCGAGGTAAGGAGGTAATGGTTTTTGCCCGTTCGCCCGTCGCGCTTGCCTTCCTCATCCAGCCGGTCGCGCAGGGCTTTCAGAAACAGCGTGTAGTTGGGCTTGTCTTCGGGCCGGAAGATGTTACCCGCCCCAATCTGCGCCGGATATTCCCAGTCGATATCGACCCCGTCGAGCTTATTTTTCTTGAGCAGTGCCACCGCAACATCGGCAAATTTCTTCCGCGACGCATCGGTCAGGGCCGCGTCGGAGAAGTACTTGCAGCCACCCCAGCCGCCAATGGAAATCAGAATTTTCAGGTCTTTATTCACCGACCGCAGGCTGGTCAGCGCGGCCATGTTCGCTTCGTCTTTGGCACGCATCGGCTCCAGCCCACCGGTCGAATCGGGCACGGCAAAGGCGTAGTTGATGTGGGTCAGTTTGCGGGCCTGAATCTGGGCCTTCGTCCAGCCGTCGCCGGTTACGTAGCCAATCATCACATACGGCTGGCTGGGTTGTGCAATCGCAGCAGGATGAATCAGCAGGGTGAAAACGGAGAGCAGGCCAATGGTAACCTGGGCAAAACGTGTCATCAGCGAAAAGTTGAGTTTGGTAAATACAGCGCCGAAGATACTTCGCAGTCCTGTACGGAAGCTGATAGTTTTTTAGCAAATAGCCCCCATACACCGCAATGATCTACTGACAACTGCCTTTATTACCTTAAAAATGAATGATTTTTCTGTCCAATCAGGTAGCAGACCGGCTCGACGCGTTTTTTCACCAGCTCCCCGTGCATGAACCATTCTCCCACCCTATCCCGCCCGGTAGCCTGCGTATACGGGCTGACTGTCGTCATTTGCCTGTTTCTATCGGCCATTACCTACGCGCAGTCGCCAACCGATGTCGGTCATTTCGACGTGACAATGGAGCAGCCTGAGTCGCGTCTGTTTCACATCACGTTCCGCTGTCCAGCCCGCCATGCGCCCACACTGGATCTGAAAATGCCCGCCTGGACGCCCGGCTATTACCAGTTAATGAACTACGCGGCCAACATCAGCAATGTGCGGGCGACCGACGTAGAAAACCGACCGCTATCCTGCACCAAAACCGGCAGTAACACCTGGCACCTTACAACGGCGTCGGCTAAAACTGTGCTGGTTTCGTACGACGTACGGGCCGTCCGCAACTTTGTCGCCAGCCCCTACCTCGACCTGCACAAAGGCTATATTTCGCCAGCGGGCGTGTTCATGTACATCGCCGGGCGACTTCAGCAACCCGTCACGGTGACCGTGCATCCGTATAAAAACTGGCCCGACATCGTGGCAACAGGACTGGACTCGTTACCGGGTCGGCACCATACCTTTACCGCTCCTACCTTCGACGTACTCTACGACAGTCCGATGCTGATGGGCGAACTGGAGCAGCTACCCGCCTTCACCGTTCGGGGCGTCCCGCACTATTTCGTGGGCTACAACCTGGGGCAGTTCGACCGGCAGCGATTCGTCGAGGATCTGCAAAAAATCGTGGCCGCCGGGGCCGACATCATCAATGATATTCCCTACAAGCACTACACCTTTCTGGCTATCGGGCCGGGCGGTGGCGGTATCGAACACCTCAACTCAACGTCGATCAGTTTCGACGGAACGGGGCTGAACACGGCGAAGGGGCGGTTTACGCTGTACAGCTTTCTGGCCCACGAATATTTCCACCATTACAACGTCAAACGCATTCGCCCCGTCGCGCTGGGGCCGTTCGATTATGAACACGAAAACCGCACCAACATGCTGTGGGTGTCGGAAGGGCTGACGGTGTATTACGAATACCTGATGCTGCGCCGGGCCGGACTGCTCACACAGGACGAACTCCTCCAGACGTGGCAGGGACTGATCAACTCGTTCGAGAACAAGCCGGGGCGGCTGTTCCAGTCGGCGACGCAGGCCAGCTACGATACTTGGTCCGACGGGCCGTTTGGTAGGCAGGGCGACGACGCCTACAAAACGATTTCGTACTACGAAAAGGGCCCGATCATCGGCCTGCTGCTCGACCTCGCTATTCGCCACGCAACGCAGAACAAACGCTCGCTCGACGATGTCATGCGAACGCTGTACAAAACGTACTACCAGTCGAAAAAGCGGGGATTTACCGACGATGAATTCCGGGCGGTCTGTGAGAAAACGGCGGGTGTATCGCTGGACAAGGTCTTTTCCTACGCATCGACCACCGCGCCATTCGACTATAAAACGTATCTAACCTACGCGGGTCTAACTCTCGCCGAAACTGAGCAGCTTCAGCCCAACGGCTGGCTGGGCCTGACCGTCCGACCCAGCGACGATAGCGTACTGGTTACGAAAGTTGACTGGGAATCGCCCGCCTGGAACGCCGGTATCCGGTCGGGCGCATGGCTGCAAACAATCGATGGTAAACCCGCCGACGTAACCGCCGTTCGGGCGTTAACAACTGGCCGACAACCGGGCGATTCGGTTACGGTTCAATTTACGCAACAGGGCAAAACCAGTGAGCAGACAATCCGGTTCGGCACCAAAACGACGCGCTCATTTACCCTTGCCCCGCAGCCTGACCCAACCGCTTTGCAGGCCCGTATTTCTGCTGATCTGATGCGCGATAAATCAGCAGGTCGCTAATCTCGCTACGCAATAGCTGCGTCGCAGCGGCTATCGTATAAGCTATCGCAGTCAGAACCAGCGTATTATGCTGACATTCATTAAAATATAATTAAAATAATAATTTTTCTAACAAACCTCGGGGACTATAACCGCTACTGATTTCACACGATGAAACAGTCTGCTTTCTCCTGAATGCTGGTCACCTGGCCGAGTCGACGGTCGCTAACGTATAAGTTTGCCGACAGGAAGTAACTCGTTATTTACCTGGCCGTACAATCTGTTGCTTACATACGGCAACGAAGTCAGCGACTAGCTTACCGCTCACCCTCGGTTCAGTTGACCAAACTCTAGTCTAGTATTCTTATGTGATACCTATATTAGCCTAGTTTTTTCTATCCACACCATACTGAATTATAATCAATGCGTCCATTACAAACGAAGCCTGGAGGCTTTAACAAACTCTATGTAGCGGGTATAACCCGCACATTATTCAGCAAAGGATACGCCCATACATTCTCTACAGTATACAGAGCACTGCCGTGGTTCCTGCATATCAATGGCCACCTGAAATTATGCCGGGTCATGACATCGAACCCGCACCTTATCGAACTGACCAAGCGACGGCCTCAGTTGATTTACAAGTACCTGGGCAGCTATCTGGCCCGTAACTTTCCAGTTCGGAACCGGCTCGCCATTCTGACAAATCATTACCACTTCCTGGCAACCCGGGCCAAAGCTGACTTTTTTAGTCTGGTGCTGAACCAGACCATTATCTGGCGGCAAACCGTCGATGAGGATGAATTCACAATCAGACTGGAATTTCCCGCCGGCATTGATTTCGATGGCGATCTGGCGCTGGTATTTTCCTGCAACGACATCCCCGTCTACGCCGTATCGTTCACGTTCGTCCCTGCCAGCGTTATCGATGGTTCAAGCGGACAGGTTCTGTTTGTCAGTCGCGTTCAGGGCATCAGCTCGTTCGACGTCATCAGACAGGCAACCAAAAAGCTATACGATATCACGCCAGCCAGCCTACTGGTTGTCGCGTTGCAGGGTATAGGACTTGCATTCGGCATCGATAAACTAGTCGGTATCAGCAACGATATGCACTTGTATCGGTATACACGCGTCAACGAAACGCACTTTTTTGACTACGATTCTTTCTGGCGTTCGTTTCACGTCGACCCGTCAGCCGTCTTTTTTCACATCCCAATTCCGTTCGTAGAAAAACCACTTGCGGAGTTGAAGCCAAATCACCGTTCCCGGACAATCCGCAAGCGTGCTTATAAAGGTGAGGTCTGCGAGACCGTAGAGCAGTACGTACGAACCAATTTCTTACCCGGTGTCGCCGTGACTGCGGACTTCGTCGCTCATGCCTCATCGTAGTCCTCCTACAATAGTCATTACCAAATCGTTAAACCCGTTCTGAAAGCGCGACTACTTCATAGCCAGCGGTGTATTTTTGCGTAAACCAGAACGGACGGGTCATGGACACACGACGGGAGTTTTTGAGAAAAGCGGGGTTGCTGGCCGGTAGCACCGGATTTGTCGACGGCCTGCCCGCTTCGATTCAGCGGGCACTGGCGATTGCGCCGAAGCCCGGCACGACGTATCTCGACGCCGAGCATGTAGTGATTCTGATGCAGGAAAACCGCTCGTTCGACCACTGCTACGGGATGCTGCGGGGCGTTCGGGGGTTCAACGACCCGCGCGCCATCACCCTGCCCGACCGCAAGCCCGTCTGGCTCCAGACCAATACCGCCGGGCAGACCTACGCGCCCTTTCGGCTCAACCTGCGCGATACGAAAGCCACCTGGATGAGTTCGCTGCCGCACTCGTGGGCCAATCAGGTCGATGCCCGCAACGGCGGACAATACGACAAATGGCTCGACGCCAAACCGTCGGGCAACCCGGCCTACGCGCAGATGCCGCTGACGATGGGCTATTACGACCGCGACGATATTCCGTTTTACTACGCGCTGGCTGACGCCTTCACCATCTGCGACCAGAATTTCTGCTCGTCATTGACCGGCACGACGCCCAACCGCTTATTTTTCTGGACCGGTACGGTCCGCGAAAACGCCGACGCGCTGGCCCGCGTCCGCAACGAAGACCTCGACTACGACAAACCCGCCAGCTGGACAACCTTCCCCGAACGGCTCGAAGACAACGGCATTTCGTGGCGTATCTACCAGAACGAAATCAGCCTGCCCAGCGGCTTATCGGGGGAGGAAGACGCGTGGCTGAGCAACTTCACCGACAATCCGCTCGAATGGTTTTCGCAGTACAGCGTGCAGGCGTCGGCCAGCTATCAACGCTACCGCCTGCACCTGCTCGACACACTGCCGGGTGAAATCGCTGCGCTCGAAAAGCAACTGACCGCCCTGCCCGCCGACAGCCCGGAACGCCGGACGCTGGCGCAGAAACAGCAGTGGCTCTCCACCCTGCGTACCGAAAAACCCGTGTCGGTCGAGCAGTTATCGGCGCGGGAGCGGGCGTTGCACGAGAAAGCATTTACCACTAATACCGGCGACCCCGATTATCGCAACCTGACAAAGCACACCTACCAGGACGGCGACACGCAGCGGGAGGTGCTGATTCCGAAGGGCGACGTGCTGCACCAGTTCCGCGCCGACGTGCAGACCGGCAAACTACCGACCGTGTCGTGGGTGGTGGCCCCGGAAAACTTCTCCGACCATCCGGGTGCGCCCTGGTACGGCGCGTGGTACCTGTCGGAGATGCTCGACATCCTGACGCAGAACCCCGATGTCTGGCAGAAAACAATTTTCATACTTGCCTACGACGAAAACGACGGCTATTTCGACCACGTCCCGCCCTTCGTCGCCCCCCACCCCGATCGGCCCGAAACGGGCAAAACCACGGCCGGACTAGACACCCGCGTCGAACACGTCAGTCTGGAGCAGGAACATCGCCGGACGGTGAAAGACCCCAAACGCGACGCCCGCGACGGAGCTATTGGCCTCGGCTACCGCGTACCGCTGGTCATTGCGTCGCCCTGGAGTCGGGGTGGATACGTCAACTCCGAAGTCTTCGACCACACGTCGGTGCTGCAATTTCTGGAGGGGTTCATCGGCAAGAAATACGGTAAGGACGTGCGCGAAACCAATATCAGCCCCTGGCGACGGACCGTCTGTGGCGACCTGACCTCGGTGTTCCGGCCCTATACTGGTGAACCGATTGCGCTACCGACATTCGTACCGCAGAAGCCATTTATCGAAAGCGTTCACAAGGCCAAGTTCAAGCAGGTACCGAGCAATTTTCACCCGCTCAGTGCGGAGGAAATCAGTTCGGCCTTTCAACCGGCCGAGTCGGGCAGTGTGTTGCCCCGGCAGGAACCCGGTACGCGCCCCGCCTGCGCCCTCCCCTACGAGCTGTGGGCAAACGGGCACCTCGATCGGCAAACCAATCTGTTCGAGATTACGCTGTCGGCGGGCAACGAACGGTTTGGCAAACAGGCCGCCGGTGCGCCGTACATGGTGTACAACATGCACGACCATTCTGTGCGCAACTACGCGCTGTCGCCGGGTACGCACCTGACCGATTCATGGCCCATCGCCACTGACGGTACCTATTCGTTTCGGGTGTACGGGCCGAATGGGTTCTTTCGGGACTTCTCGGGAGAAGCCGCATTATTGATGCCGAAAACTGTTGTTTCGCTCATCGCCAGGGGCAACGCACCCGAACTACAGATTCGTCTGACAAACCCCAGCCCGGCACAACCACTGAGCCTTGAACTAAGCGATGAATCGTACCGGGCGGAGACTCGGTTGCTTACGCTGGCTGGCAACCAGACTACGCTGCTACGGTGGCCACTAAGCGACAGTAAAGGTTGGTATGATCTACTTGTCAGGCCCGCCGGCTATGCTGCCAGTACAAACAGGCAGCGTTTCGCCGGACGGGTCGAGACGGGAGCCGTAAGCATCAGCGATCCGGCGATGGGGTGATATTGACGGAAAGAGGTGAGAAAAAGAGAAAACGCTGGCTTTCAGTTGGGTACTTCCTTTCACCCCACTTCTTTCCCCTTACCTGTTTTCTCGTTCCTCTGCCTTTAACGCCTTCCATTGCCGGTACGCTGCGGCCTGATAATCAGTCGGTGTACTGTCAACTTCAGCGACCGTGATCGCTTCTACCCAATCGGCGGGAGAAAGAATTTCCGGTTTGAAATCAAATTGCTTTTTCATAACCGCCAGTTGCTGGGCCTGCCGCCGGATTACGGCCTCACCCACCGAGTCGTCGCGGTATTTATCGCGCCGGATGCACTCCTCGACCGGCGTGTCGACCAGTTGATACGTTACCTCCACCGGCTCTGGCTGACGCAATAGCAGTTTCCGAAACTGGCTCAGATACGACGGCCGCAGATTCGTGTTGTCGATCAGCAGGTTCCAGTCCTGCGCCAGCCCCTTCGTAATCGTCGTCGTCTGCAACTCGTTGACCATCCGCTCAATGCGGTCGCGCTGGTGCTCAGGCCACGTCTGATTGTACTCACTCAGCGACACCGATAGCAGGCTCCGCCGAAGATCATCGCGGTTGACGCGCAGATAGTCGGGCTTATCGCGGCAAAACTGCCGGGCCAGCGTCGACTTACCGCTGCCACTCAGACCGATCAAAATCAATACTTTTTTCATAGACAGGCCCGCCAAAACGACCATACGTGCTGGTAACTCGCTGGGGCAACCATTAAACAACAATTCAGCCGAAAAATGTTTGTTAAGAATAAATCTAAATAAACTCTTGCGCAGATAAGATCCCTCCTTACTTTTGCAACAGTTTGTAATTGATCTAAATAGATGAAAGCACCGTTTACCCCCATTTACTATATCGTTTTGTTGCTGCTCATTGTCACAACGGCGACGGTAGCCCAGACAGGCGGCAGTATCAGCGGCATCGTCAAAACCAGCGACGGGTCACCCGCGTCCTTTGTCAACGTCGGTCTGAAAGAACTACGGAAAGGCACGGTTACGGCCGAAGACGGCTCATTCACACTGAAGAACGTGGCCCCCGGCTCCTATACGCTCCGCATCACATTCGTTGGTTTGCAGCCACAGGACCAGTCGGTTACGGTATCCGCCGGGCGTACAACGGCCGCCAACTTTTCGCTGGTAGAAAATGCATCGCAGCTAGATGAAGTTGAAGTAACCGGATCGAACAAAGTTGTTACGGTAGGTAAGGCCGGGCTTGCTCCGCTCGATCTGCCCCAGATGACGGGTATCGTCAGCAACATCGTCATTGAAAACCAGCAGATTTCGCGGCTGGGCGATGCCCTGCGCAACGTATCGGGCGTAGCCCTTACCCAGCAGCGGGGCGGGGTGGCCGAAACATTCACAGCTCGTGGCTACAGCATCGGGATTGCCGGTGGCGCGGGCAGTATTTTTAAGAACGGCGTAATCTCCAACACCAATGGTTTTCCCGAAGCCAGCACGCTCGAATCAGTCGAAGTGCTGAAAGGCGCGTCGTCGCTACTGTACGGCAACGTATCGGGCGGGATGATTATCAACATGGTCACCAAAAAGCCCCGCTTCGATTTTGGGGGTGAAGTGCAGATGCGCGTGGGTAGTTTCGGTCTGTACAAACCCATCATCGACGTGTACGGGCCGATTGCCAAAAACCTGGCCTTCCGGGTAGTGGGCACCTACGAGAAGTCGAACAGCTACCGCGACGTGGTGAAAACCGAGCGCGTCTACGTCAACCCCTCGCTACAGTACAATCTGGGCAGCAAAACCACGATCCTGCTCCAGGGCGACTACCTCAAGTCGAACCTGACGCCCGACAACGGTATCGGCTCGCTGAACCAGAATCAGGACGCCGTAATTCCCGACGTACCCCGCTCGCGCTTCATCAACGTAGGCTGGGCCTACAACAATCTCGACCAGAAATCGGGATCGGCCACGATCAATCATTCGTTCAACAGCAACTGGAAACTGACGGCTATCGGGGCCGCGCAGCAAACCAACGTGACCGCCTACGGCTCGGGGATACCAAACAACACGATTGCCGCCAACGGCGACTGGAACCGGACGCTGAGCCGGACGCTGACCACGGAGAATAACGCGACGGGGCAGGTAAACCTGAACGGACGGTTCAACACCGGCAAGATCGCGCACCAGCTGCTGTTTGGTGCCGATTACGTGGCCGTGACGAACGTCACGAATTCGTTCACGATCACCAACAGTAACGGCTCAGCGGTGACGACTTACGATAAAATCAACGTTCTCAACCCCGGTTTGTATCCTGAGCGCAGCGACATTCCCAACGCCAGCGTAGTGGCTCGTACCACGGCTCCATCGCAGCGCAGCGGGGTGTATATTCAGGATCTGATTGCCCTGAGCGACAAGTTCAAAGTACTGGCAGGCGTCCGGTGGTCGTCGCAGAAAACGGTGCAGACCACGATTCTGAACCAGATGACGGGTGTCGAGACGCGCGGCACGGCCGTCGACAAAACCGACGCGGCTTTCTCACCAAAGGGTGCGCTGATTTACCAGCCCACCCGTACAACCTCGGCCTATATCAGCTACGCCAACAACTTCAACATCAACACAGGTGTCGATATTTATGGGGCAACGCTAAGTCCGTCGATTGTCGATCAGTACGAAGTTGGTGTCAAAAACGATCTGTTCAACGGCCGGGTGTCAGCCAATGCCAGCGTTTACCGCATTCAGAACAGCAACCTGGCCCTGACCGCCCTGACCCGCGCCGACGGTTCGCCCAATACCGACACCAACGTAAAGGAATTCACCGGTCAGACGACGAGCGACGGGTTTGAAGTCGACATCAACGCCAGCCTGTCGAAGAATTTCTACTTCATCACGGGCTACGCTTACAACTACATCCGCTACACCAAAACGGCGCAGACAGCGGGGGCCTTTATTGAAGGCGAGCGGCTAACCAACAGCCCGGCGCATACGGCCAACGCCACGATTTTTTACACCTTCGACCTGTCCCGGCTGCGCGGTCTGAAACTGGGCGCATCGGCGTTCTACACGGGTGCCCGCAACGGGGGTAACAACAACACCTTCGGACAGACGCCCGCCTTCAGTCGCCTGATTCCACTGACGGGCTTCACGACCATCGACCTGACGGCCGGCTACGGCTACCGGGCGGTATCGCTGCTGGTGAAACTGTCGAACATCACCAACGAGCTGAACTACCTGATCCACGACCGCTACAGCATCATGCCGATCCCCCCCCGGCAACTGACGGCCACGCTGGGGTATAAGTTCTAATCGGCTTTCGGTTTATACGGTATTTAGTTTACAGTAGCTACCGCTTTTGCACCAAATGGCGACGGCCCGAACTGCGAAAGTTCGGGCCGTCGCCATTTGGGTTATGTGATTGATGTTTTACCAACACGCTCTAGGTCTTGTTTAGCTCTGCATAGTAGCAGTCTCCGACATATAGCATGTGCGATAGACACGCCTGAACATGAGTACGCTCCTCCATCGGATCCCACACCTGAGCCGTGTGTGCGATGGAGTTACGCGCTTGTCTGGCCTTTTCATATACGTCTTTCGTTGCATCCGATTTCCATGGATTAGCCCTGTATAATTTTTTCATCAATTGACTGAGTCCTTTTTTATCCGGCTGGGATTGCTGGAACTCAGCAAAATAATAAGGGTTGGCAACGTGGAGTATTTTTTGCAGATAAGGTTCCATCGAAGCTATAACCGCCCGGGCATATAAATGCGTTGCCTGTGAGTTTGGGTTAGTATAGTAGTTCCACAGGTACCAAGGCAGCAGGCGTATTCCTTCCAGATCATCGCAGAGTACTTCAACAAGCGCGAACTGATGAAATTGGTCTGCCAAGGTAACAAACGAATGCTGTATTAGTGGATTTACCACTGCCTCAACATGTTCTAGTACATAGCGAAGCAATACGGGCCAATCCTTTGCTGCATTGTAGGGTTCTGCCTTCTCTAGTTCGCCCGGTGTCACCAGCAGAGTTACCTGACAATTATCATCTGACTCTTTAAAAAACAGGCGCGGATTTTCTGTAATAACTTTGTAAACGACCGGCCGCTGAGTTTTAGTTAACGTAAACTCTTTTTCAATCTGCTTAACGATTGCTCGCATGGGTAGCCGCCGATCAGTCACGGCGGAAAGTAGATTAATAATTCGGTCTTTGATCTGTTCTTTTTTCAGAACCTTAGGAACAAAATCCACATCCTGCCGGAGCTGGATATATTTCTTACCGTCTTGATCAAACTGCTCGAAAGCAGTCTGTTTAAATACCGACCCAATCGACGGTCTGGGATGTCCATCAGCTATCAATTGTCTAGATAGCGTTTTGCGAACCATGGTGCATTCGGGTGCAGCAGCCAGTATCGATTGTACTTTATTGAGCAGGCTCCCTTTTAATGCCTTTGTTGGAGTTGTTTCCAACAAATCAACGTACTGATATTCCCATTTTTTCAGAATGTAGCGGCCATTCTGAAGTCGGCAGACCCCATCGGGCTGTTTCAGAGCGTACGACAACAGGCTAGCCGTCGACTTCTGACTCTGGTCACCCGGAACGCCAAGACCAATCAGAAAATTGTTTATGTACGAATTGACATCCGCTATAGACAAGGGCTTTTGCGCCAACTCGATAGCTCTGATAGATAATTCTGTTTTCGTATAATTCTCAGCGGCATCTTCCGTTTTTGAATCTTTGATTGAATACAGACTGTTTTTACCGTAGTGCTTAATTCGTTTGCTATTACCAATCTGCTGCCTGAGACTGGTTTCGTCGAAGTCACGGTGAATCCCTACCTTTTGCAGACGGGACTGAAGAGCAGAAGCAATTTCTGAGTAATACATAGCTCTCCCCTCTTCACTGAGTACTCGTTCAGCCATAGATAGATGAGAGAGATTGGAGAAGAAAAGTTGGTAAACAAATCCATCAGGACTCTGTAGTTGCTCAACTTCGGGCAGACAGGTCAAAGCATTTTGTACATACTTCACTAAATTGGTGCGCAACCCCTTGGTCAACGCAACTTTTTCTTTTTTCAGCAGCCGATTCACGGCCAACACCACCGAGTCGGCAGATTGTGAAGTTACCGATCCCGCCAGAGCATCAAGCGTCAGTTCACCTACCTTCAAAAAGTCGGCTTTACTGAATGCAGAATTCAGTACATAAAAGCGCGTTTTACTAAACCGACTCTCTACCTTGTCCGTCAGATCAGCCCCTGCCAACAGTAGAAAAAAACGTCGGGCAATTGCATCATCAGAAACAATCGTAATACCTTGCTGACTTAGCCACTGCCCAATCTGCTCTTCAGAAGCTACATCGCCGAAATCAGTTGACAAGTTGCTGATTAGATCGCTGGTCCGTTGTCGAAGTCCTTCGGCGATGTAAAAACCTCTCATCAGCGGGTTTACACCATGCGTAAGCCAAACCCGAAATCCATCGATTAGCTCCCCCCTTATCTGACGTACCCGTTCGCGTGTAAGCCCTATGAGCAAACCTGTTTCTTCATACGTCAGATTACGAATAAGAATGTGCTCGGCAACGGGGCCCTGCATTCGTTTGCTCCGCATTTCCTTTTGCTTCAACTCCGCTATCGAATCAATCAGAAGCTGATGAAGAGCATCCCCTAGTCGTACCTCATCATCGTATGTAAGGCAATTGAATGCCTGATGCAGCTGCCTGAGCGGCCAGTGCTGTCGGGTTGCTTGCCACCATTTCCAGCATCTGTGCTACTCGCTCGTTCGTTTTAGAACCTGTGTAGGGTGTGGATTCTATAAACGACTCTATACTGGTGAACTTATCCAAAAAATCTCCGACACATCGCAGACCGGCATCCCGCGTTAGTTTATTGTGTAATGACTTGGCAATAAGGCCCTTCTTATATAACGCATCGAACGTGATTTGCCGAATGTCTTCGTCTAAGTCTGGGAAACTGACGTCAGGCAAGCTGCTGACAGACGAGGTATCCTCCGGCCCCTGATAAGGTATGATTTCGCACTCGGACGCATCGCAATTATTGGCCAGAGCGTTGAGCATCTCGGTCAGCTGAAGCTTAATTTTTTCACCTGTCGATGGGACTCGATTTACAAAATCAGTTACTGAACGATACTTTACGTATAGATCTCCTACGGTTGTCAGCCGCGCGTAATTAACCAGTTTTTTGTACAGGCGAAGCGATATCTGGTTTTTACTGAGTAAGCCGGAAAAGGATAGTTTGTATAGATCAGACGACAGTACAGGAAAAGTCATGGACGATGAATAAGTGACTGATTATGAAATGTAAGTTTATCTAAATCGTATCAGTGACTAAAGCTAGGCACTGGCGTTTTTTAACCGGGCACTACCCGTCCGGGTTGAGCTGTTTCCAATGCTCGTAAGCTAGGCGCTGGTAATCTCTGTCGACCGACTTAACTTCGTCGGGGGTAATGGCTTCGACCCATTGCTGAAGATCGGGTTCATGCCGACCAATTTTTTGCTGGTACTCGTAAGCCGCAGACCACATCTTTCCGTACATCCGCGACTTGCCAGCCTGATCGGGCAGGTCGTGAATCCGGCCTTTAAAGTTGGCATAGTCGACCTGCATAGCCAGTAGGGCGTAGGATCGGGGCAGTTCGTCGGGCTCTACAAGCAGTTGGGCCACGTAATCGGCGTCGGGGGTATCGAGCAGTTCACCGGTCAGTCCGGCCTCCAGTAAATTTCGGAGGTCGGCCTTACGGCGGGCCCGAATCATGAATCGGTTATCAAGGCTGGAACGAACCACCGAAAAGAAACCCAATGTTGAAGCGATCCACATAGCAGTTGACTGGTTAAGATTGAACAGAAAAATAGGATAGGCTTACTGAACGGCGAATTCACTAGTCAGGTCAGTAGGCAGGACAACCCGGCTAGTTGGCAGCGCAATGGCGTAACGTTCACCGGCTATCCCGTCGATCAGGTATGGCTCCGCCATCGACTCGCCGAGGGCGTCGCGCAGGGCTTTGTTAGCCCGCGACAGATTTTGATCGCGCACGCCACTCTCCAGGGGATTCACCAGTTTCCTAATACGTTCTTCCATCAGCCCCAAGTTATCGGCACCCGACACGCGCAGATAAAGCTGCATCAGTTCATGGCGATGCGCCTCAAGTTCCTTCAACCGGACTCCTTCCGGATGCCGCAGGAAAAACAGGTAAAGCACTTTAGGTAGTGAAGGCATTTGCACATCGAGTTTACCAAACTGGGAAAACGTGATGTTCAGGTGCTCAGTGACCAGCAGGTCGCTGACCGACGCCGACCGCCGGAAGCCCTGCTGGAAAAGCATCTGTTCACGTAGACTGGCGAAGGCCTGTAAGCCGTCGAGAATCAGTTTGGCATCGGACGATACAGCCTGTAACCGATCACAGCAGGAGCCACAGATGTCGGCTGTCCGTAGCTTGAGGGCCACGTCTCTTTTTTGCTCACAAAAGTCATTCATACAGCCAATGGGCCGCTCATGAAAGTAGCTGTGGTCGCCGAAGGCGGGTAGCTGCATCGCATCGCGTAGTACTGTGGCCCACACTTGGTAGGCAACCGGGTACTTATGATGGCTGGTGATATAGTGTTCCCAGTCGGCGGTATGGATAAACGTGTTGTGGCGGTCATCAGAGCCGCTGAACCAGTTGAGTGCGTTGGGGCGGGGCGTTAGCAGCAACACCAGATCGGCAGGACCGACGTTCGCCCAGTCGCGGTACCACTGGCATACCCCGAACATTTCCTGCCACGACAGAGGAGCCTCGCGCTCCAGCGCATACAGTGTTTGCTGCA
Organism: uncultured Spirosoma sp.; assembly: GCA_964581865.1. GTDB lineage: Bacteria > Bacteroidota > Bacteroidia > Cytophagales > Spirosomataceae > Spirosoma. The sequence goes on from CAZOQC010000003.1 coordinate 72,978, forward strand.
AAGGCTTATAGCTAAATTGCAATGAGTCGTAGTGGCGCCGTAAAAACGGGAATTCTTCCTCGTCCACCTGCCGTTCGACCGCCTGAAAACGGATACCCGACGGGTTGGTAGATTGGAGCAGCGACAGCACCGAAAAGAAATCATCGGTATTGTATTCAGGAGTTCGGAGCAGGTGGACGGTCATTGGGTGGCGAGTAAGAGCGGAGACTACAGCAAAGAGATAATTCAGGCGGTAGTTTACTTAAAGAAATCGTCCGAAGCATCCCGGCTCGACATACCCCGGCTGCGTTTTTCGTAGAAGGCGTGTCGGCTGAACCGGTCTTTCTGGAACAGGTCGTTCATTCCTGTCTGATTAGCCTTAAACTCAATGCTGGCCCGAATCGACAGGGTACCGGCGGTGGTAGCCACATCGTGGTTGGCTCCCATGTACGTAAACACCCAGTCTTTCTGCGTAAGCCGTTCGATATGTTGCCTGATAACAGAACCGGTGAACTCGCGGGATGCGTTTTCAGCTCCATCGGTGATAATGGTTACGAGCACTGAGTGATTGGCGTCGGATTCGATCTGCCGTTCGAGCCGTAAAAGACTATGCCCAAGCGCGTCGTAAAGAGGGGTACCACCGTTGGGACAGTAATCACCCGGTTCGAGAGGGTGTAACTGCGCCACGGGCTGGTTGGCCAGCAGGGTTCGGATACCGATGCTGCTGAACGTGACGAGCGATACGGTATGCACCTGTTCGGAAAACGCTTCCTGCGCCTGACAGATAGTCTGAACCAGTTCATCAAAACCCGTCCGAACGGCCGTTGCGAGTACGTCCATCGAGCCGCTTTCGTCGAGAACAATTAGGTTAAATACTTGATGAGTAGGGTGTGCCATGTTTGTGTATCGGTTGGTTTAACGACACAAACTTAGCCCCGCTTTGACCCGTCGGCCGATTTCTGCAAGCTTGCAGCCAACCACTCACTGCCTAGCTGACAACCCAGCCTTTACCAACGGGTACATTGCTGAACATAGGCAATTATCAGGCGGTAAAATGACAGTCATCGTGCAGAAGTCCGTGCATATACCGATCCCACGTCAGCCAGTCAGATTCCGTATCGTCTTCGTCAACTTGCGGAGCATCGGCTGCTTTCACAAAATCGTACGAAATCAGGCTTTTCCCGTTGGGCATCCGGTAGGTTTGTAAACCGTCAAACCGTAAATCGGGTGATGCGAGTAGCCGGAGTGTTTCGTCCGGCACCTCTTTGGCGATAGTCGATACGGGCCGGAGCGTCGTGACACCCGTATTACTGACCCAACCGGTATCATTGCTGCGCTGCAACACGACATTGAGCAGCCCACCCGGCCGCAGCACCTGCCGGAAACTGGCAAACGCCCGGTCGAGGTCGACGTATTCCAGAAACAGGTGGCAGATAAGCAGGTCGACCGAGTCGGGCGGAATGGGTACGGGTTCCAGGTTGATGTCGGCCTGCACCAGCACCAGCTTGTTCAGAATGGGGTCGTAGCGGTCGTGGCAAATCGCGAGGTAAGTCGGGTTGAGGTCAACGGCGTAGACGGTCTGGGCGTCCACGAAGTGAGCAAAGCCGTTGCCCGTGCAGGCTCCGTAAACGGCCACCGTATGCGGATACCGCTGGGCTACTTTTTCGCCGGTGATCTCGTTCAGCAACGCCAGTTGACCCACCGTTTCGTGACTCATATGGCGTTCGTAATCGGCGTAAGGCACGCTGCTCCAGGGATTCATAGGGTAATTGGTTGCGGGGCAGTTTATCAACTCGACTATCGAGTCAACATCAGTTAGCCCATTCAATGCTGTTTACCCGACCGGATGTTCACGGAAATAAGCCAGCGTAAGATCGTAGAAATGGCGGGCGTCGCTGAGCAATTGCTGTACATGCTCATCAGAAATAGCTGATTCCATATCGTAATCAGCCGATTGGCGGGCGTCGAAGCTACGGGCAACCAACTTACTGTTGGCAATATCAAACAGGCCTGTTTTAATAAAATGCTCGTTAAACTTGCTTTGTGCACCGGTATGCTTCTTTGTCGTAATGCCTTCTGTCAGCAATAAAGCACTGATGCAATAGAAAATGGCGTAGTAAGACCGGTTAACCAAAGCCAGTATGCGACCGTCCTTGTGTAAAAACTCGGCATCATCCAATGCCATCGCTGCATGGTTCAGAAACTCTTTAATGGCCTCTTTCATAACATGATGCCCTCACGACGGGCGTTCTGATAAACAGGCATATACGATAGCGCAAATCGATTGGCAGCAACAGGCAGAACAGAAACGACTTTGCCATAATTAAGCAACAATGTTGTCGTTAGATCACCCATTTTCCAGGCTTCGCTGATCGTATTAACCGTCTCATCGTTGAGCACAATCATCAAATCAATGTCGGATTCCTCGTCGTAGTCGCCCCGGGCGTAGGAGCCGTAGAGCACCACGTCCCGCAGCCGCTCGCCGTACATCACCTGCAAGGCCGCTTTGAACTCGCGCACAATGGGTTCGATAGCCGGGTTGATCGTTGCTTCCATACTGGGCAAAGCTAACGGATAATGCGGTTCATTCGACCGGAGGATGTTCACGGAAATAGGCCAGCGTGAGGGCGTAGAAATGGCGGGCATCCGTGAGTAGTTCGTGCGCCTGTTCTTCGGTAATATCGACGTCCATATTGTAATCAGCCGATTGCCGGGCGTCGGCACTTCGCGCAATGAGTTTGCTGATCTCTGGAGTAAACTGACGCGTTTTGACGAACAACTCGTGGAATTTGCTCCGCGCTCCTTCGTGTGATTTTGTTACGACATTTCTAGACAGAAGTAGGGCGCTAATGCAATAAAAAACCGCGTAATAGGCCCGGTTGGCCAACGCCAGTTCGTGTTCATGCTTCAATAATAAATCGGCGGCCTCCAGTGTGTCGGCAGCCTGCTCCAGAAAACGATCGATTTGTTCGTTCATAGCAAAATACCCTCACGCCGGGCGTTTTGATAAACGGGACCGAAGGAATGCCGGTACCGGTCGAAGCCAACGGGCAGACTGGAAACAATCTTTCCGTAACGATCCAGAAAGTCGACGTGCAGATCACTCAGTCGCCAGACTTCAGCAATCGTATCGATTTTCTCATCGTTGAGCACAATCATCAGATCGATGTCGGATTCCTCGTCGTAGTCGCCCCGGGCGTAGGAGCCGTAGAGCACCACGTCCCGCAGCCGCTCGCCGTACATCACCTGTAATGCCGCTTTGAACTCGCGCACAATGGGTTCGATTACCGGGTTGATACGTGCTTCCATACTGGGCAAAGCTAACAGATTCGGGGGACCGTTCACAACTGACGATCAGGCCAGGCTTTCCTGACCCGGCGCGACGGATGCAGACCGGTACTGCGCCCGAAAATACACAAACGAGCCGATAACCAGCAGCGTATAGACAACGGCCAGAATGTAGGCCCCGTTGATAAAGAAAGCCAGATAACTGATGGTGCCCTGCCCGAAATTTTTGTAAAGCAGCACGCCCACGCTGCCCAGATACCCGTACCAGTCGGCGAGGGTCACGATAAACCCGACCGTGCTGACGTACCGGAACGATGCTACCAGCCGCTCGAAATACAGGCCGTTGCAGGGCACGTAACCCATGTACAGGCCCAGCCCGGTCAGCAGAAACCAGGTGCCGGTCGAAAGCAGGCCGGCCGTGTAGGCCCAGGTGCTGACGCCCACCAGTGCGCCCCCCAGCAGCATGATACCGTTCAGCAGCGCAAAGGCCCGAAAGTTATCGGTGACGCGTTGCAGCAGGGCCATTACCACCAGCACGCCCACGGCTACCAGCGTTTCAGTTTTGGCAAAAAAGGCGGGGTTACTCACCCCCGCGTCGCGCAGAATTTCGGGGCCGAAGTTGTCGCGGAAGTCGCGGAAGGCGGAGAGCAATACGTACGATGCGATGAGCAGCACCAGCCCCGGCCCGAACGTGCGGACAAACGCCCGGCGTTCGTCGGCATCCATTGGTTTGCGTTCGGTGCGGAGAGCACGGTCTTCGGCGGTTGGCGGGGGCAGCAGCGTCAGGGCATACACCGATAGCAACAGGGGCAGTACAAACAGGGCACCCGTTACAAAGGGGAGCCAGAACTCGGAAACACCCCAGTCAGCGCGGATGGTGAGGGCGACGGTTTTGACAAAGCCCGACGCGAAGATGAACGAAGCCGTCAGGCCGGCCACGAGCGCATCGGTCTGTTTACGGCCTTCCAGAAAGCCGAGCATGATACCATAGACCATGCCCAGCGGCAGGCCGTTCAGAAACAGAAAGACGATATTCCAGGGAGCCGGGACCAGCGCGAAACCGAGCAGGGCGAGTTCGGCAAACCCGACAAAGAGCAGGATATTCAACGCCCGGCGTCCCGGCGACATCTCGGAAACGACTTTGACGCCGATGCGCTTGGAAGCCGCGTACCCCATCACCTGCGCCGTGATGAGCCAGATTTTGTAGCTGATGCCCGCGAACGCCATGCCGTCGAACGACACGGCCGTAATCCCCTTGCGGAAGGCGTACATACAGGCATACGTGCAAAACGCAGCCACCGCCCCGAACAGGGTAAAAACGGTCGGATTGCGAAGAAAAACGGGTGATTTCACAGGCAGCAGTTAATAGTGGTCCCGACAAGATAGCACGACGATCGCGTCGTTGGTAACCTGATAAATCAGGCGATGCTCCTGCCGGGTCGCCGGTGCGATCGATTCACCGTGACCAGTAGCCTTTAAACTCATGTTTCAACAGCTCCGGTTTACCCGTACCAGTAAGTGGAGTTCGCTGTATCTCAATCAACAGCTTGATGATTCGGTCGAAGATTTTTTTGTTGATCGTAGCCCACTCAGTGAATTCGTCGAATGCTTCGTTTTCAAATGTCAGCCGACGCATCATTCATCAGTTTACTGCTATCCACCTCCCGGACTAATCCGTTCTCGACATTCCTCATTCGCCGGACGAGTTTTTCATGCAATGCCGTGTTCGCCCGAATCGCATTGGTTTCTCCGCTATCTTCCACTTCGACCGCCACTTTTACGTATTGGTCGTGGAAAATCAACTGAATGGCTTTTAGAAAGTCATCTGTTAACTCGCCGGGGTTGAGGTGGTACGTTGCTTCCATGACCGACTATTTTCCAGCAATATACTAAAAAGTCACCGCCGGACGCGCTCGCAGAGGGCCAGGTAGTGCTCGATACCGGGCGTGGGCAGGTCGATTTCTTTGGCGCGTTCGTCCCAGCCGCGCACCTGTAGAATTTCCCGGAAATACGGGTTCTGCTCGAACTGAGCAGCTTCGTCGATAGTCATGGGGCCACCCTGAAAGAGCAGCGTTTTCGTACTCGCTTCCGACAGCCGGGCGCGGTACTCGGGGTGCTTGTAGACCAGATACCGCTTGGCGTTGACGTGGTGCTCGATAAGCTGGGCAATCTTCTCCGAAAAGCCGCGCTGCCGCAGAAAATCAGCCCCCAGCCGCTCATGGTCGACGGTACCGTAGCCATCCATATACCCTTCAGCCGACTCAACCGGCAGTAGGTGGCCAATATCGTGCAGGAACGCGGCCACGACGGTTTCGTCGTCGGCACCGGCCTGCTCGGCAAGCTGGGCACATTGCAGCGCGTGTTCAAGCTGCGTTACGGGTTCACCGTAGTATTCGTCCTGTCCGCTCTGCGCGAAAAGCTGGGCAATGGGCTGCATTAGAGTTTGTAGTTTGTAGTTCGTGGTTTGTAGTTCCTCCGGCGGAGTAGTTCCGCGTCAGCTCCGGCAGTGAACCGCAACTACGAACTACAAACCACAAACTGGTTAAACCGAAATGTACTGCCGCTCGACGGTACCGTCGTCGTAGAGGTCGAAGAGGGCGTAACCGGCGTGGGTTTGCTGGTAGGTGTCAGCTTTCCACCAGTTACCCGATACGGCCCCGTTGCACATATACGACACCCCGTTGTACTCAGCCCGGTCGAGCAGGTGCATGTGGCCGCTCAGGCAGGCTTTCACGTTCGGGTGCTCGTAGAACAGCGTTATCAGCTGAGCCGCGTCGGGCAGGTCGATACCGGCGGGAATCTGCCAGTTGCCGTCTTTCACGTTGGTGGCGAACGCGAAGCCCGTCACCGATACAATCGGGATGTGCGACATAATCAGCACCGGCGTTTTCTTGTCCAGCCTGGTCAGTTCGCCTTTCAGCCACTCCATCTGCTCCGGGTCGATGCCGCCCGTGTACCAGCCGCCATCGGCTTTGGGCTGCACACTGTCGAGGATGATAAACTGCCAGCTGCCTTTGCTGAAACTGCGATAACGGCCGCTGATCTGTAGCTGGTCCTGCGCCCATTTCTTGCCATACATCGGGTCGGCTTTGGCCCCGTCGAAACCCCAGATGTCGTGGTTGCCGATGCAGTATTCGATGGGCAGGTTGTTGTTGGCTTTCGCTACCGAATGCCACGTGTCCCACTGCTTCTGCACCCTGTCGCGGTCCTCTTTCAGGGCATCCATAATTACGTCGCCCCCGTGCAGAATGAACGTCGGTTTGTCGCGCTGCTCCTGTACGCTCTGGAAGCATTTCGCCACGCCGTCCATCGGCTTTTTGTCGGGCAGGATGTGCGTGTCGCCGATGTACGCAAACCGCAGGCTGCGTTTGCGGGCGGTGGCTGGCTGACCGGTGATCAGTTCACTGGTGGCTGGTACGAGTGGCAGCAGCGCAGCCGATTTGAGTAGTTCGCGACGGTTCATGGATTGACCCCACCCCCGACCCCTCCTCGTAAAAGAGGGGCGGTAAGGCGGATTAGTTTTGTTCTGCAAGATAGTTCATAAGCCAAACCTAACTGATTTTACGCCCCTCCCTGACGGCGGTCGGCCGCTGCCGGACGGGCGGGGACGATCGGCCTCAGCTACGGGGTCATCTCAATCGGTTGCCCAACGGGGTGATCGGCGGTGAAGGTAAGCCCCAGCAGCCGGGCCATCGTTGCCGCGATCTGATTCTGAAAGAGAACCGGGCGTTGCCCGGCCGGGCCATTTTTCTGCTCCCCAGTCGATGCGACGCCCGGACCAATGGCACCTAGCCAGATCTGGTATGAATCGGCGGTTTTGGTGCCGTGGTCTTTCCAGCGGGCTTTGGGCGTATGGCCCCGCCCGTGGTCGGTCGTGATGAGCATCGCCGTTTTACCCGCATACTGCGGCATCGACTGGAGCATCTGCCACAAATCACCGAGGTAGCGGTCAATCGACTGCACCATCGTCAGATGCTCGGCGTACTGCCCGGCGTGGGCCAGGTCGTCGGTTTCGTCGAACGACAGAAACAGTACACGCGGCTGCTTTTCCCGAATGTACTGCCGCGCCGTAAAATAGGTCAGCGCGTCGGCCCGGACACCGTCGCCGAACTGGCGGGGCAGCAGGCGGGTCATGTCGGCAAGCAGTGAATCGGGGCCGGTAGTGGGCTGGCTGGTTTCGTTGGCCGAACTGGCGTAGATACCACTGCGCTTTTCATTGACGGCGGCTTCGATAACGTCCCACGACGAGAAAGCCGCTACTTTTCCGTTGAATCCCGGTTGCTGATTGATAAACTCCAGCACCGTCACGTTGGGGTTGTCGATTTTATCGTTCGACTTGATCCGGTCGTCGGCGTAACCGCTCAAAATTTCGTTGTAGCCGGGGTAGCTGAACCAGTGCGGGTTCGACACGTTCATTTTGCTGCCGAGTTGCCGGTTGCCGTAGAGCTGCCCCTGTTTGCCAATCGTATTCCAGAGAAACGGCATAAATCGCTCCCGCCGGTCGGTGGGCGTTTTGGCCCAGAACGCCTTGCGGGCGGCCGACGTATCGCGGCTGAACACCGGGTCGAAGAGCAGTGTCGAGTCGGCCCCGGTAAAGATTTCCTGCCAGCGTACCCCATCGAGCGTCACCAGAATCAGGTTCTGCGCCGGTTGTGCCAACACTGCGCTGCTCAGCAATAAACTCAAACAGATGAGAAGAAGGCGCATGAGTTAGTTAGTAACTTTTTGTCATATCAACGACCCACCCCCTCCCCGTCAGGGAGGGCGGTCCGGCGTTCCGGTTGGGGACGGTCGGCCGCTGTCGGGAGGTTTTGGGAATCTACTTCAACAGCCACATCTGGGCGTTGATGTCGTCGTTGCCGCCGTACTGACTGGATACGGCCGCTGTGTTGTTGGCTGTGTTGTACGACCGCTCGGTGGCCGGATACTGCCAGCGCAGCGGAATCCGCTGGCTGTTGCCCGTGCCGGGGCCGATCAGAAACGTGGGCACGCCCGTCCGGCGCTGATTGTAGAAGGCTTCCAGTCCTGAATTCTGCGCAAAGGCCAGGTACTTCTGCGTCAGAATCTGGGTCAGACCGGTCGAGCTGCCCGCGTATTTCACAGCGGGTTGCGCGTAGTAACCGGCAAAATTTACGTCAACCGTGTAGGTGTTGACATTGCGGTAGCCGCCATCGGCTGAGAAGTAGACTGAATTGGCTCCCTCGGTGATGCCGTAGAAACCCCACGATGCCTTGATACCGTTCTGGTAATAGGTCTCGGCGTTACCTGCCACCCAGCCCCGGTTGATGGCTTCGGCGATGTTGAACTGCAACTCAGGGTAGCTGATAATCAGATACGGCTCGGCGGTATAGGTGCTGTAGTAGTGCTTGCGATTCTGAAACGAATACTGCCCTTTGTTGGCTTTGTCGGCCATCGTTGCCAGATCTTCGCCCGACGAGGCACCCACAAAAGCGGCAAAATCGGTCGGTTTTGTTCCCGCAGCAACCAGCGCCGTAGCCGGTTCGGCGACCACATACGTACGCGGGTCTTTCAGGCTGGTGAGCGTACCGAGGTACGTTGCCGCCATGTTTTCACGGGTCGCGTTACCCCCAAAATTGTCGGGGTTGCGGTTGTACTTATTGAACTGGCTGTTGTAAACGTACTGGAGGTTGTCGTCCATCGACGCCATAATTGGGAATTTCGTCGGGTTACCAACGACTTCGGCGAAGCGCGACTTTATGTTCAGATCCGTATCCGATTCCTTGCGGCTCAGGTTGATCAGCACGCGCAGCTTGTAGGTGTTCACCGCTTTCTGCCACTTGCTCAGGCTGTTGCCGAAGTAAATATCGCCCGACAGGTTGTTGTCGTTTTTGGCGATGAGCGACGTCAGATCGGTGTTGGCTCCGTCGAGCCAGCTCAGAATCTGGACATATACGTCCTTCTGCGCGTTGTATTTAGGCGTTGCGTTGCTCAGGCCCTGCAGGGCTTCGGTCATCGGAATATCGCCGACGCGCCGGGTCATGTTCTCGAAGAAGTACGCCCGGAAAAATTTGCCCAGTGCCGAATACGCATTCACGTCGGGCAGACCGGCTTTTTTCGCTTCTTCTTCCATCTTCACCACGTTTTTCAGCGTCGTGTAGTTGAGGCCCGTTGTGGTCCACGCGTAATCGTTGGTTGCGTAGTAGTTGTAATTACTGGCGTAGAACTGGTTGTACCGCTGACTATCGTTCCAGCCACCGCCACCGGCGACGCTGTACATATCGTTGACAACGCCGTTGAATACCAGCGACGCGGGCGCACTCGTCGGGCGGTTGGGATCCTGTTCGAGCTGGTCGAACGGTTTTTCGCAGCCCGCCAGCGTCAGCAGGGCCAGCAGGGGGAGGATGTATTTTTTGGAGGTCATTCGTCGAAGAGTTTAAGGTTTGAGGTCCAGGGTTTAAGGTTGGTTGCCGCTCATCGGGGCAACTTTGAACCTTAAACCTCAGACCTTGAACCCATTTTAAAACGTCAGATTCAGGTTGATACCGTACCGGCGGGTGGTGGGCGTTTGCAGGCCGGAGATGCCGCCCGTCAGGTACTGATCGAGATCGATGTCTTTGTACTGCGCGAAGTAGAGCAGGTTACGACCGACCAGCGAGACACTCGCCTGCCGGACACCAAACCGGCTGGTCAGGCGTGTGGGCAGCGAATAGCCGATGATGACTTCACGCAGCTTAACGAAACTCCGGTCCATCAGGAACGACTCAGCCTGACCGTAGATCCGGGCAACATAGTCCTGTGCGTAGGTCGCCGTGGTGTTGGGGCCGTAGCGCAGTTCGCCGTAGTTCAGCACGTTACCGTTGACGTCGTAGTTGAGCTGACCGCTCGTCAGTACGACGCCGGTACCCACGTATGACTTCACGCCCTGCACGTCATTGACGCGGGCCGTACCCAGCGCACCCTGTATGGTTTCGATGTTACGACCACCCTGGAAGGTTTTCTGCCGGACGTAGTCGCCGATCACACCACCCACGCGCCCGTCGAACTGGAAGCTGAACGTGAGGTTTTTGTAGCTGAACCGGTTGTTGATGCCCCACACAAATTTCGGATTCACGTAGCCCAGAAACTGCGCCACCGGATTCGCGATGGGCCGTCCACCGGCGTCATTGATGTATTGCCCGTCGGGTGTACGCACGAACGCGCCGGAATAGAAGCCGTCCGTCCGGTCGCCGACGTTGATAAAGCGGTTACCGCTGCTGCTGCCTACAAAGTAGTTGGAGGCAATGGTGTTGATACCGCCTTCGGGATACACTTCTTTCAGCCGCTCGGTAAAGGTCGAGTAGTTGGCCACCACGTCCCAGTTGAAGCCGCTGTTCGAGCGAATAGCCTTACCCGTCAGCGAGATTTCGCCCCCTTTTTTCTGGGTCATGATCCCGTTGACCAGCCGGCCGGTGTAGCCCGTTGCCTCCGACGACGGCAGCGTAAAAATGCGCGGACCGTCGTTGCTGACGTAATAAGCCGCGTCGAGGGCCAGCCGGTTGTTGAGGAAGCGGATGTCCAGCCCAAGTTCCGTCTGTGAGGTCGAGTTCGGCTTCAGGTTGGGGTTATTGAGCGTGTTGGTGAAGTACGCGCCGGGCTTGTTGTTATACAGCAGTGGCAGCGAATACACGGCCGAGTTCTGGTAGGTCGGTCCGCCGTACGACGATGCGTAGTTGTCGCCGTAACTGAGCGGGAACGACGCGCCAGGCGTAGCCCCGATGGTCGACTGGGTCAGGCCGTCTTTTACGTTGGCGTAGCTGGCCCGCACTTTCAGAAACGAGATACCCAGGCTGGCGGGCAGCTTCACGTAGTCTGAAATGACCGTGCTCAGGGCTACCGACGGATAGAAATACGCGTTGTTGCCTTTGGGCAGCGTCGAAAGTTTGTCGAGTCGGCCGGTGGTGGTCAGCGTCAGGAAATCGCGGAAGGTAAAGTCAGCCGAGTAATAGGCCGACAATACGCGCATATCGGCGGTGAAGTTGTTGGCAATCACCGGGTTCGACGAGTTGGCGAAGTTGTACACGCCCGGCACGTTGAGGTAGTTGGTGCTGGCGTAGTCGGAGTTGTAGTTGAACACCCGCGCTTCGCCACCGGCCAGGGCGTTGATGGTCAGATCGCGCGAGATCGTCTTGTTGTATTGCAGCAGCACCTGGTTGATGTTATCGAACAGGTTCCGGCGGTCTTCGCGGTAGTCGCCCCGTGCTTCCTCGCGGCCGTAGGTCGTGGCCGAATACGGAAATTTCTCCGTCCGGAGCAGGTTGTACGTCGTCAGCTGCGTTTTGGCCGTCAGTTGCAGGTTGTTCGTGAGCTGGTATTTCAGCGAGGTGTACCCGTAGAGGTTGTTGTTGTAGTGACCACGGAGCCAGTTTTTGGCCAGGAACCACGGGTTGTTATACCGCTGGTATTCGGCGTAAATCTGCTGCGTGCCTTCCTTGCCGGGTTGCCAGATCTGCTTCATATCATCGATGTTCCAGTCGGCACCACCCCAGGCAATAATGTTGTAAATCAGCGAGTTTGGCCCGTAGCTAACGTCGGGAAAGTTGGGCGTAAACTGCCGGTTGTAGTTCATGCTGGCGTCGAACCGCAGCTTGGGCGAGAACGTGTAGCCGCCCGTGATGTTGAAGTTCACCACGTTCAGTTTCGTGTTCGGCACCAGCCCGCCCTGGTAGTTGTACGAGGTCGAGAAGCGCATATCGTACTTCTCCCCCGACGTACCCACGGCGATGTTGTTGTTCGACAGAATCCCCGTCTGGATAAACCGGCTCAGGTTGTCTTTGCCACGCGGCAGAAACGGCGTCGGCTGGCGGTTGCTGGTGAACGTCGCGCCGTTGGGAAATTTGGTCGTGAACGATTGACCGACCATGACCGGGCTGTCGTACTGCGGAATCAGCTGACCGTTCAGGGCTGGTCCCCAGATGTCATAGTCGCCGTCGTTGAGGCCGTTGCCCTTGCCGTCGCCGAAGGCATACACGCCGTGGTCGCCGGGGCCGTATTCATCCTGTACTTTCGGAATGGCCAGAAAACCCTGGTCGAACATCTGGCTCGTGTTGACCTCCACCGAGAAGCCGCGCTTGTCTTTGGTGCCGCGTTTGGTCGTAATCAGAATAGCCCCATTTTTCCCCCGGAAGCCGTACAGGGCCGATGCCGACGCCCCTTTGAGCACCGTGTAGGTGTCGATATCGTCGGCGCTGATGTTCCAGGTATCCGACGTGATCGGGATACCATCGACAACGAACAGGACGTCGGAGTTGCCGCGCAGCGAGATATTCGGGCGACCCAGCAGTTCGGCCGATCCACCGATGGTCAGACCGGCGACTTTACCCGTCAGCGAGTTGATGGGGTTTGGTTCGCGGGCTTTCAGCAGTTGATTCCCATCGACGGTCTGAATAGCCACGCCCGTCTGCCGGATGTCTTTTTTGATACCGAGGGCCGTTACGACGACTTCGCTGAGGTTGGCCGTTCCGGCCCGCAATGCTACGTTGATAACCGACCGGCTACCAACGGCCGCTTCCTGGCTATTGTACCCGATAAACGAAAACGTCAGTGTGGCTCCCGATGGGTTGTTCACGTTCAGACTATACGACCCATCTTCGCGGGTCGTGGTCCCGACGGTGCTGCCCTTGACCAGGATGGACACGCCCGGCAGCGGCTGCTGATCGTCGGCTGAGGTGACGCGCCCGGTGATCGTCTGGGCCAGCGCCGACAGTGTACCGAAGCAGAAAAGCAGACCGGCGATCAGCAGCCGAATCCAGTTTTCGGGGGGTGATGAACGGAAAGATAACGTCATACAAAGTGCAGGTTAGTACGAATTTTTCACAAAAATATCAGACGTCCCAGCCTAACTCATACTACTGTTTATCAATCCTTTATGAAACTAAATCAGCAAAATTTCACGCAATAGTAATACACTTCAGCCTGATTAAACGGTCAAAAAGAATAGCCGCTGCACGTGTCGGCATCAACAACTATCGGTATCAGACCCGTTGGCGTTTCGGGTACGACACAGGCGCGTATGAAGACTTCATCTATAAGTAATCTACTGCCTCGCCACGAGTACCGGCAACAGAATTGACGGTAAAAAAATTAGTGATCCTCCGGCACTAATTGTCCCAAATCCCTGTCTTATTAGTAAAGTAACTTACGTAATTTACTGAGCAATTATGACACCTCCCGACGATACACAACTGGCTACCGATCTGCGAACGGTTGTATCGCGGCTGATGAAAAAACTACGCAGTCACTCGTCCGGCCGCAGCCCGCTGTCGATGACCGAGCGCAGCGTTATCAAACTGCTTGACGAACAGCCGATGCTGTTACCGGGCGAACTGGCCAAACGCGAAAAGGTGACGTCGCAGTCGATGTCGCAGATTTTGAGCCATCTGGATGAGCTGGGCTACATCATCCGGCAACCGCTGGAAACCGACCGCCGGACAGTCGGTATCTCGCTTTCGGAAGCCGGTAAGCAGTTTCTGGATACAACCCGGCACGAGCGCGATGAGTGGCTGGCCGACGCCATTCGTCAGACCTGCTCCGCCGACGATCAGGCGCTACTACGCGGGGCACTTGGGCCGTTGAATCGGCTACTCGATGTTGAGTAATAGAAGAACGAGAATAGACATGAGAGGAAAGACATAACTGGTAGTGCCATGATACACTTGGTTCTTTCATCTATCCTCTTTCTTCTCATAAGCAATACAACCACCTAAAACAGCGTACACACAGTTATTGAGCAGTCAAACCTTCCGGGCTTTCGGTAGCCGCAATTACCGACTTTACTTTGCCGGGCAATCCCTCTCACTACTGGGCACCTGGATGCAGAAAACCGCCGTCAGCTGGGTCATTTACTCGACTACGCACTCCAAACTGATGCTGGGTATCAGCGTCTTCGCCACCCTGTTCCCCTCCGCCCTGCTTACGTCCATCGGGGGCGTCGTGTCGGACCGGTACGACCGGTATAAAGTCCTGCTGCTGACGCAGGTACTGTCGATGATTCAGGCCATCCTGCTTACAACAGTCGTGTATTTTCAGGCCGATGCCGTCTGGACAATCATTGGCTTGAGTGTGTTGCTGGGGCTCATCAACGGCTTCGACGTACCGGCCCGGCAGTCGCTGGTGTATGAACTGGTCGACAACAAAGCCGACCTGTCGAACGCCGTGGCGCTAAACTCGTCGATGGTCAATCTGTCGAAGCTGATCGGCCCCGCGCTGGCCGGACTGGTAATCGAACGGTGGGGCGAGATGGTCTGTTTCGGCCTGAACGCCGTCAGTTTCATCGCCGTCATCAGTACGTTGCTGATGATTAAGCTACCGGCCTTTACCCCCCGCCCCCACCCCAAAAACATCGTGGGCGAGCTGGTCGAAGGGTTCTCGTACGCGAAGCATACCGAGTCGATCCGGTTTATCCTGACCCGGCTGGCCCTGACAAGTCTGCTGGTGCTGCCCTTCACGACGCTGATGCCCGTTTACGCCAAGGACATTTTTCACGGGACGGCCTCCACCTTCGGCCTGATCGACAGCGCGATTGGTCTGGGTGCGTTTATCGGTGCGCTGTATCTGGCGTCGCTGAAACCCGGCACGAACCTCAACAACGTGCTGGCCGTCAATACGTTTATCTTCGGTACGGGGCTGATTCTGTTTTCGCACGCCCACTGGTACCCGCTCGCGTTAGCCCTGATTGCCGTAGGGGCGTTCGGGATGATGTCGCAGATCACGATCACCAACACGCTGCTGCAAACGCAGTCGAATCCGGTGATGCGCGGCCGGGTCATCAGTCTGTTTGTGATGGCCAACGCCGGGATGCAGCCCATTGGCAGTTTGCTGATTGGGACACTTTCGGAGCACATCGGCGTGCAGAACGCGGTGCTGCTACAGGGTCTGCTGGCGCTGGGTATCGGCGCGTTCCACGTACGGCACCTGCGCAAAGCCCGGCTCCCGAAACCCCTTATCAAGACGAACCCTGCCGCCGTACAGGAAGCAACGCTGACGGTCTAACCCCATTGCCGGATGCTCTCTTCGGCGTAGCCCGCACTGGAACTCATGCCTTTACCACCGATGCCGGTGATGATGCGGATGTTCGGGGCTATGTCGTGCTCGAAGATTTCGGCGGGGGTCTGACTGTAAAAACCCGCCCATGTTTTGCTGACGGTCAGCGGAAACGAGACGATGCGCCGGGCCTCGGTCAGCATCAGGGTATTGATATAGTCCTGCGTGTGGTAGCCGAGGTCTTCCTGCTCGGTGGCAACCGCGTACTCGTGCGAATCACCGACAATAATGGAGCCGTCGACGGCCTGCTTGAACAGGATGTGAATGCCCCAGCGCTGCAACTCAGCCAGTTCGGGCGACACGGGCGACAACTGCCCGTAGGACGGGCATTCCTGAAAGGCTTCGTACCGGCGGATCGTCAGGCCGGTCAGGATATTGCCCGGCAGATCGAGTCCAGCGACGGGTTCGGCCAGCAGCATCTGTAACTTACTCACTACCAGACCAGCCTGCGCCAGCACGTCGGGAAATAACAGTCGCACCTCGTGCCCACCGCACAGCAATACCCGACCACCTTCGAACGACTGCCCGTTTGCCAGTGTCACCCGCACGTGGTCGCCGGTGGGGTCGCAGCCAACCACGAGAGAGCCGGGCCGGTAGTCGACGCCGTACGTCTGCTGTACGAAACCAATCAGCCGCTGAATCATCTGCTCCGGCTCGACGCTCAGCTCATCGGGGAAGAACAAGCCACCCACCACGTAATCCGGGCGGAGGGTCGGGTATCTCGCCAGCACCTGCGCTTTCGTGAGCAGTTCGCTCCGGTAGCCAACACGGACGTATCGGTCGTGCAGTTCGTTGGCAACCTGCCATTCGCTCGGCTCCGACGCGACGTAAATCGTCCCGTTCTGCCGGATGGTAATGTCGGCCTGAGCCTGAATGTCGCGATAAATCTCGAGGCTCCGTCGGCCATACTCGAACCACCGCCCCGCCAGCCCCGACGGCACGACCTGCCCGAAATTCCGCACCGTAGCTCCTACCGGATAGCGGTCTTTTTCGAGCAATAATACCCGCTGCCCGGCTTTAGCCGCGTGGTAAGCGTGGAATGTACCGAGCACCCCGGCACCAATAATGATTAGGTCGTAAGCAGGCATACGATTGTTTTATGTAACCCAGACCGGCTACCGCGTAGCCCGTCTGGTAGCCGTCGGGCTAAGAAAGTGTCCTTGAGCGAGAGTTGGCCTGACGGCCTCCAGACCGGGAGGTCTGGGTTACAGTAAGCCCGGCAGTTCGCGGAGTGAATTGAGCAGTTTGTCGTGCGGATAAGCTTCGAGCTGGGCACGGGTATGCGTACCGTTGGTCAGGCCGAGATTGAGAGCAACACCTGCTGCCTGACCGGACAGCAAATCGGACGGCGTATCGCCGATGTTGACGACCGACCTGGGGTCCGGTACGTTAAGCAACTGCATAGCCCGGCGGATCATGTCGGGAGCGGGGCGGCCCTGCGGCACTTCGTCGCTGGCGATAGATAACTGAATCAGGCTGTCGGGACCGCCCATGTATTGATTATCAAGACCATCGAGCCAACCGAGTTTCTCCAGAATAATATCGGTAACGACGCGGTAAAAACCGGTCGTCAGCGCGATATTGATACCGCGATCGTGCAGCTGAGCGAACACATCCAGACAGCCTTCCGTCGGAGTAGCCCCCTGTGTCCGGTAATGGCTTTCCAGCACATCCCGGAACACATCATACGACACGTCGACGTGGACAGGCACTTCGGGACTGTCGGCCCCCAGTTGCTCTTTCCAGAGCGTCTCGAAAACGTACCGTTTCGACAGTCCCTGCATCGCCAGAATCCGTTCGTCGGACACGGTCAGGCCAGTCTGTGCTGCGGCTTCGGCGAAACATCGTTCGACCTCGTGCTGATCGGTAACGGTTGTACCGGCCATGTCGAAAACAACCAGTTTGATCGGGGTTGCCATTGGCTTACTTGTTCGGTTTATCAGTTAATACCACCCACCGGTTGACGCTGTTGTGCGGCCCTTCCAGCACCACTTTGTAAAACGCCGACGGTAGTTTCGACACGTCGACAACGGCATGTCGCTGCGCCAGGGGCACCTCGGCTAATTGCTGATACGTATCCGTGCCGCCCGTTTCGGTCTGATTGGTCGCTGTCACCCAGATTTTTACCGTACCGGTCGGTTCCAGTGCCTGCCAGTCGATAATCAGCCGGTTTTGCGAGACGATCACCTCGGGTTCTGCAATCGATACCGACCCGATCAGCGGAATACCGTCGACTTCGCGCTGCACGGCCGTTGGCAGATTCAGCCCCAGAAAGTGAGCCATCGTCGGCATCAGATCAACGATGCCGGGCTGATCGTAGCGGGCATAAGCATTGGGGTTGCTGAGGTTACTGACGAGCCAGGTCAGCCGCTGCCGGGCCGACTGTCCGCCGTGGTTTTTACCCGTTTGTTCGTCGCGGCCGTGGTCGGTCGTAATCAGCAAAAGCCAGTCTTCATTGTGCTGTTTTTGCCGCTGCTGAATAACGTTCCAGAGCCGCCCCATCTGCGCATCCATCAGCTCGACGGCCTTCTGGTACGGTTCGCTGTCGCCGTATTTGTGGCCCATATCGTCGGTATATTCCAGATATACCCACGACAGATCGGGTGCTTCCTTACCCAACGTTTTTACGGCTTCATCGACAACGCGTTCATCGATCCGATGCATGAAATTACGTTCGTTATCGTGCGGAAACTGCACGGTGTCGAGTTCGTAACCGTCGAAATGATAGTCCGTTTTGATCGCGTTAGTCTGGGATAATCCCTCACCCACCAGCTTGGTCCGGTTGTCGAGCCAACTCGAGAAAATAGCTGTTTTTCGAGCAGGAAACCCATTTTTAAACAGCCGGAAGATCGTCGGGTAGTGGTAGTTTGGCGCTTTGATGCTGTTGTCCCAGACGTTGTGTTTGTTGACCCACGTACCGGTCAGCAGGCTATTATAGCCCACGGCCGAGATCGTCGGTGTCTGCGAATAGGTGCCTTTGTCGCCCCCGACGTGCATCCGCAGGTAGGTGCCCGCTTTCGAGATCGCCCGCAGGTTGGGTACGTTCGCCGTTTCGATCACGTCCGCCGGAATACCATCGACAATTACGAACACGACTTTTTTCACCCGACCCTGCGCCCACAACGCCGGGCTCAGCAGTAGTAACAGCAGTACGAAATAACGTCTCATTCGTTCAGGGTTAGTCAGCAGGCGTAGTTATGTAGCCTGGACCTCCAGGTCCGGGTGGGCGCCAAAGCGACCAACAAAGCTGTCGCCTTGATTAGTTGGCCTGACGGCCACCCGGACCTGGAGGTCCAGGCTACTTCACTACAGGCTACCAGATCACCAGCCCGCAAAAATAAATCGCGGGACCGGTTTCGGGCTGTAAACAAATCATCAACTCACCTGCGCCGTTCATAATGTCACGATAACCCGCTATGCTTTCGGGTAATCGGCGTCGCGGGTGCCCCGCAGCTTCAGGATCAGTTCCGTCTTCAGCTCGTGCAGTTCTTTTTCCAGCCCGACCGGGTAAATGTGGGGGTTGACAAACCGCCGGACACTGGGGTGCAGACTGGCCAGCTGTGTTTGTACCCGCGCCCGCACTTCATGAATAACGGGTTGGGTGTACACCACCTTGCCAGCGCGAAACACCGCGACCAGCAACTCATCGAATACCTGCGATGGACCGAATTTTCGCCGTTTGGTGAAGTCCATCGGATCGATCATCGTCACGGTGTCACCGGGCAATGGTTCGCTTTCGTTGATAATCATGTCGGCCAGAAAGCCGCGCTCATCGCGGTACCGGCGCACCTGCTGAATACCCGGCGTCGAGGTTTTGATAGCCTGCTCCGACAGCTTGATTTTATAATTCCACGACCCATCGGCATTGCGCAGGGCCGCGAGTTTGTAGACGCCCCCCAGCGCGGGCTGATCGTAGGCCGTGACGAGTTTGGTACCCACGCCCCAGACGGTAATTTTCGCGCCCTGCTGCTTGAGGCTATTGATAATCGTTTCGTCCAGATCATTACTGGCGACGATAGCCGTATCAGCAAATCCGGCCGCATCGAGCAGCTTCCGGGCTTCGATACTCAGGTACGCCAGATCGCCCGAATCGAGACGAATGCCCGACAGCCGGTAACCCCGCTCACGCAGCCGCTGCCCCGCTTCGATCGCGTTGCGGACGCCCTGTATCGTGTCGTAGGTATCGACCAGCAGGGTCACGTTGTTGGGCAATACGTCGGCATACGTCTCAAAGGCTTCCAGTTCCGAATCAAACGACATCACCCAGCTATGAGCGTGCGTACCGCGTACCGGAATGTCGTAGTGTTTACCCGCCAGCACGTTGGAGGTGGCATCGCAGCCGCCGATGTAAGCCGCCCGGCTCGCCGTCATGCCCCCGTCGACACCCTGCGCCCGGCGCAGGCCAAACTCCAGCAGCGTGTCGGTATCCGCCACCAGCCGCAGCCGGGCCGCTTTAGTGGCAATCAGCGTTTCAAAATTGATCAGATTCAGCAGGGGTGTTTCCAGTAGTTGGCATTGCAGGATCGGCCCGCGCACCCGCACCAGCGGCTCATTGGGAAAAACGACCGTTCCTTCAGGTATTGCGTCGATGTCGACGGTCAGTTTCAGCGCCCCGAGGTAGTCGAGAAAAGCCGTTTCAAACAGCGGTTCCCCGTCGGAACCCGTAAGGGTACGGAGGTAGCGCAGATCTTTTTTTGTGAACCCAAAATGGGTTACGTAACCAATGGCGTTTGCCAGCCCGCACGCGACGGTAAAGCCCCCGCCAAACGGATTTTTCCGGAAGTACAGATTGAAAACGGCTTCCTTTTCGGCCGTCCCCGACTTCCAGTACCCGTAGGCCATCGTTACCTGATACAGGTCCGTAAGCAAACTAAGCGACGTGTCGTAGAGTTTATTGGTCATGCCACGAAGGTAATGAGCTGGTTAGGTCCACAAAATTTTTGGCTTAAAAACACCAAACCCTGTAACTTGGTCTAATCTTTGTGCGGGCCGCTTTTGCCAGCCGTTGTCCGTCCTAGTCTTTATCCTTGCGTTTTTCAGTACGTCATGCAGAAGTTAAGCCTTTCCCAGTCCCTCCAGCAGAAGCTGTCGCCCCAGCAGATTCAGTTTATCAAGTTGCTGCAAATCCCGACGGCCGAGCTGGATACCCGTGTCGAGGAAGAACTCGAAATCAATCCGGCGCTGGAAGAAGGCATGGACGAAGAGTTTGAGCAAAAGGAAGAAGACCCCTTTGCCGACGAGTTTGACGACGACTACAAGGAACGCAGCGACGACCTGGACATCGACAGTTATTTGCAGCAGGACGACTACGCGGGCTACAAAATGCAGGGCGACGGCAACTACGGTGAGGAAGACCGCGATATGCCGCTGGCTACGTCATCGAGCCTGCTCGATTCACTGGTGCAACAGTTTGGTTACCTGCCCCTTACCGAAGATCAGCGCGTAATCGGCATGCAGCTGATCGGCAGTATCGAAGCCGACGGCTATATCCGCCGGTCGATGCAGGCCATCGTCAACGACCTCGCGTTTTCGCAGAGCGTTTTCACGGATACCGAGGAAATCGAGGAGGTCCTGAGCAAGGTACAAACGCTCGATCCGCCGGGTATTGCCGCCCGCTCGTTGCAGGAGTGCCTGCTGCTCCAACTCAGACGCCGGGATCTCTCCGACCTCGATGTCGTCCTGGCAACCCGCATCATCGACGATTTTTTCGAAGAGTTTTCCAAAAAGCATTACGATAAAATTCAGCGTCGGCTGGCCATCAGCGACGAAACGCTCAAGCGAGTCATCGACATCATTATCCGGCTCAACCCCAAGCCCGGCTCCGTCGACGACAGTTCGGGAACGGCCCAGTTTCTCACGCCTGACTTTATTCTGGTCAACACCAGTGGTAAACTTGAACTGGGGCTGAACTCGAAGAACGCGCCCGAACTGCGCATCAGCCGGTCGTTTGCCGACATGCTCGATACCTATGATAAAGGCAACAAGCAGAACAAGGCGCTGAAAGAAACGGTGTCGTTTGTCAAGCAGAAACTCGACGCGGCCAAGTGGTTTATCGACGCCATCAAACAGCGGCAACAGACGCTACTCAAAACCATGAACGCCATCGTGCGTTTCCAGTACGACTTTTTCCTGACCGGCGAAGAATCGAAGCTACGGCCCATGATTCTGAAAGACATCGCCCAGCTGATCGACATGGATGTATCGACGGTGTCACGGGTAGCCAACAGCAAATCGGTACAGACGGAATTCGGTATTTATCCCCTCAAATACTTTTTCTCGGAGGGTATCTCGACCGATTCAGGGGAGGATGTCAGCAGCCGCGAGGTGAAGAATATTCTGAAAGAGCTGATCGACAACGAACCGAAACTCAACCCGCTGTCGGACGATAAGCTTGAAAAGATACTGAACGACCGGGGCTACAATATCGCCCGCCGGACGGTAGCCAAGTATCGCGAGCAACTCAATATCCCCGTTGCCCGACTGCGGAAGGAGCTGTAGCTTTTCGGTATACAGTTTACGGTTTTCAGTTTTCGCTACGGCGTAAGGGAGTTACGAGGCTCATGCCGTATTTTTGTTACTCTGAGTGGATTCAACCGTGCGGAAACCGTCGGACCGCCGACCCGTCGGACCGCTATATACTGTATACAGAAAACCGTAAACCGAAGCTTTGACTACCCCGCTTGCCCGCTTCCTGTCGGTTGCCTTTCACCCGTTACTGATGCCGACGCTGCTGTTTGGCATCCTGCTGTTTCAGGCCCCCAACGCACTGGGCGTCGATGTTTTCTCGGCCTCTGTGCGCGGCAGTCTGCTGGTACTGATCTTTATCGGCACCTTCGCCGTCCCCTCCCTGCTGATCTATTACCTGTTTCGCAGTGGCTATGTGCAATCGCTGTATCTCAACACGCTGGCTGACCGGCGACTACCTTATTTCCTGACCGCAGCGGTATACACCGTTGTTACGGCTTTGTTTGGCTTCCGTATGGAAACGCTCTCACAGCTGGCCCCCGAAATTGCGATTCTGCTGGGCAGCATAACAATCTCTATCCTGCTGGTTGGCATCATCAGTCTGTACTGGCAAATCAGTGCCCACGGCGTTGGTATCGGTGGGGTAACGGGGGCCATTGCCGGTATAGTCGCCCATGCCGATATGGTCGAGCTGGTACCCGCCCTCGCCGTCGTTATTGCAGTGGCTGGTCTGGTCCTCAGCGCCCGGCTTCAGCTCAACGCCCACACAACTGCCCAGACAACCGCCGGACTGCTGCTTGGCCTGCTTGTCAGCTTCACCGCCGTCGTGTGGCTGGTTTAGTTTGTAGTTTATGGTTTGTCGTTCGTAGTTTGCGCAAATCCACTACTGATTCAACTGGTAGTTTCCTGCGGCACCAGCCTGCTTGGTCGATTGAAAAGACCCTGTTTTCAACCACGAACAACAAACGATGAACGACGAACCGATGTACGACAACCTCCTTTACGAAACTACGGATGGCGTCTGCCGCATCACGCTGAATCGCCCGCAGGTGTACAATGCCCTTAGTGCCGCCCTGATTCAGGACATCACCCACGCCATAGAAGCTGCCGGTGCCGACGACAGTATACGGGTAGTGGTGCTAACCGGCGCGGGCGACAAAGCCTTTTGCTCCGGGGCCGACCTGAAAGAAGCGGGGGCTACCATGACCGGCGGGGGCGCCAGTCTGGGCGACGCACTGCGACAGGGCTACAACCCCATGATTCGGGCGATCCGTAACCTGCCGAAACCCGTAATCGGACGCATCAACGGCGTAGCTGCCGGGGCGGGCTGTTCACTGGCGTTAGCCTGCGACGTCGTTATCTGCGCCGACGAAGCGTATTTCAGCCAGATCTTTGTCAGCATCGGCCTTATGCCCGACGCGGGATCTACCTTTTTCCTACCCCGACTGGTTGGCCCACAACTGGCGTTCGACCTGTGCAGTACTGGCCGACGTGTGTATGGCCTGGAAGCTGTCCGTATCGGACTAATCAACCGCGCCGTACCCGGTATCGATCTGGATAATACCGTCGCCGAAGTCGTTGCTTATTACGTGACTGCTCCTACCCGCGCAATCGGCGCTATGAAAAAAGTTTTGAACGAATCGCTCTATTCCAACCTCGACCAGATGCTGGAGCACGAAGCTGATAATCAGAATCAACTGGGCCGTTCTGCCGATGCTACCGAAGGTGTAACCGCCTTTTTGACAAAGCGCCCTGCAAATTTTTCTGGCCAATGAATTGACACGAGCCGTTTTTATGCCTACTTTTGCACTCCCAATCAACGGGAAACGCATTCGTAGCTCAATTGGATAGAGCACCTGACTACGGATCAGGAGGTTTGGGGTTCGAATCCCTACGAGTGCACAAAGTTTTCTTTGAAAGCCTTATAAGTCGCTGATTTATAAGGCTTTTCTATTTTTAAAGGAATTCGAACCTTGCTATAATAATGCTATTTTTTGTTCGCTAAAGTTCGCCTTAGTTCGCTCCATTTTGATACATACTTGATACAAGTTTTAGATTCTAGGTTTGGGCTGTGATAAAACTGTACACAGCTCATGAGTTCAAAAATCGCCTACCGAATCATGTACAACCGTGCAAACAAACTGGATAAGAAAGGCAGGGCACCGGTAGTGATCGAAGCCTATCAGAACCCCGTTCGACGTTATTTCTCAACCGGCATTAAGCTTAAGCCTGGTGAATGGGATACGAAGAAAAATCAGGTCAAGAGCAACCCATCGTATAACGCAGCGATCTCAAAACAGAAGTCAGCACTTGAAGACTTTGAACTGCGATTTCCGGCCACGTATGGCCGCGAATTTATCCTGGCCGACTTCGATCTGTTGAACGATCAGCCGGAAGCTACGAAAGCAAAGAAGCGGCTTTCCCTGTCCACATTTATGCTCGAACAGATCGAACGGGATAAAGTCAAACTATCGTATTCTGCTTACATCCGATACAAAAGAACGGTCGGCAATCTGGTAGATTTCAACGAAGGTCAGTCGGTTGAGTTTGCTACGCTCGACTACACGTTTGTCGACGGCTTCGATCACTATCTCAGGACCGTCAGGAAATACCATCAGAACACGATTTATAAAGAGCATCAGGTTATCAATCAGTACTTTAAACGTGCGGCCCTGATGGACTTGGTCAAGGCCAGCAAAAACCCGTACCTGCACTTCAAATCGAAGAAGCAGGCAACAGTGAAGGACGTTCTTTATCCAGCCGAGATACAGCGGATCGAGCAATTAACCTTTTCTGACGATCAGCAGCATCTGGCTTTCTACCGGGATGCTTTTCTATTTTCGCTGTATTCCCTGTTACGGATCAGTGACGTTACTGAAATCCGACAGCGGCATTTAACAGCCACCGACAAGGGCCTTCTGTATGAGAAGGTTTCCCATAAAACACGTAATACGAATCCTACTCACCGGCTCCCTTTGTATGATCTTCATAAGACGTCCGATGGCCCCAGCAAACCCGAACGGATAATGCAGCAGTACGCTCGTACAGACAGCGCCCCGTTGTTCAGACGTTCACACCCCAAGTTGAATGAACAGATCAAGGTTGTGATGGCTCTTGCCGGCATCAGGAAGAACGTCACATTCCACACAGCAAGGCACTCAGGTATTACATGGCTGGTCATTCTAGGCTTAGAATTGCCCCACATTCAGCGACTTGCCCAACACGCTAATATCACCACTACTATGCAGTATGTCCACTTGGCAGAGCATATCACTGGTGAAAGGTTGTCGAAAATTGGCTGGATGAACGAGAGTCAGATTAAAAAATCTGAACACATTTGACACAATGGACAAACCAAAAAGAAAATACCAGAAGCGCAACACGGATAAAGTAGTGTCTGTAACCCACCATCTGAACACTAGGTTAAAAAGTAGATTGATAGACGGTAAAGCGTGCTTTCCACTATACATAATAGTGTATTACAATGGGCAAACTACAAATGTTAAGAGTCGATTAGACAAATATGTTGCAGAAGAAGACTTTGAAATATTTGAACAAGAATTTAAAGATGAGCTTAAAAAAGAGAGCAAAACGATTAGAGAAAAGATCAAACGCGTTGACGATAGTAAAGAACCTATTCAATCCCAATATTTTCTTCAAGGTGTACAGTCTCTGTCGAAAACCATACATCAGTGTATGAAGCTTGAAATGAAACTTTTAGTAGCTCTTAAGGATGACGATTTCTTGAATCATTATGAACGTCACGCACGTAAATTAGATTCGAATGTTTACGGAGATAGGAAAACATTGATTGATTTTAGTTTTCGAGTGCGGTTAATAAATTGGGATGAATTCGACATATATGATACACTCCGTACACTAGTCTCACTAATGCCCTGCAATGAAGAATTGAAGTCGTTTTACCAATCTCTAAACCACTCTTTAACAATAGAGGATATGTATGAGGCAACGCTCGATGCTCATTTTCCAAACGGGGCTACAGTAGACGATTGGCGAACTGGTAGGTTCCCCCAAGATATGCTCGCTCACTTTGAGGGAACAGAATATATAGACATTTGTAAGTCTTATGTACTGATAATCAATAAATTGCTAAAGAGACATAAAAACATTTCGTAATATTTATGTCTAGTATTTTTTATACATAAAACTTATATATTACTTAGCGCTATGGACATAGAGTGCTCTCGCATGTCCGACTTGTATCACTTTATACCATTATAGCGCAGATGGACAACACCGCATTGCTTGAACAGATCAACTATAAGCTTGATCTTTTACTCGTCACCTCCACTCCAGACGAATGGCTAACCCCACAAGATGCACAGCGCATATTCAAGTGGGGTAAGACCCATTTCTGGAATCTCGTTAACAGACAAGCCTTTCCTGTTAGCCGCCCCATGAGCGAGAACGCAACGAAGAGCCGCGCAATACTTATAAAGCGCTCTGATGTTGAAGCCTATTTACGCAAGCATAGCAACGCCCATTAATTCTCCCACAGCATGAAGGTGGGGCGCCCCTTCTTTTCTTACTACCAAAGTTTCTCACTTAGTGCCTTATATGTTTTTAAACCGTGAACTGTCGGTATGACAAGTTTATCGGTAACGGCTTTTCAGTATCCAGTTTTTAACAATCAACCAACAAAAAAGGGCTGATCTGCTTCCCGGCAAAGATCAACCCCTAAACAATTGTAACCATGACAAATGTAGTAGAAAGCCCCCAAAAAAGCGCGGAACAGCGCTTAGAATCAGTACAGAGCGACTATGATACGCTATTCGTCTGCTTCGGTGAAGCAATTGATGAGAACAAACTACTCAAAAGAAGAATCCGACAGCTTGAACGGCATGTAACGAAGCTGTCACTACAGCTACATCAGTAGAAACAGGAAGACCCGGACGCTCCAAAACGTCCGGGTCTTCCTGTTTCATTCAACGCTAATCCCGCCAAACAATAAAGTCTATGCTGTACACGGACAGTGATATCAACCTCCTTCTCAATCAGCTAACGAAGCTAAGGTATGACAATACGTATCTCGTGCGTCAATGGACTGAACTCAACAAAATCGCCACCGCCTTGCGGAACCAGTTGGCAAGCTACCAGCGGGAGAATGAAGGCCTAAAGGCAGCACTATTGCAACTACACCAATTCAACAGAGCACATTATGAGTGAGTACCCATTCCGCTTTGAAAAGGCACCCAAGAAAAAGGGCACCTGTCCTCAATGCGGCCAGCACGATAAATTTCGCTACTACGAAGACCTGACAGGAAAACGGCTTGATGATTTCGGCCGCTGTGAACGGAAAAACGAGTGCGGCTACTGGCTTGTGCCAACGGGTAAGGCAATTCCCAAAGTAGAAGGTACGTATGTACCACCACCTGAACCAGCTCTAATCTACCCCGAGGGCAAAGTACTAGACCGGCTAACGGGTACGCTCCTTGAGCCAAATTCCAATTTCCACGTTTATGCCACGTCGATTGGAATTACCTACGAACACCTGGCGAAGTGGCGCATTGGGGCCGAAACGATTAAGCAAAAGATACTGACGGTTTTCGTGCATTACGACGGTCAAAATCGCATTACAAACGCTAAATGGTTCCTGTACACGGACGAAGGCAAGCGCGATAAATCGTTTGATTCCTTCTCGCTCAAACAACCGCCAGAAACTAAGTTAGAGCGGTATGGTATGAGCCTATACGGTGAACACCTGCTGGACCCCGACCGGAAACGACCGGTGATGATCGTTGAGTCTGAAAAGACCGCTGTTATCGCTTCGTGGTTCTATCCTGATTTCGATTGGATAGGAGTCGGCTCCTGCAATGGATTGACTGAAGCAAAGTCGGAAGTCCTTACCGACCGTTGGTGCTACTGGCTCTGCGACGCTGATAAAGCCGGGCGCGACAATAGTAGTTTACGTCGGCTGCGGGAAAAGAAGCTACTGCGTAAGTCAATCGATCTTTCACCCAACAAAACAGACGGTACTGACATTGCCGACATTATCCGGGATGGTCAGACGCCCGAACTGGTCAGCATTCAAGAAGTAGATCTACTGAAGTCGAACATCGGTTCGGCACCGGCACCCGACGATTCGTCGACCCGCGCAATGGTCAACGCTGACGACAATGATTCTTGGGAAGCGCAGGTAGGTCTGCCGATACCCGTCTGGAATCTGAAAGCCACCCGCAAACACTTCCGCCAGTACGGTTTCGTCGAACACGATAACTGCTACTACTTCGCCGTAAAGCGTGAATCAGACGACGTTTGGCAGTTCAAGCCGATCAGCAATTTTATCGTTCATCCGCTTCTGCTTATTGAAAGCAAATCAGACCCGAAGCGTATCTACCAGATCACCAATCAGTATGGCGTCAAACGTGTGATCGACCTCGACCCAAAGCAGTTTTCGGCCGTTGCCGGGTTTTCGGAGATCGTAATGAGCAAGGGGAATTTCATCTTCTACGGTGGCAAAACCCACTTCATCAAGATCACGATGAAGCTATTTGAGGAATCGAAGGAAGCGCAGGAAATCAAAACACTAGGGTATCATCCTGACGGTTTTTATGCCTTCAGCAATGGGATTCAAAACAGCAAATGGATACCGCTCGACGATAACGGATATGGAATCGTCGAGCATGACGGTAAGCAATATTTCCTGCCTGCGATGTCGAAGATTTATAACTCTGACGATCAGGAATATCAGAACCAGAAGCTGTTTCTCTATAAGGAAGGTAGCATTTCTTTCGCCGATTACGCCCGTCAGTATTGTGACGTGTACTCCTTGAATAATAACGGTCGAATTGGCCTATTGTACTACATCACCAGCTTATTCCGCGATGTAGTGTTCAGCCGGTTTCGCTTCTTTCCCCACATTTTCCTGTTCGGGCCACCCCAATCAGGTAAATCAACGTTGGCATGGTCGGCCATGTATATGTTCGGTGAGCCCCGGACGCCATTCATGCTCAACACCGGTACGTCGGTGGCCTTCTACAAGCAGTTCGCCGAGTTTCGTAACTCAGTCGTTTGGTTTGATGAGTACAAAAATACCATTGACCCCGGACGCGTCCAGTCGCTTAAAACGGCTTACGACGGTGCCGGACATACCAAATCTGACAACACGCGGGACAATCGTAACAAGTCAATCCCGGTCCTGTCAGGCTGCATCATTTCAGGACAGGAACTGCCAACGGCTGACGCTGCACTCTTCACGCGCTGCATACTCCTACAGGTAACGAAGACCGAGTTCAGTAGTGAGGAACGAGAGAAGCAGGAACGTTTCAAAAAGGAAGTTGAGCTTAAAGGTGTATCACATCTCACGGCCCACCTGTCACAGCTTCGGAATGTATTCATCGAGCGATTCGAAGAGTGCTATGATGCGGAGTTTATACAGATCAAAAAGCACTTCGAGAAACGAGGTATCGATGATCGAATTACCAAGAATATGGCGATTGTACTGGCTACGTTTCAAGCCTTGAAGGATCGACTTACGTTCCCTTTTAATGAGCAACAGGTGAGGCAGACAGCCTTTTCGATCATTGAAGCACAGAACAATTTGATTGGCAGTTCGAAAGAAACGTCCCAATTCTGGAATGCGATGATGTCAATGCTCAGGCAAGGTTTCATAAAGGATCGGGTAGACTTCCGGATTGAAGTGAAGAAAAGCATTAGGCTCAGCCAAAATCGCAGCAAAGAACCTGTAGAGAAAGACTTGACGTATGACGGCCAGTCGGGGGGCCGTCGTGTGCTATTTATGAAGTTGGCTCACATTCACAGTCAGTATGAAGAATACTGTAAAAAACGGGGGCAGAAAAGTTTGGATCAGGGTAGTATGCGCCACTACCTGACTAGCTCAAAGGAGTTTTTGGGGAATGCCGACAACGTAAAATATTTCGGTGGTAACTCTACTGCACTAACCTTCGATTACGAGCTGTTAACCGAATCAGTCAACGATTTCGACCTTGAGCAAGTCAATTACGTTGAGCCGGTTGAAAATGCATTTTAAAAACTTATAGAATGTGTACCTACCGTACCTCCTGTACCTACCTATTACACCTTTCACCATTAACTATTTAACAATTAAGTATTTATAAAAATATAGTAGTAAGAAAAGCCACCAAAACAGGGAGGTGCAAGGGAGGTACAGGGAGGTACACTACTATAAAAGCCGTTAAGCTATTTTTCTGAAAAGCATGACATAGTTTGGGCAGACATACAGATTGTTGAGCATTTTTCTAATGAAAGTACCTCCCTGTCCCTACCTATTTTATGGATGTACCTCCCTGCTAACCCTCCCTCACCACTTCATAACTATCTATATGTCAGTCATTTAAAAATTAGGGAGGTACGGGAGGTACAGTAGGTACGGAAAACACCACATCTATAAATAACTTCTGAAAAACACATGGACATAACCCAAGAAGAACGTTACCGCCTGCCGGTACTGAAGACAAGAAATGGTGATTTGTCAAAGCGATGGTACGTGGAATATTACGCCTGGCAAAAATCGCTCAACAATGGGCAGGGAGGATTAGTCCGGCGTTTGTTCTACTGCCCAGCCAAGCACAAAACTGCTGTAGATCGTAAGCGCTGGAGTAAGGACGTAATCCGTCGAATAAAGCAATTATTCGACGACGGGTTCTACATCGTAGACGAATCCTCGAACGACAAGGCCGCTACAGATGTAAATGCACCATCTGCCCCACCCCGACCGCTGACGTTCCTTGAAGCAGTCGACAGTATGGTCAAGATTCGCGAATCAGGTGCTTACCGACCGCGTACAGGTGAGACTTATCGGAATGCTTACCGGCGTTTTGCTGATTTTCTGTCATCAGTTGGACAAACAAGTCTGCTTTTGGAAAATATTACCACGAAACACATTTACCAGTTTTCTGACTACATCATTCAAGAACGAAAGCTATCGAGTCGCTACAGAAATAACTTAATAGAAGATCTAAGTACACTATTTAAAGATTTAGTAGAGCGTGAGTATCTAGTCAAAAATCCTGCTGCACCGCTCCCGGACTTACCAGTGCAAGCCAGTCGCCGAAATCTGGCATTTACTCCGGTACAGAGAGAAGAATTAGAGCAGTATTTGCAGAAGCACGATGGGAAATTGTATGCGTTCACCCGGTTCATCTACCAGTCTTTTCTGAGACCTATTGAGCTAACTCGATTACAAGTACGTGATATTGACTTTGAGCAGAATCGAATCATATGCCACAGTTCTGTAGCGAAAGGGGGTAGTAAAAAGCAATACACGGAATATATCGCGCTTACGAATTCGATGCTGGCACTGCTTGAAAATATGAATTTAGGCAAATATCCCGGTACCCACTACCTGTTCGGTTACGATCTAGAACCGTCACGGCTGCCAGAAGTTCGCAACAGAATTTCAGCACGTCACCAGAAAGCTCTGATCGGTGCTGGCCTGTACAACGGCGAACTGACGATGTATTCATGGAAGCATACGGGCGTCGTGAACGCATGGAAAGCGGGAGCATCGATCGAATGGCTGCAAAGGCACTTACGCCACAGTGATTTAAAGGACACCGTCGTATATCTGAAATCACTCGGACTATCCCTCGGCGCCACCGCAGATACTCCCACTTGGTAATTCACCCACACCGAATCATGAAAGGCTTATCGATCAACCCAGACGGCACTTACACTTTCACCGGCACGGCCACTCGCTCCGAACTAGCAGAAGAGTACCGAATGTCGGACAAGCGATTTCGCAAAGCCCTGAAAGCGGCCAACGTATTTCTCGGCCCGGATAATATTCTGATGCCCCGTCAGGTAAAGCAGGTTTTTGACGCCCTTGGTCCACCGATTATTCACGGCACTTTCGAGCCATAACCGGCCAAGTCAGCCCAACTTATTACTAGCCCCGCCCTGTCCGACCCATCACGGACAGGGCTGTTTTTTTGCGCTGTAACCTTGTGTCACACTTAGACAGGGGCACCATGATTGGCAAAGTAATAACGGATGAGCAAATCGCTAAAATCTATCAGCTACGTGAGGAGGGCTACTCCATTCGGGAAATCAAGGATGAACTGAATATCCCGAAGTATATGGTTGAAAAAACGCTCTTGCAGGGCAAGTCAGCTGCCAGGCCAGCGGCTCCAGCGGTACATATTACCCCCGCGCCCATCGAGCCGAAGCAGCAATCCTTAATTGATGAGCAACTGCGCATTGACATCGAGCGGAAACGATTGACTGATTGGGAACAGTCGTTACTCGCCCGATCAACACCTCATGCGTTTACGTCTACCCAGCACGCACAGGAACTCGACGCGCTGGCCAAACAGGCTACGTCCATCGCCCAGAGTCAGCAGCTACTAGACAACCGGAAAGCGGAGCTAAATCAGTTGCTTAAGAGCCTTCCTGAGCGTGAAGAGCAGTACGAGCAGTTTCGGCTGCGCGCTAGGCAGGAGAAACTGGTAAGTCGCTACAACGGGGCCGTGCAGGAGCTACTGGATAACTGCGATGACATGACCTGGTCAGGCGATGATGTGGAAGATTATCTGGAGAAGTTGGAGACGCTCAAAACGAAGCTCACGCAGTATTGTGATGCTAACCAGATAGACGAACGGCGGCTACTGATGTACAAGGGACTGGAGTTTCTGATCGACGACGTAAGCGGGGAACAGGATGAGCAGACATCGGGCTTTTTTGCCAGCTCGTCGGTGAATTTTGATTACGGCGATACCCACCGCGACTTGATCAAGTCGTTTATGGTCGAGCGCTTCGATCAGCAAACACCCAGTGGAGTTTCCCCGGTAGTACCGACCGATAACCCAATGTCTGACGACGACGATGACTTCGAGGACGATTGAGCCCTAATTGGGCTACCCGTCGTCGTGAGTAATACCTAGCCGGTAATACCGGTATTACCGGTGTTACTTAACTCGGTAATACCGTCCGGACAGTGTCCGGACAAGTAAACCAGCCGGTAAACCTAAAAAGGTATTACCATAATACCGTCCGGACATTACTGGTAACACCGTCCAGACACCAACAGTAACACCGTCTAGACAATAAGCACTACCGTCCAGACAGTGGCGGTAACACCGGGCCGTAATACCGGCAACAGCCTGTAGAAAAGCCACTGGTATACCAGCGTATTACGTCAGTATTCTTCATCAATTCATTTAATGAAATGGCAAATAATAAAATCCTTTCGCGGGGGGCTAGGCTGCTGGCTATGCCCAACCAAG
This sequence comes from uncultured Spirosoma sp., assembly GCA_964581865.1. Lineage (GTDB taxonomy): Bacteria > Bacteroidota > Bacteroidia > Cytophagales > Spirosomataceae > Spirosoma. The sequence goes on from CAZOQC010000003.1 coordinate 105,974, forward strand.
ACGACAATTTTTCCATCTATCAAGACCTCACTAAAACTAGTGATAGCCGACTTGCTAAGGGCTTTGATCGAGTGGTATCAAGTGGAACCGTTAGTGCTGATAATACTGGTAGTCCATGGTTAAAAGTCTTCGGTTATAAATCAGACAGACGAGAAGCTACAGGGTACGTCCTTCTTGACGACAATGGGACTATTTGGCAGGACCAACCGATAGAAGCAAAGCCAGCACCTGGCGTACCTGAGTCAATCAAGATCGTATACGGATCGGCAGGTAAAGCCGTGCTTTCGTGGGAACCGATTGCCGATGCCGCTGTCGAGATTGAGTCAGCATCTATAGTGCAGGGCCCTTTCAGTCTTATTGCTATTTCTAGGGTGGGCGGTAGTTCGTATGATATTAATAACCTAGCACAAGGTATCCTCTCCTACTTTCGACTGCGCTCAACAAACGACTTTGGCGAAAGCCAATACTCTAATATCGTTACTGCTACGGCTATTGATGGTAATGATAAATCTCCTGATACGACTGGTACAACGGTAACTAGCCCGGCTCTCCCTGACGCTCCCCCCTATGTCGCTCCGCCATCGATAGATAACGCGCCTGATATCTATGCGTCACCTATCCAAGATGATAAAATTGAAACGTCCACCTCAAGTTCAGAGGAACCTATAATCACGTGGATGAAAGGGAATATTGGCTTGGTATTAACAATCGGTGGAGCTGTGATCATATCGCTGATGATGTTAATTGTCGCTCGTCGGTCGTAGCTGATCTAGTGACAAGTGCGTACAGAAGTGTACTTGCCAGTTGTGAAATGTCAACGCTAAGTCAGAGACTATGAGCTTTATAAGTGATTTTTTTGGAGTCGGAGGAACCGGTAGTAGCCTGCTATCATCAGCCGGCACAATCGGAATTGGTATAGTCCAGAATGAAGGGGCCAAGATTCAAAGCGACTATGCTTTACAGCTGAAAAGCCTGCTTAATGATGCGTCGCTAAGTCAGGATCAATTCAAATTGGCTAGCACAAAGCTGGAACAGGAACGGCAATCAGCATTGGCCAAGGCGCAAGATCAAAAGCGAAACGATCAACTGATAGCTGTAGCAATAGTGGGTGGATTAGTGGTTGTCACGCTTCTTATGATGAAGGTTATCAAGAAGCGGGCTAATTCGTCAGTACAGTCATCGAAAAAACCCAAAAAATGAATCTTGTACGTCAAACCCAAACTGAACCCTGGTATCGTAGCCGTGGAGCAATTATTGCCCTCGCTGTTGGGGGCATTTTACTGATCGTCTACTATATGGGGCGTAAGTCAGCAAAAGGCTATACTGTTACTTATCCTGCAACTAAAGAACAAGACGGTATCTCACCAGACTACGCGAACAAAGTAGTACCTGGTATCATCAATGAGATGTTCGAAGCCTTTGACGGATTGAGTGCAGACGTAGACGCTAAAACACTGGCTATAAAGCCATTATTAGGCGTAACAGAAAATCAGTTAGTATACATCTTCAATCGTTACAACCAGCGTTATTTGGCCGGTAAAAATGAAACACTGTACACCGTAATTGATGGGGAATATTTCGGGCCTGTCGGTGAAGCGGCAAAGACAAAAACAAAGGTTTTGAAGCGGATGAGAGACCTTAAACTAGACCATCATTCATAATTATGGCTACTCTGATAACAAACAACGATCTGGCTAATGCTGCTTCAAAATTGGGCTGTGAAGTCGCTGTTATTCGAGCCATTGATGAAGTTGAATCAAATGGTCAGGGCTTTAAGGATGGTCGGATCGTAATACGGTTTGAAACCAAAGTATTTCAGAAATACACTGGTGTAACGATTAACGGGTCAGGGCAAAGTGCATATGAGAAGGCATATAAAGTAAATCCTCGTTATGCATTGATGTCAACGAGTTGGGGCCGGTATCAAATCATGGGGTTCAATTTCAATACTTGTGGGTTTTCGTCGGTTGAAGCGTTTGTAGCGACAATGAAAACGGGTGAATTGGCTCAGCTGGACGCATTCATTGCATTCGTCGTGGCTAATCAACTTACAGATGAACTGAGAAAGCACGATTGGGCTGGATTTGCAAAGGTCTACAACGGAGCTGACTACGCTAAGAAAGGCTATCACACCAAATTAGCTAAAGCTTATGAGCGATTTAAGGGGTCATCTACTGTACCGCTAAAATCAACGCCTGTATTTGATAAAACTACGATTGTGGTCTTAGCTATCACTGCTGTAATGGTGGCTATCTGCTTCTTTCTATTTCGTTCGTCTAACACACCTGAAATGGTGATTGATTAATATGGCTACTACACTAACTGATAAAGAAATTGCTCTCGCGGCCGGGCAAATAGGGTGCGATACCGCGGCTATTCTCGCTGTCGGTGAGGTTGAATCTAACAATGTGGGCTTCAACAAGGACGGGAGTATAGTAATTGGGTTCAATAACGATGACTTCACTTACTACACCAAGAAGAAAGTAACAGGATCGGGCAAAGAGGCTTACGACAAAGCCTATAAGATCGATCCGGAAAAAGCCATGTTTTCCACGAGCTGGGGGCGGTTTCAGATGCGTGGATACAACTTCGATGCTTGTGGCTATCCAACAATTGAGGCTTTTGTTGCTGACATGAAAGCCAGTGAGCAGGCTCAGCTCAATGCATTCATCAGCTACGTCAATAAACGTAAGATCGATGAGAGTTTGGCTAGTCATGATTGGGCCTCCTTCGCACTCGTGTACAACAAGCGAAGTAATTACGCCTCGAAGCTTGCCAAAGCTTATAACAATCAGCGAACTACAACCACTGATACATCACAGACGGGTATAACCCACATCATTGATAGTCCAGTAAGTAGTGGGGGACTCTCAACCAAGACGATTGTCTTGTTGATCGCTGCTGGAGGGCTTGTCTTGTGCGTACTTATCTACGCATTGTCGAAGCGATCTACTGACACAAATAGTCAGTAACATTCTCTTAATCAAACACAAAGCACATTACAGCAATGGCCTTTATAGATTCTCCTCGAATTGATGAATACCTCTGGTCTACTCAGGATAATACGCCAGTGTATTACGATCCTAAAGCATCAGCGGAACGGGTACTATCAAATTATGCCGAAGATCAGTCATTTCACCCTTTTAGAAAAGGTGATCAGATCGGTCAGATTGTCGATGATGGGATAATCCGGGACGCTGACGGTAATGAGTTTTTCAAGATCAAAACGTGGCAGTGGAAGCGCAAAGGTCTTGCCCTGTTCAGCAGTTTTGAGCCATATCAGGAATTCTTTGACGCATATGTGCAGGTAAAGCACGAACCGTCTTACTGGATTCGAGAAAGCCGTAAAGACAGCTTCACAAAAGCTACCGACAAGACCTTAGCAGATGATGACGTCGCGGGCTACATATCCGGTTTGAGAGGAGTACCACAGCCCATCGAGATCACGAAAGACGAAAATGGCGCAATACAACTGAAGTTTGCCAACAACTATAAAACGTCTTTTGAAGCATTTAAGCGCTTATCTGCTGAAGCTGTCAGAACTGCAACTACTCAAGACCTCACCAAGAAAGTCGAGTCTACACTTAGAACTGATACTCAGAAGGAAACGACTACAAGCACAGGGATCAGTAAAACGACGTGGCTAATCGCCGCTGGTTGCGCGGTACTGATGGTATTTATGTTCTTTCTGATGCTTCGACAAAAGTAAAAGCCGTGTCATTGGTATCATTTGATTTATACAGTTATGCCTTTATAGGGCATGACTGTTTTGTTTTCAGCTAGTTAGCGACTACCGGTAACAAACGCTGACTTCGTGAATGTGATACCTGGCTGGTTTACCTCGCTAACCGTATCAAAGTTGAGCGATTTTCCATCTGTCTCTATTACCCCCCTACCAGATAGAAAACCCATATAATCAAGATTGCCAATCCGAAGCGATTCAGTACTACCACTCACCACACTGATTCGTTGCCCCTGTATTTGAGCCTGGTACTTTCTGTAGTAGCCCCCGTAGTCCTCGATGAACTCAAAAGTATCTCCATTCACTCGAGAAATGGACAATTTGCCAGATGCCGTCTGTTTCGTGATTGATCCGTTGCTACGGTACGAGATCTCAGAGGTCATCCGATAGGTACCGGTAGCTAGGTCAGCAACGGGTGTATCTGAATTTTTACAGCTTATAATGCTGATTAGAAGGATAGACGTAAACACTTTTTTCATTAGGTAGAGAGCATATATGATTGCCCTACAAACCTATTTGAAAGTGTTCATGTATCATGACCATTCCCTCAAAAGTTGAAAGTCAGACGGTACACTAAAACGATAGTTTAAGCGTACCGTGAGTGTAACTATTGGCATTCGGCTTAATCTGATGATATTTGGTACAGAAATTCCGTACAGTTAATCAAAGTACATAATAGGGTTTGTACACAGTTTATGTGTACAACTACTACAGTCGCAACTGAAGTGCGCAGAGCTCATTAGAACGATGTATACTTACGCATCGTTATTAGGTAAACAGCATCCGATATGAAATTGCCACGTGCACTCTTACAAGCTCAGAATGACATTGCTACGATGCTTGGCTTACTCTACTCACCTCTATCAGTAGAAGCGTACACAGAGATGGCAGAAGACGAGTTCAATATTTCCTGGGGTGAAATGTCACATGAAGAAGCCAATCTTTTACTTATCTTATTGGGAACAGCAGAGCAGACAGGTACAATTCATCAACAAGATCCTGGCTTCTTAAGTCTTATGCCGCCGATCGTTTTGAAAGGACTCTCCAACATATATATCCGTTTAAGCCCATATAAAGACCTACTAGTGCAAATTAGAAACGGTGAAGTGAGCCATTTAGAATCTAAAATCCTAGCGGGTGAGATTGCTCTATCACGAAGAGAGGGAATCTCGTTGTCTGACGCTCAGTTTAAGAATATCCTCGCTAATGCCGCTTAATGTTGAATTTACTCCGGAAGCGTTCGAAGACCTTAAAGGATGGCTGAAAGCTGATGTTAAAATAGCTAAGAAGATTTATGATCTTGTTACAGAATGTGCGCGTACACCTTTTGATGGTATAGGAAAACCTGAACCGCTTAAAGGAAATTTCAAAAGTTATTGGTCCAGACGAATAAATTCTGAACACAGACTCATATACAAAGTTATCGAAGATAGAATATATATTTACTCATGCAAAGGCCATTACGAATAAAACTAGAACAGCTTTCTATACTACATTTAAAGATCAAGAGTAGCATAAAAAAGGATATAAAATTGATCATAATTTTATATCCTTTTTTATAAATCATCAGTTCAAAAACTTACACAACGACGTTTTCTAGAATGAGCACGTTGTTCTTCGTATTGATGCTTTTGCTGATAAGATAGCGCAGAACATTAGCGAAATTTTCTAACTCCCTTCTCTCAAGATGTTCTTTATCTTGATTGGATCCAACTTGAGTAATTGGGTAGTAAAGCTTTATCGCTTCTAATATTGTATTGACGGTCGTTGGAACATCATGCAATATAACGTCAATCGGCTCTTTGGAATCAGGATCAGGAATGTCTATTTTAAAATGAAAAGGATACCCTCGTTTCTCAGGTCTATCCTCATAAGTAGATGCTTGTTCTAAATCATTTATTCTATAATAATTTGTTTTGAAATTATCTACACCGTCATCATCTATATCGTTAGGTAACACGACTTGTAATTCAAAGCTTTTTACATAAACTTTATCTCCCTTGTATGAGAGGTAACCTTTATCAGTTATGTCATCGCATACTTTTTTCACAAAGCTTGAGAAATAACCGATTGCTAAAGCGGTTGAAGGAACGAAGCCTAGCTCTGATGAATTAGAAATACGATTAATGTGCTCAATAATCTCATTGCATCTTACATCAAGAGAATTAAATTTTTTAGGTTCTAATACAAAACTCAATGTCGTTATACCATTAAAATCAGATGGTAAATCTATCCCATCTTCAGCCAGAAGAAAAGAGCGCTCTAATCCCGTTGCACCTAAGAATAAACCATATTCAAATATAACATTGTCTCTTGCAGCCTTTTTTTTAGCACCTCTCAATTTAAGGATATCATCTTTTGTAGCTATAAGAACTGCAAAATCTGAGAGTTTAGTTTGTCTAACTAAACTCTCTAAAGTCCCCTTGTTTGGTTGAAAAACGCTTTTATTTGTCCATGTGACAACATCAACGCTACCTTTCAGCAGATTTTGAACGTCTGTCAATATGCTTATAGCCTCACTGGAAGAGCCTACAAAAACTCTTGGTTTCATAATGTTGATCAAGTTTAGTAGATGGTGTGATAGTTCATTTGTGACTCGTTCAAGACGTTGTACGCCCTGTTCATCATATACGCGTCATCATACGCAGGACCCGCTTTCTCAAGCTGCTGTCTACTCACATGAGAATCGATTTCTTGTAAATCTTTCGCTAAGTCAATAATTGTGGTATCAAGTTCTTTCTTCAATTTCCTGATCTCTGTAAGAGTATGAGTGTAATCACCTTTAAACAACGGCTCTTCACCATTCGGCGACATTAATTTTTCCCGATACTCTTTGTTAGTCAAAATTTTATCTAAATGCCCACTACTATTCACTAATAAAGTAGACATTTTGTCATCCATTGCCATGTACTCTAAATCACTCATGTGGTACATTACGCTCGTAATCATAAAGCTCGACAAATCGATGAAAACGTCAGCGTCAACTTTTAAGCTTTTCAGAAGCCGTACAACTTTTTTGAAATTCCCATCTATATAAAATAGTGAATCTTTTTTATTAACAGCATAAATATGTTTAAAAGGATGATCCTCTTGGCATGAATTTGCATTGTTATCATACAGACTTATAGCTCTGAGATGATCGAATTTAGTCGTCACATATTCTTGGGAATTAAAGCGGCTACATACTAAAACATCGAACTTTCTTTGCAAACTCCCACCTGAAATTTGTATACACTTAGGCTTTTCGTTACTGACGGTAGCTGCATAAAATCTGCTTGATAAACGATTAAATATATTTGTCCGTAACTCCTTCAATTCCTTATAAGGTTCACCATAATATGGTATTTTAGGCGCAACCATCGGATCGCCATAATAGAATTCATCATGTATAACCAATATATCTAAATCACTGTGTACTTTAATATGAGTATTTGAAGGAACAGAACCTTGATAATCAAATTTTACACTTTGGATAACACCGCCCGCAGTTCTAATTCCGTCCGTTATCTGGCTCTGTACCCGTTCTGCTTCGCTAAAAGTTTTCTGAGTATACTCATCAGTAACAGGTTCCATAGACTCATACACGTATTTGATGGTCTTTGGTATGCCTGACTTGCTGAACGACTCCGTTAGTATTGATTTTTGAAATTTTCCTTGAATGTCGAAATCACTCCGTCGATTCTTTACTTTCTCTAGAAGTTTATCATAGTTCTTAATTCGCGTACCTGCCATTGTCTTAACAATCTTGTTTTGGATAGTTATGAAAGCTAGGTCTAACATGCATAGACCTATGACAATGTAACAAAATATATTGAAATATTGATACCATTTTGATACAATGTACACCCTTACCCAATCAACTATCTAATTATCAACACTTTACAGTAGTCCCTACGAGTGCACGAAGCCGGTCATCATTGACCGGCTTTTTTGTTTTGTTCAATGCGTATTCCCACATGTCGCGGCTCGTCGGTAGGGGTTTAACGGGGCTACCCTGATACTTAAAATCAGCAACTCCGGTTATAACGACTGGTTGAAGCAGATACAACACATGGCCGGTATCAAATTAACCCTAACGGTTAAGATCGCCCGAAAGACGTTTACCCACCTCATGCTCGATGAGCTGTTAGTTTCGGAGGGAAGCGTAACCGCTATGCTCGGCCACTCCAGCACCAAACACGTCAAGCACTACGGACAAGCAGGTGAAGAACGGGTAGCAAGGGAAGTTATTTACTAAAAAAGGAACAGGGGACATATTGTACGTGTCCCCCTGTTCCTTTTTTAGTAAACATGACTATACTTCTTCTAAAACCCCACCCCCTCCTTCATCACCATTTTCAGGGTTCTTTTTCGAAGAATCTTCATTGGTAGAAGTTCCATTTTCGTCTTCCACTTTATGAAATCCGTAAGCTTCGTTTAGGTCATAAAACGCCATGTATGCATCAAAAGAACTACCTCCTGTTTTAACCCAATCAGCGACCGAATTAAATGCAGGTTCCATAAAAGTTGCAATAAAACTCATGCGTCCATCACTGCCCCGCTTGCCTCTTGAATCCAACGCCTTACCTCTGTTCAGGAATAAGTTCTTCTCGTCATAAATCATCTGACGCAGTTTTTTATTTTTCTTACCAGAAGGCAAATTATCCATTAGCATCTTTCTCATACTGTAGTAGAGTGCATAGGACTTGTCAGGATCAGCGGTATCACTTAAAATACTAGCATCAAATCCAACGTCTTCTTTACCTAAATCTTCATCAGAAAACAGAGACCCTTGCTTTCCCTCTGTATTCTTTTTAGCTTGATCTATGAGCTTTTTGATTTCTTCAAGTCGCTCGTCACGATCCTTCTTTTTCTGATCCCGTTCATCACGGTTATTATCCTCTTCGTTTTCCATTTTTTAATTGATTTACTGTTTAATTACTATTTTCTACAGACGCTAACAAATGCTTCTTTATATTCTCGATTTCCTGAAATATAGACTCTTTGTCGAATGGATTCGACTTGACCATTTTGATAGCAACCTCAGTCTTGCCGAAATGTTTCTGAAAAACTCCGTATAAGTTTTTCCCCTCATTCTGCTTTTTTTGAAAGCAGAAAAAACTATATATTATTGATGGATGTACTCTCTTTTCTTGTGCATACTGACTTACCGCCATTGGCGCATTAATCAAATGCTTGATGTAGTTCATATACTCTTGAGGAAAAAGTATTTCCCTAGCAAATAAATCAGCGTCGGCCTCCTTCATTAAAAGATTATCATCAGCCCCATCTTCTGTTACGTGATATTTTAGCGAACGTAAATGATTAAAGTCGAAGAGTACATGGAAAATTTCGTGCATGAGGGCGAACCATAACGTTGCGTAATTATCGTTAAAATCGGTTATAGCTATGCACGGTTTTCCGTTTACTACAAACGTCGCACCTCTTACTTTAGCCTTTACAACAGATGGCTGAACGATAACAGTAACACCGGCATTATAGAGAGCTTTTATTACCGTAATTAGTCCCTTTTCTTCATATCGTGTGTACGGCCTTATATTTTGCACTAAATCCATTAGACTATCTCGATCATAATCATTAATATTATTTATTTTTTCAAACTGAAAAATAGAAGATCTTACCCAGAAATCACGCATTTTATCGTTCGATTTCTGGAGCTTGCTGAACATAACTTGTCCGACCTCATACGAATAGTCGAATATGGTGTCCAAGTGAAAGAAGCTAACAATACGGCGCTCAACGCTATCAAGATCTGTAGTGGATTCAATGAACCCTTGATCTTTCAATCCTTTTAGATCAAACGTATTGAGGATGTAGTACGCTTTACGTGCTCTTTCGATCTCGCCAATGTGCTCTGGACTAAGCGACCCTACATATATGTTCGTTAACTCCGTCACGTCTATGTTAAATAGCTGACTGATCTTTACAATCGTGAAATAGTCGAGGGACTGTATATCACCCTCTGATATTCGTTTTAAAGTTCGGTAAAAGGTGTTCTTCGTAATGCCCAGAATCTTCGACATCTGGTAGTCTGTGATACCCAACTCCGCCGTCTTACTTTCAACCAGCTCAGAAAACTGTGGCAGACTATTACAATCCAGTTGCTTGTAAACGTCTGCAAGTCGCTTATCCTCTCTATTTCCCATTTTAGAGCCTATTTATTTGTACAAATGTACTCATTATAAGGAATTTTTCCCAATTATGGGAAAAATATTTTAAAAAAAATAGACGCGTAGAAAAAGTGCACCAAAAAAAGATGGTAATAGCCTTATAATAAGACTACTACCATTCTATACCCCCCGTTTTAGGCCATTTTTTCTTTATCAACCCCGCCCTTCAGCATTTTGGGACTTTCCATTTTTTACGTTCCCGAATAGCTGAAACGGCTTTCGGTAGGGAGGGTACTCCGAAATTTTCCGGCCAGGTCAAAAATAATCCAGCTCGAAGTCTCCCCCGCTCCCGGCAAAGCCACGGCCTTCTTTGAGTTTCCAACCTATGTAGTAGTCGACCGTATCCGGCAGGTGCGTGGCCAGTTGCTGGTCTACCTTGCTGCTCTCACTCTTTTTGCTCTTGGTGTAGTCAGTAGTGAGTGGGCTGTTATCCATACTTATCACCGTGGCCTTGCACCTGATCCCGTCCACCCGTACTTGGAGCAGGTCAGCCGACCGCTCGGCAAAGACGCTGTTAAGGTTTTTAAACTTATATAGTGTGGGATGAACTGTACGCTCATACTCATTTTAGGCCCGGTCATATACATAGTAGGCTGGTTAACTGCTAATAATGACCATACAGACGTATATCTTCTCACCATTTGCCTGATGATTCGTTTATAGGAATGACCACTGGTCAATCTAGTTGCAAACATTACTTTCCTATTTCGTTGCGGTGCGCAGTATAACGTATTGGGGTATACCTCACTTAGCCGGCTTACTCTGCTATTGCGGTTTATACCTGTTGCTGATGTTGCTCGTGCATTCACCTGCGCTGGCTCAATCGATTCCTGGTCCGGTCGCCCAGCATATTACCCCCCGAGACGGCCTTCCCCAAGCCTTCGTGCCCACTATTGTGCAGGATAAACAGGGCTTTATCTGGATGGCAACCCGCGATGGATTATGCCGGTACGACGGCTACACATTCCGGCGGTTCGATCCGTCTGCGAACGGGCGAACAGCCAGTTCCTCGCCCGGCCTGACCAACCTCGCTCTGGCTTCCGACAGCGCTATCTGGATCACCAATGACCAGCGCGACCTAAACCGGTTCGATCCGATCAGCGAAACGTTCACCAACCTGTCGCGTCAGCCGTTTTTTCGGCGGGCCTTCAGTCACGATACCCTCGACACGTTTTATCCTGACCGGCATAATCGGCTCTGGCTTGTTTTTCGCCGGGCCGGGCTGGTACAGCTCGACGCAAAAACCCACCAGTTTCGCCGGTTTATGCACCGGCCGGATGACCGTTATTCGCTGAGCAGCAATACCGTAAATGGTGTGCAGGAAGATAGCCGGGGTACGCTCTGGGTTGCGACAGAACAGGGGCTCGACCGGTTTGATGAGCAGACGGGCCACTTCCAACGATTTACACCCGAGTTACCATCGGTCGGGGCGATCCCGGACCGGGCGATCAAGCACATCTACCGGCGACCCAATGGCGAACTGTGGCTGTTTTCTACCAACTACCTGACCCGCTGGTCGACCCGGTTGGGCCGTACCGTGGGTCAGTCACGGCTGATGATTAAGCAGCAGGATGACTGGGGGGGGCATCAGATCGTGGCCGATAGTCGGGGCCACGAGTACATATTACTCAATAATAGGCTGTTTGCGTGCCGCAACGATACCTTGCAGCCAATGGTCAGCCCCGACGTTGCGCACCTGTTCATTTCCCTGTTCGTCGATCAGTCCGACGTACTGTGGGTCGGCACCAACCTGGACGGCGTTTACAAGTATAACCTGCGGGCGGCCCCCTTCACGGCCTACCCATACCGCGTTTCGTTCCAGACCGATCTGCTCCGTAACTGGCTGGGCGTGTCGACCGAGCAGGTGGCGAACTGGCCGGGCAAGGCTACTTCTTACAACTTCCGCGCGACAACCGACTCAACCGGGCACCTGTGGGTTACGACGGGCAACCGGTCCATGTACCGCATCGATGGGCATACGATCAGCGACGTACCGTTTCCCGTGCCGCTGGCCGATTATAATCTCGAACGGCCAACCCTGCTGGCAACCGATCCGGCCGGTCAGATCTGGGTCATTCACCCCCGCTGGAGCGGTTACTACCAGCCCGACACCCGCCGGTGGGTCCGGTTTACCCATCGACTCCAACCCGCGATCGGTTCGCCCATGCTTCAGGCAGTTGTCGACCAAAACTATCTCTGGATAGCCACCGCCGGGGCGGGTCTGTACCGCGTCGACCGGACAACCGGGCGCATTCACCAGTTTGGTAATAAGGTGACCGACACAACCTCGCTGAGCAGCAACAGCCTGTACTGGCTATCGGCCGATCCGCTTGACCCAAACACGCTCTGGGTCGGTACGTTTGGCAGTGGTTTGTGTCGTTTTTCCAAACAGACTGGCCAATGCGAACGCATCACGATCCGGCAGGGCCTGCCTAATAACGTCATCTATGCTGCCATTCCCGATCGGCATGGGTCAATCTGGCTCGCGACCAATCAGGGACTCGCCCAGCTGGATCGCAGCAGCGGCCGGATTCGGACCTATACACAGGAAGACGGACTGAGTGCCGACGAATTCAATCGATTCCACGCCGTTGCGCTGCCCGACGGCCGCATTATCCTCGGTGGCATCCGGGGTACGACCGGGTTTGATCCGGCTCAGTTGCAGACCGATGCGTTCCAACCGATCGTACAGCTGTCGTCGATTCTGGTCAACAACCAATTGCTTACCGCCGGGCCATTCACACAGGAACGCCCCATCACCGGTCTGTCGCAGCTCGTACTGCCTTACGATCAGAACTTCCTGACGATTCGATTTGCCGCCATGCAATACAATCGTACAGGACGCACTCAATACCGCTACCAATTGGTGGGGCTCAACCAGGACTGGGTGACAACCGACCGGCCAGAAGCTATTTATACAGCGTTGCAGCCCGGACAGTATACCCTGCGTTTGCAGGCAGCCAACACGGCCGGCCAGTGGAGTCGACATCAGTATACGCTCTCTATCACCGTTCGACCGCCCTGGTGGTACAGCTGGTGGGCATGGCTGGGATACGCCCTGGCGGCATTCGGATTGGTGTGGGCTTACCTGCGGTACCGACTCCGGCGAATGCAGGAAAGGCAGCAGCAGCTTCAGCAGCAGCAGGAAACGGAGCAGTTACGCCAGATTGATGAACTGAAAAACCGCTTCTATTCCAACATTACGCATGACATCCGCACGCCCCTTACCCTGATTTTAGGACCCGCAATCGGGCTGATCGGCGAGTTGGGACAGGGGCCGTACGGCGACCGGCTCCGGCTTATCGAACGCAACGCCCGGCACCTGCTGGGGCTGATTAATCAGCTTATGGACCTGGCCCGGCTCGACGCCAACCGGACGACGCTGGATCTGGTGCGGGGGCAACCCGATCAGGCAGTCGACGAAGTTGTCAAAACCTTTACGGACGCGGCCGACAAACGTCACATTCAACTGGTGTACCACCCCGACACCACGGCTACTTACTGGTTCGACGTCGACAAACTAGCCCGTATCACCAGCAACCTGATTGACAATGCCCTCAAATTTACGCCAGCTACACCAGCCGAACCGGGGCAGGTGACGGTCCGGCTGCGGGCAAACACAGGACAGCAGCAACCGGGTCTGTACCTGAGCGTGACGGACACGGGTATCGGTATCGACCCGATTCACGTGCCGCACCTGTTTGACCGGTTTTACCGAATCGGTACAGACGCTAAATTACCGGGGTCAGGTATTGGGCTGGCCCTGGTGAACGAATTGGTCGATCTGCACGGCGGCACCATCGACGTCAAGAGTCAGGCCGGACAGGGAACAACCTTTCACGTATATCTCCCCTACCAACTGGCTGAACCAGACGTCGCCGATGCAGTCGATACACCGGCCGTTCCCGACCCTGATACGATCACCAACTCATCGGCCGAACCGGTTCGGCTATTACTGGTGGAAGACAACGACGACATGGCTCAGTTCATCGCGCAGAGCTTCCCGAATCACTACCAGATTTACCGGGCCACAGACGGCCAGGACGGTCTGACGCAGGCAAATCAGCTGCTACCGGACCTCATCATCAGCGACGTGATGATGCCCGGCATGGACGGCTTCACGTTCTGCAACCAGATCAAGGCAGACCCCGTCACCGACCATATTCCCGTGTTGCTGCTAACGGCTAAATCAACCCTGGCCGATCGTATGCACGGCTTGCAGCTTGGAGCCGACGATTACCTGAGTAAGCCCTTTCACGTGCCAGAACTGCTGACGCGCATCAACAACCTGCTCACCCGGCAGCGTCGACTCCATGAACGGCTCCAGGCTACATTCGCGGTACCCACGTCGACCTCGGCCGACCAGCCAGACCAGCCCGTTCACCCCTTTCTGGAACGGCTACACACGATACTGGACCAGCACATCGACCAGACCGATTTCGGCGTCGATGAGCTGGCAGACGCCGTTCACCTGAGTCGTATGCAACTGCACCGGAAACTTAAAGCGCTGGCGGGTGCGTCGACTACAGACTTCATCCGTACGTACCGATTGAAGCAGGCGTTACCACTCCTGACCAGTGGCCTGTCGGTATCGCAGGTAGCCTACGCCGTTGGCTTTACGAACCCGGCTTATTTCAGTCAGCGCTTCCGGGAACAGTACGGCAAATCGCCGTCAACCTTCACGTTCGAGTAGTTTTAGCCCGCTATGTTACAATAGCAACCAAACATGTTACAATAGTGAAAGCCTGATCGATACAGGCCCGCTAGTTTTGCATCTCCCTGACCCACTGAGACATAACTAGCATGACACAATCACGCTGTCTATTCGCCTGTACTACAATACGTACTTTCCGGCACGCGCCCCGACCGACCTTTCGGGCTTTAGGCCAGCCGGCATCAGCGCCTTACAACGGGTACATCCGTGAAAGGTACGCGCCGACAGATCGCGTGGTTGAGCCAGCCATCACTCGCCATATAGTGTAGCAAATGGTTGCCGTGTAACCACTCCGACGGCGCACATCCGGGCTGTTACCTGGGTTTACCACAGTTAGCCTGTCGACATACTGCCAATAGATTAACCGCCTGCGAATTGCCAGTCGACGCTACGCTGCACGGTGGTCGAAGCGATACGGAACCCGCAGATCAGGCCACTGGTTTGACCACCCTTCGGATTCACATCCTAAAAACATACGTCTGTATACATAATCGGCACTGTTCATAAACCAGCTGTAAACACCGCTTCATTGTAATCCATCTTTATCAACCTTTTACTCTTTTATAATTTAAGTAATCAGGCTACCATGAGTGCATTGTTCAACCCCGACCCACGAAGACTAACCACCCCGGAATACATCCCGTCGTTGCGCGTCAACGATGCAAAAGCTGGCTGGCATAGCAAACCCGTAAACGAACTAATCATGATCAAAGGCGAGCGTGGCTACAGCTGGCTCTACTGGAGCGACGGCACCAGACAGATCATGGCGTATACGATCAAGCATTACGCCGACCGCCTGCCGGAAACTGATTTTCTGCGGGTGCATCAAAATCACGTCGTCAACCAGAAATTCGTCCGTAAAACCCTGTTGACACATCGGGGGCCCGTCCTGCGACTGGCCTGCGGAACTGAAATTGTCGTATCCCGTCGTCGGTGGACAATGGTAAAAAAGGCCCTGCAGCATCTTTCCAGTATCGACTGATACCGTACGTTAATCAACTGACATTATGCCTCCCGCTGCCCGCCTGACCGATATGCATACCTGTCCGATGTCTACCGGTCCCGTGCCGCACGTGGGTGGCCCCGTCGTGGGGCCGGGCTCACCTACGGTCATGATCGGTAATCTGCCCGCTGCCCGCGTCGGTGATTCCGCAGTCTGTGTCGGACCGCCCGATTCCATTATCAAAGGATCGGCAACGGTGCTGATCGCCGGTGCGCCCGCTGCCCGGATGGGTGACTCGACGGCGCACGGCGGTGTAATTGTCATCGGCTTTCCGACGGTGATCATTGGCGGTTAATGGGTAATTTGCCAGTCGATACGTACCCCTGTCCGGCTTCCTGACCCATGATCGTCGTCACCCCATTCCTGATTAGTTATATCGTCGTGCTGCTCGTGGTGGTGGGAATGCTCATCGCTACGATCTGGCTAAACCAGAAACACGCGCTGATGAACACCAAACGGCTGTTGCTGACGGTGCTCATCAGCGCCCTGCTGTTAACCATACCGGGTGGTTTCGGGCTGATCGGGCTGCGGTTCATCCCGGTTTATTACATCATCGTGCAGGTGATTGGTCTGCTGCTGGGCGTACTGTTTCTGAACCGGATGCTGGTCGATATGGGGCCGTCGTTCACGATCAAACCCGCCTTTATACTGCTACTGACGGGTAGCGTACTGGGGTTTGGCGTGTTGCTGTTCACCCTCCTGTTCAATTACCTGAGCAACCTTCAGTACGGCAGTATCCAGTATGATCTGTGGGCGGCTACCAGCCTATTGCCGTTTGGTTTACCGGTGCTCTTTGCTTACACGTTCAACGCAATGACGCAGGTACCCAACGAGATTTACAAGCTCTGGTACTACCCGCGCCATGCCGAAGAGATCGACATGGAAGGTGTCGACTACTACCGGCTGATGCTGCTGGAAGTGCAGGTTCATAAGCACCCGGGTCGGCAGGAACCACCCGTGAACGTGAAGGCCCGTACGGCTGGCGATGTACCATTCGGTGTGTGGTTTCAAAAGTTTATCGACGACTACAACTACAAGTTTCCGAACGACCCGATTCAGATTTTCGATGACACCGCCCACGAATACGGGTGGTTGTTCTACAGCATCAAACCGTCGCTGTTTCGGCTGCGGTCGTACATTGACTTTGAACAGACTATCGCCCAGAACAAGCTACAGGAGAATTACCTGATCGTTGCCAAGCGGGTCGAAGAAATCAGCTAACGCCTATGCTTTTTCCCAGACACTACCTGCCCATTAACTGGTCCGACGGCATGAAGCTGTCGCAGCAGCATTTTGTCGAAACCGACAATCACGTACAGGATCTGGTCCGCGATGCCACGTCGCTGTTTCTGAACAGCTACAACTACGGCCTGTTGCCACCCGTCCGGGGCAACTCCGCGTCGCATGAGTTCGACCTGCTGGAGAAAAACAGCGATCACGTAGAGGTACGGCTCTACCGCTGCAACGCCATCACGCCCGGCGGCTGCCGCATCGCCATCAACCCCGATGTGTTGAAATTTACGGTATTGACAGCCTCGTTCGCCGTTAGTCAGCAGTACGATACGCAGCAGCGGCCCGATTACGATATTGTACTGGTAGTCAACCCGTTCGACAAAGTCCCGGTGGGCAACCCCGACCCCGACGAGGCCCCGCTGCGGCACCCGTACACGGAGTATGCATACCGCCTGATGGTGGTGGCCTCGCAGCAGGTCAACGCCGACGAACTGGGGAGTCATCACCTGGTGATTGGCAAGGCGGTGTACCAGGAAGGACATTACATAGTCGACAGTCAGTACATCCCGCCCTGCGCGTCCATTGCCAGCCACCCCCGCCTGATTCAGTATTACAAAGCGTTTGGCTGGGGGCTCAACGAGATTCAGGTCAGCTCGTTCAAGATCATCCGTAAAATCCACGATCAGTCACAGCCGTCGGACGTGGCCCGGCACGTGCTGATGCTCTGCACACGGATGCTGGATTATCTCGGCACGGTTTTTTTCAATTTCCGCAACCTCGACCACCAGCACCCGCCCGTGTTTCTGGTGGGCTATTTCGCCAACCTGACCAGCATTATCTACACCGCTCTGTACTGCCTGCCCACCCGGCAGAAAGAAGAAGTCCTGCACTACTTCTACGAGTGGACCGACGTGACGCCGGGGCAGTTTGAGGAACTGCTGCTTCGACTGCTCGAACACGATTACAATCACCACCAGATTGGCGTGTCGATGACCACCGTCGAGCAGTTTCTCAGCGTGTTCACCAAACTCTGGAACAAGCTTAGTACGCTCGAATATATCGGGCAGCGGAAAGATACGATTCTGGTGCGTGAGGAAGCACCCGTTCAGCTCGCACCCACCCGGCGGGGCTGGAATATTCTGGACTAATCGGCAAACCGGTATCGGTATCGACGTACTGGAAGTTCGTGTAGACGACCCCGGCTTCCGGTACGTCGAACTGGTTAGGGCCGAGATAGGTGTGCCAGTGGGCGGGGCCGGTCAGGCCGTGTTTTCTGCCGAACAGATACCAGCCATACTCCCAGATGGGTTCGCCGGTCATCGCGTGAATCGACAGGGGGTGCCCCAGCCAGGTACACACGACACTGTAAACCTGATTACCAACCTGCAACAGGACCGGTACCGCACTGGACGGTGCCGCACTGGATTGTGCGGCACTCTCGGCCGTGTACCACGTCAGATGAACGGGTGCGTTGTCACCCTGTTGATGCCACTCCCGGGCCAGTCGATTCCCGTCCCACGACCAGCGAACACGTTTGTCACCCATCGCTTTGTTGATGCGCCGACCCAGCGCGTCGTAGGCGAAGGTTACAACCTGTCGGTCGGGTCGAACGACGCGCTCCAGAACCCCTGATTCATGCCAGTGAAATGACCATATCTGTCCGGCGACCCGCTTCTCGCGCAGGTAGCCATCGGCATCGTAGTAAAACCGGATAGCCCCCACGGCAATCAGCTGCCAGCCCGGTTCGGCGGTATCGGCAGCGGGCCGGAGCAAGCGTTGCTGGTAAGCGTGCCGGTCGGCAACCCAGCGATCCGTCCACCCCGCCGGGCAGACAGCTTCGACCACCTCACCCATCGGGTCGTAGCGCAGGTCGACGGTACCGAAGCGGGCATCCTGCACCCGGCTCAGCTGCCGGCCGGCCCAGCCATAGGTCAGCAGCCGCCCCGCGTGCAGCTCACGGCCCCAGTACACCGATTGACTGACCGGCAACGGACCCTCGCTGTACTGCCAGCGACAGCGCAGCCCACCCGGCCATACCTGCTCCGTCAGTCGACCTTTCCGGTCGTGGGTCAGCCAGAGTGATCCCACCGGATGGGTCAGCCGGCTCAACTGCCCCTGCACGTTATAGGTGAACGTGACGACTGCCCCACCCGCCGACTGCCAGCTAGTGCGGTTCCCGGCCGGATCGTACGTGCTTTGTGTCGACTGGTCACCCGCTGCTTCCTCGCTGATCTGCCCCCGCGCATTGCGAACGACTTTTACCTGCGTCGTGGGTGATGTTGCTTCGATCAGCCAGCCATCGGGGCGGTAGGCGTAGTGATACCAGCTGCCATCGTCAAACAGGGCTTCGGTCAGTCGCCCGGCGGCATCGTAGTGGAAACGCGTCGACTGCCCGTCAGGCTGTGTGTACTCGCGAATGAAACCGGCGGCATCCCGGATAAACTGCCAGTTGAGCCGCCCCCTCTGTAAACGAACCAACAAGCCATCGGCATCGTAAGCCGGTTGATACGTATCAGCTGATCCAGTTGCAGCTACGGCTGATGATTGGTCGACCGGAAACAGGGGAACGGTTTCAGCGGCCCAGCCAGCATGCGTAAGTCGGCCAACTGCGTCGAACGACCAGTTAAGCTGGCCCGCAGCGGTCAACTGCCGCACCGGATTGGCCGACGCGTCATATTCCCGGCGTACCGGCTGTCCGTTCGTTTGCCGTATGCTGAGTAACCCGGCCGAATCGTACGTAAATCGCGTTTCGGCTCCGGCCGGGTCAACGCATGACAGCAGTTGCCCGGCCGGGGTATAGGTCCACGCCCAGACGCCCCCGGCCCGGTCGGTGAGGGTCAATAGCTGATCGGTATCGGTATAAGTCATCCCCATCGTACCGCCGTCGGGCCAGGCGGTCTGGGTCAGGTTACCCCGGTCGTCGTAGGTAAAAAACGTGGTGTTGCCCAGCGGGTCCTGCTCGCTGATGAGTTCGCTATAGTCGTTGTGAAACCAGACGCGCTGCCGTCCTTCGGCGCTCATAAACCGCTGCACCATCCCCGCTTCGCAGCTATACTGCCGAACGTGGCCGGTTTCGCTGGTTACCAGCGTCCGGCCTTCATCGGTAAGGTAGCGAAACTGGGTAACGCGCCCGCTTTCCCCCCGGACTTCGGTACACTGGGCTACCTTATCGACACTGGTATAGGCAAAAAAAACGGATTGACGCAACGGATCGATCAGGCGAATGATTCGTTGCTGCCGGTAATGATACTGCCTTGCCGGCTGGTCCAGCACAACGGCTTCGGTCAGATTGTGCGCATCGTCGTAGCGGTACTGCGCCAGAACCAGCCGCTGCTGCGTTGCGTCGGGAGCAGTCAGCGTTACCTGGCTGACGTGTCCGGCCACGCTGGTTGTCAGCTCGACCATTCGCTGCCCGCCGTCGCTGATACGAAACAGCTGGCCAAGCTGATTGTACGTAAACTGAAGCCGGTACGTGACGCCCGCCTGTTCCACCGCTACCAGTCGACACAGACTCCCGCTGGCATTATCCGTAAACCGATACCTCAGCCCGTCGGCCCGATGCAGCACGTAACCCTGGGCACTGCGGCTGAGGCAAAGTTTTTCGCGCCGGTTTCGGGCCGATTCGCCATCCGTCAGCAGTGGAAACACGACCGCCCGATTGTCGGGCAGTCGCACCACGACCTGCCGGGTCCGCCGGTCTTCCAGCAATACATAATCGTAGGTGTGCCGCCAGCCGTTCCCCACCGACCCGCCCGTCGGGTGACCGGAACGCCAGCACCGGCCCCAGACAAACGACACTGGTCCGGGGATAGTCACATCGGTTGTTTCCAGCACCACTTCGCCCGTTGCCACGTCGACCGCCCGCCCGTCGAGCGTTCGGTGCATCAGCGGCAGCGTCTGGTAATCAGCGACCGTCAGGTCGAGCCGGTGTAGCAGATCGGCAAGCTGGTCGAGTTCGTCCGTTTCGGGCGGAATGGGCTGGGTAACAACCGGATACAGCAACCGGCGAAGGCCCGTGCGAAACGCGGGTGTCTGGTTAGGATTCATAAGGTACTGATGGTCCGGCGCCAGTTGACGCCGAGCAATTTCGTGAGTCGTTCGTCGGCTTTATGACGACCGGCGGCCGTCGCCTGCTGCTGCCAGTAACGTTTTCCGACATCCGTCAGGCGGGCCGCGCCATGCTGTTCCGGCGGTAGCTGTTCAGCCGTATCGAAAAGCCGCTGGTACGCTGTCTCCGACGCCTTTGTGTTGCCGGCCTGCGCGTGAACGACGCTCAGCCGCCGGTAACTTTCTACAGCCAGCAACCACCCCTGTACCGTTTCAGACCGGTCGGCGGCCCGCTGGTAGTAATCGATGGCGCGTTGTCGCTGCCGCAGTTCGTCGTACACCCCGCCCCCACCCAGCCACGCCATGATACTCAGTTGCCCGGCCGATACGTCGCCATCGGCATACAGCCGCTCCATCTGCTCGATCACCTGATGGTAACGCGTCAGCGCTTCTTCAAACCGGCGGTGGTCGACATAGGCCTGAGCGACAGACAGTTGAACACTACCGGCCAGCGTCGTCCAGTTCTGCTGGCCACAGATCAACAGGCAGTTGTTGGCGAAATGCTGTACCTCGCGGAGATTGCGTTGCGCCAGAGCCGCCGTTAATTCAGCCTGCCACTGCCGAAACTTCACGTCGGGGGCGGTGGGCGACCCCAGCGCGGCCAGTTGCCGGATCACCTTCGGCAACTGCATGTCGACGGTACTGCTGTAGCAATCGGTTCGGAAGCGGCCGCACAGCGTCGCCAGTTGCTCGGCCCCGGTCGTGTCTGTCACCAGCAGGCGCAGGTCGGGCGGCAGATCACGTTGCAGCAGGGCCGTCAGTATCGGTTCCAGCGTTGCCTCGTTTTCGACCGATTCGGGCAACAGGCACAGCACCAGCATGCCGTCGGTATAGGATCGTATAACCCGGTTTAACTGGTGCAGATAGTGTATGAACCGCGACACGGCATCCAGTCCGGGTCGGGTCGGCGCATCGACCGGATCGACCGATAATCCGTGCTGATCGAGCAGCGTCAGGTCGTGCTGCACAGCGTCAGTCAGTTCATCCAGTGCCTGTTCAAAATAGGTTTGCCAGGCTTGCGCAGGTGTACGAACGGCGATAAAGACATCATTGGAAACGGCATTGATACCAGCCTGTTCCTGTAAGAAAAGTGACAGCAGCCATTGTTCGTCGGGCGCGAAAATCCACCGGCACAACCGCATCGACGGTCGTCTCCGAAACGCCTGCCAGTGCCGTTCCAGCACCGCCATCCGCTGATTCAGTGGGTTGGTCAAGGTTTAGTTCGTAGTTTATGGTTCGTGGTTTGTAGTTGGCTGGCGCGTGTGTAGCCCAGACCTCCAGGTCTGGAGGCCGTCAGGCCAACTACGTTAGCAGGAGGCTCTGTTGGTCGCTTCGCGCCCTCCAGACCTAGAGGTCTGGGCTACACATGCGCCAACCACAAACCTCAAACTAATTAATCATTACCATACTGCCCTTCACGGTCGTCATGCCGGAGCTTTTGACATTCATCGTGCCGGTGCCTTCGACGTCGGTCATGGCGCCCTTGACCGCCATCTGGGCGGTAGCTTCGATCTTGATCTGCGCCCCTTTGATGTTGACCGCCTGCTTGCCTTCGATGTTTACCGTTGTACCCGACAGGTCAATCTGCGGGGCTTCGACGGTGACTTTAGCCGTCGCCTTGACCAGAATATCTTTTGACGACTGCACCGTAATCGTGCCGTTGCCGCTCGGCACGGTGATCTTGACGAAGTTCTTTTCGTCGACCTGGAGGTGAATCTCTTTCGTACTGGGCTTTTCGATGAACGTCAGCGTACTGCCGCTACCGACACTGATGTGCTTTTCTTCCTCCGGCTTGCTGGTGTCGATTCCGCTGTTTTTACCGTGCGGCAGTGCCCCGATGACAAACGGCCGTTCAGGGTTATTGTACTCGAAGCCAACCATGACCTGATCGCCGATGGTTGGCACAAACTGGAAGCCGCGTGTCTTCTTGTTGTCTTTGTGCAGGCCGAAGTGCGGCAGGGTCATGCGGATGAAGGGCGTGGTCTGGGGGGCGCTCATCCAGAGCAGCCGCACCTTGACCCGGCCCATACCTTTCGGGTCTTTGTTGTCGATCACCTCACCGATCTGCGTCTGCGCCATCGGGCGGGTCAGCTTCCGCACGGGCATCGCCACGACGTCGGCAGGAATAGCCCGGAACCGGTTGTGATACTCGCCAACACCCGTCACGTAATGCACGACGTCGGTAATCAGGTACGGAGCCGACTGCCCGCCCTTACCCCGCGACGCATCCTTGACGATGATTTTGCGGCCGGGAAACAGGCCGGGCACGCGGGCCTGTCCTTCCATGTATTTTTCCTCCGCCCCCAGAGCTGCTTTGCGATTATCGCGGTAGGGCGTCATGTCAGCCGCGACTTTGGCGGGGTGCGGGTTGATGGTGCCTTCATTCTCCGGCTTGCCATACGGTAGTTCGTCCTGCCCCGACTCGGCCTCCAGCCGCTTGTCGTCCTCCGACAGGTAATCGTAGTGTTTGACGTAGGTTGGTGCCGCCCGCACGCCCGACCGGAAGTTAATCAGATTACCACCGAAGGTCAGCGTCAGCGACGAACTCGTACCGGGCGTTTTGGTAAACTGCAGCTGACTCCCGTCGTAATAAAACCAGGCCCCGAAATCGTAGGCCAGCCGCTTGAGAAATGCCCAGATCGACTCGTTGTAACGCACGCAGAACGGCAGGTCGGCGGGGCCGAGCGGAGCGGTTACTTTCTTGGGGTGCTGGTACGTGCTCAGGCTGGCCGTGGCAATGTCGCCGATCGATTTGTCGATGAACGTTTGTGTGCCGGGAGTTGTCCGCAGGGCTTCACAATGGCCGTGACCCGTAACGATCATACGCCCCCAGTAGCCGTCGTCCTGCTGCTGCAATTCGGTCTGTGTGATGATCCCTTTAAACTCCAGGGCCGGCGTCGATGTGTCGCCTTTGATGGTTAGATCGAATGTCTTGCGGTGCAGTGAATCGAGCTGATCGGGGAAGAGCGTGACCAGTTCCTCGATGGCGTCGTGCTCGAAAATTACCCGAAATTCGTGGGTCGTATGAATCGACTGTTGCAGGGTCAGCGAGTGGAAGGTAGCGATACGCTTTCCTTCAACGAGCAGCGTGGTTTCCGTGACGATAGAGTAGACGGCCATGGGAAAAAAGGAGGGGGACGAGCGCCTGTCTGCCCGGGCTTACAAAGGCTAAAAAGTAACCTGAAACCGGTCGTCAGAACTAAGCACGCCGAATGTAAGAAAAGGCTTGTCCATTACCAACCAAATTTGTTTATTGGTTAGCGTTTATAGCCCACCCCTCTTTTTTACCAGCTAACCCACTGTGAATCAGACATTTTATCAGCTACCAATCCGATTTGAGCCATTGATGGCCGGGCGTGAGCTGCCTACCTGCGGAGCAGGCACCTCCATCGCTCAGGTACTCTACTTATTACTCTATACCCAGTACGGTGAACTGCGCGCCGACCGCTCGTTTGGCTGCCAGATCTGGGACCTCACCTACGACCGGACGGTCAGCACCAGCGACTGGATGACGGGGCTGTGCGAGTCGCTCGAAGCCGCCATCCGACGCCACGAACTCCGCCTGCACAACCCCCAGGTAAGCGTGCAGTTTCTACCCGTCGAACACCGTATCGATCCACTGCCCGACGAGGTTCACCGGACGGTAGTCGTAACGATCAACGCGGTGCTCGAAGCCACCCAGGAACCCTTCCGTTTCTCGACCCGGCTGTACCTCGGCCAGCTATCGATGCGCTGAGCGTCGTACCTGATTCACCTGATCCTATACTCGTCATGGCGCTGAGCGACCAACGGTCTTTTTATACCCAGGAAGCCATTCGGCAACGACTGCTGCTGCACCTGATTCAGATGTGGGGCGTGCGCGACCTCAACGCGCTCGATGCGTTTGTGCGGATGCTGGTCGATACCCTGGCCAACGAAATTTACAAAGTCAGCAACGAGTTTATCGGCTCGGAAGTGCGGGTGCTCGAACGGCTCGCCGACCTGCTCACGCCCGACCTGCTCACCGTACCGCGCCCGGCCCACGCCATCATGCAGGCCCACCCGGCCGAACCGGTGCTGGAACTGACCGCCGGCCAGAGTTTTCTGTACCAGCAGAAGTACGCGTCGCAGCTGATGGGCGAACTCGACAGTGTACGCGATCTGTTTTTTTCGCCCGTCGATTCGATTCGGCTGATCGATGGGCGGGTGGCGTATCTGGCGTCCGGCGCGCACCTGCACGCCATTCACCCACAACTGGGCAAACGGCTTGTCGCGCAGACGCTGGCGACGCAGGCTATCCCGCCCCAGACGCTCTGGATCGGACTGGAGCTGAACCCGGCCATCGAGTCGCTGGAGCGCATCAATTTCTCGGTTAACTGGCCCACCGAGATCGACGCCCAGCCGCTGTTTCCGCTGCTTACCCTCAGCAACTGGTATCTGAACGGATCGTTGCTAAACACCATGCCGGGACCGGCCTACGAGCACCGGGCGCAACCGATTACCTACGGCCCGGCACAGTTGCTGACCGAGTACGACATCAACTACCAGCTGGAAGCGGATATCCGGCAGACGTACCAGCTGCGGTTCATGCACATTGCACCATCCGCAGCCGCGCAGCTGGCCGACGTCCGGCAGGCGTATCCGCCTGACTTTGTCGGCGCGTTCGGGGAGAAAGCACTGGAGCCGCTCAACGG
The DNA here is from genome assembly GCA_964581865.1 of uncultured Spirosoma sp. GTDB lineage: Bacteria > Bacteroidota > Bacteroidia > Cytophagales > Spirosomataceae > Spirosoma. The sequence continues at coordinate 131,616 of CAZOQC010000003.1, forward strand.
CGCGGGACTCTTGTGGTTGCGCGTCACATTTCCGGCCCCGTTCGACGCGAACGTGCTCGAGAAAATCGCCGTCGATCTCAACGCCTTTACGGTGCTCAACCGTAAGGAAAACCGGATGCTGTACCGCACCACGGCGAACTTCAACCTGCTGCCGCTACGGACGGGGCCGTTTGAAACGCTGCTGATGGTCAAGACGGTAGTCGACAGCAAGGAGCGCATTTTTACGCCCTTCCCCGCTCACCAGGCCGACCATATCAGCGAAGGCAGCTACGTGACCCGGCGCGGGGGTGTCGAGCGGTTCGACGTGCGGAATGCCCGCGAGCAGCTCACGTTTCTGCTCGAACTGCTGCGCGACGAGTCGGTAGCTTTTGCCGTTTATGGGCAGGATACGATCCGGCTGCTGCTGACCCAGTTACAGGAACAGCTCGATCAGCTACAGCGTAAGGTACAGACGACCCCGACGCCCCCCATCGCCCTGAATCAGTACGTGCTGTTCAAACCTTACGAAGAAGGTGACACGATGCAGGTCGATTTCTGGACGACCAACTGTGAGCTGGCAAACCGTATTCCGGCCGGGACGCCGTTGCAGCCGTTCAACACCGACAGCGTCAACAGTGACAGCATTCGACTGCTGACCGGCACCAACGGCGGGCGCGACCGGCCCTCGGCCATGCACCGGGTGCAGACGTACCGCTACGCCCTGATGAGCCATCAGCGGCTGGTGACGCAGGAAGACGTGCGGGCCTTTTTTCACTACGAACTGGGTGCACTGCTCGACTCGGTCACCATCCGCAAGGGTGTGGCTATCGGGCAGACGCAGAAAGAAGGGCTGATGCGTACCGTCGATATTACCCTGCAGCCCGCCACCGACAGTACGCTTACCCCGGCCGAGTGGAAAGTCGTGCTGGAGGGATTACAACAAAAGCTGGTGCAGCGATCAGGGCAGGTAACCCCCTACCGGCTGTTTCTGGCCGAACCCACCCCGGTTGTTTAACTGACTAGCGAAAAACAAACTACATGCAGATACGTCTATGGTTTACACTCGTGTTGCTGCTGGCGAACGTCGGGCGATTGTTCGCGCAGGATTCGCTGGCGTTTTCGGCGAACCCGCTGGTCCTGACACAGCCCAGCACGATCAGCGCGTCGGACATGGCGCGGTGGCGGCTGAGCGGCTACGTAGGCTACAACACAAATCCCCAGACAAGCTATAAAGAACTGTACCTCACGCGGGGGTTGCACGCCAGCCTGGCCGCCGATTACTTTTTCGGGCGCAATCTGGGGCTGGGGCTGCTGCTCGGTTACCAGAACCTGGCCGTCGGCGACGCGTATCGCAATGACCCGTCGATTCCGATTCTTCCGGCCATTCCGCGCATTCTGCCGCTGACCTCGTTGCACAGTTTCATGCTGGCAGTGGGTCCGGCATTGTCGTTTCCGCTCGGTGACCGGCTATCGTTCAACGTCGAACTGCGGGGTGGTATTTTCTACAACGATGCACCGGTACTGGGGTCGTACACGCTTGGCGGGGGGCAGGACGAGTCGCTGACGGGTAAAATCGAGTCGTACATCACGTCCAACGACCAGCGCGGCCGGTGGGGTGTCATTGCCTTCGCCGGTCTGCAATACCAGGTAACGCCACAGGTAAGCATGGGTGTATCGGCCAATAGTTCGCTCAGCTCGTTCGGCTACAACCAGATCGGGCAAAGCGGCTTTTTCAACCAGTACCGGGTGGCGATCAATACGTTTGGTGTACAGGCATCGGTCGCCTATCGATTTTCGCCGGTACGCCGACAGGCCAAAGCCGCGCAGCAGCCCGTCGTACCGATGCCGGTCTGTTACGCGCCCGTGCTCGATGCCACGCAGCCCAGCCTGTACGAAGTAGGCGTCGCCAACCGACCTGTATTCCGCTGGCGCAGCGGGTCACCGGTGTACACCGAAGACGAGCAGTACGTGTTTCGCCTGTACACGCTGCCGGGCAACAAGCTGATCTACGAAAAAACGACGAAAGATGTACAGGTGCTCTGGCCCGCGCAGGTCATCCAGCCCGACAGCAGCAGTTATTTTTATTACTCCCTGTTCACCAGCCGGACCGACGAACTGGAACGCACCTGCCGCAGCGAACCGGTGGTCGGCACGAAAGGGTTTTACGTACGCACCGCAGCTGAGAAGAAAGCCGCCCCCCCGCGTGAAACAGTGGTCGAATACAGCCGCAAACTGTACGAACTACAAAGCGTTTTGCTCGCAAAGCCGGATTCACAGGCCGTGACGAAAGCCGCCAAACCCACCCCGGCAGCGCGTCGGCGGGGCACCACCCGCCCCAGCCAGACACCGGCGGCACCCATTCCCGACTCCGTCCGGCTGGGTATCCGCATCGTACCCACGCTGGTGTACGAAGGCGTGTCGCAGCAGGCCGATTTTAGCTGGCCCGATAGTCTCGCTACGCCCACCGAACCAACCGTGTACCAGTACGTCGTCGGCCGGACGAACAGCCGTACCATACCAGTCCAGGTCCGTTACCTGATCGTTGAGCCGGATGGCTGTACCTCGTTTATCAGCGAAGCCACGAAGAACCGCTATTTACAATTCCACCCCTTAACCGACGAATCGTCCGCACCAGAGCCGCCCCCGGCTACGACAACGGATAAGGGACGATAAGTTTAGAGTAGGGTATGTTACATGCTGTTCTGTTTACCCGGCAGCGGCCGACCGTACCAGCCCCCTGAAGGGGGAGCGTTCGTTTGTGGGATTCTCCCCCTTCAGGGGGTTGGTACGGTCGGCCGCTGCCGGGTAAACGGAACAGTGGTGTCAGGTCGGGTCGGGCCACGGTGGCTGGGCTGGCGATCCAGACCTGACATCACTGGTAGCAATAACGACATCCAGGGCGCATGACGATTACAAAAACGAATTGAAGCCCAGGTACGCCACAGCCGGGCGGGGGGCAGTGGGTGCCGGGGGAACAGTCTCGATGGAAATCATCACTTCCGTAGAGACAGGGAGAAAGTAACCGACAAGGTCATGCAGCAGCGAACGGGTTTTGGTATGGGGCAGAAAATCAGCGATACGGTCATCGGCTACGGGGCCGACGACGAGGTGAATCTCGCGGCTGTCGTCGAAGTGGTCGCCCAGCACCGTGTCGATCCCCAGCCGACTGTTCGACAGGGTGGGCAACCCCTCGATGCGGGTCGACTTATGCTGATGCAACCCCACCGTCAGCCGAACGGGGACGTCGAGAAAGAGTTGCAGAAACCGGCCAAACCAGTCGAGGTTGCTGCGCAGCTGGTGCAGCCACGGCAGAATCTGCAAAAAGATACCGGCCTGCGTCGGGGTCATGTCGTTCAGGATGGGCCAGTGTTCGGCAAACTGATCGATAACGGCCGTAGCCCCGCTCAGGTGATCGACGGCATTGTCGTAGTGAACCGACAGCGTACGGAGGTAATTCAGCTCCGAATCGAAGGGCAGAAAAAACAGGCGGGTCTGCCGTTCCTGTTCGCGGTCGTGGCGAAGGTCGTCGAGAATCTTGTCGGCGTTGACCACACCGGCTGGGTCTTTCGGGCTGAAAAACAGGTAGTGCGGCAGCATGTCGAACAAGCCTTCGCGGGGCGTGTCGATGCGGTTATAAATAAACGTCGAGCCGTCGAGCAGCCAGTCGCTGACGTCCTCGATGTCTTTGGAATACGCCCGGCTGTACAGACCGGTCGGGTTGATGACGATGCGTTCGGGTGTCACCTGCTGATCGGCCATCGCAGCCGCCAGCACTTCGGCTTTGAAGTCGACGTCGAGCAGATCAAGGAAATAGGGTGTCGAAACAGGGGCAGACTGATGCATGAAAAAAGGAAGGCGTATTGCCCTAACAAGTTACTTAGTTTCTGACAGAAGCACAGCGGGAATTGAATGAAATCATTGAACCATAAAGAGATCAGTCAGGCGTTTAACCGGTTTTTGGTCTGGTTTGCGGGGCTGCTGCTACTGACGACGGCCTGCGTGTATTCGTGTCAGCGCACGAGCGAACGGCAGGCCACCCAGCTGATTCAGCAGAAGGAAGCGTTCGACCGCTATTTCATCACCGACGCGACGCTGGCCGACCGCGTCGATTCGCTCTACACGTACATGAACATGCTCAACACGAGTCAGATCCGTAACGACCGCCAGATGCAGCGGCTGATTACCAAAAAAAAGGAAGAGTTTATCAAACAGGTTACCCGGGAGCAGCAGACGCAGAAATACTTTACCGTGTACAACCGGCTGCTGGGCCACATCAACGAGATGCTGCTGGTGAAAGACTCGCTCAACCGGGCCATTCTACAGGAAAGCGATATGCGCGAAGACCTTAGAAACTGCCTCAACCGGGCCGTCGAGCAAAACCGGCAACGGAAACGGTAGAAAACTATAGACACTCCACCGGCAACGACCCCACCCCCGGCCCCTCCCCGTTAGGGAGGGGAGCCACTCTGCCACCCGTATACACGGATGGTCGGAGCAATGCCCCCCTCCCTAATGGGGAGGGGCTGGGGGTGGGGTTGCCGATGGGGTAAATCAACTCATTATGAACACCTTTTTTCGACTGGCCATGCGCGAACGGCGGCTGCAATTTCTGTATCTGCTGTCGGCCATCAGCGTACTGACGTTGCTTGTTAGCTGGATTGCCTTTCGCAACCAGGATTACTCACGCACCGAAGCCGATTACCTCTCCGATCAGATTCGGGGGAAGGAACAGATGCTCAAAAAACAAGTAGCCAACTTACCCCTGCTCGACTCGGCCTACCGGGCTATCGTGGCGTACCGGCCTGAGGTAAACGCCATTTTCGTGGAAGTCGATATCGAGGAACACTTAAACGAAGTCCGGCGATTGTCGGCTCCGCAGGCCGACGGCACCCGCTTCCGGGCCTTCGCGCAGATCGCTGATTTCTACAAGATGATGTACGTCGACAAAAAAGTAGTCTGGAGCAAACAGTCGAACATCGGCCTGTTTCAGAAGCAGCTCGACGACTGTAGCGTCGGCATGTTTCCGGGCGTCGCCACGCCCGGCGCTGCGGCTAGTGCGGGCGTCGCTCCATCACCCACCCGAATCCGTTAAGCAGCATGAACAGCAAGATGACCCTATCGGCACGGGCGTTTTTACTGGCACTGCTGGCCTTGTCGGGGCTGTACGTCTACACGGCAGAGCCCACCGTTCAGGCCAGTATTTACCCGCTTCAGCAGGTGGTGGGGCAACCGATCCGGTACACCGACAGCACCGCACAGGCCGACGACTGGCACTGGGAGTTCGGCAATGGGCAGGACACCCGGCGCGAAAACGGCTTGTTTATCTACCAAAAACCCGGTACCTACCTGATCCGGCTGACCGTCAACGAAACCATCACCAAAACATTCACGGTGGTGATCAAACCCAAACCCATCAGTAACGACGACGACGCCATCGTCCGGATTCAGGGGCCCAGATCGGGCTACGAAGACGAAAAACTGGTATTTACGGCCGTAGGTGGGCAGGCCAGTCAGTTTACGTGGCGGTTCGGGTCGAGCGGTCAGGTGGATTCACGTGAACAGACCGCCATTTACAGCTATCCCCGCGAAGACAACTACGGTCGGCCCAAACAGTATACCATCGAGCTGATGACCGACGCGACCAAATACCCGATCCGGCAGCAGGTGACCATCTACCGGGGCTATAATAAGTTCGACCCGCCCGTCGATTCACTCGACTTCGTAAGTGGCGACATCCGCCGGCAGCTTCAGCTCATCGCCGACGGGCGGCCGTTCAACACCCACTACGATTATCTGTTGCGCAGATACCTCTGCAACCGCAACGGAGCACTTGTACGAACCAACGGTACCAAAGCCAACGATTTTTACTCGTACTGCATGGGCCTTCAGTTCGACCGGGGCGTCAAGGTCGACGCCGTATCAGTCGTGTCAGACACGGTGACGTCCTGCGTCGTGCGGCTCGACGTTACCCAGCATAAACCATGAGTTGTTCCGCTTTTCACCGTCCGACTTACTGGCTTCAGCTGCTGCTCGCGGTGGGCTGGCTACTTGTGGCCGGACCCGTACGAGCGCAGTTACCCTTCTTTTTTCCGCGTGTGGCCCGGCAACCCGACAATCTGGTACCGGTGGCCGTCAATGGCGCGGCAAAAGGAAAAATCAGCGTGGCAAAAGAGGGCGTCAGCAACACGCTGCAACCACCGGGTGGTACGCCGTGGGTGGTGTTTTCGGACCGAAACAATAACAATACATTCCGCAGTACCAGCGCAGCCACGCCCTTTCGCAAAGCTAATTTCATGGATGCGTTTTACGTACTCAAAGAGCGGAACGGGTACCTGAAACTGATCAAATACGACCCGGCCCTGCCCATCGGCAACAAGTTTTCCCGGCTCGCCATCACCGACCGGAAAGCGGTGGTATACTACGGCTGGGCACCCAAAGATCATTTTCTGCTCACCACCCAGAGCAGCCGGTCGGGGCCACAAAACCGGGCGCAGATCGTCAGCGCGGTACTGGCGCAGCCCGCCCTGCTCACCAATCCCGGCCGCTACTTTTCCAACGATTCCGTCCGGCTCTTTGCCGACCCCGGTCAGCAGGTACCGATGAAGGAGCGGATGAAACTCTACGAACTGGCTTACGTCTACAAGCTGTCGGAAACACGTCGGCAGGCACTGGTCGGCCGCGCGTCGTGGTTCCCGACTGACAGCATCAGACAGGTACTGATGGGCTGGATGCCCGTTGAACTCATACAACCCATCGGGCAGCGGCTGTTCCTCGAAGCAGACAGCGTGCGGTGGCCCAACGAGTCGGTACCCATCTTCCGGTCGCTGGCAACGGCCCTGCGCCGGGAAACCGACTCGTTGGTTGTGAACCGCTATTTTCCAGCGGTATCGTGGAACCGGACGGGTACCAAACTACCTGTCCTGAGTCAGCTTAGCCCACGCGGCAGCCCCCCGCTGGTACTGACGGACGCACAGACCCCACTGGTTGAGCGTCGGCGGATTCCGGTGCTGAACGTACTGGGCAAACCCGTTGCCCCGCAGACGGTAGACGAGGTAGCTGAACGAAGTACTCGTTTTAACCTGATCTACGTGGTAGAAGGCAGTTCGGCCATGCAGCCGTATTGGGGCGAACTGCTCAACACCATTCAGTTTACCATCACGCAACTCGCGCAGGATACCACCCAAACCGTCGACCTGCGGGTGGGTGCGGTGGTGTACGACGGCTACAAACGGCAGGATACCGGCAGTGGCGAAGGGCGAACCATGATCGCACGCGGGGCCGTCGACCCGACGCCATTGACCAGTAATTCGACGTACCTGCTCAACGAACTGCGGAAAGCGACACCGCTTTACAACCCCCGTGCCACCAGTGAAGCAAAGGGTGTCCGGCTGGGCGTCATTCAGGCCCTGAGCATGTTTGCTGATTATCCCGGCGAAAACAACATCCTGATTCTGGTCGGCATCAACGGCGACGTACAGTCGATCAGCAGTGGGACGCAGGTCGTCAACGCCATCCGGCAGGCCGAGTGCCGGTTACTGTCGTTTCAGGTGTACGCGGCACCGGGCGACATCTCGAACAACTTTGTGGTGCACTCGCGCGAACTGGCCCTGCAAATCGCCGACAAGAGCAGTGGTATCAAGAAAAACCGGCTGGTCCGGCCCGACATGGTCACGCTCACCAACGAGTTCAACACTAAACTCGGCGACCGCAACGTCTACCAGCTGGCCTACCCCGAACGGAGCATGGTGCCCGGCTGGGTGCTGTTTCCCCGCAAAAATCAGGCGCTGCCCTTCCGGGAACTGTACGCGGCTACCGACAGCCTGTTCAAGCAGGTAACCGACGAATCGCGGGCGGTACTGTCGGCGCTGGAAACCACGTTCGGGCAGCTCGAACCGCTGGGCGAACGGGTCAACCCGCGCCTGTCGCCCGTCTACGCGTCGGCGGGCGTGGCCCTGCCCACCAACGCGGCCCCGCTGATGCCGCTGGCCGCTTACCCCTACCTGACGCGGGCCTACACACCAGTGTCTATCAGGGGTGGCCCCCGCTGGAAATTCACCGCCCTGCTGCCCCTCGACGAGTACGACGGTATTGGCCGGGCGCTGGATCAGCTCAGCGGTGACGACATCGACCCGGCGGCCTTGGCCGACCGGCAGCGGATACACCGGCAGTACCGGCGGGTGGCCGAATCGGTGGGTCTGCCAATCGACTCGCTTGTTCCTTTAGACCAGGTGCTGGGCCGACTGCTCGACCTGCCCGTGGCCAATCCGCTGTTTAAACGCATCGTGATCAATCAGCTCAACGACCGCGCACTCGTGTCCGACGCGTTGCTCAATCAGGTGCTGTACGTGCTGCGCGAACGGCGCGACTATTTCCGGCGCATCCCAACCTTCCGCAACAGCCGGTTTATGTCCAACAACCGGACGTACTACTGGATCAGCGAAGACCTCTTTCGATAACCATCCTCAACCCTGCTTACTCATGCGTCAGTTACCCCTGCACACGTCGGTCGAAAAGGCCCTGCACATTGCCCGCGCCCTCGCCCGCGAGTACCACAACGATGCCGTTTCGGCGGCTCACCTGCTCCGCGCCATCCTCCACGACGACGTGGGCGGTACGGCCCTGCTCACCGCCATGCAGCACGACGTGGGGTACATCTTCGACTGGACCGACGTCTGGATGGAAGAACTGCCCCGCTCGGCCCAGCTCCTGACCGAACCCGACCACGACGAATCCGTTGACCGGGTGATGACCGAAGCTGATTTTCTGCGCATCAAACTGGGGCTGGATTACATCGAGATCATCTGCGTGCTGGCGGCCCTGACCAAGCCCGGCATCGGCTTCACGGCCAACCAGTTGCGGTCGCTGCCACTCCAGGAACGCGACCTGCTCGACCGCTTCCTGCGCGACCTCTCAACGCCGACTGTCGGGAGTCAGCCCACCAACGGCGTGGCTGCGAACGGGCAGACAGGACAAGGGCAGTTACCCCCGAACGGACAGCCCAAATACTGCGTCGACAAAACGGCGCAGGCCCGCATTGGCAAGCTCGATCCCGTTATTGGACGCAAACAGGAAATGCGGACAATGCTCGAAATTCTGGGTCGACGCAGCAAACCCAACGTCATGGTCGTGGGCGACCCCGGCGTGGGCAAAACCGCCCTCATCGACGGTCTGGCGCAGCTGATCGTGGCCGGACAGGTACCCGCCCGGACGAAAAACGCCATCCTGCTCGAACTCGACCCCGGCGCCCTCATCGCGGGGGCCTCGTACAAGGGTGAGGTCGAAGACCGGCTCAAGACCGTTATCAAAGACGTCAAGCAGTACGAGCGGTGCATCCTGTTTATCGACGAAATCCACATGCTGCTCGATCCGAAAGGGTCGGCCGGCAACGGCGTCGCCAACCTGCTCAAACCCGAACTGGCGCGGGGTGAACTGACCGTAATCGGCGCGACGACCCCCGAAGAATACCGCAAGCTGATCGAACCCGATCAGGCACTGAGCCGCCGGTTCGAGACACTGACGGTGGGCGAACCGACCGAAATCATGGCCGAGCGGATGATGCGCGGACTGGTACCGGCCTACGAACAGCACCATCAGCTGACGATTCAGCCCGAGGTAATTCCGACCAGTGTTCGGCTGGCGCGACGCTACAGTAAGGAACGCCGGTTGCCCGACTCCGCCCTCGATCTGCTCGACCGGACGATGGCCGCCGTCCGCATGGCCCTCGAGACGTCGGCAACGGAACTGACGCAGCTCGAAGCCGACGTCCGGGCGCTACAGGCGCAGGCCCTCCCCCCCGACGAAGCTCTGGCCGAATACCGCTGGCTCGACACCCTGCTGACGCACCAGATCAGTCCGGTATTGCTGGGGCAGTGGGAAGACGACACCGACCCCGCCGACCTCGAAACCGCCGAAGCGTACCACGACTACATCCTGGCCAAGCTGACCCGCTTTCAGGCCCTGGCCACGCAGCAGGAAGCCCACGTCTCGACCAACGATCTGGCGGCTGTCGTAGCCCACAAAACGGGGATTCCGATGGGCAAGGTGCAGGCGCAGGAAAAAGAGCGGCTGCTGTCGATGGAAAGTGTGCTGCAACGCCGGGTCGTGGGGCAGGACCACGCCCTCCACGCCCTGTCCGACGCCATTCTCGAATCGCGCAGTGGCCTGCAACGGGCCGGTCAGCCCATCGGCTCGTTTTTTCTGCTGGGGCCGACGGGTACAGGCAAGACCGAGCTGTCGAAGTCGCTGGCCGATTTCTTGTTCAACGACGAGCGGGCGCTGATCCGCTTCGATATGTCGGAGTTCAAGGAAGAGCATTCGGCGGCTTTACTCTACGGTGCCCCTCCGGGCTACGTGGGCTACGAAGAAGGCGGGCTGCTGGTCAACAAGATTCGCAAGCAGCCGTACTCGGTGGTGCTGTTCGACGAGATCGAAAAGGCGCATAGCTCGGTCTTCGACGTCTTTTTACAGATCATGGACGAAGGGCGGCTGAACGACAAGCTGGGCCGCGAAGGCGACTTCTCCAACGCCCTGCTCATCTTCACCTCCAACATCAGCAGCGAGTGGATCACGGCGGAGTTTCAGGCCGGGCGTATGCCGACGTCGCAGCAGCTGATGAGCCGCATGACGGGGCAGTTCCGACCCGAATTTCTGGCCCGCATCACCGAGATCATTCCGTTCTCGCCCATTCAGGAAGCCAACGTCATCCGCATCTTCGATATTCAACTGGCGCACCTCCACAAAAGCCTGTACCAGCAGGGTATCGACCTGACCGTATCCGACGACGCCCGGCGGCAGCTGGCCCTGCAGGGTTTTACTCCGCAATACGGTGCCCGACCGCTGGCGGGTATCATCCGCAATCAGCTCCGACGCCCGATTTCCCGGCTGATTATCAGCGGGTCCCTGCAAAAAGGCCATACGCTCACCGTCGGCTGGAACGAACCGGCGGGCGAACCTACCTGGCAGATTATGTGATAGTTATCTTATCGTAAGACTAGTCAGCATGCATACGAATCAATAACTCGAAAACCGTTTACTCACTATGTAAACAGGGGGTTTTAAATAAAGATACCGTTTGTTTGAAAACACCCCCCGCAGCCGGTTACACCCCTTGCTACCCCTACTCTTCTGGCTAGATTTGACCAAACTAAATCTAGCCAGAAGACCATGTTTGACTTCGAAATTGGTGGCAACGAGATCAAGCCCGAATCAGCGGAGGGCATTGCCAGTATTCCCTTTAACCGAACCCTGCTCGCCCAGAAACTCACGCAGGAAGCCCCTGTTAACCCGGAAGTGGTGTACGGACTGAAAACCGTTGAAGCGGTGTTCGACCATTACAAACCAGCGGTAGATGTCGAGATGGAATCCATCGACGGCATGCCCGTCAAAGAAACCATGCAGTTCCGCAGCGTGGCCGATTTCCGGGTGAAAGAAATGGTCGCCCGCAGCCCATTTCTGCGCTCGGCCGATGCGCAGTATCAGGAGTACACGCAGATCGGTCGCCGGCTACAGGGCCACCGCATCCTGCAAACCGCCCTCAGCAACCCCGAGGCCAAAGCCGCACTGATCGAAACGCTACAGGCGCTCGTCGCCGAACTCGACGAAAACGACAAAGCCGAAGCCTAAGCCAACTTTTCAGAACCTTCTTTCTCTACTACTCATTCTAATACCTTTTTATGGAAAGCGAAGCAGCAGTTCCAAAGACCAAAGCCGACGCCCGGCCCTCAACCGCCGTTAGCCGCACCACCGCCCTCCCCGGCCTCGGTGCCCTCTCGGCCTTCGGTGGCTATGCGTTTATCGAAAGCTTTATCGACAATTCGCAGAACCTGAACCCCGACCGCAAAGCCCGCAAAAAAATCTACCTCGGCGACGAAACCAAGGCGAACGACCGGGCGGTGCTGAAGGAAAAACTCAAACTCTGGATCGAAGTCCTGCAATCGTCGGACAACCAGAACGAGATGCTCGACACGGCCAACCAAAAAGCCGCCGAAGTCGAGCAGAACCTGCAAAAAAACCTGCTGACGGCACTGGAAACCACCCGCGAACTCGAAACGAGCTACCGGGCGCTGTCGCTGTTCTACAAAAATACGGAAGGTGAAAAGCTGTCGAACGTATCGGTGATGAATGCCGGTTTCGATCAGCTCACCGACCTCGACAACTCCCGCTTCATCGACCACGTGGCCAACGAGCTGAAGCAGCAATATGACCGGCTCGACCTGCGGCAGAACTACTCGCTGCTGGTAGTACCGGGCTTCATGGGCTCGAACGCCGTACTGGAAAAATGGGGTAAAATCGCCCACGCCAACAAGGTGACGCTCTTCACCGACTTTGCCGATCTGGAAAGCTCCGACGACGTGATCGACCTGTTCAGCACGGCCAACATGAGCGGGGCCGAACTATTCCGGTCGAGCATCGTCATGACCTGCAACTGGCTTGTTGGCCGCAGCAAAGTAGCCGAAGTGGGCGAAACCGAGCACCTCTACGTACCACCCTCCGCAGCCCTGGCCGGTAAGATTTACTACACGCTGATGTCGCAGGTGACGGCGGGTAAGAAGCACGGTGGCATGAACGAAGTGCCGGGCGTACGCTTCCCGCTGCGCAAAAGCGAACTGTCGGCCGTGGAGCGGCTCAACCTCGTACCGATGATCGACGAGTACGGCCGGGTGATGGCCTTCGGCAGCAAGTCGCTCTTCAACGGCGACAACATGGGCCTGCAAACCTACTCGGTGGTGCGCGTATTCGACTACATCACGAAAGTCCTGTTCGACTTCCTTAACCGCCGGGCGTTTGAAAACTGGAACTCGCTGATTGAAGCCGACCTGCGCCGTCAGATCGCCGGTTTCCTCGACAGCATCAAAGGCCCCGATAAGCTGATCGATCAGTTCCGCATCATGCGTCTGGAACGCGACGATAAGATCAAAGACCGCATCTACCTCGACATCCGACTGACGCCGTACTTCCCCGCCAAGAGCTTCGTGATCCGGCTCGACGGCCGCCGGGGCGACGACGTCGAAAGCCCGGAATGGGTATCTGACTACGGCCAGCTGTAGTTTTTTAAACACAGAGGAACGGAGGTCTCACGGAGAAAACAGAGAACAGAGAGACGTAATGGCGGCAATCATTTATGCTCTCTGTGTTCTCCGTGCCGTCTCCGTTCCTCTGTGTTTAAACCTTAAACCCTCACCAATCAATTTATACCTCTTAATTCAGACAACAGCATGCCATATTCAAGTAAGGTTAAACTAGACGCCGACGAATACGATATTCTTGGGGGCGACATTGGCTTCACGCGGAGCGTCGACGTGAAAGGCCGTCCATCCAGCCACGTTATGGGAGGCCAATTCTCCTTTACGGTTGAAGTAACCGATAAATCGACCTTGATCGAGCACATGGTCAATTCGCAGAATAAGCCGTTTGCCAAAGGATCACTGGAGTTTACCGATGCGGGTGACGATGGGGTAACCCGTAAGTTTACGTTCGAGAATGCGTACATCGTCAATTACTCGGAATCGTTTTCGGCAGCTGGTAGTGCCTATACCTGCTCGTTAACTCTGTCGGCTGAAAAGATCACCATTCAGACCGCCGTGCTGGACCAACGCTGGCCTAAAAAATCCTAATCCTCCTAACCACTAACAGTACCACGATCATGGCAGATGCAGCAGATGTAGGGTTTACATCAACGCTTACTATTGGCGCTAACAAATTCGACGTGCTCGGTTTCGGGACGTCTTTCACCCGGGATTTCGACCAGAAAGGTCGTCCGTCGTCGGCCGTACGAGCGGGCGATATGTCTCTCACTATCGAAATCACGGATAGTGGGAATCTGATCGATACGATGATCAATGCGCAGAATAAATCGATTGATGGAACGATAGAGTTCTGGCAGTCGGGCAAAGATGGTGTCTTTCGGAAAGTTGAGTTCAAGAACGGCTACATTACCAGCTACAAAGAAGGTTTCCAGCCCGCTGGCTCCAGTAACTTCAGCGCGGACATCTCTATCACCGCCGAGAAGATTGATATCGGTACGGCCAAGTACGACGCGGGCTGGCCGATAAACAGCTAAGGCTTCGGTATGAGCAGGTTGTGGTTTTGGTGGGCATTGCTGGGCGTATGGGTAACGGGGTCCGTAGCGATACACCTGTTCTACATCAAACGCATTCGGTTCTCGGCCGAACTGGTACTGCCACCCGTCCGCATTGTCGATGGTGCGCAGCTACGCCTGCGGCTCCCCGGCAGCCTGTTCCATCAGGGCGAAAGCAGCCTGCGCCCGCTGGGTAATCGGTCGGCCCTCGACACGCTGGCCGATTACCTCAAACGCAACCCGCGCCGACTGCTCATCGTGACGGGCTACCACACCCCCACCGAAAGCAGCCAAACGCTGGCTGCGAACTTAGGCGCGGTGCGGGCGCGGGCCGTGCAGGACTACCTGCTCGACGCGGGCGTTCCCGACGAGCAACTACAGGTGCGGGGCGAAGTGGCCGAGTCGTTTCCGGTTGTGCGCGACTCCACGAGTGCGCTGTCGTTTGCCTTTGCGCCTATCCGCATCGACGCCGACTGGCTGGCCCGGCATCAAGTGTACGTCGATCTGTTTCACCCGCTTCAGCTGTATTTCCCCACCGGGAGCACCGAATACATTCACACGCCTGACAATGACCGGTTCGCCCATGAAGCTGTTGCTTATCTGCGTATCCACCCGCGCGAACGGCTCCGGATCACGGGCCATACAGATAGCGTGGGTACCGTCGCGGGTAACCTCCGGCTGTCGCGGGCGCGGGCAGTGGCGGTACGGGATCAGCTCGTGAAGCAGGGCGTGCCCAGCCGACGGTTTGCGGTGGTGGCGATGGGCGACAAAAACCCCATTGCGCCGAACGCCCTGCCCGAAGGCCGCGAAGCAAACCGGCGCGTCACGCTGGTGGTAGACCAACGCTAGTATGTTCGATCTGAATCCGTATCATCTCCAGAACGCCAGCCTGTTGCATTTCCTGATGCTACAGGGAACGGCCCTGCTGGGGTATCTGATCTTCAGCCGGTACTACGAACAACAACTGCGCAATCTGATGACCCAACGGCGGCTGTTACAGGCCGACACCGACGTGATTCCGATCATCGAACCTGAGGTCGAAGAAGTGTTTGTCGTGGCGCCCGGCAGCGACGACCTGAAAGAGATTGCGGGCATCAACGCGAAAGCCGAAGCCATCCTGAACGGCATCGGCATTTTTCGCTTCGAGCAACTGGCCCAGACACCCGTCACGACGGTGCGTCGGGTGCTGGCCGAAAACGGACCGCTACTCTTTACCTATGACCCCGTCACCTGGCCCGGTCAGGCCGGCCTAGCCGCTGACGGGCGCTGGGACGAACTGCGCAGCTGGCAGGAACAGATGCGTCGGGGCAACAACCTGGACTATACTCACCTGCTCTCCTGATGAATCCGCTGAACCCCTGGGTCGCCCTGTTCGAAATCCTGTTTTTGCTGGGCGCTGCCTTCACGCTGGGCTGGGGCATCGCCTACCTGCGCTACCGCAAACCCATCCACACGCAACAGCAGGCGATTGACCAGTTGCAACAACGAAATAAACCGTTTCTGACAACCGATGAGTGACGTAACCTTCGCCGAGGTATTTGCCATCACGGCTAATGCAACGGCCCTACAGGAAGAGCTGGACTGGTTGAGCGCGGTTATATCGGCCCGTTTTCAGATTTACTTTGGTCAGGACGCCCCATATAGCACAATTGAGGATATCGATGAACCAGATTTATCTGAAAGCGACTCAGCCTACGCGCGGCTGATACGTGAACATCAGCTGGACAACTACGAGCGGCTGATGCTGATTCTGACCCTTGCTCCGCACGTCCGGCCGCAGGTACTCGACTTTTTTTATACCCGCAACAACACCTACGACCGAACGTTTACCGAGTTCGGAGGCATCCGTGACAATAGCCGGGGTGGCTTTTTACCCACCGTCGAAACGCTGCTGTTCCTTGTGGCGGGCGACGATCTAACGCGTCGAATCCGCTTGCAGACACATCTGTTCCACGAGTCGGCACTGACACAATTGAACATCATCCTGGTTGGCCCCGCCGGTCCAAACGAACCCGAAACATGCGGTTCGCTGACCATCTCTGATGAGTACCGCGCCCTGCTCACCACGGGCGAGAGCAACCGCCCCGACTACAGTACCGACTTCCCCGCCAGCCGTGTCACGACCAACCTCGACTGGGACGACCTGATCCTCGATTTCCAGATTATGGAAGAGGTCAAAGAAATCAAAACCTGGATCGACAATTCGGCGGATCTGCTGCAAAACCCGCACCTCAAAAAGTACATCAAGCCCGGCTACCGGGCGCTGTTCTACGGCCCACCCGGCACTGGTAAAACGCTGACGGCGGGTCTGCTGGGCAAGTCGACGGGTCTGGACGTATACCGCATCGACCTGTCGATGATCGTCTCGAAATACATCGGCGAAACCGAAAAAAACCTCGGCCGCGTATTCGACCTGGCCGAACGCCGACGCTGGATCCTGTTCTTCGATGAAGCCGACGCTCTCTTTGGCAAACGCACCGAAACCAACTCCTCCAACGACCGACACGCCAACCAAGAAGTCGCCTTCCTGCTGCAACGCATGGAAAACTTCCCCGGCGTAATCGTGCTGGCGACCAACCTGAAAGATAACATTGATGAAGCTTTTGCCCGGCGCTTTCAGTCAATGATCTACTTCCCCGCTCCCAACGCATCGAAACGAGCGCAGCTTTGGCGACAGGCATTCAACGGTTCCGTCCCCATCGACCCGAAAGTAGACTTCGACAAAATCGCCGAACGTTTTGCCATCTCCGGTGCTCTCATCATGAATGTACTACGCACCTGCGTAATGATCGCCGTAAAACGACAGCGACCTATCACGCAGGATGACATTGTGAATAGCCTGAACCGGGAGTTTCATAAAGAAGGCAAAACTTTGGAGGATGTAGAGAAAGAGAGTCAAAGAAAAAAATGAACGAAGTCTATTTCATAATTGAATTGTGTAATCATTTTACCGATAGAAATCATGTTTAGCAAACTAAATAAATGGCGCAAATCCGGTTCATCTGAGAACAATAACGGCAAAGGCATTGTACCGAATATTCAGAATACTCTTCCTAAATATATTCCCCCTCAGGGTGAGGAACAGAAAAAGTTAGCCAAATTAGCTAACCCAGAAAGAAAATCACTCAGTTATTTGTTGGGTGATTTGAATGAACTTACAAGAAAGGAGGCATTTGATTTATTAGAAAAAGTAGACCAGAAAAAATTATTTCTAAATAAAGATGAAGAAGAATTTTTATCAGCCATAGCAAATCCAGAATCAATCAGTTCTTTGTCAATTGATTTAAATGCACTCACAAAGAAGGAAGCCACTGATTTATTAAAAATAATAGCTAAAGAAAGGTTACTTGCTAATCCAGATGAAATAGAACTCTTAATGACCATAGTTGATCCGAATAGAAAAAAAGCGAATTACAGATCACATATATCCAATGTAAGCAAAAGCAACTTTTCTGATCGTCTATCAGAATTTGATCAAGAATTATATAATAAGCCATCTTATGTAGTTCCAAGTCATTCGGAGCATTTTGACATGATTATAAAGCGACAGGCCGATGTAAAAGCAACCACGGGGGTCATCCTTACAGAAAGTCAGGCATGGTCTTTGGTACTGGCTGATTTAGAAAGCTCGCAAAGGAAGGATTCTCTTCGGGAAAAATCTCTGAAAAGGTTGATTACACTAAATGAGAAATTCAAAACTAAGTATACAGAAAAAGACATAGATAAGATTCTTGACCATCTAAAGAAAAACACTTTGTTAGCGACCAATTACACGTTCTCAAAACAGCCAGGCGCTAACACAGGGTCTACAAGCATCAGGGAAACACTGATAGATGTTTTGTTGAAGGATACCGAATTCAGATCAGTTTGGCAAACCGGTGCAAGTCAGGCGTCAACTGATTTTAATCGCAGAGGGGCAGTAGAAGAATCGATGGGGTATGGCCTGCCCCTTAAACGAGTTGGAGGACAGCCACTCAACCAGTTAGCCGTGGGTAGCGGCTTTGATCCTGCAACTGACAGTAAGTTCGAAATGCCTAAATACGCAGCTTTGGTTTCTCAATATCAAACCAGCGGTGTAGCCCCGAGATACGGACATAGCATTGTTTACTGGAAGAATACGCTTAAAAACCGGATTACCCACACACCGGGTGACAGTTGGAATACAAATGCCAATATGGGTGCGTTATCGTCTTTTACCAGTTCAAATAATGCTGAATCCCTTTTAGCTTTCTCTGATGAATCACTTATTCGACTTGCGGCAGCTGAGGCCACGGGCCAGGATCAAGTTTTCCTGAAAGAAGTAATGAATAATGGTGGTTTATCAACTGACTCCTACATAGAGACTCAGATACATGGCAGTCTTAGCTGGAATGATATAGATAAAATAGTAATAGGAGAAGAAGAAGGCTTGGATGATACAATAGCAGACGTCGTAGAAAGGGAAAAGCATAGAAAAGAATACATTGAACAACTAAAAACTTCTCTTCAAAAATTTAAAGCTGCGAAAGGCTATACATTTCAAGTAATAATGAAGGCGGAGGCAAAAGAAAATCTAAAAAAAGGAGGATCCACACCGCATGCACCTCAGCCAGTAAGTACTGGCAAAAATCAATCTAACAAACCGTCCCATCGACACCGTCAGCCGGGCGTGAGTGATAAATGGGAGAGTTATAAATCACTGAACTCTACTCGTGATTATAACTTCACAGCTATTCATGAAGATATCATCGCGCTAATCATGCAAGGCATGAACTTAGACCAAATACACCGACAATTACACGACGTTGATGGTCTTCCTCATAATGTTATCGATGACATATTTGCGCGTTATCATTTAAAGTAACTCTGAATAGCCAGCTATCATTGTATAAATAAACCAGTTGACGAATACTATCTGGGGCATGAAAGGATGAAATGATATAGCGTATGTATTCTAATTGATAATTGTAATATGACGTCAGTCGATCGAACAGTCAAAACAGAATCCCGTATACGTTTCGATAGTTTTTGTTTTGACTGTTCTTTCACATAAATACTACATGCTCGATCATCAAGCTACCCTAACCCTCCACCCCGCCACCGCGCAACTGCTAGCCCAGATTCGGGCACTGGAGGAAGCGGTGGCGGGGCTGGAGGTCGACAAGGCAGGATGTCAGTATCAGATCGAACACTATTACCGACTACTGCGGGGAAAGGTGGGTGATCTACTGACGCAGTTGCTGGCAGCTCAATTGCAGCTCGCCCAGCAACGGGCGGGGCAGACAGGTCGGCGGAGTGATGCGGAAGCCGCGCGGGGCTGGCAGGAACGGCTCGGCAAAACCAACCAAGTTATTCAGGACGCCATCGCGCATCAGCCGGTTGATCTGGCGGAAACGGCGCAGCCCGAACTCCGGCGGCTCTACCGGCAGGCCGTTACGCTGGCCCACCCCGACCGGCACGCCAATGACCCCGACCGGATGGCGCAGGCGACGGCTTTTATGATGCAGCTCAACGACGCCTACCAACGGCAGGACTTACCCACCGTTTGGCGGCTGGTGCAGGACCTGACCGCTGGACGGCTGTTTCTCGTGCAGAACGACACGACTTATAGCATCGACGCGCTCCGGCAATGGCTGCAACGCCTTACCGAACGGCAGCAGGCGTTGCAGACTGAGATCGGGCAACTGAAAGCCGAATCGGCCTACCAGTATATGACCGACGGGACGGATCTGACGGCGCATTTTGCCCGGATGCACAGGGAGTTGACGCAGCAACTGGCGCAGTTGTACCGGTAGAGCAACCGCCGTAACTTGCGTACTACCGCCATGCCCGACCAATCCCCCGTTCCTTCGTCTGCCCTGCCCATTGCCGACTGGCAGCAGGCTCTCGACGACCTGTTGCAAACACCCCTGAAAGCCCGTCCGTACTCGGCGCAGATCATGCGGCAGTCACCAACGGCCTTTCTATTTCTGATCGACCAATCGGGGTCGATGGACGAGCGGACGACGTATCGGGGGCGGGTGCTGTCGAAGGCGGCAGCGGTCGCGCAGATCGTCAATCAGACGTTGCTGGAACTGGTGCTGCGCTGCCAGAAAGGCGACGAGATCCGGCATTACTACGACATTGCGCTCATCGGCTACGGCGGCCTTAACGACGAGCAGGCCGTTTCGCTCTGGTCGGGGGCTATGGCGGGAAAGTTCTTTCTCACCCCCGCCGAACTGGCCGGGGCTACCATCCGGGTCGATGAAGTGACGGTCGAGCGGAGCATCCGGGGGCGGGCGATGACTGTCACGGAGAAACGGCCGGTCTGGCTCAACGCGGTCCACAATTACCGCACCCCAATGAAAAGCGCGATTTGCCTGGCTGAGTCGCTGGTGCGGGAATGGCTAGGCACGCAGCAGGGCAATGACGTCTATCCGCCCACGGTTATCAACATCACCGACGGCGTCGCGACAGATGCCACGGCCGACGAACTGCTGGCCTGCTGCGAACGGCTGAAAGCCCTGCGCTCGATGGACGGCAACGTGCTGCTGATGAATATTCACGTGTCCGACGAGCGGGGCAAGAGCATCCTGTTTCCGGCCCGCGCCGACGATCTGGGCAGCGATCAGTACGCGCGGCTGCTTTACGATATGTCGAGCGAGATGCCCGCGCCCTATCACGCCGACATTGCCAGTCTGTTCGGCCTCGATCAGCGAACGAGTTACGTGGGGATGTGCAGCAACGCCGACATGGACGCGCTGGTCAAGTTCATGAACATCGGCACGCCCACGCAGCACAACACGAGTTTCACCACCAACCTGTCGCCGGAACCGTGAACAGTCGCTGGCAATCGGTGGGCAAGGAAGCGCCCGTCTACGCGGACAATGAGGATGCCGCCCGCGCCGACGACCGGGCGGGTGTGTGGGCCGTGGCCGACGGTGCCGGGGGAACGGGGATCTTCGTCGGCGAATGGGCTCAGCACCTCGTCCGGCGCGTCCCCGCTCATCCGTTCGCTAATCTGAGTGCGCTGAGTACCTGGCTGGACGGCCACTGGAAGCCCTTCTTCGATACGTACCAGCCCCGCACCGAAGCCGACCCGTTTATCGGCTATAAGTTTATGTACGAAGGTTCCGGGGCCACGCTGGCGACGCTCCACATACGCGACAATCACCTGCACTGGCTCATTTACGGCGACGCGGTCGTGGTTTGCTTTCAGTCCGCTACGGGCGAACTACAGACGGCAAATACTGACCTACGTCAGTTTGAATCACCCCCGTATCTGCTGAACTGGCTGGATTTCCCGAAAGCGGAAGGTATGCAGTCGGGCACGTGGTCGCATCAGCCTGGGCAGCAGTACGCTCTGCTCACCGATACACTCGGCCAATACGTGCTGATGGCTCATGCGGCTTTGTCGGGCGATACAGCGTCGCTGTCGGCACTGGCTTTGCAACCAACGGCTCTGGGCCAGCGGGCGCAGACGCATATACAGCACTGGTCCGGGCAGACCGGGCAATTCGGTGAACGGGTTTGGGAGCCGCTACGAACCGCGTTGGCATCAGCGGATGCGTTTCTGGCTTATACCCAACGGCTTCGGCGGTTGGGATTGCTGGGCGTCGATGATTACACCTGTCTGCTGATCGAGGACTAAGCCATGTACCCAGCCATCAGCGAATACATTCAGGCTATCGAGCTGTCGGCCGACACGTTCAAAACGCTGCATCATCTGACACCGCTGCGTCGACCCGATGGACAGTTGTATTTCAGCAGTGGCAACTTCGCGGTGGTGTTTCGGATGCAGGACTGCCGGACGGGGCACGTGGTGGCGGTGCGGTGTTTTCTACGCGCCGAACCGCAACGACAAACCCGACTCTGGTTTATTGCCCGCTACATCGCTGACCATTTTCCGCACTACCTGATTCCGTTTACGTACCACACCGACGAGCTGTGGGTCGATACGCGCTTTGGGCAGGCGGGCGAGTTCGATCTGGTGACGATGCCCTGGGTGGATGGGCAACCGCTGTCCCGCTACGTGGCGGATCTGTGCCGCGAGCCAGATAAGGACGCGCTGAGTCAACTGGCCCGGCGATTCGACAAACTGGCGCACTGGCTTATCAATCAACCGTTTGCCCATGGCGACCTCAAGCCCGACAATATTATTGTCGGCCCTGACGGGCTATTGACGCTGATCGATTACGACGGCTTTTTCGTACCCATGCTCGACGGCCTGACCGCTACCGAACTGGGTACACTCCCCTACCGGCACCCCGCCCGGACGCTCGATCATTTCGACCGCCACCTCGACGATTTCAGTCTGCTGGCCCTGTCGCTGGAACTGCACGCGCTGAGCATCGACCCCGATCTGTTTACCGATGCTGACAGCCTGTTTCTTTCCCCGCAAACCGTCGGGCAGCCGTTTTCAGCAACGCGCTGGGAGCAGTTGCGCAGCTTACGGTCACCGGCCGTATCGATGCGGGCAGGGCTGCTCGAATACGCCCTGCACAGCGATCCGGGTGCCATCGTCGCGCTGAAAAAGCTGCTGGTGAGTCATCGCTGACCGCTGATTGTGACCGGTGATTGTGACCGGTGATTGTCTGAACTGTGATTTTTATGATTAGTGGATGGACTATGATTTCTTTTTAGAATCGACGTAATCAGACCAATCACAAAAATCACAGTTCAGGATTATCTGAACTGTGATTTTTGTGATTACACGGACAGGCTATGCTTTCAAAAGAAAAATCAGCGCAATCAGATCAATCACAGAAATCACAGTTCAAGAAAATCACCACTTCAACACACGCCGGACGGTGGATCGGTCGCCGAGTTTGATCTGGAGCAGATACGTACCGGCAGGTTCATCGGCTAGGTTGATAATCGTCTGTCGTTTACGCGTTTTCACCGTCTGCGCCGTTTGCCCGTTGGGCCGGATCAGCTGAATTTCAGCTTCATTTTTCAGCATCGGATCACTGATCTCAACGGTTAAATCACCGTTCGTCGGTACAGGATACACATTCACCGACGTGGCAAAGGGCGTCTCGTCGGCGGTCAGCACATCGACACGGACACGAACCGAATCAACGCCGTCGATCCGGCCGGGCCCGCACCCGTTGGCTACGCTCAGCAGTCTGTAGGTCGTTGAACTGTCGGCGGTAAACGTCACCGAATACGGCGTCGATGACGTACTGATAGACTTGATGCCGGTACGGTCGCGATACGTGGCACTCCAGGGCGCGTCGCCACTAAACGTAAAGTCCAGCTGAACGCGGTTGCCCCGGAGCACTGCAGTATTGACGGTACTGATCCGCCCCGTCGGCAGTGCCCGTACGTTCAGGGTTGTCGCGCTTGGATCGCTGACGATCGGATAATTCGAGTTTGTAGCTCTGACCCTCACAAGATATAGCCCCTGCGAGAAGGTAGCCGGTATACGAGTCGAGAGCGTAGGCCCCTGTACCGCACCGCTCGAAATTGCCGTAAACTGGCGGGTGGCCAGTTCGCCAACAGCGGCAATCTCAACCACGAAGGTATTGCCGGGAGTGAATGTGCCGCTTGTGGCGAAGGGTACGTCGATCGTTCCACCAGCGCAGACCGACGAGGCCGACAACGCGCCGGTAATGATGGATGGCGTGTTGACCGTTACGGTCGCCGAGCCGGACGCCAGACCAGCTCCACAGCCGTTCGACACACCGAGCAGCGTGTACGTCGTCGTGGCCGCAGGTGTTACCGAAATGGTGCGGGTAATGGTCGCCGATGTCGCCGACTCAGCCAGGCCAGTGGTCCCGTTTGACAATGTATAGCTATACGGCCCCACACCCGACAGCGTCAGCGTCAGCGGAGCTGTTCCACCCAGACTAACGGTTGTCGTGCCGCTCAGCACGGCCACCGCCTGCGCATTGACGGTAACCCGAATCTCAGCCCGGCGGCTTTCACACCCCTGGGCATTCGTCTGGCTGACCGAATAGCTGGCACCGGCTGTTATGGCACTGGTCGGCGGGGTCGGCGCTACGTTTGTTACGGCACCGCTCGGGTCGATCCAGCGTAGGCCGCTGCCGCTGGCCTGTAGCGGTCCGGCCGTCTGGTTCTGGCAGTAAATAACCGGCGTTGTCACCGTTGGTACGGGTAGTACCGTTACGGTATACAGGACGGTCGCTTTCGGACTGACACAGCCATTGACGGTTTGTGTCACTTTGTACGAATAGGTCTGCGTTGCCTCGACGCGTGTATCAGGGGTGGGCGTGCCGATCTGGCTATCGTTGGCATCGTACCATTGCAGAGCCGTACCCGACGCCGTGAGTGGTTGAGCCGGCGCATCCTGACAGCCACTCTGCGTAGCCTGCACGACAGGGGCGGCCGGGGTTGCATTGACGACAACCTGCGCCAGGGCCCGTGGGCCTTCACAGTTGCTGACCGTCTGGCTGACGTAGTACGCGAACGTACCCGCCACGCCTGTCTGCTGTACAATCGAACTACCCAGGCTACCCGTCGACGTGGCATCGGCGTACCATTTCAGGCCCTGCCCCGCTGCCGTCAATACAATCGGTGCCGTGTTCTGACAAACCGGCGCGCTGGTCGGCACGACCGGTGCCGCTGGCGTTGGCGTAACCGTTACCAACAGCAGTGACCGCTGACTTTCACAACCGTTGCCGTCGGTCTGACTGACGTAGTACGTGATCGGTCCCGGATTCGCCGTAGCCGGTACCGGGGCCGCGGTCGACGGCGTACCGCCCGTCTGCGACGTGTACCAGTTTACCTGACCGATAGCCGCTACCGACAGAGCCAGCGAAGGCGGGGTCGCGTTCTGACAAACGCTCAACGGCGTTGTCGTGGGGGCGGCAGGTAGCGCCCGGATCGTCACGGTGATAGCCGCCCGTGGTCCTTCGCAGCCATCAGCCGTAACCTGACTGACGTAGTACGACTGCGTACCCACGGTATTTGTCGGTGGTGTTGGGGGCGTTGCCGATCCGGTACCGCCGGTTGGTACGGTGTACCAGTTCAGCGTGCCAGCCGAGGGGGTGGCCGTCAGCGCCGGAGCCACACTGTTCTGGCAGTAGGCCAGCGTCGGGGTTACCGTCGGCGCAGCCGGCGACGGTTTGATCGTGGCCGTCAGCTGGATGCGTGGGCCTTCGCACCCGCTGATGCTCTGGCTAACGTAGTACGTCACGGTACCAGCCGAACCAACGGGGGGGGTGGGCGGTGTACTGGATGGTGATCCACCGGTTGGGGTCGTATACCAGTTGAGCGACCCGCCCGAACTCGGTATAGCCGCCAGTGCAGTGCTGGTCCCGTTCTGGCAGTAGATCGGCGAGGCACCAGCCGTAGGAGCCACCGGGGTCGCGTTGATCAGTACCACGATAGCAGCCTGTGGCCCTTCGCAGCCGTTGACCGACTGACTCACGTAGTACGTAAACAGACCCGGTGTGGTTGTCGGGGGTGTCGGTGGCGTTTGCGATGGTGTTCCGCCAGCCGTCGTGTACCAGTTGAGCGTACCCGTACCGATCGCGGTCAGCGGTAGCGCCGTTACGCCCTGACAATAGGTTATCGGCGTTGGGCTGGTAGTCGGAGCAGCGGGCAGCGGATCAATCGTAACAGTAAGGGCCGTCTGCGGGCCCTCGCAGCCATTGACACGCTGGCTGACCAGATACGTCTGTGTGCCCACGACGTTCGTTGGCGGAACGGGTGCGGTGGTTGACCCCGTACCGCCAGCCCCCGTATACCAGTACAGTGTACCACCCGGACTCGCCAGGGCAGTCAGGGCGGTTGACGTACTGTTCTGACAGAAGCGGACGGATGCCGTAGCCACGACCGGCGCGGCTGGCAACGCATTGACCGTAACAACGATCGACGCGGTTGGCCCCTCGCAGCCACTGATGGTCTGGCTCACGTAGTAGGTCTGTTGTCCGGCGGCACTGGTGCCGGGGGTCGGGGCCACCGGCGAAGCAGCCCCCCCAACGACTGTGTACCAGTTGAGCGTACCACCCGTGCTGGGAACTGCTGTCAACGGCGTCGCGGTACCGCCCTGACACAGGCTGATCGCTGGATTAACCGGCGTCGGCGCAACCGGCGTAGCCTTGATCGTCACTGTGACGGTCACTTTGTCGCTTTCGCAGCCATTCACCGTCTGGCTCACGTAATACGTCTGTATACCGGCCGTGGTCGTATTCGGTACCGGCGCAACAGACGATGCCGTACCGCCAGTCGGCACCGTGTACCAGTTGAGCGTACCGCCCGTGCTGGCTGTCGCCGTCAGGGCCGGGGCAACGGTGTTCTGGCAGTACGCCAGGGCTGCGGTTGTTGTCGGTACGGACGGTGCCTGGTAGATGTTAACCGTGATCGACGCTTTCGGGCCTTCGCAGCCATTGACCGTCTGACTGACGGAGTAGGTCTGCTGTCCCGCCGTGGTCGTGCCGGGTGTCAGCGCAACGGCTGATGCAGGTCCACCCGCCGGACTGTACCAGTTGAGCGTGCCCCCTGCACTGGCCGTGGCTGTCAGCGGCTGGGCAACGGCGTTCTGACAATAGTTGACGGGGGTGCTGACAGTGGGTGCAGCGGGCAGGGCCGTGACCGTCACGCTGATCGCCGTTTTCGGGCCTTCGCAGCCGTTGACCGACTGGCTCACGTAGTAGGTCTGCGTACCTGCCGTAGTGGTTGGCGGAGCAGGTGCACCAGACGAGGGTGGCCCATTGACCGTTGTGTACCAGTTGAGCGTACCGCCCGTGCTGGCCGTTGCCGTCAGGGCTACGGGGGTGCTGTTCTGACAAACGGCCACGGCTGTCTGACTGACGACAGGCGCTATCGGCAGGGCGTTGATCGTCACAACAATGGTGGCCCGGTTACTTTCACAACCGTTGACCGTCTGGCTCACGTAGTAGGTCTGTGTACCGGGGGTAGTCGTACTGGGTACCGGCGCGACGGACGATGCCGTACCGCCAGTTGTCGTGTACCAGTTGAGCGTACCGCCCGTGCCAGCCGTCGCCGTTAGAGCGGGTGCCACACTATTCTGGCAATAGGTCAGCGCTGGCGTCGTGGTGGGGACAGCCGGTGCCTGACGAACGTTGACGGTGATCGACGCCTTCGGCCCTTCGCACCCATTGACCGACTGGCTCACCTGGTAAACAACCGTACCGGGCAGGGTGGTCGTGGGCGTGGGCGCAGCCGAGGCCAGTGAAACCCCGGCCGGGTCGTACCAGTTGAGCGTGCCCCCTGCACTGGCTGTGGCCGTCAGCGGCTGGGCAACGGCGTTCTGACAGTAGTTGACGGGGGTGCTGACAGCGGGTGCAGCGGGCAGGGCCGTGACCGTCACGCTGATCGCCGTTTTGGGCCCTTCGCAGCCGTTGACCGACTGGCTCACGTAGTAGGTCTGCGTACCTGCCGTAGTGGTTGGCGGAGCAGGTGCACCAGACGAGGGTGGCCCATTGACCGTTGTGTACCAGTTGAGCGTACCGCCCGTGCTGGCCGTTGCCGTCAGGGCTACGGGGGTGCTGTTCTGACAAACGGCCACGGCTGTCTGACTGACGACAGGCGCTATCGGCAGGGCGTTGATCGTCACAACGATGGTGGCCCGGTCGCTTTCACAACTGTTACCATCGGTCTGGGTAACGTAGTAATTCGTTACGCCGGGCGTCGTTGTCTGGGGCGTCGGGGTCGGAATGGCCGGACTACCCGATGGGTCGGTGTACCAGCGCAGTGTCCCGCTGGCGGTGGCCGTCAGGGGTGTCGCAACGGCGTTCTGGCAGTAGGTTACCGCTGGCGTTACGGTCGGCGCTATGGGTCTGGGGTTGATTGTCACGGCAATCGTAGCCCGTGGCCCTTCGCAGCCATCGACCGTCTGACTCACGTAGTAGTAACTCGTTGGAGGCACACTGCTGGCCGTCGATGGGGTGAACGCAGTGGGTGAAGAAGTTCCACCGGTCTGCGTGAGGTACCAGTTGAGCGTCCCGTTTGTCGCTGGTGTGGCCGATAGCGGCTGCGCCGTTACGCCCTGGCAATAGACGACAGGCGTCGCACTGACGGTTGGCGCTACCGGCAACGCTTTGATCGTAACAGCCAGGCTGGCCCGGTCGCTTTCACAGCCATCTACTGTTTGACTCACGTAGTAGTTGATCGGCGCACCGACTACACTGGTCGAGGGTACCGGGGCCGTCGCCGAAGCCGTACCACCGGTTTGATTCATACCGTACCAGTTGAGCGTTCCCCCCGTGCTGGCCGTCGCCGTCAGTGCCGACACCTGGTTGGCACAAAACGCGACGGGGGCCGTAACGGGTGGTGCCGGTTTCGCTTTCACCTGAACGGCGATGCTGGCCCGATCGCTCTGACAGCCATTCAGATCAGTCTGTGTGACATAGTAGGTGGTAACGCCAGAGGTACTGGTCGAGGGGGTCGGGGTCGGGATAGTCTGGGCAGTGGTTGGATCGGCATACCAGCGCAGGTTCAGTCCCGTAGCCGATAATGATGTCGGCGTTGCAAACTGGCAATAAGGCGCGGGTACCACAACGGTAGGGGCGTCGGGCTTCCGAATCACCACGGCCGACACGCTGGTAGCAGGTCCTTCACAACCGTCGACGATCTGGCTGACTCGGTAAACCGTCGTGGCTACTACATCGGTGGAGGGCGAAACGGATGCATACGTATTACCGGCTGGGTCGTACCATTTCAACGTGCCGCCGGGGCTGGCTGTCGCCGTTAGCGGTACGGGCGTACTGCTCTGGCAAATCGGCACGGCGTTCTGAGCCACCGTCGGGGCTGACGGCAACGGTTTTACCGTTGCCGTCAGCGTAGCCCGGTTACTTTCGCAACCGTTGGCATCCGTCTGGCTGACGTAGTAGGTAAACGTGTTCGCGGCTGAGGTCGACAACACCGGGGCTGTCGTACTACCCACGCCCCCCGTCGGCGCTGTGTACCATTTCAGCGTACCGGTAGCCACCACCGCCGACGGTAAACTGACTGTCGACGCATTCTGGCAAACCGTAATCGAGCTGGTAACGGGTGTTGTCGGTAAGGGGTTGACGCGTACGACGATACTCGCTTTGTCGCTTTCGCAACTGTTGCCGTCGGTCTGACTAACGTAGTAGGTAAACGTGCCCGGCGTAGTGGTAGCGGGGATGGTTGCCTGCGTCGTGAAGGTCGTGCTGGCGGGATCGGTACCGTACCATTTCAGCGTATTGGTTGGAATGGCCGTTGCCGTCAGGGAGGTAGCAACGGCATTCTGGCAGTAGGTTACTGGTGAGACAACGGTGGGCGCTACGGGCCGCGAACCGGTGATGACCGTTACCGAATCGCGGGCACTTTCACAGCCGTTGGCGTTGGTCTGGCTGACGTAGTAATTTACACTGTTGGCAATAGCCGTCGAGGGCGTTATCGAGGTGGCCGATACGCTCGTGGTTTTAGTCAGGTACCACTTCAGGTTCTGCCCCGACGCCGTCAACGGCGTTGCAGTGGCACCCTGACAGTAGAATACCGTACGGGGCGTGGGAATGGGCGGGCTGGGCAGCGGGTTGACCGTGTAGACAATGACGGCCCGGTCGCTCTCGCAGCCGTCGGCACTGGTCTGGCTCACGTAGTAGGGCGTACTACCCGTAGCCGAGGTCGACAGGGTGGGCGCAACGGTTGCCCCTACCCCACCGGCTGAAGCCGTGTACCATTTCAATGTACCGGTCGCCGTAACGCTCGTGGGCAGTGCCGGGGCGGGCGTGTTCAGACAGGCACTCAGCGGAGTCGTCAGCGGAGCCGCCGGTTTGGCATTGATCGTTACGCTGATGATCGCTGGCTGGCTGATACAGCCCAACGGATCGCGCTGACTAACCGAGTAAGACGTTACGCCTGTTGTGGTTGTCGGTGGCGTGGGGGCGCTGCCCAGCTGTTGCCCGTTGAGTGCGTACCAGATCAGCGTGTTGTTAGTCGTAGCGGCTGCACTCAGCGGAGACGCCGTCGCAAACTGACAATATACGACCGGCGTAGTCACGGCGGGGCGGGGCGGCTGCGCATTGATCGTCACTGTGATCGTAGCCCGTGAACTGCTCTCACAGCCGTTGACCGTCTGACTGACGTAATAGTTGTTGCTGGACTGGGTTTGCGGGGTTAACGACGTGGTACTCGTTCCGCCCGACGAAACCGTGTAGAAGTTCAGCGTACCGCCCGGCGAAGGGGTCGCCTGCAACGGCTGCGCGACCGCATTCTGACAGTACGTTACCGGCGAGACTACCGAAGGCGGATTCGGCAGCGCGTTGACCGTATAGGTGATGGCCGCCCGGCTGCTCTCGCAACCATTGGCGTTGGTCTGACTCACGTAAAACACCTGCGAACCAGTTGTACTGGTCGCCACCTGCGGGGCCGCAGCCAAACTGGCCGACGTGGGCGAGGTGTACCATTTCAGTGTGCCCGTAGCCGTCACACTGCTGACCAGCGATACCGTTGCCCCCCCCTGACACACATTGACCGGGCTGGTGGCCGGAGCCGCCGGGGCCGTATTGATAGTCACCGTGATCTGTACACGGGGGCCTTCACATCCACTGGCACCGCGCTGACTTACCTGGTAAAAGGTTGTTCCCGGATTGTTGGTCTGGGGCGTTGGCGCGGTACTGCCCAGCGCGCTTCCCTGACTATTGTACCAGTTGAGCGTATTACCCGACGTGGCAGTTGCCTGTAGCGGCTGCGCTGTCGTGTTCTGACAATACACAACCGATGTATTTGCCACGGCGGGGGCTGACGGGGTCGGGTTGATGGTCACCGTCAATGGGGAGCGGTTACTCTCACAGCCATTATTATCTGTCTGGGTAACGTAATACGTCGTCGTACCGGTTGTGCTTGTCGAGGGCGTAATCGAGGTAAAGGGCGTTCCTCCGCTGGCAGTGGTGTACCATCTCAGGTTCTGCCCCGACGCCGTGAGCGAGGCAGGGGTGGCACCCTGGCAATAGCTGACGTTGGTCGTCGTGGGCGCATTTGGCAGCGCGTTGACCGTCACCGTTAACGGAGCACGGGCGCTTTCGCAGCCATTGGCGTTGGTCTGGCTAACGTAGTAGGTCGTCGTGCCCGGTGTGGTAGTCGAGGGCGTAATCGAGGTAAAAGCCGTACCGCCACTGGCAGCGGCATACCACTTCATGTTCTGTCCTGATGCCGTTAACGGTTGAGCCACCGCGTTCTGACAGTAGGTAACGTTCGAGGTTGTCGGCGCGGCAGGCAGGGCGACTACTGTGAAACCAGCTGTAGTGGCCGACCCGCCATTACTCTGATTGAGTACCTGAATCGTATAGGTGCCACTGGCTTGATTACGCGGAATAGCAACCGAAACTGGGCCACCAATAGAGCCGGCTGGAATTGTTGCGAGCAGCTGAGTAGTAGGATTAGTGCTGGGACCAACAAGGTTAATACTCGTCGGTGAAAAAGCGCCAAGTCCGTTGGTATAGGTAAATGATACATTATTTCCTGCGCAAACGGAAGTCGGCGTGACGTTACTGACCGTCACCTGGGCCTGCGCCACACCGGCATACAGGAATACTAACGCAACTACCCAGCGAAATAGCCGTATAGATAAAGTCATAATGAAACGGGTTAGCCAAAGAGGACACGCATATTATGTCCTGTTGCATGGCAAAGTCAACCTGTTTCAAACAGTCGGTAGGAAAACCTCAACTTAGGTTATTGCCCACTCCGCAGGCCGTCAGCGAGTAGCGCCTGAGCCGCTTGTGTCCGCCATCAATTGACGAGCGGATAGCCCCCCTCTGACCGTTGTAGTTTACACAAAACCGGTCCGTACGAGCCGGCCTTTCTGTTCGTTACCTAGTTAAAGTAACCCCACACCTCGCGGCTCGTCTGTACCGGCTTATTGACAACGACCGGCACGACAAACTCATCCAGCAGGGTACGGCCGGCCAGACGGTCGGCGGGCAGGCGGTTGACCGGCGTGTGCGTTTCGCTTTCGTTCCGGTTGGTATAGGTAAACGCAACGGGCAGGGCGTAGACGCCCGCAAAAGAGGGTCCCAGGTCAGGCATCTTTTCCAGTCCGGTCCGTACGGCCTCGACAAACCCCATACCGACATTGGCTGGGCTGAGCACGACAACGTTTTTGACCCGCCCCCGCTGGTCGATCTCAAAACCAGCGTACACCCGGCCGTAAACGGCCTGTATCCAGGCCATTTCGGGGTATGTCATGTGTTGATGCAGGGTTTGCGTAAATACCGGATCGTTGCGCAGGGGGGCCTTGGCCTGCACGTAGCTGGCCTCAGATACCGGCACCGATTGGGTATCCCAGCCGGCAACCATCAGGCTGTCATAATAAGGCAACACAGCGATGATATCCGCCGGCAACACGTGTCGCCGGGTCAGGCGGGGGGCGAGTTTGTCGGCCTGTTCATACAGCGCGGCCAGCACCGCATTTTTCGTCAGACTGATCTGTTCGGGTCGCGCGTCGCCTTTCCGGATATAATATTTTTCTTCCTGTACATAACGGCCATTAACGTCGACTTCTTTCTCGTACCCATTATAACCGTTGTTGCTGGTTTCGCGAAGCCGCCCTTCCAGCCGTTTCGACAGGCTTACCAACAGCTTCGTCCGGCCGTTATAGAGGGCTTTCGCGTAAATTTTGTAGTCGATACCGGCCTGCTGGTTCTGCTGACGGACAAACTCGTCGCTACCGACCGTAAAGCGTTCGGGGCGGAACCGCTGCGCGGTAGAGTCGCCCGGAAAGCGGCACATCACTACGTTTTCAACCAGATTATAGGCGATCTCACAGCGGACGTTCTTTCCCCGGTCGTCGAGCCGTATCCGGCCCGGCTGCCAGATCGGGTACGTCAGAAAGGGGCTTCCCGCATAAACCTGCTTCTTATACGCCGTCGTGTTGATTACGCCGGGCCCGTACTCATCGAAGGTTGTGTACACCTGCCCGCGCCGATCCTGATAAACAGTCAGCTGAGCTTTGCTGATGGCCGGAACGATCCAAAGCAATCCTAACAAAAACGGAAGACGGCACGAGCGCATGATGTTGATAGAGCTGACAACGACAGATAGCCCTAACTAACAAAATAAGCCCGGAATAATCCAAAAAGGAGACAGATTATTTTTTTGACGGCGACCTACCGCTTCTTTTTCCCCGACCAGTTTTTCGAGTAATTCGGTTTACCGCTGGTTGCCTTTTTCTGGCTGCCAACCAGCCGCTCGAGTAAGTCCGGACGGTTGAGCTTGGTCAGGCGGTTACGAATCCAGTCTTTGTATTCGGGCTTGTACCAGAAGAAGTACCGGTTCTGATCCTGCTTTTCCTCGCGTGTTTTCGCCGTTTTCACAGGTTTCAGCGTGTACGGGTGAACGCCCGAATAGTAGATCACCTCGGCGACGGTCATGGGCGTAGGCGTAAAATCCTGCACCTGTTCCAGCTGGAAACCGAGGTCTTTGGTTTCGGCCGCCAGATTGGCCATGTCCTGCTCCTCGCAACCGGGGTGCGACGAGATAAAATAGGGAATCAGGGGTTGCCGCAGGTTGTACTTGTCAGAAATATCGTCGTACTTTTTCTTGAACGATTTGAAGTACTTGAACGACGGTTTACGCATCACCCGCAGCGTATCGTCGGACGTGTGTTCAGGGGCCACTTTCAACCGACCCGACACGTGCCGCGTAACGAGCTGCTCCATGTACTCATCGTGGTTGCCGTCCTGATTGTTTTTGTTGAAATCATCGACCAGCAAGTCGTACCGCACTCCTGACCCGACGAACGCTTTCTTGATGGCCGGATTGGCGTCGACTTTGCGGTATAGTTCCGTCAGCGGTTTGTGCGAGGTGTCGAGGTTCGAACAGATCACCGGGTGAATACAACTCGGGCTCTGGCAACGGGCGCAGATCGACTCGTCTTTACCCTTCATCTTGTACATATTGGCCGACGGCCCACCCAGGTCGGAGATGTACCCCTTGAACTCCGGGTGCTTCGTGATCTCATCGACTTCTTTCAGCACCGACGCTTCACTGCGCGACGCGATGAATTTGCCCTGATGCGCCGAGATCGTGCAGAAGCTACAACCACCGAAACAGCCCCGGTGCATATTGACCGAAAACTTAATCATGTCGTAGGCCGGAATAGGGCCACGCTTTTTGTATTTCGGATGGGGCATACGCGTGTACGGCAAGTCGAAGGACTTGTCGACCTCAGCTTCCTCCATCGTCTTGAACGGTGGGTTGATAACCAGCACCTGATCGCCAACGCGCTGGGTAATCCGGTTGGCCTGCCACTTGTTCGACTCCACTTCCACGACTTTGAAGTTGGCCGCATACTTGATCTTATCGTCCAGGCAGTCTTCGTGACTCGATAGGGCAACGGTTTCCCAGTCGTTGTAATCGCGCAGGTCGCCAGCAGCGATATCGTGCAGAAAGGCCACCTGATTGACAGTACGCATCGACGCAAACGGAACGCCCTGCCGGGCCAGCCTCAGAATCTCGCGCAGGGGTTGCTCACCCATGCCATACACCAGCAGATCGGCTTTCGCATCGACCAGAATCGACGGCATCAACCGGTCCTGCCAGTAGTCGTAGTGCGTGACCCGGCGCAACGACGCTTCGATGCCACCAATCAGCACCGGCACGTCGGGGTACAGCTCTTTCAGGATGTTGGTGTACACGATCGTGGCGTAATCGGGCCGGAAACCGGCTTCGCCACCGGGCGTATACGAGTCGTTGGAGCGCAGCCGCTTGTTGGCCGTGTAGTGGTTCACCATCGAATCCATACACCCCGCCGTGACGCCGAAAAAGTACTTTGGTCGACCGTATTTCTTGAAATCGCGCAGGTCGTCTTTCCAGTTGGGCTGGGCAATGACGGCCACGCGAAACCCTTCACTCTCCATGATCCGCCCGATCACGGCGGTTCCGAAAGCCGGGTGGTCGACGTAGGCATCGCCGGAAACCAGCACGATGTCGACTTCGTCCCAGCCGCGTTTGTCAACTTCGGCTTTCGTCAGCGGTAACCAGTCGGTAATAGGGCGTTCAATCATTAGTTTGTTTCGGTATCTGTCGGTAAAACAGTCTGCCGGGGAAAAGATTCATTGTTGATGCCAACTGTTCACTTACTTTCCGATGCAGAATTTACTAAAAACTGAATCGTGCAGGTCGTCTTCCTAGGTAGGACGGGCAATGACGACTACAGGAAAGCCCCCGTCGGGCCTTGCCCCGGCGAGGCCATTCAATAATATTTGTAACTACAGCGAACGTAGCGTGTTGTACCAGGAAGGCCGGGCAGATTCCGCCACGAATCGACCCGACTCAACCAATCTAATTTACGCCCCCCGCTTATGACTGACCTGCACACACTACGAATTCCCGCGCTTGCCCTGTCGGGTATGGCAATCATTGCGGCCATTGCCTGTCAGAGCGAAACATCGAAAACCACCGCAACGACGACTACGGCTACCCAGACAACAACGACCGATTCGTTGAATGGCGACGTGGAAGCCGGCCGCGACGTGTATCGCAACGAAACGTTTGGCACCGAAGGCTTCTGGACCGACGCCGTGCGGGTACCGCAGGGGATGAAAGACGCCAAACTGACGGTACTCGGTGCCCTCAACGCCGGCCTTAGCTTCGACGCCGACGCGATGCCCGCCGACCTGAAAACGGCGTTGATGAGCGAACTGAAAACGGACCGTTCGCCCGCAAAAGCCCCCAAACTCAACGACCCCGCCACCCTCGACGCGCTGGTGAAAAACAACGTCGTTATCGGCTTCGCAGCCAAAGGCGACAAGGTGGGCGTCACCTGCGCCCTGTGCCACGCCATCACCGACAATTCGGTGTTTGCCCTGCCGGGAAAAGGCAGCATCGGCAAACGCATCGACGGACCGACGCCCCACGGCCTTAACGTGGGAAAAATACTGGCAACGGCCGCCAATTCCCGCGCCCTGTTCACGACCCTACAACTGCAACAGCCCGACGGCAGCACCATCGGCCGCGCCCCCAAAGGACTGACGCCCATGTCGACCGAAGCCGACGTGGATGCCTACCTGAGCAACCCGAAATACTATCCCATCGGCACGTTCGACGATTCGCCCGACGGCAACGGCAACCCCGTACACATCGCGCCGTTCTTCCGGCAGGACCTGGCCGCACCCTACGGCTCGTCGGGCCAGAATGCCGACCTGAACGACTTCAACAATACGGTCTATACGGCCCTTTTCGATCAGACCAACCTACTGACCCCCGGTGGCCGACAGTTTATCCATGTGCTGGGCGCTGCTGCTGGCGACTCGATGATGGCGGGCTATGCGAAGGTGATAGCGGCTACCAGCGTAACGGGTTTTCCGTACGTAACGGCCAACATGGAAGGTAAAGCCGGTGCCCCACCGACGCCGACCGGCAAACGCGTCGACGAGAAAAAACTCCGCGACCTGAACGCCTACGTCCGCAGCCTGCAAGCCCCGAAAGGCGTGGTCAGCAATCCGGCGCAGGTCGCGAGCGGCCGGGCCGTATTCGTTGCCCAGAACTGTACATCGTGCCACAACACCAATCAGGGCGTACCGGTATCGACCAAATTGATTCCGATGACGACGATCTGGCCGGGCTACAAACCGACGGTTATTGCGCAGCGGCAGGCCCCGCTTACACCCATTCAGAATGCACCCGGCACGTTCGATGATAAAATGATTGTAGTCGACGCCAGCCCCGGCGGAGGCATTCGCGGCGACGCCCTGCCCCTGTTGCTCGACCTGGCGCGTAAGCCGGTATTCCTGCACGACGATTCGGTATCCAGCCTCGACGAACTGCTCGATCCAACGCGGGGCAAGATGGCTCCTCACCCCTTCTACGTCGCCAAACCCGCCGAGCGGGCTAACGTCGTCGCTTATCTGAAGAGCCTGGATACCGATAGTAAGTAGTGTACAGCCCGGCCAGAGAAGCAGGCTGCTTTTCTGGCCGGGCGATGACCCGTTGTTAGCATACCCAACAAACAGCAGAAGTCCCGATTCATGGAATCGGGACTTCTGCTGTTTGTTGGGTTGAATGCAGTTTAAGAGGTTGTTTAAGATTTCACTGTTCTTGTCAAAATCGCCCTTTCTGTCATCCCGACGATAGGACCGGGCCGCCGGGATGACAAAAAGGGCTATAAAACACAATCCTAAACAACCGCTGAGGAGCGCCCCACTGCCGGCAGACAGTGTACCGCAATTCCTGCTTCTTATATCACGCAAAACAGACCTTCTCAGATTTCCTCAGCAATGAATAAGGGCCGCACTCACCAATGTGAATGCGGCCTCTACCATTGGTAACTACCTGATTAACCTCCGTTTATTTCGCCAATAGCACCCGGTCGATTACGTGCAGCACGCCGTTCGACGCAACCTGATCGGTCGTAACGATGTTGGCGGCTGACGTGCCGTTGCCTTTACCCAGTATCGTTACTTTGCCACCTGATACGTTGGTGCGAACGCTCGTACCCTGCGCCGTCACAATGTCGGCCCCGTTCTGGAACGTCTGCGAATAAGCGCTGTATTTCAGCACGTGGTACAGTAACAGGTCCGAAATGACAGCCTGATCGGCTTTCTGAATGGCTGCTGCGTCGGCGTAGCCAGCGGCTTTGAAGGCTGCGTCATTAGGCGCAAAAATGGTCATCCCATTCTGCATCACGGCGTTGAGTGTCGACTGTGTCGATGCGTTCGCCCGATCAACAGCTGCGGCAAAGAGCGACAGATTAGTATTGGCTTTCGCCAGTGCAACCAGATTAACGGTAGCTGGTTTCAGGAGCGTGTTGATGATATGCACGACACTACCGACGGTCGGGTTGTCGCCCTGGATAATCTTGCCGTTGTTGACGCTTATGTCGCTGTTACTCACCTTGTACACCGAGATTTGATTATCGGCCAGCGTGGTCTGGTACACGGTATTGACGTTTGTCGGAGTGGCGCTCTGGTCGATGCGAGACCCGACAACGTGATACCGAAGAATACGCTGCAACTCAGACACTGGGGCATTGTTGACCGCGTTCGCGTCGCTGTAGCCCCCCGCTCTGAAGGCATCGTCAGACGGCGCAAAAATGGTGATGCCCGACTTGTTGTACTCATCAATCAGACCAGCCCGGACGATGGCCGTTCGCAGCAGGGTCAGATTAGATTGCTGGGCGATGTAGGTGACTGATGCCACGACCGTAATCGTCGGCGATGTTGGTGTTGTTGTCGTACCGGAGCCTGGTGTAGTTGACCCTGGATTCGTCACCGTTCCCGAACCGGGCTGGGTTGTTCCGGTACCGGGCTGAGGGTCGGGCGTGTTGTTCGTACAGCCCGTTATTAGCAATGTAGCTGCTACAACAGCCAGGCTCACCCGCCTTACATTCCTGAGATTGAGTGTGTGAAGCATAGTTGAATAAAATTAGTAAGTAGACAAAAACAATAAACTGTTGTACCAAACCATGCCAAGCAGTTTTTGTTTTTTCCTATGATCTTACATACATCTATCGCACACTACATAATATTCTCATTTACAGTTATTTGCATGCGTTCATACGCGGCTGCTAAAAAAGTTGGCACCCGCTACTTTTCATCTTGGGCGTCCGCCTATTTTCCGATGCAGAATTTGCTGAAAATGGAGTCGAGCAGGTCGTCCGTGGTGATTTGGCCGGTCAGTTCGCCGAGGTGTTGCAGGGCTATGCGCAGGTCCATCGCTAGCCAGTCGGGCGTCACACCCGCGTCGAGGCCGGTGAGGGCGCGGGCCAGGGCGTTGTCCGTACCGGTCAGGTGATCGTGGTGGCGCACGTTGGTCACGACAGCACTGCCAATCTGCACGGCAGCGTCGGTACGGACGCGATTGGAGAGGGTTGTCCGCAGGGCGTCGAGGTTGGTGTGCTGAGCGGCCGAAATCCAGTGAACCCGCTCGTCCGCAACAGTTTCCAGTTGTTGCTTTCGCACAGCATCCAGCGCATCGACTTTGTTACCAACCAATACGTACGGCTTACCCGATTCGCGCACCTCGGCCAGCGCAGCCTGCAATTCATCGGTCGAGATGACCAGGCCGTCGAACAGGTAGATGACCAGGGCCGCATCGCGCATTTTCTGCTGCGTCCGTTCGATACCGATGGCTTCGATTTTATCCGTTGCCGACCGCAGTCCGGCTGTGTCGATCAGGCGAAAGCGGATACCGTCGATAAACAGCTCGTCCTCGATGACGTCGCGGGTGGTGCCGGGAATGTCGGAAACGATAGCTTTTTCTTCGTTCAAAAGCGCGTTGAGCAACGTCGATTTGCCCGCGTTGGGTTTGCCGACGATCACCGTTGCGACGCCGTTCTTGATGACGTTTCCGGACGCAAACGACTCGATCAGCGGATGCAGCACCCGCCGGATGTCGAGCATCAGTTGCCGGAGCCGGTCGCGGTGGGCAAACTCGACATCTTCCTCGCCAAAATCAAGTTCCAGTTCTACCAGTGCGACAAAGTCGATCAGTTGCTGGCGCAGGTCGATCAGTTGTTTGGAAAACCCACCCCGCAGCTGCGTCAGGGCCGCGCGGTGGCTGGCGTCGGAGTCGGACGCGATCAGGTCGGCGACGGCTTCGGCCTGCACCAGATCGAACTGCCCATTCAGGAACGCCCGCTGCGTAAACTCGCCCGGCCGGGCCAGCCGAACGCCTTCAGCCACCAGCCGCTGCAAAATCTGGCGGATAATGAATTCCGACCCGTGGCAGGAAATCTCGACAACGTCTTCCCTGGTAAACGAGCGTGGTGCCCGAAAAACCGTCGCAATAACTTCGTCGATGATGGTATCGTCGGGGTTGCGCAGCGTGCCGAAATGAGCCGTATGGCTCGGTTGCTGCGTGAGGTCTTTCCCACGAAATAGCCGGTTGGTGATGGCGATGGCGTCGTCGCCCGACACGCGAATTACGGCGATGGCACCGATACCTGGCGCAGTGGCCAGTGCAGCAATGGGTTCTGTATGAAGCAAAAACGTGTGTGGTTTATAGTTCTTTGTGGCGTCGGGTCTGGGCGGTTGTTCAGGATTGTGTTTTACGGCCTGTTTTGTCATCCCGAGCCTGCGGCCCGGTTCGCTAAAAGCAACTAAAACCGCCTACTAGCGAAGATCCCTCCTGCGTCGGGATGACAAAAGGCCGTTTTGGCCGATGATTATGAAATCCTAAACAACCTCTGAAACGCTAGACCGGCCACCGTAGCCCGGCCAGACACCACGAAAACGGTGGATCAGCATATCACCAACTTAACCCAGCCGGGCGACGGAGCCGTCGAAAATGGGTAAGCGGCTGATAACGCTGGCCAATCGCTTTTCGAGCGGAGCTGGCGGGATAGCCAGTATATCGGCATAGCGATCACCGAGGAAGAAACGCATTTCGCCCGCTGCGAGGTTCCGAACCGTATCCGGCCGCCCTGACGCCTTACCGCCGGTTTGGGCGATAGCGTTCAGCAACGAACGGGTGAGCCCTTCCCCGGCTTCCGACCAGCGAAACTGCCGCTTGCCAATGGCCTCACCCAGCCGGTTGGCTTCGCGCATATTCTGCGGCAGAAGCTGCGTATCGACCCCGTTGAGCCAACCCACCACGTTAACATGGTGCAGGTAATCGGCTTCTTCCTGCTCGGTAGCCGTTACCCCCGCCCGGCGCAGGCCCAGCAGCACGACGTGTGAAAAAGCCAGATTCGTACCGGCCATATCTTCCTGATTCACAGGCACACCCCAGGCAGAATCCCATCGATTGCTGTGCCCGGCAAACCAGCGCGCACCCGCGTGAATCAGCCGTACTTTCAATGTCCGGCTGATTGCCTGGGGCACCTCTCCCGCAACCGACTGCCAGTTCTTTTGCGTGTTGACGGCAAAGAGCCATTCGCCCGTTTCCTGCAATCGACGGGCGGTGTCGTTTTTGATCCGCTCCGTCAGCCAAAGCACCTGTGCCCCGTCGGCCCCCAGGTAACAGTACGGCAGCGAGTAACACCCCAGAATCAGCCCGATTGCCCCGGCGTGTTTTTTAAAAAACGTCATTGCCCGCGCCATACGGGCAGGTTCGGCCCAGTCGGGCAGGTGGGCGAAGTCCCGCCAGAAACCGGCAACAGCCTCAGGCTGACCTGCCAGTGAGAACGATTCGGTATCACCCAGCCACTGCATCAGCGAGCGCAGCGCAACGGGCCCGCCTTCGGCCACGACCGACCCGACAACCGTATCGGCGGACGCATCGCCCTGCTGCCGGAATTGGGCCAGCAGGCTATCTGAAAATGAACGGGTTGGCTGAATACGAACGGACGAAGACGATCTCATACACCGCTAACGTTTCGTCTGTCGGATAGGTTTGGCCCGGCGGGGACAATGTCTGGTTTGTTACAGGCGCAACTGTAGTGTATCGTAGCCGAGCCGGATGCCGGGGGGTAGCTCCGCTTCGACTTCGCGGTGCAGACCCAGTTTATGACTGATGTGCGTGAAGTACGTTTGCTCCGCGCCTACCCGCTGCGCCAGTGCGACGGCCTCGTCGAGCGTAAAATGCGAGATGTGTGGATCCCGCTGCAGTGCGTCGAGCACCAGAATTTTGGTTCCCATCACCTTCGCCAGCTCGGTTTCGCTGATGTGGTTCAGGTCGGTCAGGTACGTGAAATCACCGATGCGGTAACCATAAACGGGCAGTTTGTGGTGCATTACCTCGATAGGCACGATCCGCACGCCCAGTATCTCGAACGGTTCGTTTTGAATGGCATTGATCTGCACACGCGGCACACCGGGGTACTTTTTTTCGGCAAAAATGTAGGCAAACTCCCGTTGCAGCTGCGTCAGCACCGTCGGGCGTCCGTAGATCGGCATATCGCGCCCCGACCGGAAATTGTACGCCCGTACTTCATCGAGTCCGGCCGTATGGTCTTTGTGCTCGTGTGTATACAGTACCGCGTCGAGCTGCAGCAGATCAAGTCGCAGTACCTGCTGCCGGAAGTCGGGGCCGGTATCAATCACGAAACTCCGGCCCTGCGTCGCGATGTGAATCGACGCGCGTAGCCGTTTGTCCCGGAAATCGACGGAGCGACACACCGGGCAGGTACAGCCAATCAGCGGCACGCCCGACGACGTTCCCGTACCCAGCAGGGTGATGAGCATAATGAGTGAATGACAGAATGAGTGAATGCTTGACTGGTTG
The DNA here is from genome assembly GCA_964581865.1 of uncultured Spirosoma sp. Lineage (GTDB taxonomy): Bacteria > Bacteroidota > Bacteroidia > Cytophagales > Spirosomataceae > Spirosoma. Next base: position 173,692 of record CAZOQC010000003.1, read on the forward strand.
AATGACTGTCAATGGGTACGAATTCAATCACTCAATCATTCAGTAACTCAATCATTACTTATCCGTTAGTTGATTGACGACTTCGACAAGTCGGTCGAAATTGAGGGGTTTGACGAGTACATCGTTGAAACCAGCCGTCTTAAATTCTTCTTCGGTGTAGTTTTTGGCGTTGCCGGTGATAGCCACAATGGGGACCGACGCCTTTTCTTTGGCTGGCATAGCCCGTACCCGACGAACACACTCCATACCATCCATGATAGGCATGTTGATGTCGAGCAGCAGGATATTGAAATCTTCTTTCTCCAGAATCTGAATTACCTGCTCGCCATTCTTGACAGCCGTAATGTCATAGTTCTGAAACTCAAGTATTTTACGGGCCAGATTCTGAATAACGGAGCTGTCTTCGGCAATCAGAACGCGCTTGGAAACTGACATAAGTTCGGGGTAAGTGTGCGATTAATGGTTGTGAAAGTAGAGAGTTCTATCGGCAATCGCAAAAGGCGTCTGCCCCGGTGAATTTACCGAAGGGCCGGTGTTTATACCGCTACCGGTGCTTTGATGGCCGGGTGCGGGTTGTAGTTTTCCAGCGTGAAATCGTCGTACGTAAAGTCGAAAACGGATGTTATGGCGGGGTTGAGCCGCATCGTCGGCAGAGGTCGGAACGCGCGCGACAGCTGCGTCTCGACCTGCTCCAGGTGGTTGAGGTACAGGTGCGTATCGCCCCCGGTCCAGATAAACTCCCAGGGTTCGTAGCCGCACTCCTGCGCCACCATCATCGTCAGCAGCGCATACGAGGCAATGTTGAACGGCACACCCAGAAACACGTCGGCACTGCGCTGATAGAGCTGACACGACAGCTTACCGTCGTCCACGTAAAACTGAAACAGCGCGTGGCAGGGCGGCAGGGCCATATTGGGCACATCGGCGGGGTTCCAGGCCGACACCATCATCCGGCGGGAGTCGGGTCGGGTCTTGAGCTGGGTCAGCACATCCTGCAACTGATCGATGGTACCACCGCCGGGGGTAGCCCAGCTCCGCCACTGCTTGCCGTAGACGTCGCCGAGGTCACCGTTTTCGTCGGCCCATTCGTCCCAGATCGTCACGCCGTTGTCGTTCAGGTACTTGACGTTGGTTTCGCCCCGAATAAACCACAGCAGTTCGTGAATGATCGATTTGGTATGGACTTTCTTGGTGGTCAAAAGCGGAAAGCCCTCCTGGAGGTTGAAGCGCATCTGGTAGCCAAAAACGCTGCGGGTGCCCGTGCCGGTACGGTCGGTTTTCGTGGCACCGGTTGCCAGAATATGCCGGAGCAGGTCGTGGTACTGTTGCATGGATCAGTTGGATGTCTCCCGTCAAAAATCGGCAGTTGCCAGCCGGGAAACAACGACACGGCAAAAAAAAGCCCCGCACCGGGCGGGGCCTGGGGGAAACAGGTGTTACGAATGCGCCTGTCCGTTGATCTCGAACGACGAGGTAATCGTGGCCGACGGACGAAGCTGCGCCGTCGCCGAGCAGTATTTTTCCATCGACAGGTCGATGGCGCGCTTCACCCGGTCGGGGTTCAGGTCGCCGGTGAGCCGGTAGGTAATATGAATCTGCTGGAACGGAGCCGGGGTCGCCCCTTTTTCGCGAAAGCCATCGACCGACAGTTTGAAGTCATCGATGACCTGCTTCTGTTTTTGCAGAATCAGGATCACGTCGATGGCCGAGCAACCCGCCAGGCCCATCAGCAGCATCTCCATCGGCCGCGCGCCGGCGTTGTGACCGCCGATGTCGGTGGCCGCGTCGATGTGCTGCGTAACGCTCGACGTACCAAGTGCTTCGAAATGAAAAGCATCGTCGACCCGGACGAGTTCGACCGTCATTTTGTTGAGGGCAGTGGTTTCGGCAATCGGTTGTGAATCAAGCATCTTGTTTGTGTTTTTGCGCGAATCATTGTAGTTTCACCAACTTAAAACCGGGACGCACCATGTCAGAGAAATTCAGCGAAGATCTGTTCGACCTCAAAAACGACCGGCGGCTGAGTGTCTATCTCTACCGGACCGGCTTTGGCTGCTGGCTGCTTTACATCGTCTCGGGTGCGCGGTTCATGGAGTCAGTGCGTACGTACCGAACAGATTTCGGGGTGTTCGCGTTCTTTCTGATGGTGATGGGCCTGTCGGCGTCGATGATCTACGACTACTACCACCATCCCGCCGAATTCGATCAGAAGAAAAAATGGCTGGCCGTCAGCTACGTGGTTCTGGCCGGACTGGTGTACTTCTTTATCCTCCACAAAGAACCCGTTGCGCTCTCCAGTCTACAGGGCTTGTTTTAAGACTTCGCCAGGCCACAGGCCCCGGCTTACCCCACAAACGTTTCGTGGTAAATACGCTTCCGGGGGAAAAAGTCCCGCGGGTTGATGTACTATCAGGCACGGATAAAAAACGGTCGGCTCAGCGGTTGGGGTATCTGTACCGAACAGATACCCCAACCGCTGAGCCGACCGTCGTATTGGTCTTTATTCCGCTTTGAGCAAGGTAACCGTTTTAGCCTGAACAGGTGTCGACACCCGCAGCAGCAGCGTACCCACTGGCTGGCGTCCCACATCAAAACTGTGCGTTTCGAGCGTGGCCGACTGCTCTACCCGATGCGTATTGAGTACGCTACCACGCATGTCGGTAATCATCAGCTGCAATGCCTGACCGGTAGCCCCCTCGACCTCGACCCGCACGTGCCCATCGACGATGGGATTGCCCAGCACCCGGACCACCAGTGCCGTTTCAGCAACCAGACCGCTGGCGACTCGACTCGGAGCGGCACGCATGTTGCAGCTGGCCAACCAGTTGTAGGCCAGGCTGGCTTCCCCCGCCGTACCCGTCTGGGTGGCTTTCAGGGTGATGGTCGGGTTGTCGATGTATACGCCCAGGGTGTAGGGGCCCGGTGCTGTGGTAGGGCGCATCTCGTTGGCAACCGAGAAACTGATGGGTTGACCAGTGGTGCCGCTGTATTGAGGAGTGAACGTCAGCGACCGCCGATTGGCATCCCCCGCAACGGGGGCGCAGCTTACCGTCGTCACCGCCGTGATAGCAAAGGGACCAGCAGGCGTTGGTGTTGGCGTGACCGCCGGGTTTACCGTGATGGCAAACGTGGTCATGGCCTGTCCCGCACTGTTGGTACCCGTTATCGTCAGCGTCGATGTGCCCGACGTAACAGGTGTACCGCTGATAACGCGGGTGTCGGTGTTGAACGCCAGTCCATCCGGCAAACCGGCTGCGCTATACGCAATGGGCTGACTACCCGTAAACGCATTGACCGTGTAGGAAAAAGCGGTTCCTGCGGTAGCTGTCTGGTCGGCATTGGTCGTAGCGACCGGTGCCGTAGCCGTCACCGGCGTAATGGTGAAGTTGGTGTTCGAGATGTCGAAGAAAATATTCCCCACAGCCTCCACCCGCAGCCGGGCCATCGACGTCGTAACGTTCGGTACCACAATCACCTCCGACCCATCGTTGGGTGTGCTGGCGAGCAGCGTGGTCGGGAAGGTCAATCCCCCGTCGGTCGAGAGTTTGATGGCGACGCTGGCGCAGTTGATGGGTGCCTGATTGGTACTCACTACGTTCCAGGTGACGGTCTGCTGCGAGTTACCCGCTACCGTCGATGCGTTGTCGAACGAGGTTAGCCGGAAAGCCCCCGGTGTATTCACGACCGTTACCACCGTTCCCGCGTCGGCCACTCCACCCCTGCGGTCCCACACCGATACCCGAAAGTTCATGGTACGCGCGATGGCAGGCAGGCGCTCACCGACAATACAGGTTTGGCCCGTCGGGCAGGTAGCACCCGGTGCACCAGTCGGGTGGGTACCCGTATAGAAAAGCCCCGGCTGATTGTCGCCCGGCACCGCGTTATTTTGCGGGTTCAGGATAAACGCCATGCTGGGAAACGTGCGCTGAACATTCTGGACCGGCGAGTAAGCCCGTAGTACGGGGCGTGATACGCCATCATCGTCGATGTCGTAAACGCCCGACGGGGTGCCCCCAGATCCCGAGGCCCCGTTTGCCGGAGCCAGATCATACTCCTCCCAGGAATACGACAGGTTAGCCGCATCGCCGGCATCGGTATCAGCGCCGGCAGCGGTCAGCGTAAAGGGTGTCAGGCGGGGAATCGTGTAGGCACTACCCGCCGAAACCGTTGGAACGGCATTGGTTCCGGCGGTAGTACCACAACCCTTAACGTCGTTGGATGTCAGGTATGCGGTTGCGGTGGTGATGCTGGAGATATGAAATGACGGCAAGGCAAAATCGTTGTACTGCTGTAGATTACGCCCGTCGTTGCAGATGCCCACGTAACTCATGATGGTTGAGCCGGACGCGACCTCGTAAGCCTCGGCGGCTGACCGCGTCGTACAGGCACCGTTAGGATCGATTACGTTGTAGGTATGGCGCATGCCGAACTGATGGCCCAGCTCATGGGCAAAATAATCGACCACAAACGGATCGCCGGTATTGGTACCCCGTGCACTGTAGCCCTCCGCTTTGGCATCTGTGCTGCAAAGCGAACCTAACGAGGCCACACCACCACCACCCGTGCCGAACAGATGCCCGACGTCATAACTGGCGGCCCCCACCCTGGTATCGAGCGTGTTCTGATTGATGGTCAGCTGAGCTTCCTTGTCTGAATTATCGTACGGATCGGTAGCCGGATCATCAAAAATCAGGTTTGTCTGCCCGTTGTTGAGGCTGGGGTTCACAAGCTGAAAACGACAGGCCAGTTCGCGCTCGTAGATACCGTTTATGCGGTTGACAGCGGTCATAACAACGGCAAATGCATTTCTGCGTACCGTGGCCGGATCATTGGGCGTTGCCGCATAGTTGCCGGCGTTTCGGGTCCATTCGCCGGTGGTGGCAATCGCGATTCTGAACGTACGAACGGTCGTACCGGTACTGATCTGGTTCGTAGTGGCAGCCACCCGCAGCCCTTTGCCGTCTATGTTCAGGCCGGGCAGTTTCATCTTGTCGGTGGTGCCAATCGTGCCGCAGTGGTGATCGCCGGCCGGACTGTTTACCGCACCGACCTTCCGGGCGTCGCGGGCGTAGTAAGACTGGTACAGGCTACCGCCTGCTTCGGTAGTCGTTCTGGCGAAGTACACGGCGTCGTTGCCAACCCCCCAGATCAGGGCTTCAAAGCCCAGACTCGACAGGCTCATCCGAATAACGTACTCCTTATGAACGGTGCCCTCACCCTCATAGGTTTTGAAGGTTGGATGTTCTGCCGCCAGCGCGGGCGACAGTACCTGGGTTTCGCGCAGGGCGAAGCGTTCCGTAGTGCCGTCGGGCAGGGGAAGTACAATCGTAGTGGCCGTACCGCGCTCATATTGCCGGGCCGTATTGGCCAGCGCGCTTCGCAAACCGGCTTCGTTGAGTTTATACAGTTTCGCGTTGGGGATGACACGGGCGGTGGCCGCAAGACGACCCTGAGCACCTGATACGGGTTCGAAAAAAGACCCCGTGGTTTGGGCGGAGACACTACCCCAGGTCAGCAGCCAGACAAGCAGGGTGAAAAAATGACCGCGACGGGTTCTCCGGTCACGGGAATACCGGGTAGAATTGGGCATATAGTTGGTGATTTACTGGTTACTGGTCAGAAATATGTAAGCGGGAAAGACCGGATGCGGATTACACCGCTGGTTTGCGTCGTTGGTCGGGAGCGGGTGAATCGACCTCGACCGGATGCGTAGCCACGTCGGCAGGCGCTTCCCTACCGCCGATTTCATGGCTGTAGCGTTCGTACACCCGCGCTTTGTAGCGGGCCAGCAACGCGTCGAACGGTTGGGCCAGCGGGCGTGAATCGGCCGGCACGGCGGACGCACGGGCCGCCTTTCTTATTCGTTGAGTTAGTTTCATAGTTGACGAATCGGATACTGGGCAATCGGTCACCGACGACGGGAGACGGTCTGCGTTGGCGCGCACGTTGTCCGAAAACTATAAGAGCAGCAACTACCCTTCGCAGGCTGTCCATACAGTTTCATCTGTGCTTATTTTCCTACAAAGGACTTGACCCAATGGGGCAAAAAAAATACCTCGCATGAGGTATTTAAGCGATTTGGGGTCACTTTATCCGCTCGTCTGCCCCCGTCGAGGCAAGGCCACAGCGAGCGTCAGACCAGTGAATCCAGAAAATCGTAAAACTGCTTTTTGGAGGTGAAGGGCAGCTTCTGACCGATATTTTTCCGGTGGGTCTGCACGGTAAAATAACTCAGGCACAAGTCAGCCGCTATCTGTTCGGTGGTCATGTCCTGCTTCACCCGTTTCAAAATTTCCAGTTCGCGCCTGGTCAGCCCGTACCGGTCCCGGAGATCGTCGTCGGGAAGCGGCAGCAGCGGGCTATCCGTTTCGACTACCCGCTCCCCCGCCATGACCTGCCGAAGCAGCGTCAGCAGCCGGTCGGCGGCTACGGTTTTGGCAATGTAGCCATCCACCCGTAGTTCGTCGAACCGGGCGATTTCGCGCTTCTCGGCGTACATACTGATCACGACAATCCGGGCCGGATTTGGCAACTGCCTTACCTGTTTAACCACCGCCAGCCCATCCAGGTGGGGCATATTGACATCCACCAGAATCAGCCCCGGTTGCTGCCGGATACACGACTATCGTATACCTGCTCTACGACCGCAAAATCGGGCGATTTGCGCAGGACCAGGCTCAGGCCATCGTTGAACAGGCGATGGTCGTCAATAAGAACAGTTCGGGTTGGCATCGGTCAGGTGTGTTTTAAGCAGAATGGTTGTGCCCGTGGGGGCGGGGTCGAAACGCACATCAATGGCTGACAGAGCCGCCCGCTTGAGAATGGTCTGGATGCCGATACCGGTGGCCGTGTCGAGGGCCGACCAGTCGAAGCCAATGCCATCGTCCTCCACGCTGATATCGATGATCGTCCCATCGCAGAAAAACTGTACGTGCGCCTGAGTAGCCTGCGAGTGCCGGATGATGTTAGTCAGTAATTCCTGAATAATGCTGTAAATGTTCTGCTGCTTGAGCGCCGAAAGCTCGTTAATATGCCCGTGGGTGTAATCAGCGAAGGACAGATGAATGGACGCGAAATCGTTGAACCGACTCACCAGCGTGTCGATCTTTTCGGCCAGCGGTCGCTCATCGTCTTTCACCAGGTTATGACTCATAAAGCGCAGCTCGTTGATGGCACTGATGATAATAGAGCGGAGCCTGTCGGTATCGACGGGCATTCGGCCCAGGTAACTCAGCACCGTAGCCAGCGTATTGCCGACCTGATCGTGCAGGTTGCGGCCGATGCTTTCAATCTCCTGTCGGCGCAGAGTATTGATGTGTTCCTGCATGTGCGATACCTGCGCCTGCAATAGTTGCCGGGTCACCAGCTGCCGGCGAAACTGCTCGAACACGAGGCAGCTGAGCACGATGATAATGAGCATCGGGTGCGCAACCGGTGTCCGGAATGAATCCTGCCCTTCAGAAGCCTGAACCAGAAACAGGATCTGATTGACGACTACCGGAATAAACAGCAGCAGACAAACGACCAGCAGCGACCAGATACGGGCCCGCCGGTAAGCCAGGATGGCGACGTAGACAATCCAGCTCAGATTGACGATATCCAGCCCGGTCATGGCCATATTCGTCAGGTAGTTAACGTGTCCGTAGTACCGGTAGGGCATCAGGTGCAGGCCCATAAAAAAAGCACTGACCGAGCAGAAACCAACTACCAGCCGTTTGTAGCGCCGACGGTTACGGATGGCGGGCTTCACGATTTCGTACAGAAAGGGGTGTACGGTGATGCTGACCCCTAACCGGAACAGCGTACCCAGTGTGGCCGCATTGACAGAGGTCCAGGCCGGATAAGGCAGAAAACTCAGGTAGCCAAACTGGCAGCTGAAGGCCAGACTCAGCGAGAACAGATACCCCCCGAAGGCAACCATCAGCCGATTAGCCGCCCGCCACCCAATCAGCAGAGCCACCACTGCCAGCATGAAGCAGATAATAACCTGCGCCCCATCCCGAATACTGCCGACGAAAGCCATCCGGCCGTAGCTATCCTGTCGCGAAAGCCGGACGTCTACTTCGTGAAACCCCACCCGACTCTCCGTGCGCAGCAGCACGGGCAGCGTAGTCCGGGGTGGCAAGTCAATGGGAAAGGCCAGCTGGAGGGCTGGGAAAAAGCGGTTACCCACCGGGGTGGTATTTCTAACCGTCCCCACGCACTCGAAGCGGCCCGCCCGCCCCACAAACAGCGTAGCCTGATTACAGCGGTACTGCGGCATGGACAACACCAGCCGCCGGGGCTGCGTAGTGGGATTGACCAGTTCTATAAACGCCCAGCCAACGGGTACGTAGGCGGCATTGCCATGCGCAACGGCATCAGGACTGGGGTTGAGGTGAAACCGACGACGGATAGTGGGCAACAGTCGCGTTAGTGAATCATTCAGGTTGAACCGGTATGCACCGCTTATCAGCATCCGGCTGTTGATCTGGCTAGACTCAAACTGCGGAGGAATAGTATAGACTGGCCCGCTGTTACCGGCTATTGACGACTGCGTAACCGACTGGACAGGCAGCCCCGTTGCGACTACCGCGACGACAATCCCCACCAGCAGAACGAGTAAGCCAATTTTTGCCTTTTTATTCATCGATTTCGATACTGACCCATCCGGCCGTAGACCCAAACCACCGGGTACTAATCAGGCCGGCAGTTGAGCCTGATAACTCGGCCCGAAACAAGCGGAAAACTGGCAGGACGTGGCTGGGCTGACGAGTCAATATTCGATAAAAATTCAGCTTATTGGGTGTAAACGGGAAGAAACCCACTAAAAATACCTCACACGAGGTATGTCTAACCCACTACTGTTCAGAGAAACGAACTGAACAGCAGTAGCCTGCCGGAAAGACGCTTACGTACTACGAGACAGAACGCTGATAGCTGCACCAATCAGGGCCTTAAATGACCCATCACCGTTCTTGATCGCCAGGGTCAATCCTGATTTTTTTAAGTACATAGACGTATTTGATTTAACACAGAGTCGCAGAGAGCACAGAGTATTAGTTTGTTATTAATCAACTACTTACATACATTATCGCTTTGTGTTCTCTGTGGCTCTGTGTTAAACTAATTTTGTTTGGCTACTTATGTGATTTAATTCATCGATCATAAATGTTTGAGATAACGTAATTACTAAGTAAAATATAATAATCAATTTTCCTTTAATAGTATAACCTGTTATTCTCTATACAATCACTCACCTAAAAAAATTTGAACGCCCACGCCTATCGATAATGACTTATTGTCTGGTCTTGCAGCACTTATAGTACTATTCTGTCCGTTGATGACTAAGTTTCTTGAGTCATTGTTATCAATTATATAGTTTAGACTAGTCGTCAGAAAAAGTCTTTGAGTCAAACTATAAGCTAAGCCGATCGAAGGCATGTACACGTTAGATCGGTCGCTAGCCGAATATGTTTCAAATAGTTCATACTTGTTTTGATTTAAAAGATAACAATAAGAGAAACCTAAAAATGGCTTAAAGTTAGATTTACTTAAATAGTAACGTATCGAAGGGGATATACCGATTCTTGTCTGAGTTTCTCTATAACCGGAATTTGACGAATTACTCGTTCCTAAACCATAAGAAGTATTGCTGATCCCTAAAGGAACCCCTAAACTAACCATTAGATTTCTAGCTATACTGTAACTTATAGAGGGTGTAACTAACACTTTAGAGGCAGTGCTATAACCTAATGATGTTCTTTGATAGCTTAACTGATTTAAATCAGCCCCTATTGATAAACGCCCCGTTTGTATTTGGGCTTTAGCCTGTACAGTAATCAGCAATAATAAAAAAAACCAGATCAAGGACTTCATGTTATATAGAGTTGAGTATTAGGTAATAAGAACCCTAAAATATGAACTATCTAAAAGAAACGGACTCTGTTTCAGGAGTAAATTTCGGCTAAGCCAAAACTCTTCCAATCGACAATACTATTTTTTGTATTTAAAAATTAAGTAAGGGACAAGTCCAACGCTTGGGTAGAAACCATCAGAAATTCGATAAGCTCCATTAGCGCCCAATTCCTGACATTTCTGCTTTAATCTCTCTTTGACACTTTTATCTACAGCACCTGTACCGACAGCGATATTAACCACACCCAGCCGTTTTATCTCCATAGGAATATCTCTTTCTAACAGGAAGATTGTAAGCGTAGTATCGCTCCTCGCAGAGATGGTAGTAGCGGTACTATTATCTGTTGATGTAACTTGGGTCGTTACGCAACCCATAACCGTCCAACTAAGAAATAATACGATTGGTAATTTCATAAAAGAACCGCTCTATAATCAGCTTATGTTAAATCAATATATAAACTACAAACTTAAGCCATCCTAAAAATCCTGTAATCCTGTCAAAAAATTTATCCGTTATTTCAGCACTTTCGTAATCTCGTTCAGCTTTTCCATTTTCTGCACGAAATCGCCTTTTAGCTGATTGCGGATCGCTGTTAAATTGTCCAGCGTTTCCTGCAAACTGTCGGGCAATAATTCTTCCAGCACTTCACGGAATCGCTTGGCGAAGGTGGGTGATTTACCGTTGGTCGAAATGGCAATTTTCAGGTCGCCTTTTTTAACGACCGAGCTTAAATAAAAATCGCAGAGGTCGGGCGTATCGGCGACGTTGACCAGAATGCGCCGGGCTTTGCAGTCGACTTGTACCTGCCGGTTTACGGCCTTGTCGTTGGTGCCGACAATTACCAGATCTTTATCGTTCAGATACAGGGGGTTGTACGGCTGCTGAACCAGCTCCAGCAACGGGTGCCGTTCGGCCAGTTCGTGCAGTTCGGCGCGGATCTCAGGGGCAACCAGTGTAACGCGGGCGTCGGGCGCGTTGCCGAGCAGGGCAGTGGCTTTCTCCAGCCCCACGTAGCCCCCGCCCACGATCAGCGTGTGCAGTTGATTGGCTTTGACAAAAATCGGAAACAGCGTATTCATAATCCGTTGGCAAATTAGCGCACAAAAAAACTGCGTACTGTACGACTACAAACGTACAGTACGCAGCTATATAAAGATACAGCCTGACCTTAAAACTTCACGCCTACGTTGACGCTCAGAATCCGGCGCTTGGTATTGCTCGTGCCCTCGATCACGTCGGCAAAGCCGTAGTGGTACATGAACCCGATCAGCAACGGACCCGCGTCGAAGCCCAGGTTCACCAGTCCATTGACGGTAGCCGCCCGGAAATCGCCCGACTGGAAATTAAAAGCGTTGTTGTTGACACCCAGCGGAGCCGCGTACTCCGCCCCTACTGCCAGCCGGACGGCCGAAACACCCCGATCCGACTGCGCCAGCTTCACCCCAATGAGGGCGGGCACCTGAATGTATTTCTGATCGACATTGGCCGTGATGTCCTTGATCGTTGCACCGTCGCCGGGCTTATAGAACTCCGAACTCGACGTCATGTACTCAGCACCGATCTGCCCGTAAATACGGCCACCACCCCGGACGAAGAAACCAGCCTGATACCCCAGCCGACCCGTCAGCTGATTACCCTGCACCGACTCACCCTCAAAGCGGGTCGAGTTGGCACCACCGTAGATACCGAATGTAAAATGCTTGTAGTTTTCGCGACGCTCCCGACGCTCTTCGACGGCCACGCTACGCTGACCGTCCTCATAGCCTTCGTCGTATGCCTTGCTCAGATCACGCTCATCGTACGATCGGTCGTTGTTCCGGCGATCCTCGTAGCGGTTGTCGTACCGGCGGTTTTCGTCGCTGCGCTGGTTATAGTTTCGGCGGTCGTCCAGATCGTCTTCCCGCTGCCGGTCGTCACGGCGTTCGTCCCGGCGCGAATTGCGATCATTTCGGTCGTACCGGTCATCATTATTGTTGTTGTACCGTTGCCCGTAGGTCAGGCTGGCACTGCATACCCCGGCGAGCAGCAGGCAAAGTTTTGCAGAATTTTTCATAGTTGCGTTGAGTTTTATAGCGTCTGATGAGCGACTGTTTGCTGTCATAAACCGACCTGCAAACCGATTGTTTGTCACTTTTATTGGACTATACGGATAAGTTAGCAAAACGGCCACCCCGTTGGGAGTAGCCGTCTTGTTCAGATAGTCTGTTGGATCAGAATCGGAAGCCGAGGTTCAGAGCCAGCATACGACGCTTGGTATCAGCACCATTGTCGAATACATTCTGGAAGCCCAGGTTGTAGTTGGCGTCCAGCGTAAGGGGTCCTAGGTTGATACCAACACCAGCCAGTCCGTTCAGGATAGTCCGGTTCAGGTCGTCGCGGCCCAGTTGGAAGTTATTGTTGCCGATGGCAACCAGTGCGGCCAATTCAGCACCCACCTGCAGACGGACACCCAAAGCACCACCCAGACGAAGACCGACATAGGCCGGAATTGCCAGGAAGGTCTGATCGATCTGACCGTTGACCTGGTTTACCGTTGTGCCCGAGCCCGAACCCGTACGAATCAGGTTCGACGACGACCGACGGAATTCAGCACCGATCTGCCCGAAGACGGTACCTGCCGACCGGCCATACAGACCCACCTGATAACCCAGCCGGTAAGCGTTGTCCTGAATCGGCTCGTTGACGAAGCGCGACGCGTTTACACCAGCGTAGATACCAAATTTACCATCTTTACCGTCGGGGCGGTCGTCCCGGCGCCGGTTGGTCGACATGTTGCCGCTTTCGCTTGTCGTCGTCGTTGTGGTAGTCGAACCGTATGTATTGGTTGCGGGGGTAGTAGCCGCGTTGTTGTACGTACCGGTCATGTTGTCGTTCACGTTCGTCGGGGTGTTGACGGTCGTTGAACTGACGTTGGTAGCATCGGTCGACGAGATCGGGGCCGTGCTATAGGTTGATGTAGTGGTGGTCGACGTGTTTTCCTTCGTTTGTGCGGTAGCCATTCCTGCCGTCAGCAGGAAGGCTGCCAGATAAGTAGCCTGCGTTTTCATAGCGTTGATTAACTTAATGCGTCAATTACTGATTTGTACAAAAAAAGGGTGTAATCGAAATTACACCCCATTAACAGGCTACTAGCTGGCAATGTTTTATATTATTCCAATTTATCGCGTGTTGCCACCAACGTATATATGTGTTTGGCAACACTGCCGGTCAGTTGGATCAGGCCTTTCTAAGTGCCTTAAACGCATTGATTAGTCCATTTGTCGAAGCATCGTGCCCGGCAATCGGCTGATCGTCTTTGAGTTCGGGTAAAATGCGGCTGGCCAGTTGCTTACCCAGTTCGACGCCCCACTGATCGAAGCTGAAAATGTCCCAGATCACGCCCTGCGTGAAGATTTTGTGCTCGTACATGGCAATCAGGCTGCCAAGCGTACGGGGCGTTAGTTTTTTGAACAGGATCGAGTTGGTCGGCCGGTTACCGGAGAATTCCTTGAACGGTGTCAGGAATGCAACCTCGTCGGCGTCTTTGCCCGATTTGCGCAGTTCGTCGGCTACCTCATCGGCGGTTTTGCCGTTCATCAGGGCTTCGGTCTGCGCGAAAAAATTAGCCATCAGAATGTTGTGGTGCTCGCCGATAGGGCGCTGACTGATGGCCGGAGCCAGAAAATCGCAGGGTATCAGTTTGGTGCCCTGGTGAATGAGCTGATAGAACGCATGCTGCCCGTTGGTGCCGGGCTCCCCCCAGATAATCGGCCCCGTCTGCCACGACACCGGGTTACCGTCGCGATCGACCGATTTGCCGTTGCTTTCCATGTCGCCCTGCTGAAAATAAGCCGCAAAGCGATGCATGTACTGATCGTACGGCAGGATAGCCTCGGTCTGCGCGCCGAAAAAGTTGTTGTACCAGATACCGACGAGCGCCAGCAATACCGGCAGATTTTGCTCGGCGGGTGTGTCGCGAAAGTGCTGATCCATGGCGTGACCACCGGCCAGCAGCTCTTCAAAATTGTCGAAACCGATATAGAGCGCGATCGATAACCCAATGGCCGACCACAGCGAGTACCGACCGCCAACCCAGTCCCAGAACCCAAACATATTGGCCGGGTCGATACCGAATTTCTCCACCGCCGACTGGTTGGTCGAGAGAGCTGCGAAGTGTTTGGCAATGTCGCTTTCCGCCCCGCTATTGTCCAGAAACCACTGCCGCGCCGATTGGGCGTTGGTCATGGTTTCCTGCGTCGTAAACGTTTTCGACGCGATCAGAAACAGGGTATTTTCCGGCTTTACGCGCTGCAACGTTTCGTAGATGTGTACACCATCGACGTTCGACACAAAATGAACGCGTAATTTTTTATCGTCGGCGTAGGGTTTCAGCGCTTCCGTCACCATCACCGGACCGAGGTCGGAGCCACCGATACCGATGTTGACAATATCCGTAATGGTGTCGCCCGTGTAGCCTTTCCACTCGCCCGACCGGATGCGTTCGGTAAAGGTTTTCATGCGGCCAAGCACCTCGTTGATACCCGGCATCACGTCGTCGCCATCGACGATGATGGGTGTATTGGTGCGATTGCGCAGGGCCACGTGGAGTACGGCCCGATCTTCCGTCCGGTTGATTTTATCACCCGAAAACATACGGCTGATGGCATCGGATAGCCCGGCCTGATCGGCCAGTTGCAGGAGCAGATCGAGCGTTTGGCTGGTAATACGATTTTTGGAAAAGTCGAGCAGAATGTCGTCAAACTGCCGCGTAAAGGTTTTGAACCGGCCAGGGTCTTCGGCGAACAGGTCGCGCATGTGCCGGTCTTTTAGCAGGTTATACTGCTCCTGTAGCTGCGCATAGGCGGGCAGTGACGTAAACGGGCGATTGATAAGCATGATCGTTCAGGGTCCTTTGTTCGGCGCGAATATCGGAGGATTTGGGCAACTCCACCCGCTTTTTCCCTAGTTTTGCCCCCTTGTTTTGTCCAGCAGATTTGTTGGACAGGATTACAGGATTGACAGGATTTTTGTGTGGTGTGTACGCTCCTGCCGGATCAATAGCCGGCGACTATGATACTACAGAAAGAAAATCCAGTCAATCCTGTAATCCTGTCTAATAGAAAATCCTGTCTAGTTTACTCTTGTTGCATGAATCAGCGCGTAACGTATTCGGTAGTCTTTGGCGTGGTGGGTGCGCTGTTATTTATCCCCTTTCTGGGTGGCGTACGGCTGTTCGACTGGGACGAAATCAACTTCGCCGAAGCCGCCCGGGAGATGACCGTGCTGGGCGATTACTTACGCGTACACATCGATTTCAAGCCGTTTTACGAAAAGCCGCCGTTCTTTTTCTGGTGTCAGGCCCTGATGATGAATATCTTCGGGGTGGGCGAATTTGCCGCCCGGCTTCCCAACGCTATCTGCGGCATTATCACGCTAATTTACCTGTACAATCTGGGTCACAAGCTGCACGGTCATCGGTTCGGCATTTTGTGGGCACTGGCGTATCTGGGGTCGATAACGCCCCATCTTTACTTCCGCTCCGGTATCATCGACCCGTTTTTTAACCTGTTTATTTTCGTATCGCTGGTCAACGTTATCCTGGCCGCCTGGAAACGCGACCGGGAAGCGGGCCCCATGATCGTGTCGCGTTCGCTGCTGTCGTACCTGACAACCGGCGGGCTGGTATTGGGCATCGCTATCCTCACAAAAGGGCCGGTTGCGTACCTGATCGTTGGGCTGGTATTGGGTATTTACTGGCTCCTGAACCGGTTTCGCTGGTTCATCAGCCCGTTGCAACTGCTCGGCTTTACCGCACTGGCCTGGCTACTGCCGGCTATCTGGTTCGGACTGGAAACGGCGCTGCACGGCCCGGCATTCGGCCCGGCGTTTCTGGCGTACACCATCCGGCTGTTCAGCACGCCCGATGCGGGTCATGGCGGGTTTCCCCTGTACCATTTTGTCGTACTGCTCGTCGGTTGTTTTCCCGCGTCGATCTTCAGTATCCGGGGACAGGGTAATCTGTTTCTCGAACGCAGCTATCAGCGCGACTTCCGCCGGTGGATGGTGATTCTGTTCTGGGTCGTGCTGATTCTGTTCAGTGTCGTGCAGTCGAAAATCGTTCACTACTCGTCGCTGTGCTACTTTCCGCTGACGTATCTGGCCGCGCTGACGCTGTCGCAGCTCGAAACGGGCCGGATCGCGTTCAACGGCTGGCTGGTAACCGGCCTGCTGGTGATCGGTAGTGTTTTCGTGATTGCCTTTACAGCCACGCCCATTCTGGCACAGCACATGGATATTGTCCGGGCCTTCGCCGACAAAGACGCCTTTAGCCAGGGAAACCTCAACGCCAACGTACACTGGACGCTCTGGGCTATGCTACCCGGTATCTGGCTGGCGGTGGTGCTGGGGCTTAGCGTGTGGTGGTACACCCACCGGCAGGCGCGAACGGCCACGCTGACGCTCTTTGGCGGCACGGCCATTTTTCTGACGCTGGGACTCTGGTTTTACGTCGGGCGGATCGAAGGCATTTCGCAGGATGCGGCCATGCGGTATTTCGAGCGGGCACAGGGCAAAAACGTCTACGTCAGTACGTACGACTACCACAGCTACGGCCCCTTTTTCTACACACGGGCACAGCCAGCACCGAATCCAAAGCATTACGACAAAGAATGGCTGCTGACCGGCCCCATCGACCGGGATGTATGGCTGATCCGCAAGGCTGGCGACACCCCTACCCGACTTGACTCGCTGCCCGACGTTCGCAAAACTGGTGAGGAGAATGGGTTTGTCTTCTACCTGCGTAAACGGCATTAAACAGGCGGGGCCCAATGTACGTACATCGGGCCCCGCCTGTTTAGTGTCTGCTATATTAGTTGCGAGCGTCTTTCACCGAATCCTTAACGGCTTCGCGATAATCTTTGCGGGCCGAATCAAGCTCTTTCTGCTCATCGCGCACTTCGGCGGTATCGCCTTCCTGTTGCGCTTCGATTACATCTTCTTTTTTATCCTGAACCTCTTCAGCTTTGTTTTCTTTTTTTGAATCGCAGCTCATCAGTGATGTACCGCTCAGGAAAGCAACGCCAAAGGCCAGAATTAGGTGTTTCTTGTTCATGTCAATTGATATGGTTTGAGAACATAAACGATCGACGCGCCTTATTGTTTAAAAATAATACTCAGGGCATACAAATACTGGTGAGTTCGTCCGCATCCATAACGAAGGCATTGAAGTCGACCCGACCGCGAATGCCCCGTACCACGCCCGCATCGCTGTGCTGCCACAAGTACAGATTGTCAGCCGGATACGTGCGTAAATGCGCGGCTGAATAATCAGCAATCCAGAGGGGGTAATCATCCAGATTGCCCTTAATATACCGTTTGTATAGATTACCGTTTGTGTAAATAATCGGGCGGACGCGGTAATGCTCTTCCACGGTGTCAAGCCACAGCCGCAAGCCATTGATGATCGTTGAATCCGACTGCCCATTGACCGTTTCAAAATCAACGACCGGCGCAAAATCACCCGACTGCAACTCGACATGGCGAATAAAATTATCGGCCTGTTTCAGCGGGTCACGGGTGGGATGGTAGAAATGATAAGCCCCCCGGCGCAGCGTAGCCTCACGGGCACCAGTCCAGTTGCGGTCGAAATGGCGATCGGCCAGGGTAGCCCCCTCGGTTGCTTTGATAAACACAAACTGGAGCCGCACGCCGTCGGCTTCGACCTGCCGTACACGGTCCCAGTCGATCCGGTCGTTATGGCGCGACACGTCGATTCCGTGGATCGTGTAGCGCATCGGCAACCGGATTCCGAATGCGCTGACTGGTTTCCAGTCCATCTCCGGTTCGCGCCGGAACGTACGTACCAGCGTAACCAGGGCCAGTACCAGCAGCAATCCACCTACCAGCCAAAGGCCGTACCGTTCCAGAATAATTCGCAGCAGTACCCGTACTTTCATTGACAATACCTTCTCCTCAACGCCCCAAAGGTACAAACAGGTCGGGGGCGTGGGCTAAACTTTGTTACGGTTTAGTCCACGCCCCCGACCTGTTTGTAAAATTCAACCTGATTACTTATCGCTTGGTCCTTCGCTGCCTTCCAGCTTCACGATCTTGTTGTACAGACCCAGCAACAGGAACGGCGCGGCCCACTGACCGATAAACAGGCTCCGATCCCGGTCGCCCTGTGCCTGAAAGTAAAGCGATACGGCCATTGAGCCAAGCGCCGACCACAGAAACAGGTCCGAAGGAAGTTTCGAAGTTTGCTGCTCGATTGCTTTGGCTATCGGGCCTTCTTTATCTGATGTACCATCGTTTTTTGCCATGACGCGGATTCGTTTAGTTAGTTGCTGGGGTTAACTGTCCGATCAGGCGCAGGGTTTGAAAAAACGTGACACACCCCTGTCTGGCAACCCAAACTTATTTATTCGGCTGGGGAGTGGTCCGCAGGTAGGGCTTCACGAACGTTACGCCTTTCGGAAATTTCCCTTCCAGCTGGTCGTTCGACACGGCTGCCGTTACAATTACGTCGTCGCCATCCTGCCAGTCGGCGGGGGTAGCTACCTGGTAGTCGGCAGTCAGTTGCAGCGAGTCGATCACGCGGAGCAGCTCGTTGAAGTTACGGCCTGTCGAAGCCGGGTAGGTTAGCGTCAGCTTGATTTTCTTGTCGGGACCAATCACAAACACCGAGCGAACCGTCGATTTCTCGCTGGCATTGGGGTGAATCATGTCGTAGAGCGTCGCCACGTTGCGATCGGCATCGTCGATCAGCGGGAAGTTTACCTCCGAACCGGTTACGTCTTTAATGTCGGGCGTCCAGCGGTTGTGCGATTCCAGATCATCGACCGAAACGGCGATTACCTTCACGTTGCGTTTGGCAAACTCATCCTTCAGCAGCGCCGTACGGCCCAGCTCAGTGGTGCAGACGGGTGTAAAATCGGCGGGGTGCGAAAACAGCATTCCCCAGGATGTACCCAGCCATTCGTGAAAATGAATCGGCCCCTGGGTGGTGTTGGCGTCAAAATCGGGAGCAATGTCCCCAAGACGGAGTGACATAGTGTTGGTGATTTTTTAGTTTACAAACTCGACCTACTAAATATAGTAATCAGAAAATGTAAAAACCGGCGGTTTGCCGGTTTCACAGGGTAAACATATGCATGAAGGCCGAAAGTTCAAATGAGCTTTTCCTCGACGGCGATTCGGACCAGTTCGGCCGCGTTGCGCACCTGCAACCGGCGCATCATATTGGCGCGGTGATTATCGACCGTACGAACGCTGAGCTGCAGCCGCTCGGCAATTTCGCGACTGCTCATCCCATCGACCAGAAACTGAAGAATTTCCTTTTCCTTGTTCGACAGGCGCGATGGCTGCACGTCGCGGCCCTGCCGGGTACCCTTCTTGAGCTGCTGCATGTAGCCGTTCAGAATGATCGATGCGACGGGCGAACTGTAATACTTGTCTCCCCCGGCAATCATCCGGATTGCTTTGACCATTTCGTCCGACGACGAATCTTTCAGGATATAACCAAACGCGCCGGCCTCAACCGAGCGCAGGATGTAATCTTCGTTGTTGTGCATCGACAGCATCAGCACCCGTACGCTTTTGTGAAGCCGGGAGATAACCTGTGTCGTCTGAATGCCCGACATACCCGGCAGCGAAATGTCCATCAGCACCAGATCGGGCTGGGTATTCGCGGCCTGGTGATTTTTCAGTTTTTCCAGGGCTTCTTCTCCATCGCTTGCTTCATCGATAATTTCCAGTCCTTCAGCCTGTTCCAGTAGCAGCCGGATGCCGTCCCGAACGATCGAGTGATCGTCGACGAGCATTAATCTAGTTGATGTCATACTGTGCAAATTGCATCTGATTGGGAATACTGACTCGTAGCCGCGTACCTTTCCCCAACGTTGATGTTATGTTGAGTTTTCCTTTGAGTAACTCCGCCCGTTCGCGGATATTGTGTAGTCCCTGCGAAGGTATGTCGCGGTCACTATAGTCTTTCACCGGGTAGCCATCAGCAATCGCTTTCTGGTTGAATCCCCGACCATCGTCCGTAACGATCAGGTGAATGTAATCATCGCGCTCGACTAGTTCGACAACGATATGCTGGGGACTGCCGTGGCGCAGGGCATTGCTGATCGCTTCCTGGGTCACCCGGTAGAGCATAATTTCAACATCTTTGTTGAGCCGCAGGCTACCTTCCATGCTGTGTACACAGGTCGTTTCAAACGTCACGTCGACCTCACCCGTGCGGTTGCTTTCAGCCAGCATTTTCAGCGCGGGCAGCACGCCAAAGTCGCTCAGTACGGTCGGCATCAGATCGTTGGAGATTGCCCTTATTTCCTGAATTGTCTGCGTAACCAGTTGTTTGAGGTTAGCTATGTTGCGGTCGTAGCTGAGCGTGGGCTTACCGGTTTCTGCCGTTGCCGGCACCACCCGGCTGTGCCGTCTCATCAGTCCTTCCAGCCCTTCCAGCTGTAATTTAATCGCGGTCAGCATCTGCCCCAGTCCATCGTGCAGTTCGCGTGACAGCCGTTTCCGTTCTTCTTCCTGCCCCGTAATCAGATACGATGTACGCATGCGCCGTTCATCGATTTCGCGCTTGTACTGCTGGCGGGTAGCTTCAAACAGCTGCTGCCGGGTTTCTTTAAGCGACTGATTAGCGGCCCGCAACTGGTAGTTGGCCGCTTTGGTGCGGCTTTCGGCTTCAATAAGCTGAGCAATCGTCTGGCGAAGCCGGGACATCGCCGGGTGAATAATCAACAGGCCAATGGCCAGTACCATCAGGATCGTAAACCCGTAGAGATACAGCTCGATGGTCTGCAATTGATGCAGGCGCATGCGCAGTTCGCTGTTGTACAGCTGCACGATGCCATCGATTTTGCGTAACAACGGATCTTCGTTGTTCAGCAGCAGCGTCAGGCCGACCTGCGCCTGTGGCGTCTTCACATCGGCCACAGTGCGTAGTGCCAGCAGTTGCCTGGCTCCCCGTTTGAAGGCCTGAAATTCCGGCTGCAAAGCCCGGTAGAGCTGCTGAACCGTGTCTGAGTTTGCCAGATCAATATTCAGATCAGGCATCCGGCCAGCCCGGCTTTGCAGGTAGTGCCGTTCGAAATCGATAAATACAGACCGAAGCTGGGTTTTGTTCACCTGAAAGCTTGTCTCGCTGGTCGCGTCGGCAACTTGCAATGCCTGCTTGACGATCTGCTGACTCTGATGCCGCTGGAAGGCCGTATAGCGGATAAACAGGAGTTCATTCTGTACCTTGCTCAGCCGCCACTGCGTCACAACCTGCCCAATGGTCAATAATACCGACAGGATTACCAATAGCGATACATACAGTCGCGTAAACCGGAATGGAATTGCCTGCGAGGTTTCGGTGTTATCGTCGAGTGTATCAGACACAGGCCAATTGAACTGAGTGCTGTAAAGTGAGTAAATATAAGAAAAATCGTAAATTTACCCCACGTTTGACCCAGTCTAACAACGCCATGAACCGACTTTTCATTCTCCTGCTGGTCAGCCTGGCCGTCTTTTCGTTCCGCGCCCCCGTTGCGCCCGTACGGCCCACCACAAAACCGGCCGCTGTAGCCGTAGAACCGGTTAAACTCTCCTGGGAGTTACTCCGCGACGTTACGTTCAAGAAAAAGTGGTACGCCGAAGAATCGGTGTACATGCTCTACCCAACCTTCGGGCAGGGTGTCCAGAAGCTAAACGGCAAAACTGTCGACCTGACCGGGTACGTGCTACCTGTTGATCTGGAATCGAATCTGTATGTGCTGTCGGCTTTCCCTTACAGTGCCTGTTTCTTTTGCGGTGGTGCCGGGCCGGAATCGGTCGTGTCGCTCAAGTTCAAAAAGGCCGGTCGCAAGTTTAAAACCGACGAACGGCGCACGTTCCGGGGTACCCTCAAACTCAACGCCGACAATATCTACGAACTCAACTATATTCTGGCGGATGCCGACATGATCGAGCAATAAGTCTGTTCGTTGTATAGTATATAGTGTGCGGCCCCGTTGGTAACTTACCGACGGGGCCGCTCTGTTGGCGGCTACCTCAACCGGGTACTGCCGCAGACCAGATTGATTGTAAGTAATCAATAAACGTAGCCTGCGCATCGATTTTAGTTGCCCCGCAAGGGCAAAGACTTAGCTTTCTAACGTGATACCTACTGTGCATTGGTCTGATCTGTTGCCAACTCCGCCCGGCACTTTTCCACTGGGCAAACCTATCGTAGGCCGAACCAAAGCCGACATTCAGGCGGCTATCGATGCGTCGACCACGCCGGGCGAACGCTTTGTACTGGTGGGCGAATACGACTTTTCGGCCAATCCCGGCGAACCACTTGTCATCCGGAAGAACGTTGAACTGATCGGTACCAATGATGCGATTTTCAACGGTAAGGATACCAGCGGGGCGCTGGTCAAGATTCACAGCATCAGCGCTGGTTTGGCTCTGCGCCATATCACTTTTATATCGCGGGCGTCTACCAGTCCAACCGCACTCGTTTACTGCAACGAAGAAGGCGATATCAACAACCTGACGTTTGACAGCTGCACGTTCATCGGCAGCAAAAACGGTAACTACAATGCGCTGGGAATGAACGCCTGGTCGGAGCAGGCTGGTAAGGGTGCCCGGTTCAGCAACATCACGTTCCTGAATTGCAGCGCTTCCGCCGGCCGGATGGGCTACGAACTGCTG
Source organism: uncultured Spirosoma sp. (assembly GCA_964581865.1). Taxonomy (GTDB): domain Bacteria; phylum Bacteroidota; class Bacteroidia; order Cytophagales; family Spirosomataceae; genus Spirosoma. The sequence continues at coordinate 196,262 of CAZOQC010000003.1, forward strand.
AGCCATAAAAACGACGGCGATGCGCGGATCACTAACCTGCGCTTCATCAACTGCCGGGCCGAACACTGTGGTACTGCCCTCGCCGACCGCGCCAGTACGCATGGGATGGGCATGTCAATCTCCGGCGACGTTACCGACGTAACCATCACCAACCCGGTCTGTATCGACACGCTGCTGGGTATCGAACTAGTCGGTACACGCCGGTTTACTGTGCAGAACCCGCGCATCAGCAGTCAGCGCATCGGCAAAACGACTGATAATCAATTAATCTACCCGAACGGCATCAGCCTCAGCGACGGCGGCAATCGGGGGCACTCGACGCGGAACGGCAGCATCTCGGGTGGCGTCATCGCCGTGGCCGGTCGGGTTATCAACGCGTTCTACGCCGATGCCGTAGCGGTGACAGGCGGCAACCATGTTGGCGGCCTGCACATACAACTACAGCACGGCACCGACTGGCAGTTTCGGAACGTCAGTCTGGAGTGTACCGGCAGTCATTATGTGGCTGAATTTGAAGACGAGCGAAACGTGCTGATCGAGGGCGGCAACTGGTCGCGGCAGCGAGCCACAGCAGCACCCCGCTACCAACCGGTTTCGTTTGACAGTGGCTGCTCCGGCATGGTGCGCAACCTGCACATCTGGACCAACAAAATCATTAAAAACGGGCAGTCCGACAACTACTTCGGCAGCGAACCAACCACCAAAAACTACCTGTATTCAGCAAGCCCCGCTGTCCGCTGGCGCAACGTATTCTGGAACGGCGCGAAGCAGCCGGATCACCCGTAAACACAAAAACCACTCCGTTGAGGAGTGGTTTGCGGTATGTTGTGGAGAATATCGGATTCGAACCGATGACCTCTTCCATGCCATGGAAGCGCTCTAGCCAACTGAGCTAATCCCCCATACAAAGCCGTAGCGTGGTTTCCCGTGGCTGCGTTTTGTGGATGCAAAGGTAGTAAAAAAAACGGCAGGGTCAAAACGATGGTATGGCTTTTTTACGGCATACAGGCCATGTTACGGCTTTTTTACGGGGGCACTACGGCAAATTTGTTTTTTATTAATGATTCCGTAGCTTTGGTAAGCGTCCAACTACCCTATGCATACCGTCTACATTATCTACAGCCCATCGACAGACAAATACTTTATCGGTCTGTCTAAAGACATAAAAATCACGCTGTGGCAACACAATGCCCGCACCGTTCCGGCGACCGCAGACGGCAAACCGTGGGAAGTTAAGTTTTCCCAGTCGTTTGAGACACGACGGGAAGCACAAAGCCTGGAGATGAAGTTAAAAAATCGTGACCGGGCTTTTTGGGAGGACCTAATCAACAGTCAGCAACCCGCGACCATTTGATACAATGAAAAAGCCGCTCAGCAGAAGCGGCTTTTTCATTGTATATGACGAACGGTTAAAACGGGCGGAGCGCTTTAACGAACCGACCTTTGAAATAATCAGTATAAAGATTGTCTTCGCGGACACCGCGCGATGAGGACGCGTGAATGAACCGAATATTTTGCCCGTCGTTCACTTCCGTGACGATGCCCGTGTGCGACACGTAGCCCGCCTGCCCTTTATCCGGCACAAAAAATACCAGATCGCCGGGTGAAATGTCGGTTACTTCCACCTCATGCCCCACTTCCGACTGCTGCCAAGAAATGCGCGGCATCCGTAGGCCAACTGTGTTAAACACCGCATAAACCAGCCCCGAACAATCGATACCATCGGTGGTGTTGCCGCCAGAACGATACGGTGTTCCGGTGTACGTACGGGCGATCTTGACCACTTCCGGTACGTAACGATTTTCGTAGGTACGCGCGTCGACAACTTTACCTGTTGGTTTGGCCGCAACAGCCGGGCCCCGTTTAGGGCTTTTTGCAGCCGATGAACGACCCGCGACAGGTCGGGAGGAGGATGTCCGACGATTAACCGACGGGCCCGATGACCGGAAGAACGCGCAGGATGACAACAGCGCCGACAGGCAGAGTAAAACGAGTCCAGAGCTGGTAGAGGCCCGAAACCGGCGTAATTGCATACGCAGAAAGGAGTAAAGGTTGGCGTAGGCGTACGCAGCCTCGTTGGGGCTGCGTACGCCTATATGATGCAACTTATCCATTTTTCATCGATAACGCAATCCGTTTGCGTGCCTTGTCGACTTCCAGCACCCGCACACTTACCCGCTGATGGAGGCTGACAACGGTCTTCGGGTCCGACACAAATTTGTCTGCCAGCTGCGATACGTGGACCAGCCCATCCTGCTTGACCCCAATGTCGACGAAGGCCCCAAAAGCGGTGATGTTCGTCACGACACCCTCCAGCACCATGCCTTCGTGCAGATCATCGATCGACTGAACACGGGCATCATACGTAAACACCGACAACGACTCCCGCGGATCGCGGCCGGGCTTATCCAGTTCGGTCAGGATGTCGCGCAGCGTGGGCAACCCCACTGAATCGGTCACGTAACGACTGGGATTGATCTGCTGCCGAAGGTTGGGACGGCGCATCAGATCACCGACGTTGCTATTGATATCCTTCGCCATCTGGTTGACGAGTTCATAGCGTTCGGGGTGGACAGCACTGTTGTCGAGCGGATTTTTCGCCCCGTCGATGCGCAGAAACCCGGCACACTGTTCAAACGCTTTCGGCCCCAGCCGGGCCACCTTCTTCAATTGGTCCCGCGATGTGAACGGGCCGTTCTGCGTCCGATAAGCCACGATGTTACCCGCCAGTTGCGGCCCCAGCCCCGACACGTAGCGGAGCAGATACGCGCTTGCCGTGTTGAGCGACACCCCCACCTGATTCACGCAGCTTTCAACGGTGGTATCCAGACTTTTTTTCAAATCACCCTGATCGACGTCGTGCTGATACTGCCCCACCCCGATCGATTTGGGGTCAATCTTGACCAGCTCGGCCAGTGGATCGGCCAGCCGTCGCCCGATGCTGACGGCACCACGGACAGTGACATCTTTGTCGGGAAATTCTTCGCGGGCCACGTCCGACGCAGAGTAAATCGACGCTCCCTGTTCGCTGACCATAAACACCGCCGGACGGGAATCACCGAAAGGTACACCTTGCACAAACGCTTCTGTTTCGCGCCCGGCCGTGCCATTTCCAATGGCAATAGCCTCGATTTTATACTGCGTAACCAGCTTTTGTAACGTTTGAGCCGCCTGCTGTTTCTGCCCGTCCGACTGAAACAGGTATAGTACTGTATCGGTCAGCAGATTTCCCTGCGCGTCGAGACAAACTGTTTTGCAGCCAGTGCGGTAGCCGGGGTCGATCGCCAGTACACGCTGCTGACCGAGGGGAGGGCTCAGCAACAGTTGACGCAGGTTGTCGGCAAAAATCTGAATCGCTTCGTTATCGGCCCGCCCTTTCGACTGATTACCAAACTCCGTTTCGATAGCGGGTTTGAGTAGCCGTTTGTACCCGTCACGAATCGCCAGCGTCAGCTGTTCCCGACACGCTTTGGGCGCCGTTTGGGTGATAAACTGCCGTTCCAGCCGATCGACCGCAGCCGCTTCATCGGGACCGATACTAACCGACAGAACACCCTCTGCTTCACCCCGGCGCAGGGCCAGCAGGCGGTGCGAGGGTACGCGCCGGAGCGGTTCGGCAAAGTCGAAATAGTCGCGGTATTTAACGCCTTCCGTTTCTTTGCCCTTCTTCACCACCGACCGGATAATGGCTTCGCGCTCAAACAGGTTACGCACCCGCTGCCGGGCGTCGGCATCTTCGCTGACGCGTTCGGCTACGATGTCGCGGGCACCCTGCAGGGCATCGGTTGCAGTCGGTACGGCATCAGAACAGTAGCGCTGGGCCGCCCGAACCGGATCGGCGTCGCGTTGCAGCAGTAGCAGATTCGCCAGCGGTTCAAGCCCGCGTTCGATGGCGGTGGTGGCGCGGGTTTTGCGCTTCTGCCGGTATGGTAAGTACAGGTCTTCAAGCTCAGTAAGCGAGTCTGCGGCTTCGATTTTCCGGCGCAGGTCGGGCGTTAGCTGCCCCTGTTCGCTGATGGTATTCAGAATGGTGTCCCGCCGTTTATCGAGGTCAGCGAGTTTTTGAGCCGTTTCGCTTATCTGACCGATCTGTACTTCGTCGAGCTGACCAGTCACTTCCTTACGATACCGGGCGATGAAGGGGACGGTGGCACCGCCATTGAGTAAGTCGAGGGTAGCCGCTACCGAACGGACGTTCAGGTTGAGCCGGACAGCAGTGCGCTGTTCGATGGTTTGCTGAGGCATTGGGTACTGAGTAAGGGGCAAAAAAAAACATGCCTTTCGGCATGTTTTACAACGGTTGTCCTGGTATATCTTACGATTAAGCCATTTCGACGTTCACGGCATTTAAGCCTTTCTTACCGCGCTCAACGTTGAACTTAACCTTGTCGTTTTCGCGGATTTGGTCGATGAGACCGGAAGCGTGTACAAAAATGTCTTCGCCACCACCATCGGGTTTAATGAAGCCAAACCCTTTGGTCTCATTAAAGAATTTTACAGTTCCTGTTTGCATTGCTTGTTTAAATTTAAGCGAAGGACGTCAAAACAAATCACTCCACCAAATTCAACGAAAATTTTTTCTACAGTCGGTCAAATTTCTTTGTACTGTCCTATTTTTCGGTAGCTGTATGTTGAAAATCCGCGCCAACCCCGCCGAAAAGCAACCTGGAAAATCAGGCCAGATACGGCAGATAGGGCTCCAGCTTATCGGTATCACGAAATGTGTTTACTGCCTTCAGTTTACTGTTGAAGGCATTGTAGCGAAGCTCCACGTAGAAGCTGTGCAGGTTATACAACAGGTAGATCTCGTCGCCTTCGTAACGATTAGCCAGCACATCGCCGGTAAAGTAAAGCGTGTCCAGTTGCTGCTGAACAGGTAGTCGGGTAAAGTCGTTGGGTTGCATACAAAACGGGGTTGACAGGCGAAATTCGCAAAATCCCGACGACCGGCAAAACACATCAATCACCTTTGTATAACACAGTTTAACAAGTCGTATAATACAAGTAAAATACAATTGTTGGTAAATGGCTAGTTAACAGCCCACTTGTCTGGCGGTGCTGCACTTATAGATTTACTCCCACCCACGCACCACTACAGATCATTACACTGTACGAAATCAGAATGCGCTGTCTGGGAACCCGGTAGCTCAGACTTTTGTCGTTTTATCGGGTTGATCGTTCAATCACCTACTTTTGCGCTATGTCGAAACACGTAAACGTCGGGCTGGTACAGATGAGTTGTACGGCCGATGTCGAGTCAAATATTCAGAAAGCAATCGATGGCATTCGGGAAGCGGCCCGGCAGGGTGCGCAGATCGTCTGTTTGCAGGAGCTGTTCACCTCGCTGTACTTCTGCGACGTGGAAGACCACCATAATTTTAGCCTGGCCGAAGCCATTCCCGGCCCCACCACCGAGCGGTTGGGAGCCGTAGCGGGCGAACTGGGCGTCGTTATTGTTGCGTCGTTATTCGAGAAGCGGGCGCAGGGGCTTTATCACAATACGACGGCGGTACTGGATGCCGACGGATCGTATCTGGGCAAGTATCGCAAGATGCACATCCCCGACGATCCGGGCTACTACGAGAAGTTTTACTTCACGCCGGGCGATCTGGGTTATAAGGTCTTCGACACAAAATACGCCCGTGTTGGCGTGCTGATCTGCTGGGATCAGTGGTACCCCGAAGCGGCCCGGATCACGGCTCTGATGGGTGCCGACCTGCTGGTATACCCCACGGCCATCGGCTGGGACACGACCGAGCCGGACCCGAAACAGAACGAAGAACAGTACAATGCCTGGCAGACGATTCAGCGTAGCCACGCCATTGCCAACGGCATACACGTCGTGGCTGTGAATCGGGTTGGGCGGGAAGCCGATCAGCAGTTCTGGGGTGGTTCATTCGTATCGAATCCGTTCGGGTCACTGCTCTATCTGGCTCCGCACGACAAGGAAGTCGTTCACGTACAGACGATTGACCTGGCGTTGTCGGAGAAATACCGCACGACCTGGCCTTACTTCCGCGACCGGCGCATCGACTCGTACCAGCCTATTACCCGCCGGTACATCGACGAGTAATACGGTTCACCAGCAACTGCCCGTTCTGTCTACTGACGACTCTTGACTAATCGCATGAAAGTACTTGCTCTGTGTGGGCTGCTCGGCCTGACGGGTGTTGGTGTGTGGTACGCGCAACCGCACGGTCCGGCGGACCCGACGCCGGTCAGGCTGACGGGTTCGATGCCCCCGCTCACGACGCTGACGCCGACCCCCCGCACCCGGTTTGCTCCCACGACTCGCCGGGGGTACTACAACCTCGATGTAGTGGGCGATTTTACGTTACCGGCTACCAAGTCGATTACGTTTGCCGGAGCCGGGCGCAACCTGACCGTCGAGCAGGACTGGAGCAAGCTGTTCCGGCGCGGCTTTTCATCGATTGCGCAGACGCACATGATAGAAGGCAAGGAACGCTGGACAAACGGCTTTCCCCCGGCGGGCTGGCGCAGCCGACTGGCGTTCAACCAGCGGGCGTTGATTCTGTATAACGATTATTTCACTGGGCCATTCGGGCTGGAATGGGCGCGGGATGGCAACAAAGGCCCCTCGACCCAGTACCGGACGGCCCCCGGTGCCCGCACGTCGCGAAACACCGTTTTCCAGTCGGCAATGGAGTTGCAGGGCAGTTGCGTGGGATTCGGCGACTGCCCGCCGGGTGGGATGCAGAATACCTTTAGTAAGGTGTACATCGATATTGAGAATGGTACGCTAAGCCCCCAGAACGAACAGGAACAGGGCAACCTGATGGTATACCTGTATAGTACGATCAAGCAGTACGCTTCCCCACAGACCGAACTCGGCACGGTATGGCCGGTGGTTCACAACAGCTTTGGCTATTCGCGGAGCAGCGACTACACCGCCCGGCCCGACGAACTCTGGACGCAGCCCGTTCGTCACACAGCGACCAGCCGACAGCGGGGTCTGCCGGATAATCTGCTCGGCAAATCGGTCGGTGATGTGGTTGATTTTCAGATGCCCGGCACGTACTTTTTCTACCCCGACTTCGATTACACGATCGCGCACACTGCCGACAACGCCCGGCACTGGCTGGCGTCGCTGATGGGCGAACAGGAAGTAAACGCCCGGCTGTCGGCAAAAAAGCGAATCGCGTGGCAGTGGCTGTTCAATACCCAAAGTTCCGACTTTCCGAACAGCGCCAAAGCCGAACACGCGGCACCACCCGCCGTGGCCGAAGGGATCGGCATTTTCTACTGGTTCGGCGGTGCCTATGGCTCGGTGTTCTGGGACGATCAGGGTAGCCTGACACCCGACCAGCCCCTGAACAACGACCCGGCCCTGCGCGGTACCGGAAACGACCGCAATTATGCTTGCTACGAACATTACATTCACGGTCTGTGGCGACTGTTCAAGCACCACGCCGACCTGTTCGATGGTCGGGAAACGTACCTCAACGAAGCGACGGAGTGCTCCTACGACGGTGGCCGGACGTGGGTGGGCTACACGGCCAATCAGCTCAAAACGCGTGATCTGCCATTTGTCAGGGCGATTGTCAACGGCAATCAGATTCTGGTGGCCGCGACGAAGCCGTACGGCAAATCCGGTCAGCAGACGCCGGTGCAGGTTCGCTACATCAAGAATGGTTACGCATTTTACGCATCGCTTACGCTGAACGGCGACGAAATTTACCTCGGCCGGGCCACCATGCCGCGCGGGTAAGGGGTGTAACCCGGACTTGCATTTGACAGGCATACTCGTACTTTTGACGTATCGTCCGTCCGGTACAGTCGGTGACTCCGTACCCAGAACCGGACCCACTCAACTCCATCCGTATGTTTGTCAGTAAGACACCCTGGGTTTTGTTGCTGCTTCTCTGGATGGCGGGTTCGACCTGGTGGCATGTCTGCCACATCAAGCAGTTATGCGCTGATCTCTCTTTCCCACTGGCCGCTGATTCAACGGCTACTGGTGCTATTGCGCCACCAGCCATCAGCGATGGAGAGCGGTTTCGGCTTCAGCTTCCCGGCAATTTTAGCTTCGCCCGGTCCGGCGAACGGGCCAATACAGACGCACTCGGCTCCTCATTTACGGAACTGGCTGCGTACCTGACCAACAATACCGACCGCCGACTGACGGTAATTGGGTATTACACCGCCGACGAAACCAAGCCTGCGGCTTTCGAAAATCTGGGCCTGGCTCGTGCTGAAAATGTCCGGCAGTATCTCGTTGAACAGGGTGTTCCGCAAACGTCGCTGACGACGCAGGGCCAGCTGCTTTCCCTGCCCGATGTACGCATGGCGTTGACCCCGGCAGGCGATTCCCTGATGGGCGGGCTGGCGTTTGCCTTTGCCGGTGCCAATGACGCGCCACCAACGACGGCAACGGCTCCCAACCCAACAACGGCCGATAACGCATCGCTTACCGAACTGACAACACCGGCACCAGCCGCCGACACAACTCAGAAAAAGCTACCGGTGGCGACGTTGAACACGGAAACCGAACTGGCCGCTGCGGAGAAGTTTACGTCCGTCTTCAAACCGATCGATCTGTACTTCAAACTCAACGGATCGAACTACATTCAGACAGCCGATACACGCCAGTTTTTTGAGGAAGCCGTTCGGTACCTGAAGACCCATAAAACCAAAAAACTACTGCTGACGGGCCATACTGACAATACGGGTAACGACGCCACGAATCTACGTTTGTCGCGTAACCGGGCCACCGACGTTAAAACCCGGCTTCGGTCGTCGGGCATCAGCGCGTCGCAGATTGTTGTGGATGCGAAGGGCGAAACGGTCCCTAAAGCGGACAATAGTACAATTGCCGGACGGCGGGCTAACCGGCGGGTTACGGTAGTTGTGCAATAAATCACTGATCCGCTCTGTAAATCAAGGAATTCATGTTTGATCTGAACCCCCTGCACCTACCCGACGCGCTGTTGCACCAGGCCATTATGGTGCTGGGCGCGGCCGTACTGGGTTATATAATCGGCTACGTATCCTATCAGCGAACGATCAATCAGCTAACGGCCGAACTGGCGGGTACCGGGCAGATGGTCGACGATACACCACCGGCCTCAACTGAAACGCTGCCTGTAGAAGCCGCGCCCGTCAATGATCCGGTACTGACCCGCATCCGGTCGCGCGCGCAGGCCCTTGACTACGACCGGATTGGCTACGCGGGACCCGACGATGCCGACAACCTGCAGGTAATCGACGGTATCGATTCAATGGTTGAACGTCGGCTGCATGCGGCTGGCATTGATCGGTTTAAGCAACTGGCGCAGCTGACGCCCGACGACGTTTATCTGCTCAACGAGATTATCGAGTTTTTCCCCGGTCGAATCCAGCGCGACAACTGGGTCGGACAGGCCAAAACGCTGATGCAAAGCCGCTAGGCTACTTTTCACCCGAAACACGCTATCGTATGTTTGGCTTAGACCCCCTATCCCGCCCCGTTGCCATTGCCGAAATACTACTGCTCCTTACCGTAGCCGCTTTTATCGGCTGGCTCCTCGGCCGACTGACGCGCCGTGGCCGGGTCAATGCGTTACGCCTTGCGCTCGCCAATCGAGAGTCGGGCAACACCAACTTTCGTCAGCCGACACCAACCGACGAAGCGCTCGTTCCGCTGATTGTAGCGGATCCGCTGGCACCCGTTTACGGAACACCCATACTGGCGATTCCCGACACGGACATCGAAACGAAACAGCCCGAACTGCCAACTACCCCGCCCCCCGTCGAGATACCGCCCCTGGGTGCCCCCATCCCGGAATCTCCGCCGGATTTCCCGTCTCAACCGGCCCCCACCGACAATTCGGAGACGGCCGTACTGAGTCGGATCGCTGCGCGGTCGGGTGAGTTAAATTTTGATCGGATTGGCCGGGCTACCCCCACTGACGCCGACGATCTGAAAGACGTTATCGGCATCGGCCCGTTTCTGGAACGTAAGCTGCACAGCCTGGGCATTTACACGTTTCGCCAGATCAGCAACTTCGCCAAAGAAGATAGCAGACAGGTCAACGAGATCATCGAGTTTTTTCCCGGCCGCATCGATCGTGACGACTGGGTTGGGCAGGCCAAAGCCCTGCACGAGCGCAAGTATGGCGTGTAGCCCAGACGGGTTCGCCGGCGCGGGTCTACGTCTGGTAGCCGTCAGGCTAACTTGTTTGGCAGATGGTATATAGCCTGGACCGGTGCGCCGGCCACCGTGGCGCGGTGCGATCCACGTCCGGGTGGCCATCAGGCCAACTACGTCAGGCGGAAGCTAATCGGTCGCTATCGCGTCCACCCGGACGTGGACGTCCAGGCTACGTAGATACAGGGCTACGCTATTTCTTTCTAACGGGTGTACTGCTGAGCACCGCCGTGCGGCCCGACTGGTAGAAATCGCACATCTCGTTGAGCACACAGCCGGTACAATTGGGGTTGTACCAGAAACAGACGCGCTGACCATGCCAGAAAAAATGCTTGTGAAAATTATACAGCACGGTGGCGTCCTGCGGCAGATACGATAGTAGTAGTTTGTGCGCTTTTTCGGCACTGACCTTCGGCCCGATCAGCCCCAGCCGCTGCGTAACGCGGTGCACGTGCGTATCGACGGGGAGCACCGGTTTGTGAAACGAAAACAGCAATAGCAGCGTCGACGTTTTCGGCCCCACGCCGGGCAATCGGTTCAGCCACGCCATAGCGTCTTCAGTCGACAGGTCCCGCAAAAAATCAATGTTGGCTTCTCCCCGTTCAGCAATCAGCACCGTCAGCACATTCTGGATGTACGGCGCTTTGATTTCGGGGTAATTAGCCGTTTTGATGGCGTCGGTTAGCTGATCGAGGGGCGCGTCGCGGACGGCCTCCCAGGTTGGGAATCGTTCACGCATCGTCTGGTAAGCAGTTCGCTCGTTGGCAAAGGTCGTGCGGTGCGAGAGGATTGTACCGATCAGTTCGTGCATCGGATCGACCCGGCCCCGAATCGGGTCAACACCGTATAACGCGTTTAACCGCTCGTGCGCATCGCGCGTTTTAGTAGCCGGATCGACAGTTGTAACCATAAAAAAAGAGACGAAAAACGTCTCTCCTGAACTGACTGTCTGCCGGAATGTTCAATCCCTATTCACTGGCTATCTTTCCCTGTTCTGCCCGTGCCAGTAGGTCGTCGACCAGCTGCGTCAGACCGATGGTAGCCGGTTGGGCGATGAACACCACGTTTTTGCGTTTCTGCATGGTTGGCGTATTCGGATCAACGACGTAAACCGGTATGCGTTCCCCAACGACAAACGCCAGACTAGCCGCTGGATAGACGTTCAGTGACGTGCCTACCACGATCATAATATCGGCTTCGTCAGCTGCTTCCAGCGCAACGTCCATCATCGGGACAGCTTCGCCAAACCAGACGATGTGCGGCCGAAGCTGTGACCCTTCTCCGCAGGTATCGCCCATCCTAACCTCCCAGCCGTCAATGTCGTAGACCAGTTCTTCGTTGCTCGTACTGCGCGACTTAAACAGTTCGCCGTGCAGGTGAATGACATTTGACGAACCCGCCCGTTCGTGCAGGTTATCGACATTCTGCGTGACTACCGTTACGTCGTAAGCGTCTTCCAGCCGGACCAGAGCTTTATGGCCCGCGTTGGGTTCGGCCGTCAGCGCCTGTCGTCGGCGCTGGTTGTAAAAATCCTGCACCAGTACGGGGTTGCGTGCCCAGGCTTCGGGCGTGGCGACATCTTCGATCCGGTGGTTTTCCCACAGCCCATCCGACGCCCGAAACGTTGGAATTCCACTTTCGGCGCTGATACCCGCCCCGGACAGCACGACAACTTTCTGACGATTCTTCATCGGTATAAGAAGTGTAACCCAGACGTCCACGTCTGGTAGCCGACAGGCTAAAATAGTATCCGTCTGCACCAATTAGCCTCTCGGCTACCAGACGTGGACGTCTGGGTTACACATTACACAAGCTATACTATTTCTTCGCTACCGTTTTTTTCGCCGTGGTCGTTGCTTTCTTGGCCGGGGCTTTTGCTTTCGCGGCTGGTTTAGCATCAGCTTTGGCTGCTTTCGCGGGAGCTTTCTTGGCCGCGCCTTTCGTCGGAGCGGGTTCGTCGCCGGCGAGTGCCAGGCAGTCTTCGAGCGTCAGCGAAGCCGCATCGGTTTCCTTGGGAATACGGACGTTACGCTTACCAACCGCCAGATACGGCCCATACATCCCGTTGACGATCTTGATCTCCGGCCGTTCGGGAAACTCCTTGATGTACTTGTTGGCTTCGGCGGTGCGTTTGGCCTGAATCAGCTCAATCGCCCGTTCGAGGGTCAGCGTGGCCAGTTGCTCGTTGCGGGGCAACGACACGTATTTGTCCTCAAACTTCACGTATGGCCCAAAGCGCCCTTTACCCGTCGACACCAGCTTACCTTCAAACTCACCCAGCGATTCACTGACCGACTCAGCCCGCTTGGCCTGAATCAGTTCGATAGTCCGGTTTTCGTCGATGGTATACGGGTCGTCTTCCTTGGTCAGTGATACGTACTTGTCGTCGTGCTTCACGTACGGGCCAAATTTACCGATGCCGATGGTCATGGGTTTGTCCTCGAAGAACCCGACTTCGCGCGGCAGGGTAAACAGTGCCAGGGCGTTGTCCAGACTGATCGTTTCAATCAGTTGCCCGTCGCGCAGGTTAGCGTATTGGGGTTTCTCGTCGTCGGTCGACTCACCGATCTGTACGAATGCGCCGTATTTGCCCAGCCGGGCCGATACCTTCTTACCCGTTCGCGGATCAATGCCCAATTCGCGGGCACCCGTTTTGAACGTAACGACGGACGACCCCTGAATGTCGGTGATGTTTTTGTGGAAATCGCCGTAGAAGCCCTCCAGCATCGTCTGCCAGTTCATGCGGCCGTCGGCGATCTCGTCAAATTCTTTCTCGACCGTTGCTGTGAACTTGTAATCCACAATGTCGGGAAAATATTCGACCAGAAAGTCGTTGACCACGATACCCGTATTGGTCGGGAACAGTTTGGCCTTTTCCGAGCCGAACGTTTCCTTACCACTCGTCTCGGTGATCTGGTCTTTAGCCAGTGTGTACTCGATGTATTTACGCTCCTGACCCGGCTTGTCCTGCTTGATAACGTACCCCCGGTTGACGATGGTCGAAATAGTCGGCGCATACGTCGATGGACGGCCAATGCCCATTTCTTCCAGCTTCTTCACCAGCGACGCTTCCGCGTATCGGGGTTGCGGCCGGGTGAATTTCTCGGTCGCTTTCATCTGCCCCAGATTCAGGGTCTGACCAACGCGCAGCGGGGGCAGCATACCTTTGGCGTCTTCGTCGTCCTCGTCGTCTTTCGATTCGAGGTACACACGCAGAAAACCGTCAAACTTGATCACTTCACCCTGAGCAATCAGTTCGGAAGGGTAGTTTGTCGTTTGTAGTTTGTCGTTTGCCGTTCGTGGTTGGGCAACCGGACTGTAATCATCGCCAAAGACATTGATATCTACGGTCGTACCGTTAGCAAAGCCAATGCTGATCGTAACGGTCGTGCGTTCGAGCTGCGCGTCGGCCATCTGCGAGGCAATGGCCCGTTTCCAGATCAGTTCGTATAACCGCTTCTGGTCGCGGTCGCCACCGGCGTTACGGTCGTTGAAGTTGGTCGGGCGGATGGCTTCGTGGGCTTCCTGCGCCGATTCGTTTTTGGTCTTGAACTGCCGCGTCTGCACGTATTGCTGCCCAAACTCAGTCTGAATCTCGGCTACGGCTTTGTCGATGGCTTCCTGAGAAAGGTTGGTCGAGTCGGTACGCATGTACGAAATCTTACCGGCTTCGTACAGGTTCTGCGCGATTCGCATCGTCCGGTCGACGGCGTAACCCAGCTTGCGGGAAGCTTCCTGTTGCAACGTCGAGGTCGTAAACGGTGGAGCCGGTGTTTTCTTGGCCGGGCGCGTTTCCAGATTTTTGATCGTAAACGTAGCCCCAACGCAAGCCTCCAGAAAAGCCCGTGCGTCAGTCGCTGTCGGGAAATTCTTCGGGATTTCGGCGTTTAGTACTTTGCTGCCGTCGACAATGAACTGAGCCGCCACTTTGAACGACGATTTGGACGCGTGCCTGTCGATCTCGCGCTCCCGCTCAACGACCAGTCGCAACGCCACCGACTGTACCCGTCCGGCCGACAGCCCGGTGCTGCCACCTTTTATTTTCCGCCATAGCACCGGCGACAACTCATACCCGACCAGCCGGTCGAGCACACGCCGGGCCTGCTGGGCATTGACCAGATCGACGTCGATCGTGCGGGGTTGCTGAATGGCGTTCAGAATCGCGTTTTTGGTAATCTCCCGAAACACAATCCGTTTGGTATTATCACGCAGGCCGAGGGCTTCTTTCAGGTGCCACGAAATAGCTTCGCCTTCGCGGTCATCATCCGTTGCCAGCCACACTTCATCGGCCGCCTTAGCCAGCGACTTTAGTTCACTCACCAGTTTTTTCTTGTCGGGCGATACTTCGTAGGACGGCAGGAAACCATTGGCAACATCGACAGCCATCCCATCCTTCGGCAAATCGCGGACATGCCCGAAACTCGACTTCACGGTGAAGTCTTTTCCGAGATAGCCTTCGATGGTTTTTGCCTTGGCGGGCGACTCAACTATGACTAGGTTTTTCGACATATCAGGTAATCAGGTTGATGAAAGCACCCGGCTCTCAGATCGGTCTGGATTGATAAATCGGCGGTGTGTTGCCGACTGCGCGCCAGAAATGGCCGTGACCATCCGCGCCAAATATAGACGCAAAACGACTGACTCAAACAAATGACTTGGTCGAGTTCGTGTACGAAACAATGCGAATCTGGGTATGTATAGTTAACACCATGTATCCGTACTGCGTTCGATTCCGGCCAGGAAAAGGCCTGAATTTGAGCGAATGATCCCCACAGTAGTACGTGTGATTCGTCAAACGCACTGTTTACAGACAATTGTTTACCGGCACATCCCGGTTTTACAGATCGGTGCAGGCAGCAACAGCAATACCAACAAAAAACGGCACCCGGAGTACCGATTGCCGTAGTAGTCAGACCAGCTAGTGATCGTCTTTATCCTTGCTTTTTCCGCAGGGCGTCGTAGCGTAGCAGAGCCTCCAGAAAGTAGTAATCAGCGTAAATAATCGGCGTGTCGACCTCGCTTTTGGCGGGCTTATGACCAACGCTGTGTACCAGAATAAAGTGGTTGTCGCCACCGGCTTTGGCTTTATAAGCCGGGCTGCTCAGGCTTTGCAGCATCCGTTCGGCCTGCTGGTAATACGTTTTAGCCGATGGGCCGCCGTAGGTACTTAGTTCAAGCAGGGCATCGGCCGCAACAGCCCCCGCCGATGCATCGCGCTCTTCGTTAGGAATACCCGGAGCGTTGAAATCCCAGTAGGGAATTTTGTCGGCGGGCAGGTTGGGGTGATTCAGATAAAAGTCGGCGATTTTGCGGGCCTGATCGAGGTACTTCGTATTCTTCGTTTCGCGGTACATCACCGTGTAACCGTAGAGGCCCCACGCCTGCCCCCGCGCCCAGGCCGAATTATCGGCGGCACCCTGCGCCGTCTTTTTAGCCGCCACCGTACCGTCGGGGTTATAGCAGACGACGTGATAGCTGCTATTGTCGGGCCGGAAGTGATTCTTCAGCGTGTTGTCGGCGTGGGTGATGGCGATGTCGCGCAGCCGTTTGTCGCCACCGTTGTTAGCCGCCCAGAACAGAAACTCCAGGTTCATCATGTTGTCGATGATGACCGGGTAATCGTACTGCTGAAACTTGTTCCACGACTTGATTACGCCGACACTGGGGTTGAACCGTGTCGACAGCGACTGCGCTCCCGTCAGCATAATCGGCTTGTAGGCTGAATTTTTGGTGAGCCGGTAGCCGTTGCCGAACGGGCAATACAGCATGAAACCGAGGTCGTGCGTGCCGGTGTTGTGTTGTTCCTTCGCCACCGCCATCGTCCATTTCTGGGCGGCCTCTTTCCAGAACGGGTCGTTGGTACGCTGGTAAATGTGCCAGAGCGATCCACCGAAAAAGCCACTACACCACCAGTCTGACTTCCGGTCGTCGGGGCTACCGTCGGGTTTGCTCGACTGCGGAAACTTCGTCGTGTCGGGGTGACTTTGCAGCATGCCCCGGTACTGCTGAGCGGCAAACGCAAACTCATTGTCGACGTTGATCGGCGTCTGCGCAAGTACCGGGCTAGCAATGAGAAGGGCGAGGATATGAAGGAGTTTCATGGGCTGGTTTGTGGTTTGTAGTTTGTAGTTTGTCGTTAACTGCCGCCGGAGAAACTTCAAACCACGAACGACAAACCACGAACTCATTTCAGGTCTGCAATTGCGATCAGGTCCATGTCGGCGTAGTCGAGGTTTTCGCCGGCCATACCCCAGATAAACGAGTAGTTTGACGTACCACAGCCGGAATGAATCGACCAGGGGGGTGAGATGATGGCCTGATGATTGGCGACCATCAGATGCCGCGTTTCGGTGGGTTGCCCCATCAGGTGTACGACGCGGTGCGCCGGATCGAGGTCGAAATAGAAGTACGCTTCCATGCGCCGGTCGTGCACGTGGGCGGGCATGGTGTTCCAGACACTACCGGGCTTCAGAATCGTCAGCCCCATTACAAGCTGACAGCTTTGCAGACCGTCCTTATGAATATACCGGTAGATCGTCCGGTCGTTGGCTGCTTCCGCCGAACCCATCGGGGCCGAAAAGACCTCGCTCTGGGCGGCTTTCTGCGTTGGGTATTCCTTGTGCGCGGGTGATGAGAGCAGGTAGAACCGGGCGGGTTCGTCGCCCGACTGGCTGGCAAACGATACGCTGCGGCTGCTACGTCCAACGTACAGACCGTCGAGTTTATTCAGCTCATAGCTTTGGCCGTCGACCGTTACCGAACCCGCCCCGCCAACGTTGATAACGCCCAGTTCGCGCCGTTCGAGGAAAAAATCACTGCGCAGTTCGGGGTACGTCGGTAGTTCGACGGGGCCGCTGACCGGCATGGCTCCACCGACGATGACGCGGTCGTAATGGCTGTAGCATAGTTGAAGACTGTCGGGCGAAAACAGCGTGTCAATCAGAAAATTATCCCGGAGTTCAGTAGTGTTGAACTGGCGCGTTTCGTTGGGGCCAACGGCGTAGCGTACCTGCATAAGTAGTGGTTTTCGGTAGACGGTTTACAGTTTACAGTTTTCGGCCCGCCCATCAGGGAGTCCCCTTCCGTAAGCTAACTGGTCGGATGGTCAACGGATAAGCAGCCTCCCGGCGGTAATCTACTTATCGGTCAGGAACCGTAAAAAGAAACGTCCGCCGAAGAGTAACTCTCCGGCGGACGTTTCACATCGTGTAACAGCGTGATTACAGTTTCTTTACGTCTCCGCGAATTTCGCCGTTGCCGTACGTTGTTGTGTGCAGGTTCGAGTAGTAGTAGCCATTCTTAAAGCTGTCGATTCGCGCCTGGTTAGCCAGTGTGAAGCTGCCCGTGATCGGCGACGTCAG
Source organism: uncultured Spirosoma sp. (assembly GCA_964581865.1). GTDB lineage: Bacteria > Bacteroidota > Bacteroidia > Cytophagales > Spirosomataceae > Spirosoma. The sequence continues at coordinate 213,770 of CAZOQC010000003.1, forward strand.
GCTGGTGAACGGCACCTCTACCCCACCCGTACCATTGGTCGAGTTAGCCGTGATACGGTGAAAATGGCCCATCGTCGGTGTCAGTCCACTGTATGCAACAGTGTAGCTGAACACTTTCGTCGATTCATCAAGCAGCACACGGGTTGTACCCGTTGCGGTCGACGTTGTAGCCGTTGGCTTTTCGCTGGCACCGTTCATTACCGCTGAAAAGCTGGTGATGGTTGGCGTAGTCGAGACTACGGTCGGGTTTTCTTCGTCTTTGCAGGCCGATACAACAAAGCCCATCACGAGCAACGCCAGGCCGGTCATTAATACGTTAATTTGTTTCATGCTGTAGAGAATTTATATCTTTTCGTGCCAAATGTGTTGCAAGTAACGCATCTGAGTAGAAATACAACGACTGTTTAGCTGCTTTATTCGCGTATGGCCCCGGAATGCGATTTATACAGCCATTTTAAGTAGATTGATTCGTGATAATAGGAATATTTCCAAAAACATTGATAATCCCCTAATTTTGACCCGTTGGCCGGAATCCATTCGCTATTCCGGCAGTTGTTTGACCAGGTACCCTTTTAAGAACTGTTATCCCGCTTTTTATTATGGCTTTTGACGTCGATATGATTCAACGCGTGTACGCTAACCTTGGCGAACGTATTGAAGCAGCCCGGCAGGCAGTGGGCAAACCACTGACATTGTCGGAGAAAATTTTATACAGCCACCTCTTCGCCGGAAACCCGACGGAAGCATTCGAGCGGGGCAAAACGTACGTCGATTTCGCCCCTGACCGTGTGGCTATGCAGGACGCGACGGCCCAGATGGCCCTGCTGCAATTTATGCAGGCGGGTCGGCCACAGGCAGCGGTTCCGTCTACCGTACACTGCGACCACCTGATTCAGGCGCAGGTCGGTGCCGACCAGGATCTCGACGCGGCTAAAAGCAAAAACAAAGAGGTTTACGACTTCCTGGCGTCGATCTCCGACAAATATGGTATTGGCTTCTGGAAGCCCGGTGCCGGTATCATTCACCAGGTTGTGATCGAAAACTACGCCTTCCCTGGCGGTATGATGATCGGCACCGACTCGCACACGCCGAACGCGGGTGGGCTGGGTATGATCGCTATCGGTGTTGGCGGAGCGGATGCCTGCGACGTCATGGCGGGTCTGGCCTGGGAGCTGAAAATGCCGAAACTGATCGGTATCAAACTGACTGGCAAACTCAGCGGCTGGGCATCGGCCAAAGACGTAATCCTGCGTGTAGCTGGTATTCTGACCGTAAAAGGCGGAACGGGCTGCATCGTGGAATACTTCGGCGAAGGTGCCGAAAGTCTGTCGGCAACGGGCAAAGGTACGATCTGTAACATGGGTGCCGAGATTGGTGCGACCACGTCGATCTTCGCCTACGACGACAAAATGGGTGATTACCTGCGGGCCACGAGCCGCGCCGAAATCGCGGATGCCGCCGAAGCGGTGAAAGCCAACCTGCGCTCGGACGATGAAGTATACGCCGACCCCGCTACGTACTACGATCAACTGATCGAAATCAACCTGTCGGAACTCGAGCCGCATATCAACGGTCCGTTTACGCCCGACCTGGCGTGGCCCCTGTCGAACTTCGCCAAGGCGGTGAAAGAAAACAACTGGCCTGAACGGCTGGAAGTCGGTCTGATCGGTTCGTGTACCAACTCCAGCTACGAAGACATGACCCGTTCGGCGTCGGTAGCCGCTCAGGCAACGAACAAAGGGCTGAAAGCCAAAGCCGAATTCACCGTAACACCCGGTTCGGAACTGGTTCGGTTTACGGCCGAGCGCGACGGTATCCTGCATACCTTCGAGGAAATCGGTGGTGTGGTACTGGCCAACGCCTGTGGTCCCTGCATCGGTCAGTGGGCACGGCACATGGACGACCCAAGCCGCCCCAACTCGATCATCACCTCGTTCAACCGGAACTTCGCCAAGCGGAACGACGGTAACGCCAGCACCCACGCGTTTGTGGCATCGCCCGAAATCGTGACGGCGCTCGTTATTGCCGGTGACCTGACATTCAACCCCATGACCGACACGCTGACCAACGAGTCGGGTGAGCAGGTGATGCTGGATGAACCCGCTGGCATCGAGCAACCCGTACAAGGCTACGCTGTCGATGACGCCGGTTATCAGGCACCCGCCGAAGACGGTGCGGATGTACAGGTAATCGTATCGCCCACGTCGGACCGACTGCAACTGCTGGCCCCGTTCAAAGCGTGGGAAGGCACCGACCTGAGCGGCCTGAAATTACTCATCAAAGCAAAAGGCAAGTGTACGACCGACCATATTTCGATGGCTGGTCCGTGGCTGAAGTACCGGGGTCACCTCGACAATATCTCGAACAACATGCTTATCGGGGCGGTCAACTTCTACAACGAGAAGACCAACACGGTGAAGAATCAGCTGACCGGTGAGTACGGCGAAGTACCGGCTGTACAGCGGGCTTACAAAGCCGCCGGTATCGGTTCGGTCGTTGTTGGTGATGAAAACTACGGCGAGGGATCGTCGCGGGAGCACGCAGCGATGGAACCCCGCTTCCTGGGTGTTCGGGCCATTCTGGTGCGTTCGTTCGCCCGGATTCACGAAACCAACCTGAAGAAGCAGGGGATGCTGGCGCTGACGTTTGCCAACCCCGCCGACTACGACAAGGTGCAGGAAGACGACAGCATCGACATCAAGGGGCTGACCAGCTTCGCGCCGGGCGTTCCGCTGACGGTGGTGCTGAACCACGCCGACGGATCGGCGGATGAGTTTGCCGTTAACCACACGTACAACGATGGACAGATCGAGTGGTTTAAAGCCGGTGCAGCTCTGAACATCATCCGTATGAAACAGGGCGCCAACGCGTAAGTATCAACGCCTGTTTACACAAACGGCCGGTAGCTACAACAGTTACCGGCCGTTTGTTTGTTTCTAAATAAATATGTGCTAACCATCTCTATTCAGCATCCGTTACGTAGAAGCTGTCTAGGATTTAATTTGGGGAAATATACCTGGCACTGAGTTGGCCAGCATCACCCCTAAATCCCCTGAAGGGGACTTTGCTCCTGCTTAGACGAAGTTCCCTTCAGAGGTTGTTTGGGGAAAGCATTAATCATATAAAAGAGTCTTTTTTGTCATCCCGAGCCTGCGACCGGGCCGCCGGCTCGGGATGACAAAACCATTCCCCAAACAACCTCTCAGGGGAGTTAGGAGTGAAGAAAGCAAGAAAAAAAAGCCTAAACAGCTTCGTAATCACGCTACTCAACGGCAATGCATGAAATACTACTTTTTCCTTTTTTTATTGGTTGGCTTCGCGCCAGTGAGTCGGGCGCAGCAAAATCGCCTTATCGACCGCAACGACATTGGCTGGTACACCTATAATGGGAATCACAAAATTGCCAGACGGTGGACGATTCATACGGAATACCAGTGGCGACGGGTCGAGTTTATCCGATTGTGGCAGCAGTCGTTGTCACGGCTGGGTACAAACTACACGCTTTCCGACCGGGTGAAGGTGGGGGGTGGCTACACGTTTTTCGTGACCTATCCGTACGGTGATTATCCGGTGGCCGACATGGGCGTACCAACGCTGGAACACCGGTCGCACGAGGAAATTCAGCTCAACGATAAGTTCAGCATTGTAAAACTAAGCCACCGATTCCGGCTCGAACAGCGGTGGCTTAGCCTGAGCGACGAGGCCAATCCGCGCCGGATTACCGGCTGGGAATACCAAAACCGGGTTCGCTATCAGATTGCTGCAACCGTTCCACTGGCTGGACCCACTGTCGATGCGGGTGAATTTTACGCCAATGTCTTCGATGAGCTTTTTATCGGCTTCGGCCGCAACGTTGGCGCTAACATTTACAATCAGAATCGACTGTCGGGCGGACTGGGCTACCAATTTCTGGACAACCTGCAACTGGAGCTGAATTACCTCAACCAGATTACCCAGCACCCGGAGTCGGACCCGGTATCGGGCAAACCCGTTTTCGAGATCAACCACGGCTTCCGGCTGAACCTCAACTATGATCTGGATTTTACGAAGTGGTGAGGCCCGTGTGTAGCCTGGACGTGGACGTCCAGGCTACTTTAATCAGGCCGTATACGCCTTCCAAGTGTAGGCGGGCGCGATGGCGACCCGTTAACTACCACCTGATCTAGTTGGCCTGACGGCCTCCAGACGTGGACGTCTGGGCTACTTTGCGGCTACGTTGCCGGTCAATGCTTTCTGCATTTGCTCGGCGACAAATTGATTCCCGGCGTCGTTAAGATGGACGCGGTCGGTGGTCAGGATACCTTTCTCCTTGTTATCAGGGTTATTCTTCACATTATACTCCAGAAACGCTTTGCGCAGGTCGATCACGGGCAGGTTCCGGCGTTTGGCCAGGTCGCGGATAAGCTGGCTGTACTGGTTCAGATCACCGTCCTGCTGGTTGCTGAAATCCGTTTTTTCGCCGATAGCCGCCGGTGTGCAGAGCATTACTTTTGCCCCGGATGCCTGTAGCTTGTCGATCACAGCATCGTAAAATTTGACAAACTTATCGGGATCGGTGCCCGTACCGAACGAGCTTTTGTGCCACACATCGTTGACACCAACCCAAACGACGACCACGTCAGGCTTCTGGGCCAGTACGTCAGTATCCATCCGCAAAAACAGATCGTAAATTTTGTTGCCGCCGATACCGGCACCAATCAGTTCAAACTGATCGGCCGGAATCATTTTCCGCAACCGGTCGATGTAGCCGCCGGGGTTAACACCCGCCTGCGTGATGGAGTCGCCGAAAAACACGACGCGGGTCGGTTTGGCAATAAACGCCGTAGAGAGCAACAGGGCAACAAGGATCAGGCTAAGTCCGGTACGCATATGAATGTTTTTTATAGCTTTACTAAAATCCGGTTACGACCTGAATCTACCTGGTCAGACCGTAAAACCTTGCCAGCATTATGAACGAGTACGCGTTGAAACATACTGACCAGGAAGACATTCTGGACGTAATCGAACTCGCTGAACGATCCTTTCGTGCAGATCTAAGTGCTGTTTATAATAAAAGAGTTAGCACATTGGGCGAGTTTGTGGATTTGATGAATCAGTACACTCCCGGTGAATCGGCCACTGATTGTACAACACAACAGGCCTTTTACCGAATTCGCAGCAGCCTGACAACCGCACTGCTCACTGACCCGGCCAGCATCCGGCCCGATACGAGTTTAGCCGCACTCATCCCGCCTGCCAATCGCCGGAAACAGGTCGAACAGCTAGACCAAGTACTGGGTTTTCGTACGGAATTGCTCGTACCAAAACAGTGGCAGGTTGCTACCCTGGCGATCCTTCTGCTGATCTCGCTGGTCAGTCTGTTTCCAGCCTGGCCCTACAGTCTGGCGGGGCTGGCTTTGTACGGCGTCGGCGTGTGGCTGATGAACCGGACAGCCAATACGTTCGCTGTGTCGACGGTTAGGCAGCTGGCTCAAAAAATCAGCCGGGAGCACTACCGCGCCATACGCCGGGACGCGGCAACAGTCAATCGTAACGAGCTGGAGCCGCTCGTTCTTGACCTGTTCAGCCATGAACTGGGCATTTCCCGCCCTACTCTCAGCCGGGATACGCTGCTGCTGCGGGACTGAACGAGGATTCAGTGTTGAACCGACTGCGCGTACTGAACCAGTTTATCAACTTCGGCCGCGAGCGGACGCGACAGATCGAACGGGAGCACGTGCAGGGTAGTCGACGCGTCGTAGCCGAAGACGTGCAGGGGTTCGCGGAAGGCGGGATTCATGGGATAAATCAGGAACAGCCGGGCCGCATCGTACTTCTTACCATAGGCAAATAGCTGATACAGATCCGCCTGTTCAATACCATAGTTACCCCGCCGGTCGGTGCCGTCGAGCCGTTTCCATTTTGTATCGAGTACCAGCGTTTGACCGTTAGTCTCACGAACCAGTATGTCCGGGCGAAGTTTGAATTTTGGCCCACCAACGTGCTCATCGACCAGGTGAGCCGATGATTCCTGCACCGTTACCAGCCCCGATTCCGGCCAGTAGCGCCGAACGCCATGCGCGACGTAGGCTTCAAAGACGCGGGGCATCGGAAACAGCAGCGACAGGCTGTTCATCCGGCCCGACTGCGCTCCGAATGCCTGCCCCATCAGCAACGCTTCGGCCCAGCGCAGGGCCGGTTCATAGCGCACAAACAGCCGTCCCAGCCGCTGACTCGCCCGCAGGTCGTCGCGAATGCTGACCGACTGCGGCACGTCGTCCAGCGTACAAAGCCACTGCCGGACCTGCGCCTGTACGGGCGAACGGGATAATTGCCCGTCGATGGCTACTAATGTGGATTTCAGCAGGCGATTCGGCGCAATGTCGGCGCTCAGTTGATCGTACCGAACGGCCAGTCGTTCGGCGTGGTGGGCGTTATCGCGCAGGTGGCGGCTGGCCTGAAATTTCCCCTTCCAGACGGGTTCGTTTCGTTCAACGGTTTCGTAAGCCCGTTGCAGCCCCTGCCGGGTCAGCATGGTCAGGACGTTGAGGAATGTCAGCACAAATACATCCCAGAGGGGCAGATCGGTCGCCCCGGTCTGGGACGTGGGCAGGGTGCGAAACGGGCTATCCGGCAGGTGCCGCAGCATCGTCAGCAGCAGCGGCCGGGCCTGATCCGCCTGTTCGACTTTTGGCAATAGTTCCAGCTGCGTACCGTCGGCCAGTTGCACCAGGCCCACGTGTGACCCGATGCGGACGTACTCCCGCCCCTTACGTGTGAACAGGGTTAGCCAGTCGCTATCGGGGTCGAGTGCCTGTTCGCGCAACAGGTCGAACGCCCGCTCCGGTACAATTGTCGCATCGTCGCCCATCGACGCATCGGTCGTGATGAGCGCCTGTTCGGCAACGGCAAAGCGGTTCGCTCGACGGCTGTGCATCAGGGCTTACTGGGTTTGTAGGCCCGAACGGCCTGCTGGTTGATGCCCACCAACAACGTTTGCCCAATCGGAAGCACCGACCGGACATCGCCGGTCAACTGAAAACCGGCCTGGCCTGGTGAAACAGGTACGAATCCGCCCTGACCGTCGTTGTGCAGCAGCACGCCCGTATTGGCATCGGAGCGGCCAAATCGGATACGGGTTCTCGCTGCGTTGCCGCAGAGCAGCAAATCTTTGTGGCCGTCGTGGTCGTAATCCAGTGCCGTGACGGTAAATACGGGGGCAATCTGTGCCGACAGCGGCAGGGTCTTTTCGGTTAGCTTACCCCCCGCCGAACTGAGCAGGCAGGTCGTTTGCATCTGGGTAGCGGTCAGACGGCTGGCATCTTTCAATTCATCGGCTGTGAACACAGTTGTCAGCGTCGCGTTCGAGTAGGTATCGTAATCGGTGAATCGCTTTCGCAGCATCGCCATTTGGTCGAGCAGTTCGTCGCGGGTGGCGTGGGGGTAGCTTTTGCCCTGCACGTACAGACACAGCACCGGGTCGATTTTGCCATTGTTGTCGAAATCTTTGTAGACCAGTTCGGCGGGTTCGGTTTCGCTGGCGCGGCACTGCGTGTTCAGCCCCTGATTGCCAATGACCAGATCCGGCCGACCATCGCCGTTCAGATCGTCGACCAGTAGTTTGTTCCACCAGCCCCGGTACGCTTTGGGCAGAAAATTCCCTGTTTTATCAACCAGTTGCCCGCCCGTCAGGCTCATTACCGTAACGGGCATCCACTCCCCTACCAGCACCAGTTCGGGGGTTTTGTCGGCGTTCAGGTCGGTCCAGGCGGCATCGGTCACCATACCAATCTGCGCCAGTGCGGGCGCGATTCGGGCCGTCTGATCGGTGAACTGTGGGGCGTTCCCCGCCCCCTTCCCGATGTTGATAAGCACGTACGACCGGGGTGCTTCGGGATACCGACCCGGAACCACCCGACCACCCACAAACAAATCGAGCTTTCCGTCGCCGTTCAGGTCGATAGCCCGGACGCAGCTTTTGCTGGTTCGCATGACAGGCAGAGCATTGGCCGCTTTGGTGAAGTTGCCTTTTCCATCGTTGAGGTACAGGCGATCCTGTAAGCGGGCATCGTCAGGTTGAAAATCACCGTAGCCACCACTGCACACATATAGGTCTGGCTTACCATCGCCGTTGGCATCGAAAAATAAGGCGTCGGTATCTTCCGACTGCTTATCCGTCTCGAATGCGGGTTGCGGACGCGGACTAAACTGCCCCGATGCCTCTTGGATATACAGCATACCGGCCTGCCCACTGTTGCCGCCCGCATAGACATCCTCCAGCCCATCGCCATTGACATCCCCTTTAACCAGACACGGTCCGCCAAACGACTGCGCATTGACAAGCAGCGGCTGCCGCTTGAAATCATTCGTTGTTACGGCTGAATACGTCCGAGTGATGGGCGATTTCGTTTCGACAAACAGTGCCGGTACCGCCTTCGGCGCCCGGTAGGTTTCGCGGGCATCGGCTTCGCGCAGGGTGAGCAGTTGATCGGCTTTTGGGGCTTTCACGAGTAGTTCCTTCCCCGTCGGCCAGACGATGCGCAGCGAGTCGATCGCCGGGTCACTGCCCAGCCCGAAATGCAGCCGGGGCGACATACTCGACTGGTAGCCCCGCGTCGGCATCTGTTCCTGAAACTGCTGTTTACCAGCCCGGTAGAGCGTCAGTTTCGCCCCCAACCCCTGTGTATTGGTACCGTTACCCGTCAGCTTCACCGTCAGGTAGTGATGCTTCGATTGCGTCCGGGCTTCGTTTTGATAGATGAATGCCGTTTGGTTGGTGTTGTTGACGATCAGATCTAGATCACCGTCGTTGTCGAGGTCAGCGTAAGCCGCACCGGTACTGTTTGACGCCTGCGTCAGGCCCCAATTCGGCCCGGCATTGGCAAAACGAACTTCCCCCGACTGCTCGGCCGGTTCGTCGCCGGTGCGGTTGCGAAACATGTAGTTGGTGACGTTCGACGCGGGCATTTTATGCACCAGTTCCAGCACGTTTTCCCGCGTGGGGTTGGTCGGGCGGCTCTGCATGAAGTCGTTCATGAACTTCAGAAAATCCTGGTTCGTATAGTCGCGGACGTAGCCGTTGGTGATGTACAGGTCTTTCCAGCCGTCGTTGTCGTAATCGGCCAGCAGGGGCGACCAACTCCAGTCGGTATTGGAGATACCCGCTATCTGCCCTACCTCGCGGTACGTCCCATCGCCGTTGCTGACTTGCAGCATATTGCGCATGTTCTGGTGATGAAAGCCCGACTGCACGGCCAGATCGTATTTTTCGTAATTGTCGGGGGCCATCAGCAACTTCTGCCGCCGGTTGTCTTCGGGCAGCATATCGAGCGTGATAATATCGGGCCGGGTGTCGTTGTTCACGTCGGCGACGGCGTTGCCCATCGAGAAGTTGGACGTGTGACCCACGCTCGTTTTCAGCCTATCGCGAAAATACGTATCCCCTTTACCGGCCTGATTGATGTACAGATAATCGGGTACGCCGTAATCGTTCGAGACGTACAGATCAGGCCAGCCGTCGTTGTTCAGGTCCGACACACCAATGCCCAGGCCGTAACTCAGGGGTGAACTGCTCAGTCCCGATTTGGCGGTTACGTCGGTGAAGTGGTTACCCGTGTTTTTGTAGAGTCGTACACCGATTTGCGGATCGGGCTGCTTCATGATAGCCGCCGTCGCCGACGGGTCGAGAATGGGCAGGAGCCGGGGATTGTGGTTGAGCTGGAACAGATCGAGGTCGCCGTCGCGGTCGTAATCGAAGAAAACGCCCTGCGTACTTTGCACCGGCTGCGCCAGTCCGTACTCGGTTGTCCGGTTGGTAAAATGCGGGATACCCTGCGCATCGGGACCGTCGTTGATGAGCAGTTCGGGGATTCGGTTTTCGGGGCGGATGGTACCGGATCGAGAAATATACAGATCGAGCTTACCGTCGCCGTTGACATCGGCCATCGTCACGCCCGTTTTCCACGGACTTTCGTTGCCCCCCGCCCCCGATTGCGCCGTAATGTCGGCAAAGCGCATATTCCCCTTATTGAGATACAACTTGTTGGGGGCCATGTTGGCCGTGAAATAAATGTCGTCCAGTCCGTCGTTGTTCAGATCACCGACGGCCACGCCCCCACCGTTGTAGAAATACTCATACATGAGTACGTTGGTATTCAGCCCTTCGACCAGGTTATTGGAAAAGGTAACCCCAGTCTGATCGGGCGAAAGCAGGGTAAACAGGGCAGGACCAGTCGGTGCATCCGGCTGTTTTTCAGTCGATGAGTCAGCTGATTTTTGGCAGCCCAACAACGTCAGCAGGCTAAGGGAAAGGGCAAAAAGGGTAAGGCGTTTCACGGAGGGTAGTATGTTTACCCCCCGTCCCCCTGAAGGAGGTGAGGACGTTAACTAGCCACCAGTAGCGATGGCCAAGTCCTCACCCCCTTCAGGGGACGGGGGGTATTATTTGTTCCCTAAAAATAACCAAAAATGCCAGCACCTGAAAGCGCTGGCATTTTTGGTTTTACACAGACGGTGTATCAAAACTGGCTTAGTAGCCCGGGTTCTGAATCAGCTTGCTGTTCCGGTTGATTTCGTCCCGGCTAATCGGCAGGAAGTAAATCTTGTCGTTCCAGGTCCGGTTTTCCTTACCCGTACCCAGATCCGTCGGACTGTAGGTGTACGTGTAATTGTCCTTGTTGTACTTGTAGGTCGTTACCGACTTTCCAGACTTCAGCTTACCGAAGATCGTGATAATCCGCATCTGCTTACCCAGTACTTTGGGAGCGATCATCCACCGGCGTACGTCGTAGAAACGTTGTTCTTCAAACAGCATTTCAATGTTACGCTCGTTCTGATAGCGAGTTACCAGGGCAGATCCCGTTTCGGTAATCGCTGGCATACCAGCCCGGAACCGTACTTTATTGATCCAGTTTTTGGCTTCGGCATCCTGCCCCAGCGCCATCAGCGCTTCGGCGTAGTTCAGCACCACTTCCGTGTAGCGAATCTGAATCGACGGTACTTCCTGCCGGATGTTCATGTCGACCAGTGCTGGGTCGGGGTCCATAAACTTACGCGCTGCGTAACCGGTCCAGGTACCATTCCAGTTTTCGATGGTGCTGTTACGCGTGTCGAGGCCCGAAAATTTGGTTGGGCTGGCCGAGCTACCTACTTCGTATTCACCCATCTGAATCTGACCAGCCGGGTCGATACCAGCGCCATCGGCCGTGCGAGGCTTCCACTGCGCACCATCGTACAGAATCGATGCGTAAAAACGAGGATCGCGGTTTTCGTAAGGGGCCGCTGCCTGCGTGGCGTTACTCCAGCTGAATTTAGAGCCGTCCATCATCTCGTAGCTATCGACCAGATCCTGCGTCGGTTGGCTCGATGTCCAGCCGTGGTAGCCATTCGGCATGTTGTTCCGGGGATACCAAGAACCCCAGTCATCAGCCGATGTCCGCACATAGTATTTCAGAAAGATACCGTCGGCTTCACCACCATTGCGCGAAATGGCCATGTTGGTATAGTTCGTCTGCGCTTCCGCCGACGTGACTGGTGCGCTCAGATTCAGCTTATAGCCATACTGATTCAGGTCGATAACGGCTTTCGACGCAGCCAGTGCTTTCTGCCAGCGGGCCGTCCGGTCGCCACTGACGTAGCCCAGCAGTTCAGGATTGGCTGCACTCGCAATCACGGTCGACTTGCTTTTTGCCGTTGGGATATCGTGCAGATCGCTGGCGGCATACGTCAGTACGCGCGATTTCAGTGCCAAAGCCGCACCCATCGTTGCCCGGCCAGGAGCCAGGGTTTTTCCTTTCAGCAGCATAGCCGCCGAATCCAGATCACTGACAATTGAATTTACGCACTCCTCATACGTGTTACGGGCCACATTGAAGTCAGCCTCGTCAAGCGTATAGGGCGATTTGATCAACGGCACACCACCGTAATAGCGCAGCAGCTGATTGTAGAAATAACCCCGCATAAAGTACATTTCGCCCTTCATCCGGTCGGCAATACCGTTGGTGTTGGCAAACTGAGGCTTGGCCAGTCTCGATATGGCAATGTTGGCGGCCCGTATCCGGGCGTACATCGCACTCCACTCGGTCATAACCGGAATATCGCCCAGGTTGGATGGGCTGACGGTTGCTTCGTTGACCGCTTGTTTACCGAAACTGTACAGGGCGTTGTCGGTCTGGCAGTCGAAGTTCATCTGGCTCAGAATACCATCGCGCAACCCATTGTATACGTCCGTTACAAACGCTTCCGACAGGGAAGCATCAGCCCAGACGGCATCGCCCGACACCTTATCCAGCGGCTTTGTATCCAGAAAATCGCTATTACAGCCAATCAGCGCGGCTCCGATGAGCATCCCGCCGAACAGACTTTTTATCGTGTGTTTCATTTTTTTTACGTTTGAGGTTCAAGGTTTAAGATTTAAAGTTCTGATTACAGGCAGAGAGTCCTCTCAATAACTTTAAACCTTAAACTCCAGACGTTAAACTCGTTAATTAGAAGCTGACAGATAGACCCGTGTTGACGACCCGTGCCTGTGGGTAATACTGAGCGTTACCACCGGTCGATTCAGGATCGAACAGCCCTTTCATATCCGGTGCATAGGTTGCCAGGTTCAGGCCGTTTACGTAGACGCGCAGGTTGTTCAGACCGATTTTATTGGCAAACGTCGCAGGCAGCGTATAGCCAAGCTCCAGGTTTTTCAACCGGATGTAATCGGTCTTGTGCAGCCAGTAGGTCGTACCGTTGGAGAAGTACTGATTGCTGCGGTCAACGATGCGCGGATCAACCGTACTCTGGTTATCGACCGTCCAGCGGTGATCGTAGCTGTATTTCAGGAAGTTACCGATCGTACCTGACTCAGTTTGCAGGAAGATCTGTCCACCCGCTGACCCCTGAAGCAGTACGCTCAGGTCGAAGTTCCGCCAGCGTACGTTCGCACTCATACCACCCTGGAAACGGGGAACGTTGTTGCGGTCGGCCCGTACCCGGTCGTTGGCGTCGATCTTGCCGTTGCCGTCGATATCTTTCAGCTTCATATCGCCGGGGCGCAGTACGCTGGCACCGATGCTGCTGTAATCAATCTTGTTGGCGTCGATGTCAGCCTGCGTCGAGAAGATACCATCATATTGGTACATCAGCGTACCGTTCTGCTGGTTCGGGTCATTGACGTTGGTGGGGATTGGCTTACCCGTTGACCGCTGCCATTCCGGCGCACCGGGGGTTTCGTCCCAGAACGTGATTGTGTTTTTAGCGTATCCACCGTTGACGCTCACGCTGTACTTGAACTCACCCGCCTGACCATTGTAGCCAACGCGGAATTCGTAACCCCGGTTGGTAACCCGGCCGATGTTGGTAGCAGGCAGCGTAGCGCCCGTCGTTTGCGGAATCGAGGCACTCTTCCGCCACAGGATGTTCGACCGTTTGTTCTGGAATACGTCGAATTCGAAGAAAACTTTGCCGTTCAGCAACGAGCCTTCCAAACCAATGTCGGCGTTGTTGGCAACCTCCCAGGTCAGTGCCGTGTTGGGCACACCGTTTTCATACAACGTCTGCGCTACCTGTCCGTTGATTACGTAACCGTAGTTGGAGTTGACCGCATCACCGTAGGCATACGTAGGCAGGTAGTCGTATTCGCGCAGGGCATTGTTGAAATACACCTGATCGTTACCCAACTGCCCCCACGAGGCACGTAGCTTCAGCGAACTGATGGCCGGTACGCTCCGCTTGAAGAAATCTTCTTCCGATACGCGCCAACCCGCCGTTACGCCGGGAAAGAAACCCCACCGGCTCGACGCCGGGAACATATACGACCCGTCGTACCGGCCAAGCAGTTCGACAAGGTAACGCTCCTTGTAGTTGTACGAAGCGCGGCCAAAGTAACTCATCCGCGCCCGTTGCCAGGCCGCCGTGGTGTTCGCATCTTTCTCGGCACTACCACCGGCAAACAACTGATCGATAGCCGTCGACGCAAAGTATTTACGGAAGGCTGAGAACCCGTTCGAGTTCGACGCTTCCTTCGTTATACCAGCCAGAAAGGTTACGGCGTGGGTGCTGGCAAACGTGTGATCGTAGGTCAGGATACCCGACAGCAGCGAGTTGAACTGATCGTTGGTATACTGGTTCAGTTGTGCCTGAGCAGGTCCTTTCTGTACGGCTTGCAGAACAGGCTGGTTGTTAGCATCATACGAGGTATAATCCCAGCTGTAGACCGTCCAGGGTGTCTGCCACCGTTTGCCCTGCTGAATGTACTTGTCAAGGGCGACGCTACCCTGAAATTTCAGGCCCGGCACCCAGGGGTTAGTCACGTTGACACTGGCGTTGCTTTGCAGGTAGTAGCGCGTATCGCGATCGTAACCCGTTGCGCTTGTCGTAACCAGTACCGGCTGCTGTCCGTTTTCAATGTCTGGAGCAGGCTGTCCTGTCGGCCAGAAAGCAGGTTTGTTTGGGTAGCCGCGCGTCAGCATTCGAAAGATATCACCGGCACCAACCGTCGGGAAGAAGCGATTTTCCTGACGACCAACCACCCCGATTACGGTGTTGATATACTTGCTCACCTTGGCATCGAGGTTCAGGCGGAAGTCGTACTGCTTATAGCCCGTCGCCGAGTTTTTGTAATACGCATCCTGATTCTGGTAGTTGGCCGACGCGAGGTACTTGATGTTCTCACCACCACCCACCAACTGCAACGTGTGCCGCGTCTGGGGCGACCACGTTTTCAGGGCCGCACCGAACCAGTCGGTATTTGGGTATTTCCAGGGATCCGAGCCGTCTTTGTATTTCTGAATCTCTTCGGGCGTGTAAGCCGCTTTCACCACAGCACCATTGTCGGGGCGGGTGTAGGTACCCGTCGTACGGAAAGCCGTCGTGGCATCTCTCCAGTAAGCAACGGGCAGGTTGTACACGTTGATTTCGTTGTTCAACTCGGCATATTCAGCCGCCGACGCCATTTTTGGCACCGTAGTTGGCTGACCGAAGCCCTGATTGAAGTTGTACGACAGTTCAGGCTTTCCGGTTTTACCGCGCTTGGTCGTGACCAGAATAACGCCGTTTGCCGCCCGCGACCCGTAGATAGCGGCCGATGCATCTTTCAGAACCGAGATGCTTTCAACGTCAGCCGGATTCAGGCGGTCGATACCACCGGCCCGCGCTGGCACACCGTCGATAACGATCAGGGCATCGTTGTTACCCAGCGTGTTGGAACCACGAATCCGGATAGCAGCACCGTCATACCCCGGCTCACCACCAGCATTGGTTGCCACAACACCGGGCATCCGACCCGCCAGCGAGTTGGTCAGGTTGACGGCGGGTGATTTGACAAGGTCGCTACCTTTTACGGTGGCTACCGAACCGGTTACGGTTTCTTTTTTCTGCTCGCCATAGCCGACTACGACTACTTCGCTCAGCATCTTATCGTCCGATGCCAACGTAATGTTGACCGAACTGCGGCCGTTGAGGGCCGTCTCCTGACTGATGTAACCAATGTAGGAGAACACAAGCGTTGCGTTGCGGTTCTGCACGTTCAGCGTGTAATCACCCTCCGTACCCGTGACAGTACCGGTCGTTGTTCCTTTCACCAGGATACTGACGCCGGGCAGGGCTAACCCCTGGGCGTCGACAACTTTACCGGTAACTTTCGTTTGGGCGTAGGTGCCAGCTGAACACAGCAGGCCGAGCAGCAACATAAGGCAGCAGACAAGCTGTCCCGGACAGCCCGCAGCTACCGGGAAGGCCTTCCTGAAAATCCGGTAGGTTCCCTGGCTGGTAAAACGTTTTTGCATATGCTTTGTACTGTTAACAGAGTTTTAACAGTTACCAAAGCTCGTATTAATACCTATCTACTTTCTGCCTATTACCTAACAATGACTTTATTTTAACAAATAAAATCCCTTTTCAATCATATTATTTCAGCGATACGGTGAATACGCTCGCTTAAACCCGTATCCGTTATAAAATGTTTAGCTAATACGCCCCCAGTTACTGCCGTGTTTACGAACGTTGTCAACCTGATTCCGAACGGGTACATGCTGAGGTAGTACCAGTTCCGGGTCTTCCTGTAGGATAGCCTGCGCCGATTCGCGGGCAGCCACCAGAATTGGGCCGTCTTTGGCAAGATCGGCAATCATCAGATCCATCACCCCACTTTGCTGCGTACCGGACAGATCACCGGGGCCACGCAGCTGAAGATCTACATCCGCAATTTCGAACCCATTGTTGGTACGAACCATCGTCTCAAGCCGGGTGCGCGTGTCACTGCTGAGTTTGTAACCGGTCATCATGATGCAGTATGACTGCTCAGCCCCCCGCCCGACGCGCCCTCGCAACTGGTGCAGCTGCGACAGCCCAAACCGCTCGGCACTTTCGATAACCATAACACTGGCGTTTGGTACGTTGACGCCGACCTCAATCACGGTCGTCGCGACCAGAATCTGCGTTTCGCGCTTCAAAAACCGCTTCATCTCGTCGTCTTTCTCGTAGGCCAGCATCTTGCCGTGAAGAATGCCAATTTCGTAGTCGGGCCGGGGGAAGGCACGCTGCATACTCTCGTAGCCATCCATCAGGTCTTTGTAATCCAGCTTTTCCGATTCCTCAATCAGCGGATAGACCACATACACCTGCCTGCCCAGCTCAAGCTGCTGCCGCATGAAGCCAAACACTTCCGAACGATGTTTATCAAACTTGTGAACCGTCTTGATCGGTTTTCGCCCCTTCGGTAACTCATCGATAGTCGACACGTCGAGATTACCGTAGAGGGTCATAGCCAGCGTACGGGGAATTGGCGTCGCCGTCATGACCAGAATATGCGGAGGTACAGTCTCGTTTTTACCCCAGAGTTTGGCCCGCTGCGCGACGCCGAAGCGGTGCTGTTCGTCAATGATGCACAGGCCCAGGTTTTTGTACTGCACGGCATCTTCCAGCAGCGCGTGCGTCCCAACCAGAATATGCATCTTACCCGATTGCAGTTCCTCGTGCAGCACCACCCGGCGTTTCTTATTGGTCGAACCGGTCAGAATACCGATGTTCAGACCCATCGCGTCGGCAAACGGCTTCAAACCGTTGTAGTGCTGGTCGGCCAGAATCTCAGTTGGTGCCATCAGGCAGGCCTGCGCACCATTGCCGATAGCCATCAGGCAGGCGATAAACGCGACGATGGTTTTGCCGCTACCTACGTCACCCTGCAACAGCCGGTTCATCTGCTTCCCCGTCAGAAAATCGGCGTACAGTTCGCGGATGACCCGCTGCTGCGCGCCGGTCAGTTCAAACGGGAGCAGTTCATTATAAAAATGCTTCATCAGCGTCGTATCCCGGAAAATCTGGCCGGGAAACTCCTCTTTCTGCATCAGCTTATTCTTAATCAGTCGCAACTGATTGTAAAACAGCTCTTCAAATTTCAATCGGCGCAACGCCTGCTTGAGCCAGCCCTGATTTTGGGGTAGATGAATGTTCCAGATGGCATCGCGCTTGCTGATGAGCCGGTATTTTTCGATCAGGTCAGCGGGCAGCGTTTCGTGAATGTGGTTCCACGACAGTTCAAGCAACTGGCGCATTACTTTCCCGATGGCTTTACTATCGAGGTGTCGTCGGCGGAGTTTTTCGGTCAGGTTATAAACCGGATAAAAACCGGGTTCGCTGGCCGAACTGGTAGCCGTATTCTCCAGTTCGGGGTGAATGATGCTGAACTGACCACTAAACGATTGGGGCTTGCCGTACGCGATGTATTCGCCATCGCGCCGGAGTGTTTTCTCGATATAAGTGATGCCCTGAAACCAGACCAGATTCATCGTGCCGGTGCCATCGGTAAACGTACCGACCAGTCGTTTTTTCGGCCCCTCTCCTTCTATACACCACTCCCGCAGTCGGCCGCGCACCTGCGCAGACGACATACTGTCCATCAGTTCGCTGATCGTGTAGTAGCGCGACCGGTCGTCGTACCGGAACGGGTAATACTGAATCAGGTCGCCAAACGTGAACAGGTTCAGCTCCTTGTTGAGCAGTTCGGTACGCTGCGGTCCAAGACTCCGTAGTTGGGTGAGTGGTGTATCAAAAAAAGTCGTTCGTTCGGTCATAGCAGACCCTGTACACCCCGGTTTTGAAGTAGGGCACTAGCCAAATTTAGGCATTTTTCGTGAATCTGACAGTCGCCAGCCGATGTGGCTACTCGTTGTCGGCGCGGCCCAGTCCGAACGCCAGACCGCCGTAAACGTCGAGTCCACGCGGGCGGATTCCATTGGACGAGTTGCCAAAGAGGCCCAGGAAGTTGTCAGTACCGAGCCAGGCTGGCCCAACGCGCACCGACGCACCGACACTGACTCCCCGATTGAGGTATACGACCGGCAGCGACAGGCTCAGCCACCGTCTGTCGAAGTGGGGGGTCACGGCGATCAGCGTGGGCTGGTGTACCGACTGCGCCTGCCCCGACCGCAGATCCTGCAAATACGTCAGGCTGATTCCCGTTCCCGAGGCTTCGGCATAGTCGACGGTCAGGTTGAGCGACGTCGGCAGTCCGGCACCGAAGCGGGTCCGGTCAGGGGTCCGGCCGTTGCTCAGTTTTTGCTGAACGGTCTGGGCCAGATCGACGGTACCCGCAATGTTGATAAAATCACTGCCCTGAAACCGGATCGGATTCTGTTCCAGCTGAGCCGACGTATAGATATAGTCTTCTCCTTTGTAGCTGATGCCGCCAATGTCAGTTACAGCCGCACCGACACGTAGCGATGGACTGTCGCTGTCGTATTGCCGGACGTAAGTCAGGCCAATATCAGCACCCAGCCCGACACCCGGAATATCGGTACTGAGCAGCGTACGCGGATTTATACCCCGGTTTTGCAAAAACGTCGTGTAGCCCAGCGTAGCATCGAGCTGCGTTACTTCCAGGTACGGCATATTGGGTGTGGCGGCATCCGCCGTAACCCGGTACGTCAGCCCCTTATTGATGAAGTGCTGCGCGTTGTAGCCCAGTAACCCCTTCACCGTTGCCCCCATCAGTAGCTTTTGCCCGTCGCCTTCCAGCAGCGTTGAGGCATACGTAAACGCCAATTCGGCATACGTATTTGTATTGACACTTAGCTGATTATTGCGACTCGGAATGCCATACAGCGCCCCGTCGTTGAGGCTGGCCCGCAGGGCCGACAGTAACGGCTGCGACGCACCGATCAACTGCACGATACCACGGAACCGGGTTGTGACAGCAATGGCACTCCGATCACTGGTTTTCACCAGAATAGCCGGGCCACGCACTTCACCGGACAGCGTGCCGTTTTTAGGCTTACCGTCGTTAATTTCCTGGGTGTAGGATTCCTCAAAACGAACCGATCCGTCGGCATTCAGATATTGGCCCGGCACCCGGTCGGTTACAAGCCGGAGCAACGAAAAGGGAGCCTGATAACGAACGTAGTTATTATCGAGGTGAATATTGCCCGTAGCGCCGTTTAGAAAGATGCGGGACGGCGAGTCGGCAGCCAGCGCGGGATTGATATACAGTCGGTTTGTTCCACCGTACCGGCTGGTCGAGATACCGAGCATGTTTTGCCCCGACGCGGTCGACAGCGTCAGTCCTAATGCTCCCAGTATCAGTAAATGCTTCATGTAGTGTTGTTATCGATGGGTATATTCCTGCAAAGTAAACGGTAAAACCGCCCCCGGAGTCGCCAGAGACGGTTTTTCTGAGCCATCGGCCTAATGGGTTCGTGGATTATGGTTCGTGGTTTGTCGTTAGCTGACGCGCAAAAACGACAAACCACGAACTATAAACTACAAACTTATACCCCTTCCGCTTCGACCAGTTTTACTTCCGGCACAAGGCGGGTCAGGAGGTTTTCAATACCCGCTTTCAGCGTGAGGGTTGATGAGGGGCAACCGCTGCATGAGCCCTGTAACTGCACTTTTACCGTGCCGCTGGGTTCATCGAACGAATGAAAATTGATAGCCCCACCATCCGTCTCGACGGCCGGACGGATATACTGATCGAGCACAGCCTTGATTTTCTGCACCGTCTCCGTATCCATGTCCAGCTTCGTGGTGTTGGCATCCATCGTACGCTGCGAAAACACCGGCTTTTGCTCGCCCAGGTATTCTTTCAGAAACAGCTTTACGTCGAACATTACTTCGTCCCAATCCGTCTCATCGTCTTTCGTAACGGTGACGAAATTACTAGCGATAAAGACCCGGCGGACGAAGTCGAAGCCAAACAAAGCAACGGCCAGGGGCGACGCTTTGCTGTCGATAAGGGCATCGGCGGGGGCTGCATAATCAAATGAAAGACCACTCGGTACCAGTTCGACGCTAAGCACAAACTTCATCGAGTTAGGATTAGGACTACCTTCGGTAAATACCGAAACAGGGCGACTCAGGGCAGAATTCATAGTTGTCTATTGGCTTAGCCTTATTGACTTGATAAACAGGCTCTTGCTGCGTTACCGATTCACAGGCCGCTGTTTAACGATTGTCCTCGGCTAACAGCCAGCTGTTCGTTTTAGTTTTATCCGCAACAGGAAAAGCCCACCTAAACTGAATTAGATGGGCTTCACAATACAGGCAGCAAGCCTGTGTGTTTATTCAACCGGAGCGGCTACAGCGGCTACAGGAACCGCTGGCGAAGGCTGTGCAACGACAGCCGATGGACCGGCCGGGATGATGTCTACGTACGAACGGCTGTTCCGACCGGGCCGGAACTTAACGACGCCATCAACAAGGGCAAACAGCGTATAGTCTTTACCCAGACCTACGTTTTTGCCGGGGTGATGCTTCGTACCCCGCTGACGGATAATGATATTGCCGGCAATAGCCGACTGGCCGCCGAACAGCTTTACGCCCAGGCGCTTGCTGTGTGAATCGCGGCCGTTTTTCGAACTACCTACACCTTTCTTGTGTGCCATTACTTAAATGAGTTTTAAAGTTATGGAGTTGATGAGTTATAGAGTTGGTTAGTAATCGGACGGACCTTTACAACTATAAAACGCTACAACTTTATAACTTCTGTTTTTAAAGAGTGATGTCTTGGATCAGGACTTTGGTCAGGTACTGACGGTGGCCGTTTTTCTTCTTGTACCCTTTCCGGCGTTTCTTTTTGAAGACGATGACCTTCTCGCCTTTCAGGTGTTCAATGATTTTGACCGATACAGCAGCCCCGGCTACCGTCGGCGCACCGATGGTGATGCTACCTTCGTTATCGACAAGGAGTACTTTCACCTTGTCGGCCGCAAGTACAGCGTCCACATCGCCCTCTAACCGGTGGGTGTAGATAAAGCGATCCTTCTGGATCTTGAATTGCTGTCCTGCGATCTCTACGATTGCGTACATGATTTTTGTATAAAATTGGAAATGAGGGGCAAAATTAATCTTTTTGCCAAAAGGAAGCAAGATGTTGCGCAGTTTTATGTAAAGACGCGACCGAACCAGTTTTTACATGATTCAGTGGTGTCAGGTCGGGGATCCGACACCACTACGTATAGTCCGGTACCGCATTTCTACACTATTAAAACGGCAGCTTCGTATTCGTTTGCACCAGGTTGGTCGAACACTTGGCGATGATTTTGCCGTCTTCAGCCATGATCCGGCCTTCGCAGTGGACGATGTTCCGGCCAGCCCGGACAGCTTCGGCCGTAATCGTGACGGCATCATTGAGCCGGGCGGCATGCAGAAAATCGACGTTCATATTGACCGATACATACAGCTGTTCACGATTCAGCGTAAATACCATCGCGCCAATCAGATCATCGAGCAGCGCACAGGCAGCCCCGCCGTGTAGCAGGCCCGCAGGGTTGGTCATGTCTTCGCGCACGATCAGATCGGCAACCAGTAGCCCCTCATCGACTTGCCGGAGTGTCACATTCAGCCAGCGGCCCAATGGTGAGATGCTGCTGCGCATGTCGCGGCCGATCAGAGCCCGAAAAAAATCGAGCCGGGGATTTTTCGTGGTGTCCATACGGTACAAAAATAGTACAAAACTAAGTAAACAAGGCTGAACGAGCGATTATTGGTGTACTTTCTTGGGGGGTTCGTTAGAGTTGTGCTACTTTTGGGCGTTTTTGAAATACCCTATTCAAGCCAACTGAATGAACTATACGCTTTCGCAGATACCCGACCGTACCCCCAAGCCCCGGCAAAGTGGCCTGACGATGGTGATGGACAAGGGATTAAGCCTGCGCGAGGTGGAGGACTTTCTGTCTACTTCCGCCGATTATACCGACATCGTCAAATTAGGCTGGGCAACCTCATTCGTTACGCCCAAACTAACCGAAAAACTCGCCCTCTACCGCTCGGCCAACATACCTGTTTACTTCGGTGGTACGCTGTTCGAAGCTTTCGTTGTTCGTAAGCAGTTCGATGAGTACCGCAAGCTGCTCGACCGTTACCAACTGGAATACGCGGAAGTGTCGGACGGGTCGATCGATATGGCGCAGGACGACAAGTGCGAGTACATCCGCACGCTGGCAACGCAGGTGACGGTACTATCGGAGGTAGGCTCGAAAGATGAAGCCAAAATCATCCCGCCCTATAAGTGGATTCAGCTGATGAAATCTGAACTACAGGCCGGTGCGTGGAAAGTAATCGGCGAAGCCCGCGAAGGCGGCACGGTCGGTCTGTTCCGGTCGAGTGGTGAAGTACGGCAGGGGCTGGTCGAAGAGATTCTGACGCAGGTGCCCTCGGAAAGTGTTCTGTGGGAGGCTCCGCAGAAAGAACAACAGGTGTGGTTTGTGAAACTGCTGGGTGCCAACGTCAACGTCGGTAACATCGCCCCCCACGAAGTCATTCCCCTCGAAACCATCCGCCTGGGTCTCCGTGGCGATACCTTCACCCATTTTCTGGACAAGCTGTAAGTGCGTTTAAGGTTCAAGGTCTAAGGTTTAACGTTGCTTCGATCAGCATAAACCCTGAACCTTAAACCTTGAACCTTAAACTAACGACTGAATGGACATCTTTAAATCGCTGCTTGACTTCCTGCTACACCTGGATCGGCACCTCGATCTGTGGGCCAACGAATACGGTGTGCTGGTGTATGCGATTCTGTTTCTGATCGTATTTACCGAAACAGGCCTGATCGTAATGCCGCTGCTGCCGGGCGATTCGCTGTTGTTCGCAGCTGGCGCACTGGCGGCCCGCGACACCAACGAACTGAGCGTCGGCGTCATTATCCCCTTACTGATCGTGGCGGCTCTGCTCGGCGACAACGTCAACTACTTTGTTGGGAAAACGCTGGGCAACCAGATTAAAGCGCGCGAGCGCATTCTGTTTTTCAAGCGCGAATACATCGTTGAAACCGAAAAATTTTACGCTAAACACGGCGGCCGGACGGTTATCATCGCCCGCTTTATTCCCATCGTCCGGACCATTGCGCCCTTCGTAGCCGGGGCCGGTAGCATGCTCTACAGTACGTATATCCGTAACTGCATCATGGGGGCCATCCTGTGGGTGACGAGCATTACGCTGATCGGTTATTTCTTCGGCAATCTGCCCTTCGTTCAGAAGAATTTTGAGTTCGTCGTGTTTGGTATCGTCGGCCTGTCGCTGCTGCCCATTGTATTTGAGTTCGTTAAGAAGCGGTTTGCTTAGCGCACGTTTAAGGGTTAAGGTCTGAAGTTCAGGGTTGGGCCGCTGCTGCTGACATTAAACCTTGAACTTCGGACCTTAAACCTCAAACCATGAACATCTACGGTCTGATTGGCTACCCGCTGACGCACTCCTTCTCGCAGCGGTATTTTACCGAAAAATTCACCCGCGAGGGCATCACCGATAGTCGGTACGATCTGTTCGATATGCCCGACGTCGCAACATCGCTACCTGCTTTATTGCAGCAACCCGGTCTGCGCGGACTAAACGTGACCATTCCGCACAAGCAGGCAGTACAGCCTTACCTCGACCGGCTCGATGCATCGGCGGAAAAAGTGGGCGCCGTCAACGTTATCAAGATCGAGCCCGACGGGTCACGGACGGGCTATAACTCCGATTATTACGGCTTCCGGCAATCGCTCGAAACGTGGTTGTCCGACCTGAAGCGAACCACCCTCAATCTACAGGCACTTGTCCTGGGCACAGGCGGAGCGTCGAAAGCGGTTATCGCGGCACTCACCGATTTAGGCATCGCTTACAAAGCCGTATCGCGCACAAAAACGGCCAACAACCTTACTTACAACGAATTATCGGGCGTAATCGGCCACTACGAGTTGCTCGTAAACTGCTCGCCCGTCGGTACGTATCCGCACACCGACGAAGCCCCCGATCTCCCCTACGATCAGTTGACCGACCGGCATTTACTGTACGATCTGGTTTATAATCCTGCCGAAACGCGCTTTATGCAGCTTGGCCGTGAGCGCGGAGCGATGGCGATTAACGGCTACCAAATGCTGGTGCTGCAGGCCGAAAAAGCGTGGGCGATCTGGCAGGAGTAAACACAGTTTATGGTTTGTAGTTCATAGTTTGTGGTTCCTCCGGCGACACTGTATGCGTCAGCTAACCACGAACGACAAACCACAAACTACTATGCCCCTATCTGTTTTTGCCGTTATCGAGGCCAAACCCGGCACCGAAGCCGAATTACGTAACGGCCTGTTCAATCTGGTTGCGAAAGTGCGCGAAGAGGATGCCTGTCTGTTGTACGAACTATACACCAGCGAAGAGCATCCCGAACGGTTTATCATGCATGAGCTTTGGACCGATGCCGCCGGGCTGGCCGCGCACAATCAGATGCCGCATATGCAGGCATTCGGCAACCTGGCGAAAGACTGGCTGGCTGCCCCCGTTGAACTGACGACGACAGCCGTGTAGTAGGGACAAACGCTGCACTGCTTATCCAATCATGAACGAACTTCTTTTTCAGAACGCGACCGTCTTTCTGGGCGACCGCTTCCTGACCGGTGCGTCGGTACACATTGCCAACGGCCATATTCAGGCGATCGCCGATCAGCCTATCGATGCCCCCGGTACGGCTGTAATTGACCTGGCTGATGACTATCTGATTCCGGGTCTGGTCGATCTGCAACTCTACGGCGGTTCACAGCTTTTTCTGAATGAAGTCCCGACGCCCGACACCGTCCGGCACATCTTCGAGACGCATAACCGCAACGGTACCACCACACTGCTGCCTACCATTCATTCGACGTCACTCGATGTGATGCAACGGGCCATGGATGCGGTGCAGGAGGTACGGGCGGAAAACCCGCTGGGGGTGCCGGGTATTCACATCGAAGGCCCCTATTTCAACCCGATCAAGCGGGGGGCGCACAGTGCTGAATTTGTACGGGTGCCCGATGAGCACGAACTAAACACGTTGTTCAGCCGCAATGCCGACGTGATCCGTATCCTGACGCTGGCCCCCGAGATGATGCCTCCCGACCGGCTGGCGCAGTTGTTTGCCCTGAAACATGCCAACACACGGCTGTCGCTGGGCCATAGCAACGCAACCTATCGGCAGGCGACAGACGCACTCAACACGGGACAAATTCCGCTGGCGACGCACCTCTACAACGCCATGCGTGGATTTGAGAGCCGGGAGCCGGGTGTCGTCGGCGCTATTTTCGACCAACCCACTGTTTGTACCAGTCTGGTTGCCGATGGCTACCACTGCGACCCGGCAACGATCCGTATTGCCCGGCGTATCCTCGGCGACCGGCTGTTTCTGATTTCCGACGCACTGTTTGCAGCCCCACCGGGTATCGACGGCCCTCGCCCTACGTTTACACTGGGTGAGTTCGTCGTGCATTACGTGAGCGGCCCGGACGAATCCACGCGGGGCCTGTATATGAATAACGAGGGCAAACTCGCGGGGTCGGCGCTGACGCTCATTGACTGCGTGCGTGTGTGTGTCGATAAAGCGGGGCTTCCCCTGACTGATGCCCTGCGTATGGCAACCAGCATTCCAGCCGAAGTAGCGGGACTTGGCGATCAGATCGGGCGTATACAAACCGGTTATTCGGCCCGGCTAGTTCGGCTCGATAAAAGGCTCGGCGTACAGGCTGTCTGGCAATAGATACATCGATTTGTACAGTACGAAATGGCTCCTGCGCACAAACAACCCTGTGCAGGAGCCATTCCTGTAAAGAAGCCACCCTTACCAGGCACCATCAACCTGGCTAACTTACTGATTTGATGATTGTTAATTCATGTACGGACACTTATTGCCGGTCATTTACGCTGATTTAGCACCAGAAACATAACTCAAGCAATTTTATATTACATTTTTCCATAAATTCAATACTATATTTTACCGTTCTATTTTTTTACAGAATAGGTATTGGCATATTTGATTAAGTACAACAAAATATACGGTTTACTAATCGCGTAACGTGAACCTGTAACGACTGCCGCTTCCGGCCCTAACTGTCAATCATACCACCTGCTGGGTGCGGATGTATTGATCCTGCTGAACACCCTTTCCGCTTCTGCTCAACAGCCCGAAAATGGCTGGCCGGTTGTGTATTGCCTCAACGTTCTGTAAAGGTTTCAGTAAGCCCTTATCGTCTCTCCCATGATCCAGTCACTCACGTCTCGCCCACTTTTTTCTTCGCCCAACAACCGAGTTTAAACCGCCTGATCTCTCCCAACAAACCGCTGATTAATCATGATTAGACCCGTACTTAATTACAACGGCCTGCGCCTGTTGCTGGCTGTATTTATGCTGACCACGCTACTACCCGATTCGGTACTGGCGCAAACCAAACGGATTACCGGTAAGGTCGTGGCTGTCAGGCAGGAGGCCCTTCAGGGTGTCAACGTACTGGTAAAAGGCAGCACACGGGGGGCTATCACGGATAGCCAGGGTGAATTTTCCCTCGAAGCCGCACCCAGCGACCTGCTTATGGTCAGCTTTATTGGCTTTAAATCAAAAGAAGTGCGAGTCGGTACAAACACGTCGTTTACCATTACACTCGACGAGGATGCGACGCAGCTGACCGAACTGGTCGTGACCGGAACGCGTAACACGGGCCGGACCATTCTGGAAACACCCGTACCGGTCGACGTCATTTCGATCAAGGACATCATGGGTGATCTGCCCCAGATGGACCTGGCTCAGATGCTGGCCTTTGTGGCACCCAGCTTCAACGCCGTTCGCAATCAGGGAGGTGACCTCGACTCGCACGTCGACCCGATTCAGCTGCGCAACCTGGCACCCAACCAGACACTGGTGCTGGTCAACGGCAAACGCCGGCACACCTCGTCGCTGTTGATAACGACGACCGCCGTGGGAAGCCCGTCGACCTCCGTCGACATGATGACAATTCCGGCAGCATCCATCGACCGGGTCGAAATTCTGCGCGACGGGGCTGCGGCTCAGTACGGCTCGGATGCCGTAGCCGGGGTTATCAACATTATCCTGAAAAAAGGAACCAACAAGCTGACCAGCAGCCTGACAAGCGGTGGTTACCTCAATTCGGGCGGGCAGGCCGGAAACCTCACCAGCGCGGGTAAACCCGACGGGTTCAACTACCAGTTCGACGCGAACTACGGCTTTAAAATCGGCGACAAGGGCTACCTCAACCTGACGGGGCAAATCACCCAGCGCAAGCCCACGGTACGTCCGTTTGTCAACGACTGGCAGATTTACGACAACACCTACCTGAATAATCTGCGCACCGACAAAACCGGCCGACCCATCATTACCAACCCCGAACTGATTGCGGCCCAGGCCGCCGGAAACACGTCGCTGATCAGCGGTCTGAAAACGCAGGAAGGGCTGCTAAGCGCCCGCAACTACACACCCGCCGATTTTGCCGTGTACGCGGGTATGCCGGGCATCACGCTCGGAACGGCTTTCTACAACGCCGGCTACGAAATCAGCCCCAACACGACGCTTTACAGCTTTGGCGGCATTTCATACAAGTACCTGAAAGGTTTTTCGTGCTACTATCGCCGGCCGGCCCAGACCGACCGCTTCAACTACCTGCTGTACCCGAACGGGTTCCGGCCACAGCTAACCACTAATACCGGCGACGTATCGACCACGACGGGTATTCGCAGTAAAGTAGGCGAATTCAGTGTCGACTTTAGTAACACCTTCGGCAGCAACACCTCGCAGATCGGCATGGTCAACACGTTCAACGCGTCGATAGGGGCCAACTCACCGGTCAATATGAACATCGGTACGAACCAGTTTACGCAGAACTCGACCAACCTCGATTTTTCGCGGTATTTCAAAGGCGTTCTGAGCGGATTAAACGTCGCGTTTGGGGCGGAGATGCGGGTCGAGAATTACAAAATCATTCGGGGTCAGGAAGAAAGCTATGCCTACGGCGACGCAGGCATTCTGACAGCGACGCAGCCAGGACTGTTGATCGGGCCGGACGGCAAACCCTTGCAGGATCAGAACGCCGTGCCTATCGTGGGGGCCAGCGGACAACCCCTGTCAGTCTATGCCGGGCAGACGATTACGGTGAAAAACTTCGCGGCCAACTGCCAGTGTTTCTCTGGTTTCGGGCCGAAAGACGAGCGCAACGCTTTCCGCACGACGATGGCGGCTTACCTCGATACCGAACTCGAAATAACCCGCAAACTGCTGCTGGCGGCTGCCCTGCGCGTCGAAAACTATTCCGACTTTGGGGGCGTAACCATCGGCAAGATTGCCGCCCGCTATAACGTCACCCCTAACCTGACGATTCGCGGATCAATTGCGACGGGCTTCCGCGCCCCGTCGTTGCAGGAACTCAACTACACCCACACGACGACAGCCTTTATTCCCGACGTCAACGGGGTACCGCAACCGCTCGACGTAACAACCTACCCAACCAACAGTACAGCGGCCCGGGTATTGGGCATCAAAGGATTGAAGCAGGAGAATTCGCGCACGTACGGCTTCGG
This sequence comes from uncultured Spirosoma sp., assembly GCA_964581865.1. GTDB lineage: Bacteria > Bacteroidota > Bacteroidia > Cytophagales > Spirosomataceae > Spirosoma. The sequence continues at coordinate 242,528 of CAZOQC010000003.1, forward strand.
CCTGACCTACCAGCCCATGCGCGGCTTTGAGGTAACGGTCGATGCGTACCGCGTCGATGTAGACGGCCGGATTTTCCAGACCAGTTTCTTCAACGCATCGGAGGTGGGCAACAATTACAACGAAGTCATCGGCGGTGGTGAAGCGCAGTTCTTTGTCAACGGAGCCAACGTACGGTCGCAGGGTCTCGAGATAGTGGGCAACTACACGCAGACCTTGTCGGGCAAGAGCAGCCTGACCTACAGCCTGGCCGGTATCTTCAGCAAGAATACGATTCTGAGCCGCAATACGCTGAACCTCAACGTTGCTAATCTGACACCCGAACAGGTCGTCGGTAAGTACCTGAGCCGCGACGTGATCGGGCAGTTTGAAACCGGCACGCCCCGCACCAAGCTGATTGGCTCGGTGATGTACCGGCAGGGTAAGTGGGATGCCATGGTGCGCGGTTCGTATTTTGGTCAGATTACCTCCCTCTCGGTCTCGGCCGACGATCAGGGCAACTACTACGATCAGACGTTTTCAGCGCAGACTATATTCGATCTAAGCCTGGGTTACGCACTGAATCGCAACGTGAAGTTCTCGATTGGCGGCAGCAATATCCTGGATAAGTACCCACAGCTTCTTCGCACCGAAAACCGGGGCTTCACGCTGTATTCGAGTTATCAGCAGGGGTCCAACGGTGCTTACTACTACGGCCGTGTCATGTTTAATTTCTAATCTGTCATTCCGATGAAACGCTATACAACTCTACGGTTTAGCCTGCTGGCGGGTCTCCTGTTCGGCCTAATGAGCCTGATAACATCCTGTGAGCAAACCAATTACGAGCCCAACGCAAACGCAGCGCCCGGCGGGGGAACGGTATCGGTCTACAAAGCGTACAGCCTGACGGGTGTCGGTGGCAGTACCGTTTACGGACGGGTGGTTTTCTACAAATACAGTTCGTCGGTGACGCTGGTGCAGATGGGCCTGTACAACACGGCAAGCGGCACGTCGTACGCGTCATCCATCTACCAGGGGACACTGGCGGCTAATTCGACCACGGCACTCAAACCGCTCGACGCGGTTAGCGGAGAGACGGGTGCTTTTGCCAGCAACAAGTATTATACGATTACCGACGCCAATTTCTACAACAACTTAGGCACCTATAACGCCAGTGTCAGGATTATGGCTGGCAGTGCGGTCATCGCGAGTGGAAACATCGGTGCCAACGCCACACCCGTCGCGCAGGCGCAATAGGTGGGTTTGTAGTTTTACAGTTTGTGGTTTGTGGTTGCGAGGTTTCTTATGGAAGAACCACGAACCACAAACCACAAACTGTTTTTGTATATTCGTGGACTTACCCACCACACTATGCACCAGCACCTTGTCGAGCAAATTTTAGAGTACCCCGATGCGTACTTGATTATGCAGGAAATTCAGGCCGCCCTGAACGAAGAGCGCAAAAAGCGGGAAACGTTCTACAACGACATTACGGAACAGGAAAAGGTTGAGTTTATCAATGGTGAGATCGTCCTGCACTCGCCGGTCAAGAAGTCGCACAACGAAGCGACCGGTCTATTATTCTCTCTGATTAGCGTATATGCACGCCGACACAAGCTGGGATTCGTCGGGATCGAGAAAATCATGACGGCCCTGACCCGTAACGACTACGAGCCGGACATCTGCTTTTTCGGACGCGCCAAAGCCGATACGTTTACGGACAAACAAACCTTATTTCCCGCACCTGACCTGGTTATCGAAGTTCTTTCTGACGGTACGGCTAAACGCGACCGAGGTGTCAAATACGATGATTATCAGGCCCATGGCGTAGCTGAGTACTGGATCGTTGACCCCGACAATCAGGTCATCGAGCAGTATCACCTTGTCGATGGGGCTTACCAACTCGTGCTGAAAGCGGGCGAAGGGACTATCCGGGCGTTTGCCCTGCCGGGTTTCGACATACCGATTCAAGCGGCCTTTGACGAAGCCCTCAATTTGCAGACGATGGCGACCCTGCTTCGCTAATTACTTATCCACGGGTCAGGCTGGTCGGTAAACCGTCAGTTCATCGTCGCCAATCATCTCCCGGCTGATAATTCTCCCCCGTACAGCTGGGGCTTTGATGCCATCGCCCAGCAGTTTTGGGCTGCGAAACACACGCATCTCATCCCACAGCCCTTCCGCCAGAAACGAGTTCAGCAGCGCAGCCCCGCCTTCCACGAGGACGGAGGTAATGCGTTGTTCAACGAGCGAATGAGTGAACCGGGACGCCGAACCGGTGTGACCGAGCGAATCACTTTCAACGTAGCTGATTTCCGCGTTCATTATCTTTTCGCTTTCGCTCGTTCGCTCGTTCACTCCGGTCTGGCGTCCCGGTTCACTCTTTAAAACTATCGTCCGCTGGGAGCCGTCGAACAGATGAAGCGTATCGGGGAGGGTACCGTGGCGGTCGATAACGATACGAATGGGGTTCTTGCCGGGCCAAAGTCGCGTGTTCAGGCGGGGGTTGTCAGTTCGGGCCGTGTTGGTACCGACCATGATCGCATCTTCTTCACCGCGCCACCGATGCACCAGCCGCTGACTGAGTGGCCCGCTGATCTGCACCGGCCGACCGCCCGGACCGCCCATAAAGCCGTCGCTGGTTTCGGCCCATTTCAGGATGATGTACGGCCGCTGCTGTTCCATAAACGTAAAGAACCGGGCGTTCAACAGCCGTCCCTCTTCAGCCAGCACCCCCCGCTCGACGCGGATTCCAGCCGCTTCCAGCTTCTGAAAGCCCTGCCCACCCACCAGCGGATTCGGATCATCGTTGCAGCAGACCACCCGCCCGATATTTTTTTCGATGAGCAGATTCGCACAGGGGGGCTGCCTGCCGTAGTGTGAGCACGGTTCCAGCGTCACATAGGCCGTACTTTCAGGCAACAGTAGCAAGTCGTCGGGATGCACCGCCTGAATAGCCTCTCGTTCGGCATGGGCTTCGCCGTAGCGCTGATGCCATCCCTCACCAATGATGCGTTGTGTTGCATCATGAACGATAACGCAACCGACCATCGGGTTCGGACTTACATGACCCCGACCCAGCCTTGCCAGTTCGAGCGCGCGACGCATAAATCGATTACCCGTATCAACTTCCTCAGTAGAAACACTCATTCGTAATCCAGTTAGTAAACGAATTATTCCCTCCTCGTTTCACCATTTTTTAACGTCCCTGTATAGCCTGTTGATGACCAATCAGTTGATCGAACTTACATTCCAGGTTTATCAATCGCATTTTCTTAAAAAAAACTGTTTTCAATTATTACTCCGCCAATAGAATACAAAACCTTACGACTGAGTAGTATATTTGGCCCGATTACTATTTAACCAAATATATGATAAGCATAAAACATTTACTTTCATTGATTATTTGTCTATTGGCGACAGATACGCTTTTTGGACAAATAACCGGTAAAGTCATCGACGCGGCCGACAAATCCCCCATCGTGGGCGCGTCCATCGTGGTAACCGGCCAGCAAAAAGGCACGACAACCAGCCCCGACGGTACGTTCTCCCTCGACACACCCGTAGGTAGTTCTATCAACATTTCGTTTATCGGGTACGAAACCCGGACGCTGACGGCCGCTGCCACCAACACCGTTTCGCTCTCGTCGACCGCCACCAATCTGTCGGAAGTGGTCATAGCCGTGGGTAGCCGCAACTCGCAGCGTACCCTGACCGATACGCCCCTGCCAGTCGATATTCTGTCGACAAAAGAGTTAACCTCGACCGGACAACCAACGTTCGACAAAGCCCTGCAATACCGGGTGCCGTCGTTCAACACCGTCAACACGCCGGTCAACGACGCAACTACATTGCTCGACCCCTGGGAGATCCGCAACATGGGCCCCAGCCGCACACTCGTACTGATCAATGGTAAGCGCAAAAACCTCAGTTCGCTGCTCTATGTGCAGTTTTCACCGGGCCGGGGCGAAACGGGTGTCGACCTGTCGGCCATTCCGCAGCAGGCGATCAAACGGGTCGAAATCCTGCGCGACGGAGCATCGGCTCAGTACGGCTCCGATGCCATTGCCGGGGTAATGAACGTGATTCTGAAAGATCGCTTCGACTTTTCATCGCTGAACATCAACACGGGTATCACCTCGAAGGGCGACGGTAGCCTGGTCGATGTGGCGTTTAACAGCGGGGCAAATTTTGGCACGAAAGGCTACGTCAATTACACGGTCGGCCTGTCGCAGCAGAACAGTGCTGTCCGGTCGGGCACCGTCGATGCCCGCACCGAGATTGCTACGTTTGGGGGTAGCCCAGCGGCCGACGCGCTCATTACCAACTACCTGAAGGATTACCCGACGGCGGGAAACATCAACGGTACGGGGGCTATTTCGGCCGGTAAGTTTCTGATCAACGCCGGTATTCCACTGGGCGACAACCACGAACTGTACGCCAGTGCGGGGATGGTAACCAAGCGCGTACTGAGCTTCGCCAACTTCCGCCCACCCTACTGGCGGCAGGACCGGGGTCTGCTGCACAGCCCAACCGACAACGGTGGCAAAAACTACCTGACCCAGTCTACGCTGGCTTACCCCTCGCAGGATGCGCTGAGCCTCTACAATGGCTATATCGGTTACGCACCGACCTTCGAGGGAAATCTGCTCGATTACAACGCCAGCATCGGGGCACGGGGTGAAAACAACGGCTGGAAACACGATATCAGCCTCACGACGGGCTACAACCAGCAGATCTACAGCGTTGAAAACACGGTCAACCGGACGCTCGGCAAATCGAGTCCAACGCGCTTCCGGCCGGGTGGCTACTCCTTTGGCAACCTGGTTGGCAACATCGATATTTCGCGGCAGGTAACCGACAAGCTGGGCCTTGCCTTCGGGATGGAAGGCCGGTCGGAAACGTACACGATCACAGCGGGTGATACGGCTTCGTATTCGGGTGAAGGGGCCAACTCATTCCCCGGCATCAGTGCCAACAACGCGGGCGTTTTCCAGCGGTTCAACATCGGCGGGTACGTAGACCTGAGCTACGACATCACCAAGAACTTCCTCATCAACGGAACCGCCCGGACGGAAAAATACAGCGACTTCGGCAACGCCAACGTCTGGAAAATTTCGTCGCGCTACAAACTGGCCGACGATAAAATCGTGCTGCGCGGATCGGTATCGACGGGTTTCCGGGCTCCATCGCTCCACCAGATCTATGCCCAGTCGACACAGGCCTCGTTTATCGGCGGTACGATTCAGCTATCGGGTCTGTTCAACAACAAGAGCACGCAGGCCAAGTTGCTGGGCATTCCGGCGCTGAAGCCCGAACGGTCGACCAACGTATCGCTGGGCGTGGCACTGAATCCGACCCGCAACCTGAGCGTGACCCTCGATTACTACACGATCAAAGTAAAAGACCGGATCGTCTACAGCTCGACCATCAGTTCGTCGGACCCGTCGAGTGCGCTGGGCCAAATCCTGCGGCAGGCCGGGGTAACGTCGATTCAGTTTTTCATCAACGGCATTCAGACGACGACGTCCGGGCTTGACTACGTGGTGTCGTACCGGAACCTGCCAGCGGGTCGGGGTAAGATTGGTCTGAACCTGGCGGGTAACTTCATGCTGGTCAACCGCATCGACGGTACCCCCGCCGATCCCGAAGCGATTCGGGCGGCTGGTTCGAGCATCCTCAACACGCAGATCAAGTCGCTGCTGACCCAGAGCCGGCCCAAGTACAAGTCGATTCTGGGCATCGACTACGCCATCAGCAAATGGACGTTCAACCTGAACAACACCCTGTTTGGACCGACGTATTTCCAGGATCTTGACAATGGCGGTTCGATTATGGAAAATATTCAGGCGGCTTTCAAACCAGCCGTCGTCACCGACCTGAGCGTGGGCTACACGTTCGGCAAAAACCTGTCGGCAACGGCTAACGTCAACAACCTGTTCAACGTACTGCCGAAGTGGGATCTGGTGGCGCTTAACGAAACCGGATCGCAGTACCTGGCCAACGCCCAGCAAGCCGCCGACCTGCGGAACTACCTGTCGTTCAACGGTCGCTACAGCATTCTGGGCTATAACGGTGCGCAGTTCAGCCAGCTAGGTACGACTTTCAACGCCAACATTCAGCTGCGCTTCTAGCCGGTCTTAACAAGTTCAGCGCTGAGTACAACAGCCCAAGGGCACCGGTTCATAGCCGGTGCCCTTCTTTTTTCTGGTAATTCGACACCCGGATTCAGCACATACAAAAATCCGTGACCCGCAAATTCCTTATTTTTGGCAAAACAAGTTTTCGACCCGAATGGCAACTGCCAAACCTCTATACGACCGGCTGAAGAAAAATATCACGGCTTATTCGCCCGAAGAAGCGCGCGAAATGGCGTTCATGCTGCTCGACCACTACTTTGGCCTGCGTAAAACGGATGTACTAACGGATAAACCGCTCCCGCCGAACCGCACCGAACCCGACTGGTTCAAGATTCTGGAACGGCTCAACCGGCAGGAACCCATACAGCACGTGATCGGCACGACGATCTTTTGCGGACTTGAATTCGACGTGTCGCCCGACGTACTCATTCCCCGTCCGGAAACCGAAGATCTGGTCCGGCTTATCATGCACGACTTCGCCGACCGTACCGACGACGTACCCATTGTTGACATCGGTACGGGCAGCGGTTGTATTGCCACCACCTTGTCGCGCTTCCTGCCGCAGTCGATTGTGACGGGCTGGGATGTGTCGGAAGAAGCCCTCGCACTGGCACGGCACAATGCCCACAACCTGAACGCCGACGTGACATTCGCTATTCAGGACATCCTGAATGTACCGGCCGACTTTGCTCATCGTTTCGATTGTGTGGTCAGCAACCCGCCTTACGTGACCCGCTCGGAAGCGGCCGATATGAACCGCAACGTGCTCGACTACGAACCCGGCCTGGCGCTGTTTGTGGAAGACAATGACCCGCTGGTATTTTACAAAGCCGTCGCTGATTTCTGCGTGCGTCACCTGACGAAAGACGGCGCCTGTTACGTTGAAATAAACGAGCGGTTTGGTGAGGCAACCCGGCAGGTTTTTGCCGATCGTGGCTTCTCCCGCATCCAGGTATACAAAGACATCCACGGCAAAGACCGCAGCATCCGGGCTACTTTCTAATCGTTTAAGGTTTCGGGTTTAAGGTTTAACGTTGTTGATCTAGTAACATAGTTTACCGAAACCAACATTGAACTTTAAACTATGAACTTTAAACCTACTTTATGCAATCCACTACGTCATTTACTTACCACGCCAAGATTCGGGATGTGTTTCGCGAGATGAGTCAGGTCGTTGTGGGACAGGATCGGCTGCTCAACCGGCTGCTTATCGGCCTGTTTACGGGTGGGCACATCCTGCTCGAAGGCGTACCCGGCCTGGCCAAGACCCTGACGATCAACACGTTGGCAAAAGTGCTGGAACTCGATTTTCAGCGTATCCAGTTCACGCCCGATCTACTCCCCGCCGACCTGGTTGGCACCATGATTTTCAACCAGAAAACCGCCGAGTTCGAGGTGAAGCAGGGCCCGATCTTCGCCAACCTGATTCTGGCCGACGAAGTAAACCGCTCGCCCGCCAAGGTGCAGGCCGCACTGCTCGAAGCCATGCAGGAAAAGCAGGTGACTATCGGCGAGGAAACGTTTCTGCTTGACCGGCCTTTTCTGGTGCTGGCGACGCAGAATCCCGTTGAGCAGGAAGGAACCTACCCACTGCCCGAAGCACAGGTCGACCGGTTTATGATGAAGGTATTTGTCGATTACCTGAGTCGCGAGGATGAGCTGGAAGTGATGCGCCGGATGTCGAACATGAACTTCGACTACGAGGTACAGCCTGTGCTGGGAAAGGAAGACTTAATCGCCATCCGCAACGAGATCAACGGTATTACCATTTCCGAAACGCTCGAACGATATATCATCGAGTTGGTCTTTGCCACTCGCAAACCCCTCGATTACGGCCTGCGCGATGAAGCCCGGTATATTCAGTTTGGTGTGTCGCCCCGCGCGAGTATCAACCTGAACCTGGCCGCCAAAGCCCTGGCCTACTTCGACCGGCGTGACTACGTGCTGCCCGAAGACATCAAGGAAGTAGCCCCCGATGTGTTCAATCACCGCATTTTGCTCAACTACGAAGCCGAAGCCGATCAGATTACCCCGCTACAGGTCATCGACTCGATCCTGCGCAAAGTAGCCATCGGCCGGTAGCACTACGGTTTACGGTGATCGATATACAGTTTTCGGTGGTTAGTCGTAGCTTGGTTTATCAATAAAGCCACCTCCCATGATTACGGATATATCGCAACTCGATCCTAACGGCACATACACCTACGCCGATTATGTAAAATGGCAATTTGACGAACACGTGGAACTTGTTCGGGGAAAGATCTTGGCTATGTCGCCCGCCCCAAAACGAATGCATCAAAGCGCATCAGGCAATCTTTCCTACGTTGTTCGTCACTACTTCGACGATAAATCGTGTCAGGTTTACGACGCGCCCTTCGACGTTCGATTGCCGGTTCAGAACAGGAAAAGACCCGATCAGATTTACACCGTTGTTCATCCCGACATCTGCGTCGTCTGCGACCTGACCAAGTTGGACGACGATGGCTGTCTGGGTGCTCCCGATTGGATTATCGAGATTACGTCGCCCCGAACGGCCAAGTACGACTTCGACGAAAAGTTTCATCTGTACGAGCAGTCAGGTGTACGGGAGTATTGGATCATCCAGCCGAAAGAAAAAGCAGTCAACGTATACGTGCTTGAGACTGACGAGTTTGCGCTGGTCGATATTTACGAGTCGGGCGAAATTCCGTGCCAGCTGTTTCCGGAACTGATTGTGCCGCACGAACGTATTTTTCGGTAGAGCAGCCATTGCTTTTCTGTCGAACCCATGAAATCATCGATCTTATTTCTAGCAATTGCCGGCCTGTTGGCGCTGGGGTTATGGAGCTACGGTACCTTTATCGCCAAACCCCGCCCACCGCATCAGCGTCCCGCAGGCACGACCTCGCCAGATGGCAGGCGCGTTGAGAAAACGGATGCGGAATGGAAGAAATTACTGAGTCGGTCGGCGTACAATGTACTGCGCAACAGCGACACCGAATGGGCAGGCAGCAGTCCGCTCAACCAAGAACATAGGGCTGGTACGTTTGTCTGTGCTGCCTGCCACAATCCGCTCTTTTGGTCGACGGCCAAGTTTGAATCAGGCACTGGCTGGCCCAGTTTTTACGCCCCCATTTTGCCCAATGCCATCTATACCGAAGCCGACGGCAACCGGACGGAAGTACGCTGCTCGGTTTGCGACGGTCACTTGGGCCATGTTTTCGAAGACGGCCCCGAACCAACCGGTCTGCGCTATTGCATGAACGGCGACGCGATGGAGTTTAACTCAGCGACAAAATAAAACCGGGCAGGATGTCTTCGCCCGATAAAGGCTTGTCGAAGCCCTGAACGATCTGAATTTCGCCATTGATCCGGAAGATGTACGTTGTTTCGGTTTTAGGGTCGATTAGCCATGCCAGTCGACAGCCGTTAGCCAGCCAGACATCCGTCATTTTCGATTTCGCACTGCCCAGCGAATCGGTCGGTGACACTAGCTCGATCAGAAAATCGGGACAAATAGGCGGAAACCGTTCCTTTTCGCGCTCACTCAGAGCGTCCCACCGGTCGCGGCTCACCCAGGCCACGTCCGGTGACCGCGTGCTCCCATCGGGTAAATTAAACGCTGTCGACGAGTCGAATACGTTCCCCAGTTTAGTCTGGCGATTCCAGATCGTAACGTCGGTGGTTAATTCTGAATTTCTTATTCCGGTTTTCCCACCTGTATTCGGCATAACGTAAATACGTCCGTCGGCGTCTCGTTCGAAGGTATAATCAGGATTGTCCTGGCAGAAGTCGTAGAAGTCGTCGCCGTTGTGAATCTGAGGAATGCGAAAAGAGAGATACGCGGACAGATCAGCATCGATCGACGGAGTGGGCACTGACAGCGTTTCCATAGCGACGGTAGTTGGTCAGACCAAATATACCAAAATCAGAACTGGAAGTAAATGAACTGGTTGGACGAGAAGACGCCGAACAGATACGTCGCGAAGGTAATCAGGACAAACAGCAGGACGAACTGAACCGTGCTACGCGTCGGGATAGTCAGAAAAAAGTACTCCTTAAGGAGCAGGAACGCGATCAGACCGACGCCAAATCCCATCTCTACGGCGTTCATCGGACTGCTGATGGTATCAGACCACGACAACGTAGCGATACGCTGTAGAATCAACACGGCGTCACTAAGATTACGGGCCCGGAAGAACACCCACGTTAGCATGATAAGCAAAAACGTTATCAGGGTGTTGGCCACAACCCGTACTGGTGAATGCGGCTTCGGCTCGCTGGCGGGTGAATGAATGGTGCTGGCTGGTGTAGCGATCAGGCCCAGTTTCGCCAGTAACTTGTCGCGCAACACGGCGAGGATCTGATACAGCCCGTTCAAGCCGCCCCAGATTACATACGTCCAGTTAGGGCCGTGCCACAGGCCACTCGCCAGAAACACGATCAGCATATTGGCGTATTGCCGGACGGGGCCTTTGCGGTTACCCCCCAGCGGAATGTACAGGTAGTCGCGAAACCAGGTCGAGAGCGAGATGTGCCAGCGTCGCCAGAACTCCGATACCGACTGCGCGATGTAGGGCGTTCGGAAGTTCTCCATCAGCGTGAAGCCCATTACTCGCGCGGCACCGATGGCAATATCGGAGTAGCCCGAAAAGTCGCAGTAAATCTGAAAGGTAAAGAAAAAGGTAGCCGCCAGCAGCGTCAGGCCATTGTGCTGACTGGGGTCGTTGTACGCGTAGCTGACCAGCATGGCCAGCCGGTCGGCGATAACCAGCTTTTTGAACAGCCCGAATGCCATCTGCATCAACCCGGCTTTCACTTCTTCGGGATTGTATTTGAAGTACGAATGAAACTGCCAGAGCACGTTTTGTGGCCGTTCGATAGGCCCCGCTACGAGTTGGGGGTAGAACATCACGTAGAGTGCGTAAATACCGAAATGGCGCTCGGCTTTCTGATTGCCCCGATACACTTCGATGGTGTAACTCATGGCCTGAAATGTGTGAAACGACAGCCCGACCGGCAGGATGTTAATGACGTTGTCTTTAAACGAGGTAATGTCATTTTCACCGAAGAACCGGAGCACCCGGATAAAAATACGGTTCGTCAGCCCTTCGACCTGCGTTGCCACACCGGGCAGACTGAGGTGATCGAACAGCCACACGACGTTGTCGGCGAAGAAGCCCAGGTACTTGAAAAAGGCCAGAATACCCAGATTGGACACCAGCGACAAAATCAGTAGCCACCGCCGGGCCGGGCCATGCGTACGCTCAATCCAGATGCCGGCGATGTAGTCGATGATGATGGTCAGCAGCAGAATAATAAAATACGCTGGCTTGAAGACCATGTAGAAGTAGCAACTCGCTACCAGCAGCAACACCCACCGCCCCCGCCACTTCAGACTGAAATAAGCGGTCGTGACGACGATGAAAAAAAGAAGAAATTGGAGCGAGTTAAACAGCATCGGGCATTCGCCAGCCGTCCGGGTGAAGCCAGACTAGCCGATTATCACGGTTGATTAGGGGTGATTCCGGTCGGATGATAGGTCGGTTCGGTGTCGTAAATAAGCTGCCGTTCCTGCTGCCTGATTACCTCCCGAACTATGTACAGCGGCCGACCTTTCGACTGGAAGAAAATCCGCAGCACATATTCCCCGATCAGGCCCAGTGCCAGCAACTGCACCCCGCTGAACAGAATGATAACCAGCAGCGTCGCCGTGAAGCCCTGCGGAACGTCGCCATAGTAGTATTTTTTTATCAGCGTCTGAATCAGGTACAGCACCGCAACAATCAGGGTTATCACCCCCAGCCGGGTCACCAGTTTGATCGGGTATTCGCTGAAGTTAAAAATGCCGTTGTAGGCCAGTTTGCGCAGCATCTTAAACGAATATTTGGACGTGCCGACCAGCCGCGCATCCCGCTCGTACTCGATACCCGTTTGCCGGAAACCAATCCAGGACCGCATACCCCGGATGAACCGGCTTTCTTCCGGCATCTGCTTCATGATACTGGCAACCCGTCGACTGATAAGCGAAAAATCACCGCTGTCCAGCGGAATGTCGACGTACGAAATCGACCGCATAAACTGGTAAAACGTGGAGTAGGCCATGCGTTTGAGCCAGCCTTCCTTGCGTTTCTTCCGAACCGCGTACACGACGTCGTACCCTTCTTTGAACTTCTGGTAAAACTCCGGGAGCAGTTCCGGGGGGTCCTGCAAGTCGCCATCGATGATGAATAAGGCTTCGCTGCCCCGGGCGGCCGCAATCCCGGCCGTCAGGGCAATCTGATGACCATAGTTCCGGGATAAAAAAATGCAGTGGTACCGAACATCGGCCAAAGCCAGCTGCTGCATCAGCAGTGCCGTCTGATCCCGGCTACCATCGTCGATGAGTACGACCTCGATCCGTAGCGACAACCGATCCATCAACGCGTTCAGCCTCGTTACCAGGTGGGGCAACGAATCGGATTCGTTGTAAAGCGGGGCGATGATCGAAATTTGTGGCCCCTCAACTAATTCATTCATACATCGATTACCGGCTGACTGGACAAAAGTACGTTTTTTCGCGGGCCAGCGGCAGGCACGGTACCGGCAGCCTACTGAGCGACTACCAGCGTCTCGGTACTGATCCGAACCGGATTTTGCTCGTCAGCCGGATTCAGGATACCAACCCGGTAGCGGCCGGGAGCCAAAAATGCACTGACGACTTCAGCACGGAGAAGACCAGGTACTGCCCGACGCCAGAACGTTTTCAACCCGAACGGCACGGGCGAGAAAAACAGGTACGTAGCCCCGCTGGCTTCCGCCTGCACGAGTACAGCGGCTTGCCGGGCGGGTGGGAATGGCAGTTTATCCGTCGCAACGGCGTATGAACCATTCGGCAACGGACTGACGTGCAGATTCAGCGACCGGTCGGGCGGCAGGTGCGACGCGTGGCCCAGCTGGGTTACGTAAGGCGTATAATACCCAGTTGGGTACGTGTACATACCCCGCCGGACGGCCTCCCCCATCACGTAGCGCCCCAGCGTATCGAAGGCGGTTCCCCAGGTAGGGCCCAGCCCCGTCTGATTGTGTTGCTGGTTGAACGCGTTTGTCAGCAGCGTTTCTTTACGGGCGGCTACCACGGGCCAGCGCAGCCCGTACGAAATACACCAGACCAGCAAGCCCAGCGCGATTCCTCCCTGCACCCAGCGCGTCACGAACACCGGCTTCCGGGCGTGATATTCACTGATAACGTTGAGATACACCAGCACAACGGTCAGTGCCGGGTAAATCATGTAGTTGCTCACAACCATCACCGAATACCCGAAACGCGGTCGCAGCACGGCCACCACCGTAGCGTTGACGAGCAGAAACGCGTAAGCCCCCGAAAAAAAGTACCGGCGAGTTTGTTCGGCCCTACCCAGCGTCGGGGCTTTTTTTCGTAGCAGCGGCCAGTTCATCCGGACCAGCAACCAGCCGACACTCCCCGCCACAACCAGCCCGGCTAGGGTAGGCACTACGTAGCGCCAATTGGTGGTGCTGGTGGGAAAGAAATCGAACAGCGCCCCGACAAATGTAAAGAAAGCCGCCACGACGATGTGGGGGTTGCGCACCAGGTACGACACGCTGCTTTCGTTGCCCTGGGGATTCTGAAAGTCGTGGAAGTAGAACGCGATGGTACCAATAGCCAATGCCACCCAGATCAGCAACCGGCGGCTGTTTCCCTGCAACAGCAGAACAAAAGCACCGGCCACCCAGCCAAACAGCCCGTTACTCATTGACAGTGAAGCCAGCAGCTGAATACCGACAGCGAACCCGAACCCGGCGGATTTATCGCCCGCCAGCAGATACAGCGTCACGATTACCAGACAGATCACCACTTCGTGCTGCAAGCCCGTCACCGCCCACAGACTTGTCAGGTAATACTGCGGCTGAAGCAGTATAAACGGAACGGGGATAAAGACGCCAATTGGCAGGTTCATCCGGCGAAACACCCGGTACAACACCCATAACGTCGCCAGCAGAAACAGGTACGCGATCAGGATAAGCGTCGCGAAATTCACCTGCCCAGTCAGGTTGTACAGTGCTATGGTGGCCAGCTTGGCAAACAGAATCCGGTGTTCGTTGTTGGGTCGCAGCAGCCAGTCGATTTTACCAGCCAGCGTAGGCGCATCCTGGTACGCCAGCAGAAACTTCAGAAACGCTTCTAGGTCATCCATCCACGGCACATTGACAGCATTCGTGTAGATAAAGACCGTGAACAGAAGGACAGGCAGGATACAGATCCCGGCGGTAATGGCTGACGCGGCCGGTCGGAACAGCCACGGGGTTGACTCACTCACAGACAGTTTACTAGTAACCACGCACTCGGTTTTTAAAAGATACGATCATTTGCTTCCATCGTTTTTTACATTGATCACCGTAGCAGGCAACGCGTTGTCGGGTCAGTAGACGACCTCGACGCACTCAACAAAATCACGGTACTGCCGGGCCGGGATAAACTGCACCTGGGTTCGATAGGCCAGTACGATAAACACCAGCAGCAGCGAGATCAGAAAGGCCTGAAGAATCACGATCAAAAACGAAGCCACCAGGTAACTGGCCCAGCCCGGAATAGCCGTCTGCGTAAACAGTTTCATGTACACGACAACCCCGATACCGATCATCGATGCGGCAATCATCAGTGCGCTGAATAACACCAGCCGCACCGCCGTCGTGTCGATCAGTACCGATACGGCGCTAAATCCGTGCAGGATCAGCGACACAAAATTCATTTTTGATTCGCCCGCCAGCCGCCGGCCCCGCTCCAGTGACACGCCCGTGTACGGCAACCGCGACCGGATAACCCCACCGGGATAATTGTTCCAGATCGACGACACGTGCGCCAGCTTACGCAGTTGTCCCGCTGGTACGAGACTGAAATTGCCAAACGTGATGACCTTGCCCGTCAGCAGTAGAAACAGCCACTTGTAAATCCGGTAGAAGACCCGGAACAACAGGGTTTCGTGCCGCTTGGCGCGGTGCGCAAACACAATCTGGCCGGGTACTTCGGCACTCCGCTGTATCAGTTTCTCGATGTCTTCGGGCCGGTCTTCCCCGTCGGAATCCATCACGATCGTCATCTGCAAGTCGGGCTGATCGGCCAGGTACGACAGACCCAGTGCGATGGCTTTCTGGTGACCGACGTTCCGGTACAGCCGCAGAATCGACAGTGATTGACCGATCCCGGTTGGCAGGGTGTCATAATTGGTCACCGAGCAGTCGTCGACGATCAGAAACGCCATGCGCTTTACAATCGGCTCGGCCACGACCAGCCGTATACGGTCCAGCAGCAGGCTTACGGCCTGCCAGTCGTTGAACAGCGGGATAACAACATTGATACGGTTGGAAGGAGCGTCGGGTGTACTCACCAGTGGACAGCCAAGTGGTTGAATCGCAAAAGTAAACGTTTCTACCCAGATTCGTTTTTCAGGCGAGATCAGGGTACATCGACAAAGCGATTGGTAAACTGAGTTTGCGTATGGTCGGGGTAGGTGCGGAACAGGCCGATGCGGTATCGACCGGGTTGTACGAGCGCAGTAGGCATAGCCGCTGTAAAGCCCGGCACAACCCGCCAAAACTGGCTGCCCTCCGGCCGGATACGGGCCGCCAGCACCAGATACGTCAGCCTGTCAGACTTCATAATCAGGTACGTAGCCATGTTGATCCCAGGCTGATAATTGGTATCGTGATTATCGACAACAATATAGTCGGGCCGCTGCGTGATCTGAAGCGGCTCCGTCGGAACGGGCGGGTCAGCGGGGGCAACGAGTCTTTTTTCGTCGGGTGTTATCGCCGGATCGGGCAGGTCGTACCAGCCCTTATCATGCATCAGCTTCGTCAGTCCGGAAATGTAGCGCGCCAGGTAGGTATTGCGTGTACCGCCCAGGCCAATGTCGCTGTAGCGCTGGTTGAACGTCATGGCCTGCATGTGTTTCCGACGTTCAATCGCTTCGGGAATATACGTGCCGTAGGTGAGTACGCTGACGCCGAGAAACAGCAGCCAGATACCCGGCCAGAGCCGAACCCGCAGCGACTCATGAAGCCGACTGAACAGCAACACAACGGCCAGCGACCACAATACCAGCGAGTACGTCCGGTACGAACTATGCAGCACCATACCGAAGTAAAACCGGATTCGAAACACAGCGATCAGGCCGATGTTAGCCAGCAGAAACAGCGCGCAACCCAGCACGAATACGTCGAAGAAGGACGTGTTTTTCTCCGTTCGGCACACGGTTCTTACCAGCCAGTAACCCAGCCCTGCGATCAGGCCCAGCCCCATGGCAAACGGTAGATACGAACGCGGCTCGATAGTCAGAATGGGAAACAGATCGAATACGCTACCCGCGAAAATGAGGAATCCCGACAGCGTCTGCACCGGATGGTCAAGCACGTAAGCGAAGCCGTTGGCGTTACCCTGCTGCACGGGATAGCCCAGAAAATAAAGGTAACCTCCTGTTCCGCCGACGATTGCCCAGGTTGCCAGCGGTATCCAGCGACGCTGCACCATCAGCATAACCGCGCCAGCCGGCCACAGCAACAACCCGTTGCCCATGCTGAAGGTACTGAGCAGCCCAAGCCCCAGTGCCAGCCCAAAATGCAGTGGCCGGTCGGTAGCCAGCACGTAGAACGTCAGCACCACCAGCACGATAATCGCCAGGTATTGAAGCGTATAAATGGCGGTAAACGTGAGCAGGTAATTCTGGGCCGTAAACAGTAGCAATGGTACCGGCAACATCCCGATCAGGGCCTTGTTTCCCAGCGATCGGGGTGCCAGCGCGTCGGCCGATGGATCGTTGGCCCGGCGCAGGGCGTTGTAGAGCAGCCAGAAAATCAGCACCAGCCCCAGATTTCCCCAGAGCATCAGCCCGGCAAAATTCAGTCCGCCCGTCAGCCAGTACTGCCCCAGCACGACCAAGCGGGCGTAGAGCACCCGGTGCTCGTTGTTGGGTCGCAGCAGAGCCGCCATCCGGTCGGCAAACGAGTCAGCACTAAGAAATCGGTCGAGGAAATACGGAATGTTTTCATACTCGTCAAACCAGGGAATGTTGTACCGAAGGGCGAAAAAATAAATAAAGAAAGCCCCGATGGGTAACAGCACTAACGTCAGCGTCAGCGGGCGGTGGGCCAGCAGGCGGTAAAATCGACTCATACATCTCGGTAGGTTCGTTGAATCCGGTACAGCTCGTACCACATTTTAAACATATACGTCGAACTGATACGCGAATCGCTTTGCTCCACCCATTGCCGCAGCGGCCGCTCGACAACGCGGTGGGCTATGTCGGCACGGCCGTGCTGCTGAATCATCCGGGCCAGCAGCTCAACATCGAACAGCCATGGACTGATAAACTCGTCGCGAAACAACGACTCGACCGCCCGGCGTCGGAACAGCTTGGCCCCGCACTGCGTGTCGTAGACTGGCAGTTTGAGAATGGTGCTGATACACGTAGCCACAATCCGGCCCGTGTAATGACGGAACAGCTTCCGCCGAATGTCGACGCCCAGAAATTTGATTCGCGACCCCATCACCAGATCAAGGCCCGGTTGCCGGTCGAGCGAGTCAGTCAGATCGGCAATGGCATCCAGCGGGGTTGCCAGGTCAGCATCCAGAAACCCAACATAGTCGAATGACTGCTGCGCGACGTGCAGCATCCCCGCCCGGACGGCCCCCGCCTTGCCCCTATTCTGCGGCAGAATCAGGGCTTCGACCCGGTCGGGCGACTGAGCCCGTACCTGTTCCAGCACGGCGCGGGTCTGGTCGGTACTGCCATCATCGACGAAGCAGAAATGCACGTCGGTCGTCTGCCTCAGGTACGTTTGAAACGCATCGACTGGCAACCGACCCGCTTCATTGTAACATGGTATGATGACGCAGACGTGGGGCATGAATTTAGTTTGTCGTTTATAGTTTGTGGTTAATCGCAGCCGGTTTGTGAACGACAAACTCCGAACAACGAACCACAAACTAATTCCCTGTCAGGAGAATCGTTTTGTGGTGATAATAGCCGGCCTGACAGCGATTCCACCAGTGCTGACTATCCGTTTTTATGTCTTCGACAACCAGCGTAGCCGGATACACGCTGATCGGAACCAGCTGTAGCGTATCGGCCGATTGCAGCAGCTGCTCGTGTCGCTGCGTCATTTCCCGGTCATAGGTAGCCGCGTTTCCACTAAACAGGTCGCCGTACTGCTGCCGCAGGGTCGGACTGACAACAACACAGCCAATCAGCCATACCCCCGCTACGCCCTGTGCCAGTGTGGGCAGCGTTGCCCCGGCCGCCAGCCAGCGCGCGACGGAGTTTTGCCGACGCATCAGGTAGCCAACCCAGACAGTCAGTACAAAAAACCAGCCGAACAAAAACATCAGGTACGTCAGGTTCATTACCCGGCCCGGTGCCGTACCCAGTCCGTACACAGACGGGAACGTCAGTACTAGCAGCACGCCCGCCCAGATAAGCGTCAGCAACAGCGCGGGCAGTTGAAAAATAAGGCGTACTGAGCTATCGGGGCGGTGTAGCCGCACCAGCAACGGCAGACTCAGCAGTGACAGCGGAAGGACAGGTGTCTGCACCAGCCAGCGTAGTATGGCTTTCACCAGAATACCCAGCGTCTGCCCCAGCGACACAGCGATGTTGCCCTGTATCTGATTCGACCCCAGCCGGATAGCGTTGCCCGGTGCGCCAAACACCAACCCGGCCGATAGCAGGGCTACAACCAGCAGACCCGCCAGAAAACCGTCGAACGTACGTTGAAATAGCAGTCGGTAAGCCGCCATCGCCAGAATTATCCCGACCAGTAAGATCAGAATCGTTTCGCCCGAACCAACGATAAAAAAGACCAGCACACCGGCCCAGAATGCGTTCAGGTTGCGGTACACACCGGCGGGAAGCCGATACCAGCGTCGTACAATCGCCAGCCAGTACAGCGTCAGCGCCACCGGAATGGTATAAGCCACTACCGACGACGTCCAGAAAAATCCTTCAACCGTATTGGGTAGTCCCACCATGTAAGCGAAAAAGAGTAACCCCGCAACCGTCAGCCGGGTTGGGCGCGGCTGATCGCGCAGCAGTTCATCGACGAACGACCATATAGCCAGCAGCAGACCCGTTACAGTCAGGATCGGAATCAGCCGGTACCCATCGTACCAGCCCCAGACCAGCGGGCTGCCGTGTACCAGCATGTTGGAGAAGTAGCGGCCCGTCCAGCCGTTGTAGTACAGCTTTTGCGCGGCCCAGAAACCGTAGCGTACCGCCGTATCGGCAAAGCAGTAATCGTCGGCCGCCGACGGATGATTATGGACCGATAGCCACATCAGCGGCAGGTAGGTCAGCGCAACCAGCAAACCGGTCGTTACGGCGACCAACCGGCCGGAGAAAAAATGTTTCATGCAGTGAAATGGCAACTGAACGCCCGGTTAACCTTCCACCGGCTCGACCTTCGGACGATCCAGAAAGGGGTAAGCCAGCACCGCCAGCAGGATAACCAGTGTACCCAGATAGAAGCCAGCCGTCATGCGTTCCGTGTCGCCAAAGATCAGCACGGCCAGCAAAATTCCGTACACTGGCTCCAAATTTACGGTTAATATGGCCATGTATGGCGAAAACTTACGCAGCAGACTCACGCCCACCGAATAGGCGTACACCGTGCAAATCATCGACAGGATACCCAGCCAGAGCCATTGCGCGGCTGTATCCGGCACAAACTGTATGAGGGCAAGAGTATCGGCGGGGGTTGTGTAGCGCACTGCCAGCCAGAGCCCTAATGCGCCCACGGTAGCCCCGGCCATTTCGTAAACCGAGATCACCAGCGATTCGTACCGTTGCGCGAACCGGCTGTTGATGATCGTAAACAGCGACGATAGCATGGCCGAAAACACTGCCACTACCAGCCCGGTAACTTTGTCGATCTCGAAGCGAAAAATCATGTACAGTCCTGCCATCACGACCGCGCCCAGTATCACCTCGATCAGCCGGACGCGCCGACGCAGAATGATGGGTTCGAGTACACTGGCCCAGAGCGAACTGGTTGCCATACCCGCCAGACAAACCGACACGTTGGCGAGCCGGGCCGCCAAAAAAAAGAGCACCCAGTGCAGCGCAATCACGCCACCCGTCGCCAGTAATTTCCAGCGGTCAGCAGCGGGTACGGCCATCGACTGTTTCCGAATCCGCAGCACCACCAGCAGGCCAATCGTGGCCAGGCCCGTACGAAACAGCACCACCGCCGATGCGTCGAGCGGTTGCAGGAGTTTGCCCAGAATAGCCGTAAATCCCCAGATCAGGACAATGAAATGAAGCTGAAAATAATCTGTAGCAGTCGCTTTCGTCATGGTGATGTAGCCCAGACGTCCACGTCTGGTAGCCGTCAGGCTGATGTGTTCAGGCGGCAGCTATTTCAGCCGCTATCGCGGCTACCAGACGTGGACGTCTGGGCTACACGGCTACACTTACCTCGGAATTGTGTTATAGAGCAGCAACCCGATGGAAGCAAAAATAAGGTTCGGGAGCCAGACCGCGATGATCGGATTGAGGAAGCCTTCCTGCGCGATACCTTTGGCCAGCATGAAAAACAGCAGGTACGTAAAGGCCAGAAAGAAGCCCAGCGCCACCTGCCAGCCCACGCCCCGCCGACTCTTCCGGGCCGACATAATCACGCCAATAACGGTCAGAATGATGATGGCAAACGGGCGGGTATCGCGGCTGTACTTCTCGATCAGATACGTTTCGACCCCATCGGCGCCCCGACTTTGCAGCAGCTCGATATGGCGATTCAATTCGGGGAGTGTCAGCGTTTCAAACAGGTTGAAATCCGAACCGAAGTCATCGGGTTTCAGATTCAGCGTCGTGTCGACGTGCGTACCGGGCGTCAGCGTTTCTGTCGGCCCATTGATCGAGCGAACGGTGTAATCATAGATGCCCCACTTCTTCTTTTTCGTGTCCCACTCGATACGGTCGGCCGAGAGTTTCGCTTTCAGCTGATTACCCTCTACCCGCTCCAGTGTAAACTTGTACCCCGTATTGCTCTGATTATTATAGCTTTCCAGATACGCGTAGGTGTTTGGCGCGATCTTGATATGCACATTCCGCCCCGAATACGTGTACGGGTTATTGATGTACTTGATCTCGAACGCAATCCGGGTTTTGTTGGCTTTCGGGATGATGTAGTTGACCATGAAATACGTCAGCACAGCCAGCACCGACGCCCCCAGCAGGTACGGAAACAGCAGGCGAACGAAACTGATGCCACTGCTCAGCATGGCGATAATTTCAGTGCGGGCAGCCAGCCGCGACGTCAGGAATACCGTCGCGATGAACACCATCAGCGGACTGATGTAGTTGGCCCAGTACGGAACAAAATTCAGGTAATACTGCCCCAGAATTTCACCGGCGGTCACGTTGTTTTTGTGGAAGTTATCCACCTTTTCGGTATAGTCGATCATCACCACGACCAGCACGATCACCATCACCACGAAGATGTAGGTTTGCAGGAAGCGTTTCAGAATATACCAGTCCAGGAGTTTCATTTACAATAGTTTGTAGTTTGTAGTTTGTGGTTTTCAGTTCCTCCGGCGGCAGCTAGCCACGAACTGTAAACTACGAACCACAAACTTGTTAGTCAACCAGCAAATTTCGGGCGACCTCGTGGCTGACGAAGATAGGCTGACCTGATTCACTGACAATACGGACCGATCGATCGAACGGATTGACTTCGCCCATCGTCACGGCGCAGCCCAGCGTCAGCTGACAACGATCGAGGTGTTGCAGAAACGCAGTCGAATGTTCCAGCACGCCCATCAGCCGCACAGCTTCGCCCACGCCAACCTCCGACAGCTTTCGGTATTCCGTCGCGGGCATCTGACCAGCCTGCGTCGGAATCGGATCGCCGTGCGGGTCGAACTGCGGGTAATTAAGGAACGTATCCAGTCGGCTCGTCAGTTCGTCGGATCGAATATGTTCGAGTTCTTCGGCAATGTCGTGCACCGCATCCCAGCCAAAACCCAGCTTCTCGACCAGGAATACCTCCCACAGCCGGTGCCGCCGGATGATCTGCAAGGCCAGTCGCTCACCCTCCTCGGTCAATCGTACACCCTGGTATTTCTTGTAGTGAATCAGCTCTTTATCAGCCAGTTTGCGCAGCATATCCGTCACCGAAGCCGCTTTGGTAGCCGTAACTTCCGCTAACGCGTTTGTGCTCACGTCGCCCTCCTGCCGCAGCGCGAGCGCATAGATCGTTTTCAGATAATTTTCTTCCGTGAACGAATGCATAGAATACGAACCAGCCATACAACGATGGGGTGGGCCCTGACAGTTTGGGCACAAAGGTACTTTTTGTGTTAAACTTTCTAAAAATTTAGATTAGTCTAAATTTTTGTTTCAACATTCCGTACATTTATGTCGTTACATAGCTGATTTGCGCTTGTACAGTGGATGAAAGAGGCAAGATGAACGAAGAAAGACGTACTGGCTTGTTTCGCTCGCATCGCACTTCTTTATTACTCATTACATGAACGTTACGAATACAACAACGAAAGGCTGGCGGCAGGATAATACGACGAACTCACTGGCTGATGTGCATGGCTCGGTGGCCGTCCCAGCCAACGCCGGTTTTTTTCGGACGCTCATGGCCTATGCTGGTCCGGGGTTGATGGTTGCTGTGGGGTACATGGACCCCGGCAACTGGGCAACCGACATTGCCGGGGGTGCCCGGTTTGGCTATCGCCTGCTGTCGGTCGTGCTGATTTCCAATCTATTCGCCATTCTCCTGCAACACCTGTCGCTCAAGTTGGGCATCGCCACTGGCCGTGATCTGGCGCAGGCCTGCCGCGATCACTACAGCAAACCCGTTGCCTTTGTTCTCTGGGCACTGGCCGAGATTGCTATTGCCGCCACGGATCTGGCCGAAGTGATCGGGTCGGCTATTGCGCTTAATTTACTGTTTGGCCTGCCCCTGACAATCGGTATTCTCATCACAGCCGCCGATGTACTGCTATTGCTCTACCTGCAGAACAAAGGATTCCGGGTTATCGAGCGAATCGTCGCCAGCCTGATCTTTATCATTCTGGCCTGTTTCGGCTACGAACTGATCGTGTCACGACCCGATATGGGCGCGGTCGTCAACGGGCTGCTTCCCCGGTCCGACATCGTGACGAACCCTAGTATGCTGTACATCGCGATCGGTATTCTGGGGGCTACCGTGATGCCGCACAACCTATACCTGCATTCGAGTATCGTGCAGACCCGCAACTATCCCCGCACCGACGCCGGTCGGAAAACGGCTATCCGCTTTTCCACCATCGACTCGACGGTATCACTGTTTCTGGCCTTTTTCATCAACGCGGCCATTCTGGTGCTGGCAGCTGCGGCCTTTCACTTTTCGGGCAATCAAACTGTGGCCGACATTACCGATGCCCACCGGCTGCTCAATCCAATTCTGGGCGTCAAAGTAGCCGGTATCCTGTTTGCCGTGGCACTGCTGGCATCGGGCCAAAATTCGACGCTGACGGGTACCCTGTCGGGACAGATTGTGATGGAAGGGTTTCTGCACTTACGGATCAAACCCTGGTTGCGCCGACTCATCACCCGCCTTATTGCTATCATCCCGGCTATGGTCGTCGCGTCACTTTATGGAGAACATGGCACCTCCGAACTGCTGGTATTCAGTCAGGTCGTTCTGTCCTTACAGCTTAGTTTTGCCGTAGTACCGCTGGTCATTTTTACGGGCGATAAGCTGAAAATGGGCCAATTTGTCAATCCCGGCTGGATGAAAGTAACGGCCTGGGCCGTGGCCGTGTTGATTATCGGGTTGAACGTGTACCTGTTATGGGATACCGTCCGAACCTGGGTATAAGGAAACACGCGGCTCGGGAAACGTTCGTCACGTCGATTGGGTTATCCTGCTGAACTCCCCCGCTTTCCGTGAACGAAGAACAAAAAAGTGGCCGCATCTTCGATGTAGTCATTCTGAAAAGACTATACGCATTCGTACAGCCGTACCGGAGTCGCTTTTTCGGCCTGGTCGCCATCATTATGCTGGCGGCCTGTCTGTCTCCGCTGACCCCACTCCTGATTCGCTACACCATCGACGATGTTATCAGTGCAGGTGACTATAACCGGCTGACAACCATGCTCGTCATTATGCTGGCGGTACTGGTCGTGCAGGCTGTCGTGCAATTTTACAACACCTATCTGTCGGGCTGGCTGGGGCAGTACGTCATCCGGGATATCCGGGTGCAGCTGTACCGTAAAATTCTGACGCTGCGGCTGAAATTTTTCGACAATACCCCCATCGGACGACTCGTGACGCGCTCCATTTCCGACGTTGAGACGCTGGCGGATGTATTTAGCGAGGGCATGGCCGCTATTGCCGGTGATATTCTACAGCTGGTGCTGGTAATCGGCGTGATGCTGTACACCGACTGGCGGCTGGCGCTCATCAGCCTGTCGACTATCCCGCTGATGCTCGTCAGCACGTACGTTTTCAAGGAAAAGATCAAAAAGTCGTTCAATGAAGTGCGGACGGCGGTGGCCAACCTGAACTCATTTGTGCAGGAACACATCACGGGCATGAGCATCGTGCAGATTTTCGGCAGCGAACCCATCGAAGCCGAGAAGTTTCGCACCATCAACGACGAACACCGTAAAGCCAACATCCGCTCAATCCTGTATTACTCGATTTATTACCCCGTTGCCGACATCATTTCGGCGGTAGCCGTGGGGCTGGTCGTCTGGTACGGGGCGCGGCAGATTATCCATGCCGACATCACCTTCGGTACTGTTACGGCCTTCGTGATGTTTATCAACCTGTTTTTCCGCCCGATTCGGATGCTGGCCGACCGGTTCAACACACTGCAAATGGGTATCGTCAGCACCGACCGGATCATCAAGCTACTCGACAGCGACGAATACACGGTTGATAACGGGCAACACACCCCCGCCACGCTCCGGGGCGACGTTAGTTTCGATCATGTCTGGTTTGCCTATAACGAAGAAAACTGGGTGCTGCGCGATATTAGTTTCCGCGTGAAAGCAGGCGAAACAGTGGCGTTCGTCGGCGCAACCGGTGCGGGAAAATCATCGATCATCAACCTGCTCAGCCGGTTCTACGATATCAACAAAGGCGAAATCTGCATCGATGGGGTCGATGTTCACGAGTACGAACTGGGTCACCTGCGTCGGAACATCGGGGTCGTTTTACAGGATGTATTCCTGTTTTCCGATACCATCGAGAACAATATCACGCTGGGCGACAAGCGCATCAGTTACGAGAAAATGACCGAAGCAGCTAAACTCGTTGGCGTTCACGACCTGATCGAGCGATTACCAGGCGGCTATCAGTACAACGTAATGGAACGGGGTTCGACGCTGTCTGTCGGACAGCGGCAATTGATTTCGTTCGTTCGGGCCATGGTGCAGGACCCTAAAATCATCGTGCTCGACGAAGCAACGTCCTCGGTCGATACCGAAACCGAAGAGATGATTCAGAACGCGATCAGTACGCTGATGAAAGGGCGAACGGCTATCGTTATCGCTCACCGGTTATCGACCATTCAGAAGGCCAACAACATCATTGTAGTCGACAAGGGCCAGATTGTTGAGCAGGGTACGCACGAGCAACTTTTGCAGCGTGGCGAGTTCTACGCCAACCTGTATCGTATGCAATACAAGGAAGTGGTATAGGCAAAGGCATTGTAAGCAAAAGGGCCGATCTGCTGATCGGCCCTTTTTTTGTACTACCGTAGCGACACACTGTTCGTTACGACAGATTCTTTTCTTCGTCCTCTGGTCCGGCCCCAGTGATTCCTTCGGTAACGTGTTTACCCGCGCTAACCTGCGGCTTTGCCCCGGTTGGACCGGGGCCGCTGCCGTCGAGTGCATAAGCGATATTCTCCGACAGGTTTGCGGGGGCAATGGGTGCTTTATCTGAGTCCGCGAGTTCGAGTTCAGTAGCCGTTTTGTCCTCCTGCTGATTGATTATTTCTTCGTCAGCGTTTGGGTCGTGGTCAAGACCGGAGGGCACATCACGAAGCGGCCTTATGTCGTTGTCATTAGTGTTCATTGTCTTGGACGGTTTAATGTAGTCTGTATAGCCCGGACCGGTGTAAAAGTATCCTGGACCGGCCCGCC